>NZ_CP031194.1:4831344-5435262 GCF_003344965.1 Streptomyces paludis | reverse complement strand
GCCCGACACCGTGGGCGGGTGTCCCCGCGTGTGTTCCTGTTCTGCCCGGGAGGCAAACACGGACGGCCGCAGGTTGTCCCGTTCGACCGCCCCCGGACCGGAAAAAGGAGCGAATTCCGGTCGCGGGTGGACCATGACCCGATTCTTATACCGGTAAAGTATGGCCGGTATAGTTATTGGTCGCATACGAAAGGCGCCACATGATCGAGATCCTCAACCCCACCCTGCTGTCCCGCGCGCGGGAGACCGGCGCCGTGGTCGCCGACGTACTCCGGACACTCAAGGACCGCAGCGCGGTCGGTACGAACCTGATGGACCTCGACCGGTGGGCCAAGGCCCTGATCACCGAGGCGGGCGCGGTCTCCTGCTACGTCGACTACGCGCCGTCCTTCGGCCACGGCCCCTTCGGCCACTACGTCTGCGCGTCCGTCAACGACGCCGTGCTCCACGGCCGGCCGTACGACTACCGGCTCGCGGACGGCGATCTGCTGACGCTCGACCTGGCCGTCTCCAAGGGCGGTGTCGCCGCGGACGCCGCCATCAGCTTCCTCGTGGGCGAGGCGCGGCCCCCGGAGAGCGTCGCGCTGATCAGCACGACCGAACGCGCGCTGGCGGCGGGGATCGCCGCCGCCGGGCCCGGGGTCCGCGTCGGTGACCTCTCCCACGCCATCGGTACGGTCCTGCGCGGGGCGGGGTATCCGGTCAACACCCAGTTCGGCGGCCATGGCATCGGATCGACGATGCACCAGGACCCGCACATCGCCAACACCGGCCGTCCCGGCCGTGGTTACACCCTGCGCCCCGGGCTGCTACTGGCGCTGGAGCCGTGGGTCATGGCGGACACCGCCCGGCTCGTCACGGACGCCGACGGCTGGACGCTCCGCAGCGCGACCGGCTGCCGGACGGCACACAGCGAGCACACGATCGCCATCACCGACGACGGAGCCGAGATCCTCACCCTGCCGCGACCGTACTGACCCATAAAGCGCGGGTACGAGAACAGGTACGAGTGCTGGTACGGGTACGAGTACGGGCCGACGCCGGTCCCCGCCCAAGCGCTGCGGACCGGCGCCGCCCGGTCACACGGTGAGCCTGATCGCTTCCAGCCAGAGCGCGTTCGACTCGGATCCCCGGGAGATATAGCCGCCCGGCTGGGAGCACGCCGTCTCCTGCCAGCCCTCGTCGTGGACATGCGCGGTGATGCAGATCGACCCCGCGGTCACGTCGGCCACGAGGACGCCCAGGTGCTTCGCCTGGCCGACGGTCCCGACGTACAGGTCGATGCCGTTGTCGGCGTGCTTCCACTCCGGCTCCCAACCGGAGTCGCGGAGGTAGCCGTTGGCGCCCACCACGCCGATGCCGGACACGGCGATGTTGATGCCCTCGACGGGGAGGGCCTGGTCGGTCGTGCCGGCCATCTCGCCGTCGCAGACCGGGTTCTGCCAGGCGCCGCTCGTATAGACGCGGTAGCAGATGTGCCGGCCCGGCCGCTCGGCGTTCAGCTTGTTGACGGCGACCGCCGCGGTGTTCTCCTGCGGCTCCGCCGACTTCTCGGTCTCCTTCTCCTTCTCCTTCTTCTCCTTGTCACCACCGTCGCCGTCCGACTGCTTCTCGACCGCGGACGGCGAAGGCGGCGGGGGAACGCTCTCCACGACGGGCGGGGCGGCCGGCTCGGAGGGCGGCGCCGGGGCCGCCGGGGCCGACTCCAACGGCTCCGAGGGCAGCGCGCTCGCGGCCACCGACTGGGTCCGCGGCTGGGCCAGGCTGCGCACCTGCGGGTTGTGGGCGATCCACAGCACCACGAAGCCGACCGCGAGCGCGACAACACCGGCCAGCACGGTGGCGAGCCAGCGCGGCATCACCCCCCGCTGTACGAAGGTGCCCTCGACGTCGAGCCGGGGCTCCCCGGAGCGCTGCACCCCCAGGGTGTACGGCCGCTGCTGCTTCCGCCCGAACCAGGTGGTCTCCCGGGGCCGGAGCGTCGCGTCGACGAACGCGGCGCGGCCGGGCTCGATCTGCACATTGGCGGGGTTGATCTCGTACGAGAGCTGATCGCCGTTGTCGCTGCCCGAGAGGGAGGCGGTGATCTTGGTGTTGCCGAGGTTGTCGATGGCGAGCCGGGGCCGGCCCCGGAACCGCCCCTTGACGGTCGGCGGGACCAGCTCGGCGCGCAGCTCGGTGAACGCGGTGATCGTGACGTTGCCCTCGGGGACAACGGCCGCCTCCGGGTACTCCGTCGGGACGATCCGCACCCCGTACGGGTTCGGCCCCGCGGTCGCGTCCGGGCTGCGGGGCGGGGCGATCGTCAGCTCCACCGCGCCGGTGGTGCCGGGGAAGAGCCGGAGGGCCGGGGGTTCGACTCTGATGAACGGCGCGAGGTCCCCCACGGGGGTGAAACGGTACTCGTCGACGACGTCACCGGTGTTGCGCAGCCGCAACCGAACTGTGGTCGTACCGCCGGGGTCCACCATGGCGGACGCGGGCTCAAGAGAAGTCCAGAGGCTCACGGACCGACGTTAGGGCATGGGGAAAGGCGCGTCAGGAACCTGAGGGGCGGACCTGCTGCCCCTAGGGGCCACGGGGCTGCCCTTTCGCCTCGGGACGGACGCGCTCAGCCATCCGTACCCCGCATGCCAACGGCGTAATCCATTCGGAACCTGCTGGCTAGAAAGCGTTGTTGAACCCCCAGAGCATCTCGCGCGGCTGCTCCGCGCGGCCCCTCAGATCGGCGACGACGGCGGCGAGCACCGGGTGGTCCAGGGTGCGCAGCGCGGCGAGGTCGAGCCCCAGCAGATCGGGCAGACCGGACGGGCCGGGCGGCCCCGAGGGATCCGGTGGGTCCGTCAGGTCCGTCAGGTCCAGCGAGTCCGCCGGGGCCAACAGGCCCATCGGACCCGGCGGTTCGAGCGCGTCCCGCCGGTCCGGCGGTTCGCCGGGGACCCGGCCGTCGTCGTACGCGTGCCCCGTTCCCGGTCCCGTTCCCGGTCCCGGCTCGTGTGCCCTGTCGGTCATGACGCCGCCTCCCCGTTGCCCGCCTCAGCGCCCGCTCTCCAGCTCGGCCAGGCGGTCCGCGGTCGGCCGGGCCGCCTCGCCGCCGCCGTCCGGCAGCCGGCGCCACTCCGTACGGGCCGCCCGGTACGCCTCGCGCGCGGCCCGGGGGCGGCCCGCCTCCTCATAGGTCATACCCCGCCAGTGGTGGGCCTCAGCACTCAACCGCACGGCTTCCAGCAGCTGTCGCGGATTCTCCAGCTCCGCTTCGGCCGTTCCGGCCGCCTCCGCCGCCTCGCGGAACGCCCCCGCCGCGTCGTCCAGCCGGGCGGGGCGGTGGAGGGTGCGCAGGGCGGCGAGATGGGCGCGGCCCAGCTCCAGCCAGCAGGCGGCGGCGGTCAGCGGCTCGCGCGCCTCCTGCGCGGCGAGCAGGAAGAGGTGCTCGGCCTCCCGCAGGTCCACCCGGTCGTCGTTGGCCCGGTGCCGCAGCATCAGCGCCCGGCCCAGCATCAGCAGCCGCTCGGCCTGCCGCGCCGTGCCCGTCACCGTCTCCGTACGGCAGTCGCGCAGCACCCGGACCGCCGTGCCGGTGTAGGCCGCCCCGTCGGGGAGTTCCGCGCGGGTCAGCAGCGCGCTGCCCCACTCGGCGAGCAGGTCGGCGTGGGCGCGGGAGTCGCGGGCGGTGCCGTGGGCGGCGAGGCCGAAGTACTCGGCGGCCTCCTCCAGGTCCCCCGGGTCGCCGCCGGTGCCGTCCGCCGTACGCTCGCGCTCCCGCTCGTACCGCGCGATCCGCAGCCGGCCCGCCCGGGTCCGCAGCGCGGCGGTCAGCCGGTCGTCCCGTACGGTCGCCAGCGACTGGTCGATCAGGGTCGACGCCTCGTCGAGGCCCTCCCCGGAGCGCAGCAGGGCGTCCACCAGGTCGAGCTGGATCCGGGCCTGGCTGCTGACGGTGTGGCCACCGGGGGTCAGCGCCGTACGGAGCGAGCGGGCGGCCTGTTCCGCGTACAGCTGAGCCTGTTCGGGGTCGCCGGTCGCGCCGGAGAGCCGCAGCAGGGTCCGGCCGTGGGCGAGCGGCAGCCCGGCGGGGCGGTGGCCCTGGTCGGGCCAGCCGTCCGCGAACGCCTCCAGCATGCCGATGGCGCTCTGGAGCAGCGCGCTGTCACCGCCGAGCCGCCACTGCGTCTCCAGCGCCCGTACCCGCTCCAGGGTGAGCCGCAGCGCGTCGGCGGGCGCGAGGCCGTGCGCCGCGCAGGCCACCGCGTACTGCCGGTCGGCGCGGCGCAGCAGCTCCAGGGCGCCGCGCCGGTCGCCGCGCCGGCGCCGGTCGTCGGCGGAGGCGTGCAACACCTGGGCGAGGACGGCCCGTTCGCGTACGGCGCCGGGGTGCGCGACGGCCTGTTCGGCGGCGCGCTCGGCCTCGGCGAGGAGTTCGCCGCCGCCCTGGACCTCCCAGAGCCGCAGCAGACAGCGGGCCAGCTCCGCCCGGAGCGTGGCGTCGAAGCCGCCGGGCGGCTCGCTCCCGGTGGCGTCCCGCAACAGCCGTACGGCGTCCAGCAGATACTGCACCATGTTGTCCGACTCGAACCGGCGCACCAGCTCGCGGGCGCTCGCGACCGTGGCGCTGACGGCGGGTTCGCCGCGGCCGGACGGCAGGGGCTCCGTCGTCGGCTCGAAGAGCCCGAGGACGCGCGCGGCGACCTCGGCGAAGGGGTGCGGGACGCGGTGCGCGCCGTACCGGGAGCCGCCGTACGCGTCCCCGCCCGCGCCTCCGTCTCCCTCACCGTCTTCGCTGTCGGCGTCGGCATCGGCGTCCGCGTCGAAGCCGTCGAGTGCCACGCGGCCCGCGCTCCGGTGGGCCGGTCCGTGCCCGGCGTCGCCGAGCTGCGCGAGCGCCAGGGCGGGGAAGTTGGGGCCGCCGCGGCCGAAGCGCTGCTCTATGTACTCGGAGCAGTGTTTGAGGACGAGCATCGCCTCGTCGCGGCCGAGCGCGCCGAGCAGCGCCTCGGGGACGCCGGGCACGAACTCGTAGTACGGCTCGTCGTCCGCGCCGCCGCTCTTGTCGCGCGAGACCAGCCCGCTGAGCAGCACCTCCGCGAGTTCGGACGGCCCGGAGTCGGGCAGCATCGTGCGCTGGACGAGCTGCATCACCGGCAGATAGAGCGGGGCCGCCGCGAGATAGACGGCGAGCTGTCCGGCGACCGGCGAGGCCGCCGAGCGGAAGCGGCTGACGAGCTGGAGCGAGGAGAGCGCCGGTCCGGGGCGCGGCGCCGCGGCCGGCGGATGGCCGGCCCGTACCCAGCCGACCGCGCCGGAGATCCGCCCGGCGCCGGTGCCCGACAGCAGCCGCGCCCAGGCGCCGAGGGCGCCCGCGACCGGCGGCAGTACGGGGACGGCGAGCGCCCCCGGTTCGGCGGCGGGCGCGGTGGCCGCGTCGCCGCCGACCTTCAGTACGGCGGCGCCGCCGGGCCCCTCGCCCCGGGAGAGGACACCGTAGGTGACGGGCAGTCCCGTCCGGTTCCACATGCGCTGCGGCAGGGGCTGGAGGACGGCCACGGGCGCCTGGCGGCCGAGCTGGTGGAGCAGCCGGTGGGCGCGTCCGCTGTGCCAGAGGGGGCCCGCGCAGTCGCTGACGACGACGGTGACCCGGCGGCCGGTCGGGTCGCTCAGCCGGTCGGCGGAGCTGAGCGGCGCGGCGGCCGGATCGGGGCTCGCGCTGACGGCGGGCGCGCCGTCCGGCCCCTGGTGCAGATAGCGCACCTGCACATCACGGAAGGCACCCAACTGTCCGAATATTTGCTGGAGTTCGGCGAAAAGTCGCTCCCACACACGCATCGAGGACGACGCGTCGAGTACGCATTGAAGCGTCGCGTCCGCCCGTGAGACCCCTCGGAACACCGGGATGATCAGCCCGCCGGCACGGGCGCTCAGCTCTACGGTCGCCACCTCGTCAAGAGTACGGCGCGACGGCGGCGCGGCCGGCCGGTATCGCTGGAGCGGCCGGAGCGCCCGCTGGAGTTCGAGCGGCGCGGGAAGCGCCGGGGCCAATGGCACCCCCAGCACGACCCCGTCTGGGCCGGCGCCCCTCGGCGCGCTCCGGGCGCCGCCGCGCGGCGCGGGGTAGAGGGCGATCCGGGGGTCGGCGCGGGGGGTGCGGTCGGGGTCACCAGGGGTGGCGAGATCACCGGCTCCGGTGTGAGGGCCGCCGCCCGTCGCGCCGGGGCCGCTCACCGCCCCGGGCACATCGCCCGCGCCCGGGTCGGCGTCTGTCCCGCCACCGCCCACGCCCGCGCTGCCATCCTCCGTCGGCTCCCGGCCGCGCCCCGTCCAGCGGGCCAGCCACAGGGCGTCGCAGAGCTGTTCGGCGTCGGGGTCGAGCCCGGCGCCGCGCAGCCGCGCGACGAGGGCGGCCAACAGGGCACCGTCGTACGGCGGGGCCTGGGCCGGGGCCGCGGAAGGGGCCGGGGCCGGGGCTCGGGGGTGGGACCGGGGCGGGATCGGCTCCGTACCGTCGGCGGCCATCAGGGCGTCACCTCGGCCGGTCGAGTCGCTGGATGAGCAGGTCGGCGAGGCGTTCCCGGCCCGCGGGGGCGGCGGCGTCGGTGAGGTAGATCGCGTTCAGCAGCTGGTCGGTGGAGATCAGTTCGCTGCGCGAGCGCTCCAGGAAGTGCGCGATGAGATCGTCACCGGCACGCGCGGCCTCATCACCGAGGTGGGCCCGTACGAAGGTCGCCAGCCGCTGGTGGTCGGGGCGGCCCAGCTCCAGATGGATACAGCGGCGCATCAGGGGCGCCGGGAAGTCGCGCTCGCCGTTGCTGGTGAGGACGACGAAGGGGAAGGCGCGGCACTGCACCCTGCCTCCCTTGATCCGGACCTTCCGGCCGTCGTGGTCGAGCACCTCGGCCTCGCCGCCGGGCAGCCGGTCGGCGATCCGCTCCAGCTCCGGAATGCCGAACTCGCCCTCCTCCAGGACGTTCAGGAGGTCGTTCGGGAGATCGATGTCGCTCTTGTCCAGCTCGTCGATGAGCAGCACGCGCGGCCGGTCGGAGGGGAGCAGCGCGGTGCCCAGCGGGCCGAGCCGGATGTAGCTGCCGATATCACCGGAGGGATCGATACGGCCCGCGCCGTCCGCGGAGGCCGCGCCGTCCGCGCCGTACCGGTGCGCGGCGAGCTGGACGTCCTGGAGGCGGGCGATCGCGTCGTAGTGGTACAGCCCGTCCTGGAGCGCCGACCGGCTGACGATGGGCCAGCGCAGCACCCGGCCGAGCCCCAGCTCGTGCGCGACGGAGTGGGCGAGGGTGCTCTTGCCGGCGCCGGGGCTGCCGGTGACGAGGAGGGGCCGGCGCAGATAAAGCGCCGCGTTGATCATCTCCAGCTCCTCGGCGCCGGGCCGGTGGAGTTCGGCCTCGTGCCGGTAGCCGCCGAGCCGCCGGTCGGCGGAGCCGTCGCCACCGTCACCGGGGCTGTCCGTACCGCCCCGGCCGCCGAAGTCGCGCCAGGGCGGCGGCGGGGGCAACTGGCCGATGCCGCCGTGGGGTTCGCCCGCGCCCCGGTAGATGAGCCACTCGCTGGATTCACTCATGGCGTGTTCCCCGTCGTCCTAGGTCGACCTGACATGGGCCCGTAAGAAGCTGGTGCGCGACTCGGCCGCCCGAACGGCCCCGGCCCGGTCATGGCGCCTCCAGCAACTGGCCGAATCCGGGCAGCGGCCGGGTGGGATCGTCGTAGAACAGGGCGATGCCGTCCGACCAGTAGGTCTCCGTACGGCCCGCCCACACGCCCCGCCGCAGGGCCAGCACGGTGTACGGCAGCCGGTCGGCGGTGCCCGCCTCCGCGACGGTGGCGACGGCCCGCCGGTGGAAGTCCGCGCAGACGATCTCCGGGCGGTCCTTGCCGCGCCGCAGCAGGGCGATGTGGAAGCCGCCGCACGCCAGCCGGGCCAGCCCGGCCGCGGTCTCCGCCACGGCCCCCGGGTCCCCGGCGGCCTCCGGCTCCCCGGATCCGTCCGCGTACCGGCAGAGCACGGGCACCGTCTCGTACGCCAGGGAGCGCAGATACTCCCCCGCCGGTACGGGTATCCGCAGCCCCTCCTCGCAGTCGAGGATCTCGGCCCGCACCGCGACCGTCAGCGCCCGGTCCCAGCGGGCCCGGTGCTCGCGCGCCTCGCCCTCCGTCGGCGGCGGCTCCTGGTCGGAGGGGCGGACGAGCACGGGCCGGACGGCGCCCAGCGGCGGCTCGTCGGGCGACAGCCGCCAGCCGTCCACCGCCAGGCCCAACCGGGCCCGTACGACGGCGACTTGCAGCACCGCCGGATTGTCCGGCTCGTCGCACCGCCGGAACGCCTCGGTCAGCGAAGGGCCGAGGCGTACGGGCAGCGCGTGGCCGGGGGTGCCCCGGCTGTCCTCGCCGACCGGCACCACCTCGCCGGTGTACCGGGCGACGCCGACCCGCCAGTCGTAGCTGTCCCGCTCCCAGCCGCGCGGCTCCAGCTCCAGCAGGACGAAGGGGCGCTCCCCCTCCCTGGGCCGCTCGCCGTACGCCGGGGAGGCGCGCCGCTGCTCCCGGTCCGTACGGCGGCGCGCCGCCGCCCAGAGCCGGAAGATCTCCTGGCGGAAGTCGCGGGGGAGGCGGTCGTCGGCGATGCCGTTGACCCACTCCCAGAGGTTCTCCTCGGCGCGGGCCGTGGACGGTGTGACGTAGGGGCGTTCGGCGGCGATGACGCTCATGCAGTAGCTCAGCACGAGCCTGAGGGCGGCCTCGTCACCGCGCGTCTGCGTCCCGTACAGCGCGCCGAGCCCGTCGCGCCAGCCGCGCGGCGCCGGGTAGCGGTCGCCCCCGCGCATACCGGGCAGCCGGGCCAGCAGGTCGAGCAGGCTGTGTGTGGAGACCGGCGGCGGCAGCTCGGCGAGCCGGCCGAGCAGGGTGATGCGCTGCTGCGGGCTGAGCGCGCGGCCGGCCCCGGCGCCGAGGCCGTCCTGCACATCGGCCCAGGTCGGCCCGGCGGTCACGCGGCTGGCGTGCTGGTCGGCGTGGTAGCGGTCGTGGGCGTGGCAGACGGCCTGGTAGTCGTCGTCGGACTCGGCCCCGGCCATGGCGGCCGGCACCGGGAGGGAGCGCAGCCGGTCGATGGAGATCGAGGTGCCGCCCATCGCGCCGACGAGCTGCGACTTGAGGACCCCGACCACCTCGCCGCGCGCGAGGTCGACGGTCGGCCCGCCGGAGATCCCGGGCGGCAGCACGTCCCCGCCGAGGCGCAGCTGCTCGTCGGGGTCGGCCCAGCCGCCGACGGTGCCCTGGACGGAGCACCTTCCGGTCAGCCGCTTGATCCGGCCGCCGACCTCGGTCCAGCCGGAGTAGAGGACCGTACCCCCGGCGAAGAAGGAGGCGGGGCGCTCGGCGACGTACACACAGGCGTGCTCGACGGGGCGGCGGAGGCGGACGAGGGCGAGATCGGGCGCGGGCCAGCCGCCACGGATGCCCGTACCCGCAGCGACCGCGGCCGCTTCGGGAAGGGCGGCGACGACGGTGCCGGTGACCGAGGTGAGGCCGCTCGTGGGGCCGGTTTCGAAGACCACCGTCACTTCCCGCCCCTCCCCCCGCATCGCCACGTGCGCGCATGTGAGAACCCAGCTCGGGGCGATGAAGAAGCCGCTCCCCAGGAAGCTTCCGCCCGGCTCATCAGGGGCATACCCGCGCTCCGCGCCATGGATGCGCACGGTCGCCGCCATGACGAGGTCCACGAGGGCGCGCACACTGTCGCTCGGTGCGCCCCCGACGCCACCGACGCCCCCACCGGGCCCGTCGGTCACGCGGTGCCCCTGGGCGGCGCGGCGGGCCTCGGCGGCGGTACGCCCGGCGGCTCCGGCTCGGCGGGCGGTACGGCGGCCCGCGCCGGTACGGGCGCCGGCTCCGCCGGATCGACGGGCGGCCCGCCGCCGCGCCAGGTGAGCGTGACCGTGATGCCGCCCTTGGCCTCGCCGTCCGCGAGCAGCCCCACCACCCGGCCGGCCTTGGCGGTCAGTTCGATACCGAACTCGACGCTCACCTCATCGGGCCGTACCTCCCGCAGCGGCCCGGCCAGCGACCGCGCGACGCTGGTCACGACGGAGTGCAGACTCTCGACCCGGGCCTGCACCTGATCGGCGAAGCCGGTGTCCGAATACGTCAGGCCCCCCGAGGGCCGGGCCAGTTCCGCCGCGCCGCTGATCCGCGCCCAGACGGGCGTCCCGTCGGGCATCTCAATGCGTGTGACTCCGGTCTCGCCATTGTCCATGGCAACCCCATTCCCCCAATTCACCGCAGATTAGCGGCAGTACGGCGCCCGAGCGAGGTTCCGAGGTGAGGACGGCGTTTCGGGGCCGACCGACTAATCTGGGCGGTATGTATTTCACGGACCGAGGTATCGAGGAACTGGAGAAGCGACGCGGCCAGGAGGAGGTCACTCTTGAGTGGCTGGCCGAGCAGCTGCGGACATTCGTCGACCTGAACCCCGACTTCGAGGTCCCGGTGGAACGCCTGGCGACCTGGCTGGCAAGGCTGGACGACGAAGAAGACGAATGAGGCCGCGCTGCCCACCCACCCCGGCGCCGCGCGGGCGGTGCGCCCGCCCCCACCGGCGGGAGGGGGCCGGGGTCGCAGGAGGTGACGTCCCCGGATGTAGAGCGTGATTTGTGCCGCTGTACGGTCCGCAGTCGACCGACGAAGCCGCACGCGGCGTAAATCATGCATCCGGGGATGCGCCTCCGGAGTGCCCCGGCCCCCGGCACAAAACGAACCGGCCCGCACCACGAACCGGCCCGCACCACGCCCCCCGTCGGGAGGCGACCCCGCCCCGGCCCCCGGCACTGCGTGCACCGGCCGCACCCCGGTACCACCGCAGACCCACGGTCACGGCCGCACCGAACGAAACCGGCCGTACCCCGTACAACCACAGACCACGGCCCCCTAGCCGGGAGGCGACCCGACACCGAACGAACCGGCCGTACCCCGGTACAACCACAGACCACGGCCCCCCTAGACGGGAGTCGCAACCGTGCGGAAACGGTCGTACGCCAGCCCCAGCACCCCATGCACAACCAGCAGCGCCCCCGCAAACGCCCACCCCGCACTGCGACGACGCGCGCCCCAAAGAACAAGCGGAACACCCGCGGCGAGCTGAACCGCGCTGACGCCGCGGGCGCGGGGCCCGCGCAGCCAGGGGCCGAGGGGGCCGTCCTCGACCACGTCCAGCTCGGCCCGGACCGCGTCGCGCCAGCCCGCCCATTCGATCTGCTCGACGCCGGGCTGGACGCGGGCCACCTCGCGGAGCCGGTCGGCCGGTTCGCCGGGGGTGAGACCGGCCGGAAGGGTGAGCCCCGTACGGGTCAGGACGGCGGCCAGGGCGAGCAGCCGGGCCCGGGAGTCGGCCTCGGGGTCCGGCAGGGTCAGGGGGGCGAGCGCCTGGAGGTCGAGTACGGGGTCGAGGTGGAGCCGGGCGGCGAACGTCCGCATGGCTTCGTCCTCGCCGACGGGGGTGCCGTCGGCCAGCCAGATGTAGCCGACGGCGCGGCGGAATCCGGCGGCGAGCAGGTATCCGGCCCGGTCGCGGTCCCACCAGAGGGCGAGCACCGGCCAGCCGGCGCCGACGGCGAGCGCGGTGGCCCAGGCCGTGAGGACGCGGTCGACCGGGTCGGCGCCGTCCAGCCAGGGTTTTCCCTCGGGGACGAGCACGCTCCACTCGTCGCCCGCCGGGGCGAGCAGCAGCCGCTCGCGGAGCAGATGGGCGGCGGGCCGGACCGCCGCCGGCCCGGCCCGGCACAGCAGCAGCGCTCCCACGGGTGTCGCGTTCATGGCTCTCACGCTAGAGCCAGGGAACTTTGCCCGCATTTGGGGGGATCGCCTTACGGGTGCCCCTGATTCGTCCCCCATCGTCGCGCGTGGGCCGCCGATATGTCTTGACTTCCCGGAACCGCGATATATCGTGTTCTGCATGAGACGCGATATGTTGCGTCGTCGTCGCATTCGGTCCAGGCCCGGGAGGTCAGCACCATGGCAGAGTCGACATGGGAAGTAGCCGAGCCGGAGAAGCTCGACTTCACCGGCCCGGTCAGCACACTCAGCGTCCGGATTGTGAACGGGACGGTGAATGTGGTCGGCACGGACCGGGAGGACGCCCGGCTGGAGGTCTCCCGTCTGACGGGCCCGCCGCTGATCGTGACGCAGGACGGCTCCGCCCTCACCGTCGCCTATGAGGACCTGCCGTGGAAGGGATTCCTGAAGCTGCTCGACCCCAAGAACCGGGACCGTGACGCGGTCGTCTCGCTGGCCGTCCCGGCGGGCACCTCGGTGGAGGTGGGCGTGGTCGGCGCCGGAGCCGTCATCTCGGGGATCCGGGGCCGGACGGATGTGCGCGGAGTGAGTGGCGACACCACACTCGTGGGGCTGTCCGGCGAGGTCAGGGCCGACACGGTATCGGGCAGTCTGGAGGCCCAGGCGGTGACCGGCGGGCTGCGCTTCCACTCCGTCTCCGGCGATCTGACGGTCATCGAGGGGGCGGGTTCGTCCGTACGGGCCGAATCGGTGAGCGGGGACATGGTCATCGACCTCGATCCGACGGACCAGCCCACCGACATCCGGCTGACGACGGTCTCGGGCGAGGTGGCGATCCGGCTGCCGCACCCGGCGGACGCGCGGGTCGAGGCGAACACCGCGAGCGGCTCGGTGTCCAACGCGTTCGACGATCTGCGGGTCACCGGCCAGTGGGGGGCCAAGAAGATCACCGGCAATCTGGGGGCGGGCACGGGCACGTTGCGGGCGACGACGGTCTCCGGCTCGATCGCCCTGCTGCGCCGCCCCCAGACGGAGGAAGCCCCCCACACACCCCCATCCACCACCACACCCCCGACCACCCCCACCCCCTCGCCCACACCCTTGTCCACCCCCGAACCCACCCCCACCCCCACACCCGCCCCCACACCCGCCCCCACACCCGCCCCGAAGGAGCTGTGACATGCCTCCGGTCTTCGCCCACGGCCGCCTCCGGCTCTACCTCCTCAAGCTCCTCGAAGAGGCCCCCCGTCATGGGTACGAGGTGATCAGGCTGCTGGAGGAGCGCTTCCAGGGGCTGTACGCGCCGTCCGCCGGCACGGTGTATCCGCGGCTCGCCAAGCTGGAGGCCGAGGGACTGGTCACCCACGCCACCGAGGGCGGTCGCAAGGTCTACTCCATCACCGACGCCGGCCGCGCCGAGCTGGCCGGTCGTACGGGCGAACTGGCCGATCTGGAGCTGGAGATCCGCGAGTCCGTGGCCGAGCTGGCCGCCGAGATCCGGGACGATGTGCGCGGCGCGGCGGGACAGCTGCGCAGCGAGATGCGCGCGGCGGCCTCGGAGACTCGGAGCGGCGCGGGCGGCGGGACGGGGAGCGCCGGCGCGGGGGACTTCATGGACAACGAGTCCTGGCGTACGGCGAAGGAGGAGCTGAAGCGCGCCAAGCACGAGTGGCAGGAGCAGGCGCGCCGGGCGAAGGACGAGTCGCGCCGCGCCCGCGAGGACGCCCAGCGGGCCCGCCGCCAGGCGAAGGAGGCCCAGGAGACGGCCCGCCAGGAGATGCAGCGCATCGCCAAGCAGGTGCAGGACCAGGTCCAGACCCACTTCGCCCGGGGCGACTGGCCCACCGGTGTCCGGGACGGCCTGTCCGAGCTGGCCGTCCAGTTGGGCGGGCTGACCGGCACGGCCTGGCCGCCGTACGGCAAGTCGGCCCCGCCCCCGGCGGACACCCCCCGGCCGCCGGAGCCGGCCGGGCCGACCGATGCTCCCGAGCCGCCGGAGCCCCTCACGGACCGGTACGGCGACCTGGCGGCCACCGGCGACCCGGCCCGCGATCTGGACCGGCTGCTGGACCGGTTCCGGGACGACATCCGCGACGCGGCCCGGGACAACGGGGTCACGGAAGCACAACTGGCCGACGCCAGAAAGCACTTGTCGGCAACGGCGGACCGTCTCGGGACACTGCTGCGCCCGTCGCGGAACTGACAGCGGACCTGACACCGGACCTGAAGCTCCGGACGGGCACACGGCACAACGGCACAACGGCCCGGCGGTGCGCCGGATACGGGGGTTCCGGCGCACCTCGGGGACGGCCCGGACGGCCCTTAGGCAGGTGTTCGGGATCAGGTCCGCCGGCTGAGCTGTTTGAGGGTCCGTTCCAGGCGGGGGAGGACCGCGTGGCACTCCTCCGTGTCCTGGGCGGTCAGTTCGGCGATGAGCGCGCGCAGCCGGGCGGTGGCGGACTCGGCGCGGTCGAGTTCCTGTTCCGTCCAGGCCATCCGGGTGGCGCAGCGGGCCCGTTCCGACACCACGCCCGGCAGGTCGAGCGTGGCCAGTGCGGCCTCGGCCTGTGTGAGCAGGCCGAGCGCCTCGTGCCGGACGGGGTCCGCCACGGCGGGCGGCTGGAAGGTGCTGTCCGCCTCGGAGTAGAGGGAGTTCAGCAGGATCTCGGCGGTCTGGAGCCAGGTGCTCGCGCGCTCCAGCAGCAGTTCGCCGCCCTCGCCCTCCCCGGCCGCGAGCGCCCGGTCCATCAGGGCGCGTGCCGCGGCCGTGTCCCCCTCGCCGGCCTCCAGCCACGCCACGGAGCGCAGGGCGCGCACGGCGCCGACCGGTTCGGCGAGCGACTGCCACAGCTCGACGGCGCGGTGGTACGCGGCGATGGCCTCCGTCCGCAGACCGGCGCCCGAGAGGCATTCGGCGCCCAGGGTGGCCAGTTGGGCGTGCGGGTGCTGGCTCTGCCAGTCCTTGGCGATATCGGCCGCCAGCAGATACTGCTCGGCCGCCGCCCGCTGGTCGTTCATCGCCCGGAGTGCGCGGCCGAGCGTCTGCCGGGCCCGTACGGTCTGCTCCGGGCCGTGCTCCAGCAGGTCCGGCAGGGCGGATTCGAGCACCTCGGCGGCCTCGGCGGGGCGTCCGGTCTCGCTGTACGCCTGCGCCAGGATGAGCCGGGAGTATGCGCCCGGGCCGGCCGACTCCCCGGCCTCGTCGAACCAGTGCGCGGCTTCGAGGGCGTACTCGGCGGCCTCGTCCTCCTTGCCGTACTGCTGGTAGAGAAGGTCGGCCAGGGTCAGCCGCAGCCCGCCCAGCTCCGCCGGTCCGGTCAGTTCCGCGCCGTGCTCCAGCGCGGTCCGCGCCGCGGCCTCGGCGTCCTCCGCCCTGCCCATCGCCATCAGGAGTCTCGCCCGCTGCGCGAGGGGTTCGGCGGCGTCCCACGGGCGGCCGGCGGCCACGCTGCGCCGTACCGCCGAGGCGAACAGCGCGTCCGCGGCCTCCCCGTCGCCCGTCTGCCACGCGTGTTCGGCGCGCAGGACTTCGGCCTCGGCGAGCAGATCGGCCAGACTGGTCAGCCCCTCCGCCGTCTCCCCGGCCGTCTCTTCGACCGTCTCCCCGGCCGTCTCCGCTACCGAGAACTCCGCGATGAACGCCGCCAGTTCGGCGTCGAGCAGCGCCCCCTCGTCGGTCCCCTCGTCCGCGACCTCGTCCGCTCCTTCGTCGGCGCCCTCGCCTGCGCCGTGGCCGCTCTCCAGGTGGCGCAGCAGACCGCCGAGTCTGGCCTCGCTCAGTGCGACCGTCGCGATCCGCCGGGTGCGGGTCGGATCCGCCGGGTCGAGCGCGCGCGCCGCCTCGTCGGCCGTCGCGAGCAGCTCCCGGATCTCCTCGGACGATGTGCCCGTACGCGCGGCGGCGTAGACGACACGCAGGTCGTTCAGCGCGGCCCGGCTGTGCTCGCCCGCCGCCCGGTGGGCGGCGGCGGCCTCGCGGAAGAGATCGCGGACCGTGTCCTCGCCCGCGCGTCCGGCGCGCACCGCGGTGTGTTCGAGGAGTTCGGCCGCCAGCAGCGGATCGACCGCCGCGTCGTCCTCGGCGACCAGCGCCGCGAGCCGGTCCCATGCGGCGAGCGCTCCCGGATGCCCCTTGGCGCGCAGCTCCCGCGCCCGCGCGGCCAGGGCGGCCAGGGCGGCCGGCCCGGCGGTTTCCGCCCGTTCCGGCTCCGCGCCCGGCGTCTCGGCCGGTCGTACCGTCCCCGCTCGTACCGTCTCCGCTCGTACCGTCTCCGGCCGTATCGCCGCCGGTCCGATTCTGGGCGCCCGTACTCCCAGCGGCAGGGCGGCCAGCAGGGGCTGGGCCGCGAGCCGGGCGGCCAGTTCGGCGGACTTCGTGCCGTTGCCGTTGCGCCGGTCGAACCGGGCGGCGGTCTCGGTGGCCTCCGCGTCGAGCAGGTCGTGCAGCTCCCGTACCGTACGGCGCTCCCCCGCGACCCGGTCCGGGACCGCGGGCCGCTCGCCGAGACCGAGCGCCAGCAGCCGGCGCAGCAGGACGAGTGTGCCGCCGAGCAGCTCCAGACGGCCCGACGGGTTGCCCTCGGCCTCCAGCTGCGCCGCGTGCTCGGCGAGGATCTCAAGCCCCCGGCCCTCGTTGCCGGTCAGCGCGCAGAACTCGATATGGCGCCCGATCGACCCCAGCAGGCTCTCGTTGCCCCGAGCCAGCCGGTAGCCGCGCAGATGGTGGGTGCGCGCCTCGTCGGTCCTGCCCGACCGCAGGAGCGGCAGCAGCGACCGGGCCAGCACCCGGTGCGGCTCCTCCGCGCAGTGGGAGCGGCCCGCGAGCACCGGCTCCCAGGTCCGCAGCGCCTTCTCGTCGTCCCCCCGCTCCGCCCAGTAGGTGCCCTGGTCGTTCAGCTCGCAGGCGTGGCAGTTGGCCATCCGGTCGCGCTCGGCGGCGCTCCAGGCGGCGAACGCGCGGGCGGCGCGCTCCTCGTCGCCCGTACTGTCGGCGAGGTTGAACTCGGCCTGCCGTACAGCCCGTTCGGTGTAGCCGGCCGCGCGGTAGCGGCGCTCCATCTCGGCGAGCCACTTCTCCACGGTGGTCAGCGGCATCTCGGGCAGCGTGAGCATCCCGGAGCTGGCCCACTTGAACATCCAGTGGAAGGTGTGGGTGTCGCCCTCGTCGAACGCGGACGGGTCCCGGTCCCACTCCTGGAGCAGCCGTGCGAACGGGACGAGCATCTTGCCGCGCTCGGTGCTGTATTCGTACGCCTTGATCAGGCCGAAGAGCGCCGTGCGGAGCACATCGGGGTCGCCGGTCGCCTCGGCGGCGGTGACGAGCTGCTCGGCGCGCGCGTTGCGCGGCAGGCCGTTCGGCGCGGACTCGTTCTCCCAGAGGGCGCGGCGGATGTCCTCGGGCGCGAGGTCGGTGGTCACTGGTCGCCCTCCTCGTGAGTGTGCGGTGCGGGCGGCGGGGTGGCTCCGTGCTGCGATGTGGCGGCTTCGGCGGCCGGGGCTTCGAGCGGGTGGGTGGCCCACTCCAGCAGGCCCAGGAAGGCCCGGTTGAGCAGCGCGGTGTCGGCGGGGCGCAGCGGGCGCTGCGCCATCAGCAGCGCCTGCCCGTAGAGCGATTCGACCGCGGTGCCGGTCAGCTCCGGGTCGGTGATACCCGCGATACGGCGCACCAGCGGGTTGTGGTGGTTGAGGACGAGCCTGGCCCGGGGCGCGGCTCCGCGCAGGGCGCCGAGGATGCCGCTCCACAGCTCGTCCGCGCTCTCCTCGGCCTCCGCGCGGTCCCGTTCGTGGCGGGCCGCGCGGTCGTCGAGGAAGAGCGCGGGGACGGTGACGGGGTGGTAGGCGCGCAGCGCCACATCGCAGCCGAGGGCGTCGAGCCGGGTGCGGGCGGTGGCGAGGAAGCCGGCGAGCGCCAGCTCCTGCCCGGGGTCGACCGGGTCGAGCTGCGCGGTGACGGCGCCCGCGTCGAGTTCGCTGAGGGTGACCCCGTCCCGGATGCCCGGGAGGAGCGCGAGGAGGTCGGTGTCGTACGTGTATCCGCCGTTGACGACGCCGAGGCCGTGCGCGGCGGCGATCGGCGCGACCTGCCGGAACTCCTCGACGGTCCGGGTGAAGTGGATCACGGAGTGCGTACGGGCGAACTCGTCGAGGGTGAGGCGGCCGTCGCTGGTCTCGAACGGCAGCCACGGCAGCATCAGCCCGAACAGCTCCGGGTCGTGTCTGGCCATGGACTTGACGCCCAGATGGTGGACGCTCAGGAACGCCGCGAGCCGGTCGGGGTCGCCCGCCGCCAGCTCGGCCAGCCAGGCCCGGATCCGGCCGCCGAGCGCCTCGCGTACGGCGGCGAGGGTCTCGTCGTCGTACAGGTTCTCCCGGGAGGCGGTGGGCCGCAGGGTGTCGGTGTCGAGGACGACGCGGACGAAGAACGCCCAGTCGGGCAGGAGGTTGTCCGCCCGGTCGGTGAGGAGCATGCCCTTCAGATAGACGCGGTGGGCGGCCCGTTGGGCGGGGCTGGTGGCGTCGGGCAGCACATGGGCGATGCCACGCACACCGGCGACGGGCAGGTCGAGGTCGATGGAGTCGAGCGGGGTGAAACCGAAGACCTTGGCGCAGTGCCCGGCCAGCGCGACCCGGCGGGCGGTGGGCGTCGGGTGGACGCGGTCCCAGACGGCGGGCCGCTCGGTCAGCGGCCGGTCGGTGACGCCGGGGCCGGTGAAGGTGACCTCGTGGGGCAGCAGCGAGCCGAAGTCCGCGGCGAGCCGGGCGACCCGCTCCGGGTCGGTCCACTCCTCGGCGCCCGGCCGGGGCTCCAGCAGCACGGTCGTGCCCGGCTCCGGGCGCGCCTCGTGCGGCAGGATCCGTACGGTGTACGAGCCGTCGTCGCCGGCCAGCCACTCGACGGGCGGCGCGTCGGGCGTACGGGCGGACCGTGAGACCACGCGGATGCGCCGGGCGACGACGAAGCAGGCCAGCAGCCCGATGCCGAACTGGCCGAGGAACTCCTGCCGGGCGTTCTCCAGCCCGTCGCGCTTGGAGCTGCGGCCGATGGTGGCGAGCAGGGTGTGCACCTCGTCGGCGGTCAGGCCGATACCGGAGTCCTCCATCACGACGGAGGTGCCGTCGGCCGTGAGCCGGATGCGCCGGGGCGCGGCGGGGTCGTGCGCGAGGCGCGCGGTGAGCGCGTCGACGGCGTTCTGGAGCAGCTCGCGGACGTAGACCCGCGGGCTGGAGTAGAGGTGATGGGAGAGCAGGTCGACGAGGCCGCGCAGGTCGACCTGGAAGGTGTTGACGGTCGGCGCGGAGGCGCCGGACGCTCCGGGAACGCCGGACGCTTCGGGTACTCCGGAGACGGACAGGGCGGCGGACGGGGCGGCGGACGGATCAGGATTCACAGGATTCATGGGCTCGGGGGGGGGCAACCTCGCGGCCCCGGACGGGCGGCCACGCAGGCGCGGGTCGGGCGATCGCGGGGTCCCCCCCTCACGAATCGCGATGGGCCCGGCCCATGCCGCGGCGGCGCGCGGAAAGCGCGCCACCGAGAAGGGCCCGGAATTGCCCCCATCGTAGGGACGACCACTGACAATGCCTACGGTGTTTCCCCAAGAGACGATCTTGGCTCGCCCAAAGCCGGGCCATCAGCCGGCCATCAGCCGCTCATCAGCCGCCCGCCCGCAGGCCGCCCGCCTGCCGCCCGAGCGAGCCCCCGTCACCCCGCCCGAACCCCCGTCACCCCGCCTCGGCCAGACCGGAATCCGTGCCTCCGTCACCTCGGTCACCGTCCGCCGCACCGCTCGCCGCGCCGTACATCGCGCGCTCCACCGTCGTGTACGTCGCACCGTGGTCCGCCAGCACCTCCGCGACCACCCCGGGCCGGGACACCAGCGCCAGCAGCAGATGCCCGTCCCCGATCTGCCGGTCGCCGCGCCCGCGCGCGATCCGCAGCGCGTCCACCAGCACCGCCTTGGCCTCCGGCGCGAAGGGCCGGTGCCCGGTCCACGGCCGGCCGCGCCGGCGGCCGGACCGCAACGCGCCCTCGCCGTGCTCCCGTTCGACCCGGGCGACGATCTCGCCGAGGTCGATCCCGATCCCGGCCAGCGCCCGCGCGTCCGCCTGCGAGAGACCGCCGCGCCGGCGCGCGTCGGCGAGCGCCCGTACCACCGAGTCGCGCCGGTCCTCGATGCCCAGCGCCGCGAACGCGAACGCGGCGCGCGTGCCGCGCCGGTCGAGCAGCCCCAGCAGCAGATGTTCCTCGGTGACGGTGTCCGCGCCCGTGCGTTCCGCGTGCCCGACCGCCCCGGTGACCACTGCGCGGGCGCCCTCGGTGAACCGTTCGAACATCACTGCCTCCCGTGTTTCTTGTGCGCGGCCTGCCGGCTGACGCCCAGCGCGTCTGCGATCTCCTGCCACGACCAGCCCTGATTGCGGGCGCTGCGCACCTGTACGGCTTCGAGCTGCTCCAGCAGCCGCCGCAGCGCGGCGACGGCCCGCAGTCCGACCCGGGGGTCGCGGTCACCCGCCCGCTCGGCGAGATCCGTTGCTTCGGTCATGACGTCAACGTACGTTGACAGAAGGCGGGTGTCAATAGAAGTTGACAGACGCGGCCGGCTCAGCCGCTCAGGCCGTCAGCACGGCACTCAGACCGTCGGCAGACACTCAGACCGTCAGCACGACCTTCCCGAGCAGGCTCCCCGCCGCCATCTTCTCGAAGCCCTCCCGCGCCCGGTCCAGCGGCAGCACCTGGTCAATCACCGGCCGCACGCCCTTCAGCGCGCAGAACGCGAGGAGATCCTCCAGCTCACCGAGCGACCCCATGGTCGAGCCCACCACCCGCAGCTCCAGGAAGAAGATCCGGGTCAGCTCGGCGTGGGCCGGCCGGTCGCCGCTCGTCGCGCCCGAGATGACCAGCGTGCCGCCGCGCCGCAGGCACTTGATGGAGTGCGACCAAGTGGCGGCGCCGACCGTCTCGATCACGGCGTCCACCCGGTGCGGCAGCCGCGCGCCCGGCTCGAACGCCTCCTGCGCGCCCAGCTCGACCGCGCGCGCCCGCTTCGCCGCGTCGCGGCTCGTGGCGTACACCCGCAGCCCCGCCGCGCTGCCGAGCACGATCGCGGCCGTGGCGACCCCGCCGCCCGCGCCCTGGACGAGGACCGAGTCGCCGGGCCGTACGCCCGCGTTGGTGAAGAGCATGCGGTACGCGGTGAGCCAGGCGGTCGGCAGACAGGCGGCCTCCTCGAAGCTCAGCCCGGCGGGCTTGGGCAGCAGGTTCGCGGTCGGTACGGCGACCCGTTCGGCGAAGGTGCCCTGGTAGTGCTCGGTGAGGATCGAGCGGGGTTCGGTGCCGTGGTCGCCGCCGCCGATGACGGAGTGGACGACGACCTCGTTGCCGTC
This sequence comes from Streptomyces paludis, assembly GCF_003344965.1. NCBI lineage: Bacteria > Bacillati > Actinomycetota > Actinomycetes > Kitasatosporales > Streptomycetaceae > Streptomyces > Streptomyces paludis. The sequence continues at coordinate 5,414,085 of NZ_CP031194.1, read as the reverse complement.
CTCGTCCAGCCCGGCGGCGTCGCAGCCGAGGATCATCGGGAGCTTCTCGGGCGGGAGGCCCACCCCGCGCAGCGACCACAGGTCGTGGTGGTTGAGGGAGGCGGCCTTCACGGTGACGGTGGTCCAGCCGGGACGCGGCTCGGGCTCCGGGCGTTCGCCCAGTTCAAGACCTTTGAGCGGATCGGCGGCATCGGTGTGTGCGGCATAGGCGGCGAACATGGGACCGACTCTAGGGCGACGGCGGTACGCGGGGAACCCGCCGCCCGGCACGCCCCACGTACCGCCTCACACTCCCTCCGTCAGTCCCTGCGGTACTGCGCGGGCGAGTTCCGCGTCGCCGGGTCCTCGTACGCGCCGGCCCTGCCCCGGTCGACATGGAAGGTGGTCAGGGTGGAGACCGGCGACGCGGGGTCCCGGCGGTCCTCGATCACCCTCATGTGCGTGCTGAAGCGCCGCGGCGTCACCTCGTACACGTCGTACCCGTACCGGTTCCCCTCGAAGTACTGGAGATGCGGGTTGGCCCGGCCCATCAGCGGGCCGTTGGCCGCGTTCCACGCCGCGTCGTAGGCGCTGGAGGAGACCGAGTGCGCCGTGAACTCCGTACCGATGACGGGCGCGTCGAGGTTGTCGTAGTCCGGCCGGATGTCGTCCACGAAGGCCGAGTGCCAGTCCCCGGTGAGCACGATCAGGTCCTTCAGCCCGCTCCGGCGCACATGCTCCAGGACCTCCTTGCGCTCGCCCAGGAAGCCGTCCCACTGGTCGGTGAACATGTACCGGCCGCCCGGCGAGCCGCGCAGCTGGCTGAGCATGATCGAGTTGGCCCAGATGTGCCAGGCGTCCGGGGCTCGGTCGACGGTCCGCTTGAGCCACTCCTTCTGTCCCGCGCCGAGGATCGTGCCGTCGCTGAGGTTCTGCGCGGAGCGGTACTGGCGCAGATCGAGCACCGCCAGCTCCAGCAGATCGCCCCAGCGGCGCACCCGGTGGATCTCGGGGTCCGGGAGAGCCGCCGAGGCGCTGCGGCCCTCGCCGTCGCCGTCGCCCGCGTCGCGGTGCGGCAGATGCTCGTACCACGCCTGGTAGGCGGCGGCCCGGCGCTGGAGGAACGGCGCGGTGCCGCCCGTACCGCTGTAGTCGTTCGCGACCTCGTGGTCGTCCCAGGTCAGGAACCAGGGGTGGGCGGCGTGGGCGGCGCGCAGCCCCGGGTCACCCTTGTAGAGGGCGTGGCGTTTGCGGTAGTCGGCCAGCGTGTAGATCATCGGGGTGTTGTGGTCGCGCTGCGGGTCGCCGCTCTGCGGCCCGTACTCATAGATGTAGTCGCCGAGATGGATGACGAAGTCCAGCCGCTCGCGCGCGATGCCGCTCAGCGCCGCGTAGTGGCCCTGCGGATAGTTCTGGCAGTTGGCGGTGGCGAAGCGCACGGAGGACACCGGACCGGCGGGCGCGGTCCTCGTCCGGCCGGTGCGGCTGGTCTTCCCGAGCGCGGTGAACGCGTACCAGTACGTACGGCCGGGCCTCAGTCCGGTCACCGGTACGTGGACGCTGTGCGCGAGCGTCTCGGACGCCGGGACCACGCCCGCCGCGACGACCCGGCGCAGCCCGGGGTCCTCGGCCACCGCCCACCGCACCTCCGCGACCTCGGGCAGCGGCTGCTCGCCCGCGTCCGCGAAGGGTTCGGGGGCGAGCCGGGTCCACAGCACGACGCTCGTCGGGCGCGGGTCGCCCGAGCCGACACCGAGGGTGAACGGCGCCTCGTCGTAGGTGGATCCGAGCGCGGCGGCGGCCTCGCGGGCCTGCGCGGGCGAGAGCCCGGCGCTCAGCGGCCAGACGGTGCCGAGGGCGCCCGCGGCGCCGGCCGCCTTGAGCAGATCGCGCCGGTTGAGGCCACTGGGGCGGCTGGGGCGGCTGAGTCGGCTCATGACCGGTCTCCCGTCGCGTGGAGAGTCAGGGAGACCGCGTCGGCGTAGCCGTCGTTGGAGGTGCCGGAGCCGGTACGGGTGAAGACGAGCAGCACGCGGGCGGTCCGGGCGCCGAAGGGGACGAGGGCCCCGGCGGTGCGCTCCAGGAGCGCCGTACGGCTGTCGCGTTCGGCGGCGGTGACCGGGCCGAGCACGGAGAGCGCGACCGGGGTGCCCTTGGCGTCGCGGAACTCGACCGACAGCCGGACGCCGTCCTCCTGGGCCGCGTAGCCACCGAGCCAGGCGGAGAGGGTGTACCGGACGCGCCCCGCGTCCACGGCGCGCCGGCCGGTGGCACCCGTGGCGGGCAGGGTGACGTCCTGGGTGAGCGCGGTGCGCGGGCTGTTCCCGCCGGAGAAGAACCGGCTGCCGCGCTGGGCGGGGGCGGGTCCGGGGTCGGCCGGGGTCGGATAGCCGTTGCCGTGGCTGTACGCGATGAGCGCGGGCGCTCCTTGGCGCACGGTCCAGCCGGTGACCGAGGACACCGGCTCCGCGCCATCTCCCGGGCCGCTCTCGGCATCCCCGTTCACAAGCAGGTTCACCATCGCCTCCAGGCGTTGAATGCGTCAACAGCCATAGCAGCAGCCTCAGTTGAACCCGGGAAGGCCAGGTGCGGAACTTCTCCGTCCGTCCGGAGAACGCGGACCGGCGTACGGAGGCGAGCGGGGGGTGGGCCGCAGGACGGCCCACCCCCCGTTCCCTGTCCCGCGGTGCTGCGTCAGCGCCGCGCGACGCCCTCGGCCCGCGCCGCCGCCGCGACCGCCGCGGTGACCGCCGGGGCGACCCGTTCATCGAACGGCGACGGGATGACGTAGTCGGCCGCCAGGGCGTCCCCGACCACATCGGCCAGCGCGTTCGCCGCGGCGATCTTCATCCCCTCGGTGATCCGCGAGGCCCGCACCTGGAGCGCGCCCGCGAAGATGCCGGGGAAGGCGAGCACGTTGTTGATCTGGTTCGGGTAGTCGGACCGCCCGGTCGCCACCACCGACGCGTAGCGGTGCGCGATGTCGGGGTGCACCTCCGGCGTCGGGTTGGCCATCGCGAAGACGAACGCCCCCGGCGCCATCGACGCGACCGCCGGCTCCGGGACCGTACCGCCGGAGACGCCGATGAACACGTCGGCGCCGGAGAGCGCGGACTCCAGCGAGCCGGAGAGCCCGGCGCGGTTGGTGATCTTCGCCAGCTCGCGCTTGACGTCCGTCAGGTCGTCGCGGTCGGTGCTGACGATGCCCTTGCGGTCGGCCACGGCCACATCGCCGACTCCGGCCGCGAGCAGGAACTTGGCGATGGCGATCCCGGCCGCGCCCGCGCCCGAGATCACCGCGCGCAGCTCGCCGAGCGGGCGGCCGGTCAGCTTCGCCGCGTTGCGCAGGGCGGCGAGGGTGACCACCGCCGTGCCGTGCTGGTCGTCGTGGAAGACCGGGATGTCGAGCCGCTCCTGGAGCCGCCGCTCGATCTCGAAGCAGCGCGGCGCCGAGATGTCCTCCAGATTGACCCCGCCGAAGGAGGGCGCGAGCCGCACGACGGTCTCGATGATCTCGTCCGTGTCGGTGGTGGCGAGCGCCAGCGGCACGGCGTCGACCCCGCCGAACTGCTTGAAGAGGATCGCTTTGCCCTCCATCACGGGCAGGGACGCCTCGGGGCCGATGTCACCGAGCCCGAGCACCGCTGTGCCGTCCGTCACGACGGCGACGACCTGCGACTTCCAGGTGTAGTCGTGGACCAGCTCGGGCCGCTCCGCGATCGCGCTGCACACCTTGGCCACGCCGGGGGTGTACGCGAGGGACAGGTCGTCCTTGTCCCGGACCGGCACGGTGGCCTGGATGGCCATCTTCCCGCCGCGGTGCAGCGCGAAGGCCGGGTCGAAGGGCTCGTCCGTACCGCTCGCGCTGTCGCTACGAGGATTGACGATCTCCGCTGCCATGTAGATAACCCCTTTATTCTTCATCGGTTGAGGGTGTCCGCTCCTGGTCGAGGAGGGGGTGGGCGGGCCACCACGGGTGGCCACCACGTACGCGCTCCGCGTCGTCGGCGGCGCCGGGATCGCCCGTCCTGCCGGAGGTCTATACGTACGCGCGGGCGCGCCGCACACGCGCCCGGGGCCCCGGATGAGGGGTGTAATCGTCCTTCATACCGGACGGACCACGCCGTTCACGAGTCCATGGCCCCCGGTGACATGACTCATAGCCGATCAATGGGGCAGATCCGGCCAACCGCATGAATCTCACCGTCGAGGCGGGACGGACCGGAGATTCTCCGGCCGGAATGAGGCATTCCCATAGATGGTCCGGCTGGATATACCGCCACAGTGGGGTGCGGGGGTCACCCGTTACCCGATTTTGACATGCCTGGGCCCCTGAGGCGGCCAGTCCAAATGGCAGGATGCCGTAATCACATTCGGTCGCGACACTCGAAGACGCGTGCTCGGCCACCTGAAGACGCGCGCAGGCCACATGGCAGCCCGCTATCCCCGCCGGAGGACCCAGACCATGACCGCACGCACCAGCTGTCGCACGACCGCCGCGAAGTCCCGGATGGCCGCCGTCGGCACGATCGCGGTCGCCGGCGCCCTGCTGCTGACCGCCTGTGGCGACCAGACCAAGAGCACGGACTCGTCGCCGTCGTCTTCATCGTCCTCCTCCTCGGAGTCCAAGGCTCCCCTCTTCGACCAGCTCCCCAAGGCCATCCAGGACGCCGGGGTCATCAAGGTCGGCTCGGACATCGCGTACCCGCCGGTGGAGTTCAAGGACACGTCCGGCAAGACGGTCGGTATCGACCCGGACCTCGCCGACGCGCTCGGCAAGCAGCTCGGTGTGAAGTTCGAGTTCGAGAACGGCACCTTCGACACCCTGGTCACCGGTCTGCGCGCCAAGCGGTACGACCTGGTCATGTCGGCCATGACGGACACCAAGGACCGCCAGAACGGCGTGGACGGCGACACCGGCAAGAAGGTCGGCGAGGGCGTCGACTTCGTCGACTACTTCACCGCGGGCGTCTCCCTCTACACCAAGAAGGGCGCGGACAACGGGATCTCGAAGTGGTCCGACCTCTGCGGCAAGAAGATGGTCGTGCAGCGCGCCACCGTCTCGGACGACCTGGCCAAGGCCGAGAGCGCCAAGTGCGTGGCGGACGGCAAGCAGAAGATCTCCATCGAGGCGTTCGACAACGACCAGCAGGCCCAGACCCGGCTGCGCAGCGGCGGTGCCGTCGTCGGCGCCTCCGACTTCCCGGTGACGGCGTACGCGGTGAAGACCTCGGGCGGCGGCAAGGACTTCCAGGTGGTCGGCGAGCAGGTCGAGGCCGCCCCGTACGGGATCGCCCTGGCGAAGAACAACCCGCTGACGCCGACGCTGCTGACCGCCATGAACGAGATCATCAAGAACGGCGAGTACGGCAAGGTCATGACGAAGTGGGGCGTGGCGGACGGCGCGGTCACGGAGGCCAAGCTCAACGGCGGCTCGTGATCCGCGTACGGGCTGAGGGTTGAGGGCTGAGAGGCAAACTTCGTGACTGTCGAGATCAACAAGCCGGACGAACCGCAGGACGGCGACGGGACCGGGGCGGTAGCGGACGCCGTCCCCGGCACCGAGTCCGGGTCCGGGTCCGGTCCCGCGTCCGGCGCCGGGTCCGGTCCCGCGTCCGGCCCCGGGCTCCTGAAGGCCGCGTCGGTCATGCCGGAGGCGATCAGGGCCGTCCCCGTACGGCACTACGGGCGGTATGTGTCCGCGGTCGTCGTGATCGGGCTGTTCGTCGCCATCGTGTACGCCTTCGCGCAGGGCAAGATCAACTGGGGCGCCATCCCCGAGTACTTCTTCGACGACCGGATCCTCAAGGGCGTCGGGCAGACCATGCTGCTCACGCTTCTGTCCATGCTGATCGGTGTGGTCGGCGGCATCGTCCTCGCGGTGATGCGGCTGTCGAAGAACCCGGTGGTCTCCTCGATCTCGTGGTTCTACATCTGGTTCTTCCGCGGCACCCCGGTGCTGGTCCAGCTGATGGTCTGGTTCAACCTGGGGCTGGTCTTCGAGTACATCAACCTCGGGCCGATCTACAAGGACTACTGGTCCAGCTTCATGACGCCGTTCCTGACGGCGCTGCTGGGCCTCGGCCTGAACGAGGCCGCGTATATGGCCGAAATCTGCCGGGCCGGGCTGCTCTCGGTCGACGAGGGCCAGACGGAGGCGTCGCACGCGCTGGGCATGAGCCAGGGCAAGACCCTGCGCCGGGTGGTGATCCCGCAGGCCATGCGGGTGATCGTGCCGCCGACCGGCAACGAGGTCATCAACATGCTGAAGACGACCTCGCTGGTGGCGACCGTACAGTTCTATGAACTGCTGAGATACGCGCAAGATATCGGGCAGGCGTCCGGCTCCCCGGTGGAGATGCTGTTCCTCGCCGCCGCCTGGTATCTGGTCCTGACCTCGGTCCTGAGCGTCGGCCAGTACTACCTGGAGCGGTATTACGCGCGCGGCTCCAGCCGCAGCCTGCCGCAGACCCCGTTCCAGCGCGTCCGGGCCACGGTGCTGTCCTTCGGCCGGCCCAAGGGAGGACTGGCATGACCACGACCGGTACCCCGATGGTGAAGGCCGAGGGCGTCCACAAGTCCTTCGGCGCCGCCCACATCCTCAAGGGCATCGATCTGGAGGTGGCGCCGCGCGAGGTCTTCTGCCTGGTCGGCCCGTCCGGCTCGGGCAAGTCGACCTTCCTGCGGTGCATCAACCACCTGGAGAAGGTCAACGCCGGCCGGCTCTCGGTCGACGGCGAGCTGGTCGGCTACCGCCAGCGGGGCGACAAGCTGTACGAGCTGAAGGACAGCGAGGTCGCCAGGAAGCGCCGGGACATCGGCATGGTCTTCCAGCGCTTCAACCTCTTCCCGCACATGACGGCGATCGAGAACGTCATGGAGGCGCCCGTACAGGTACGCGGCGAGGCACGGGCCGTGGCCCGGGCCCGCGCCGAGAAGCTGCTGGACCGGGTGGGGCTGGCCGACAAGGCGGGGAACTACCCCTCGCAGCTCTCCGGCGGCCAGCAGCAGCGGGTGGCGATCGCCCGCGCGCTGGCGATGGAGCCGAAGCTGATGCTCTTCGACGAGCCGACATCGGCGCTCGACCCGGAGCTGGTGGGCGATGTGCTGGACGTGATGCGCGGGCTCGCCGAGGACGGCATGACGATGATCGTCGTCACCCATGAGATGGGGTTCGCCAGGGAGGTCGGCGACGCGCTGGTCTTCATGGACGACGGGGTGGTCGTGGAGTCGGGGCATCCGCGCGAGGTCCTGACGAACCCGCAGCACGACCGTACGAAGTCATTCCTGTCGAAGGTGCTGTAACAGGACGGGCCAGGGGGCGGTACGCGGAGACGCACCGCCCCCTACCCGCGCATGTGGTGCGTGAGCCCGACCTACTTGAGCGCGAGAACGAGCGAATCGGACGGCGACGACCAGACGGCCCGAGCCTCCGCGAAGCCCGCCGCGCGCAGCTGGCGCGCGTGCCACTCCACCGGGAACGTGTCGCCCTCGACGTGCTCGCCGTAGATCCGGAACCGCTCGGCGGCCGGCCCGGCGAGCACCGGGTCCGCGGCGACCAGCTGCCACCACGACTCCCAGTCGACCGCGCCGGCGGCCTTCGCCCGCTCCATGGCGGCGAGGCGGTGGGCGCGCTCCGCCGCGTTGATCCGCGGAGTGCCGGCGTCGCGCATGTGGTCGGCGTTGAGGAACACGCCCCCGTCCCGCACGAGCGGGCCGAGCCCGCCGTACAGCGCGATCAGCGGCTTCTCCGGCAGCCAGTGCAGGGCGGTGGCGGTGAGCACGGCGTCGTAGTGGCCGTACGGGAGCAGCTCCGGCCAGCGCGGGTCGGTCAGGTCGGCGGTGACGAAGGTGACGCGGTCGTCGCCGGCGAAGGAGCCGCGGGCGATGGCGAGGAGCGCGGGATCGAGGTCGACGCCGGTGCTGACGGCGCGGGGGAACCGGTGGAGCAGCCGGGCCGTGATACTTCCCGTACCGCAGGCGAGATCGAGCACGCGCGGTTCGGGGCCGACCAGGGCCTCGACCATGTCGAGCATGACGCGGAACCGTTCCTCGCGGTCGGGGAGGTACCACTCCTGCTGGCGATCCCAGCTCTCCTGCCAGGCACCCCAGTCGTCACCGAACCCAGCACCGCCCCCCGAACCCACACCCGCACCCACACCCGTCCGCGTGTCCGTTTCCGTACGCGCATCCGTCACGAGAACCTCCCACGTAATACCCTGGAAGCGGCACGACCCATTACTGCCGCGCAACCGACCCTAGCCCGCTCCCGTAAGGACTACAAGTGGAACTGGCCTCTTACTCGGACTATGCCGTCCGGCTGGTCAACACCGAGGAACCGGCCCGCGGCACGGACACCCTGACCTCGGTCGAGACCGTCCGCGCGCTCTTCGGCCCCGACTCCGTGGCGGCCCGGCGCGCCACCGACGCGGATGTCACCCGCTTCCGGTCCGTACGGACGCGGCTGCGCGCGGTCTTCACCGCCGCGGACGCGGGGGAAGCCGTACGGGCGGTGGACATGCTGAACTCACTGCTGCTGGAGTTCCCCGTCAGCCCGCAGATCTCCGGGCACGAGTTCCTCGACGCCGAGGGCCGGCCGCGCTGGCACATGCACCTCGCGGAGCACCCGTCCAACGCGACCGCGGGGTACGCGGCGACGGCGGCGATGGGGCTGGCGTTCCATCTGACGGAGTACGGGGTGGACCGGCTCGGCCTGTGCCAGGCGGCGCCGTGCCGCAACGCGTATCTGGACACCTCCACCAACCGGTCGCGCCGCTACTGCTCGGACCGCTGCGCGACCCGCGCCAACGTCGCCGCCTACCGCGCCCGCAAACGCCTGGAGACCGAACGCACCGCCGCCACCGGACGCACCGCCGACACCAGCCAGGAGGCCACCGCACGCGCCGAGCGCTGATCGCCCAGCGGCCGGTAGCGCGCCCTGACCCGGGCGAGCAGCAACTCCTCCGGAACGGCCCCGAACACCCGGCTGTCCCCCTCGGCGCCCGGATTGTCACCGAGCACCCACCAGCCGTCGCCGCGTCGCTCGATCAGCCGCTTGACGATGAGCAGATCCTGCTGCAAGGGATGGCGCAGCACAGCGACATCCCCCGGACGTACCGGGGCGCTGTAGCGCACGAGCAGCTGGTCCCCGTGTTTGAGCGTGGGATACATGGAGGGACCGCTCACCTCGGCGATCCCCCAGCGCCCTCCCGGCTCCCGCCCGTCCTCCGTCGTCATCGGCCACCTCCGCTCCCACCGTACGGTGCGACCCGGGTCCCGTCCCCGCCCGGGACTTTCGTCCTAAGCCCCAGGGGCACCTGCGAAATACCTCTTCTCACGGAGTAATGTCCCACCTGAGAAGACGATCACGAGGAAGGACAGCTCCATGCTTTCCCGCCTGTTTGCCCCCAAGGTGAAGGTCAGCGCCCACTGCGACCTCCCCTGCGGCGTGTACGACCCGGCCCAGGCCCGCATCGAGGCCGAGTCGGTCAAGGCCGTCCAGGAGAAGATGCAGGGCAACGACGACGCGCACTTCCAGGCGCGCGCGACGGTCATCAAGGAGCAGCGCGCCGAACTGGCCAAGCACCATGTCTCGGTGCTCTGGAGCGACTACTTCAAGCCGCCGCACTTCGAGAAGTACCCGGAGCTGCACCAGCTGGTCAACGACACCCTGAAGGCCCTCTCCACGGCCAAGGGCTCGAAGGACCCGGCCACGGGCCAGAAGGCTCTGGACTACATCGCCCAGATCGACAAGATCTTCTGGGAGACGAAGAAGGCCTGACCCATGGCTAGGCCGTTTGACCTGCCCTTACGCGGGTCGCATCGCCTACCTGTCCGCACCCGGTCCGCGGGCCGCCGATCACGGCGTCCATGACGGCCCGGGTGCGGTCTTCTTTCTCCAACGGGGGGAATGACCACTCATGACCAATGCCGTCAGCAATGCGTACGACGACTTACTGGCAGAGATCTGCGACCTGATGTACCCGGACGCGCTTTCCGGTACGGCGGACGCGGCGCGATGAGCGTCGTGTTGCAGATGACGGGCGTCCGTCACGGGTACGACGACAGGGTCATCCTCAACAGGGTGGACCTGTCCGTCGCGGCGGGCGAGTGCGTCACCCTGCTCGGTGAGAACGGCTCGGGCAAGTCCACTCTGCTGCGGCTCGCCGCTGGGCGGGAGACGCCGAAGGAGGGAACGGTCAGCGTCTTGGGCAGCACCGCCTCCGAGGACGACGTCACCCTGCGCGGCAAGGTCGCCGTCGTCCTGGACAGCGGGGTGGCCTACCCGGATCTCAGTGTCCGCGAGCACCTCATGCTCGTCGCCCTCGCCCACGGCCTGGGCGCGGCCGCCGCCGAGACGGTCGACGAAGTCCTCGCCGAGCATCGGCTTGACGGGCGCGCGGAGGCGTTTCCTCATCAGCTCTCTTCCGGGCAGACCCAACTGATGGCGTTGGCGCAGGCGTTCATCCGCCCTTGCGCACTACTGATCCTGGACGAGCCGGAGCAGCGCATCGACGCGGACGGCCGACGGCGGCTCGCTGAACGCCTGCGGGCCGCGAAGGCGGAGGGCACCGCGGTTCTGCTCGCCACGCATGACCGGACATTGGCCGCCGCGGCGGCTGACACGGCGTACACCGTCTCCGGCGAGGGACTGCTGGTCCCGGAGCGGGTTGAACGTGCGAACGGTGGATGAGCCTCACGCGCGCTTGGCGGCGGACGTACCCGGCGACGCTGTCGCGCGCAATACCGCCGAGGTGTTGGCCCGGCTGCGCGTCGTGCGGGCGGCCAAGCGTGATGAACGTCGCCGGAGCCTCGCGTACACGCTGTACTGCACGGTGCTGCTCTTCGCCATCTGGGGTGTTCCCCTGCTGCTGGCAGTGGCGCGGGCCGGAACCGACGGGCGGCTCGAAGGGGCCGTGGCCGAGCGTGTCCTGTCGGCGCTGCCGACACTGGTCCCCGCCGTGTTCGCGGGCGTCGTACTGCTCCTGGCCGCGCGAGGCGGCTGGCGAGGGCCCGCGCTGCTGGAGCAGGCCGCGGTGACGTGGCTGATCCCCCAGCCAGTCCTGCGGCGGGCGCTGCTGCTGCCCCGGTTCATCGCGTCAGCCGTGACGGCCTCGTCGATCGCCGTGGGGGTGGGCGCGGTCGCCGGCTTCCTGTTCTCCGCGCTGGGCGCCGGCAGCTGGTGGGGCATGACCGGTGCCGGGGCAGTGGGCGGTGGGGCGGCCGGATTCGCGGGTACGGCCCTGGCCGCACTGGTCCAGCGCCACAGCGGCACTGCCCACGCTCACCGGTCCCGGATCCTCGCGGCGGCACGAGCGGGCGTCGCGGTGCTGTGGGCCGCGGCAGGTGTCTCGCTGGCGTACGGCCCGTGGTTCGCGGACATCGTGGTGCCCTGGTCGGGGCCGTGGGGCTGGGCCGCGCTACCGCTGAGGAGTGCGGCGGGTGACTCGGGAGTGTTCGTCGCCGGGGCCGGGGTTGTGCTGACCGCTCTGTCGCTGATCGTGGTGGGCAGGTACGCGGTCGACGCCGTGGCGCATATGCCGGCGCAGGTGCTGCGGACGCAGGCCGGTACCGCGATGCGTGTGCAGGCGTCCTTGTACTCGCTCGACCTGCGCCAGGCTCGCGCGGCGGTCCGGACCACCCGCCGCCGCGCGGCTCGGCGTACGGTCCGGCTTCCGTTCCCGGGCCGGTCGTGGCTCGTCGTTCCGTGGCGGGACGCGACCGCGCTGCTGCGGGCTCCGGGAAGGCTGGTGTGGACCGTCGTCTGGGCGGCGGCGACGGTGGCACTGCTGTGCCTCGACAGCGCGCCAACCCCGGTCACGCTCATGGCACTGCCGGCCGCGTATCTGGCCGCGGCCCAACTGGTGGAGCCCGCGCGGATCGAGACCGATGACATCCGGCGTGCCGCGCACATGCCATGGTCCGCCGCCCAGTTGGCCCGGCGCCACGGGCTGGTTCCCGCGGCATCGCTCATGGCACTGTTCACGCTCGGCGGGGCGGTGGCCCGGGCGGCCGGATGGTGGGCGGACAGTCTCCTGCTGCTTCCCGTGCTGGTGCCCGCACTCGTCGGTGCCGCATTGGTCAGCGCCTACCGGGGCCCCGTACCGGCACATCTGATGATCGGCTCCCTCACACCGATGGGCGACACCGGCCCGCTCGGCGCCCTGCTGTGGCAGGTACGCGGACCACTGGTGGCTCTGGTGTGCCTGGCAGCCGTGGACGGACCGGCACGCGGAACAGCGCCGGACGCGCCAGGACTGCTGTGGCCGCTCGCCGTGGGCGCGGCGATGACCTGGTGGGTGGGCGTGACGGCGCGAAGGACAGTACGCCAGCAGTGAACTCAGTCCCATCCGGCGCCGGTCTGGCGATGGCGGAGTACAAGGGAGGCGGCACGTACGAACACGGGGCGCCCGGCAGCCTGTCCTTATGAGCCGCTCAAGCGGGTGAGGGACACCAGGATGAGCAACAGGTGGCCCAGGAGCGGGATGAAGGCCGTCGCCTGGAAGAAGCCGAGCGTCGCGCCGCGTTGCTGGCCGAGTCGGGATGTGCCGCCGACGGCTGCCGCCCAGAGGCCCCAGACCGCGAAGGCCAGTGGCAGGACGGCGAAGCTCCTTGTCGCGGCCTGGAGCAGGAAGGCGGGGATCAGCAGGCCGTAGGCGTGGCGCAGGCGGCGTGCTCGTAGCCGGTTGTCCGCCCGCTCCCGCGCCGGATCCACCGGGGCGGCCGGGGCGGGTATGGGGGTGGGGGCCTGGGGTGGGATTGGGCTGGTGGTGGGGGGTGGTGGGGTGGGGGGAACGTACGGATCGGGCGCGGGTGCGGGGGCGTTGGCGCTTTCGCGTACGTGCTCGATGTACGCGCGCATCTCGTGGGCGTCCCGGAACCGGTCCTCGGGCCGCTTCTCCAGCGCGCGGGCGACCAGTTCCTCGATCGGGTCCGGCACCCGGCAGCCCACCGACGCCAGCGTCGGCGCCGTGACGGTGACATGGAGATATCCGAGGGAGAAGCCGGAGTCGCCCTCGAACGGCAGTCGGCCGCTGATCAGCTGGAACAGCATGACCCCCACCGCGTACAGATCGGCTCGGCCGTCGACGACCCTGCCGCGGCCGTCGAACTGTTCCGGTGCCATGTAGTACGGAGTGCCGAGGAGGTCGCCGACGGCGGTCAGGGCCGTGCGCGGGGAGCCCTGTTCCGCTACGTCCAGGATCCGGGCGATCCCGAAGTCCATCACCTTGACCCGCCCGTCGGCCGTCACCACGACGTTGGAGGGCTTGATGTCGCGGTGTACGACGCCGGCGGCGTGACTGGCCGTCAGCGCGGCGAGCACCTCCGCCGACAGGGCGAGGGCCCGGTCCGGCGGCAGCCCCCGGCCGGGCGCCGCGTCGCGGGCGAGCAGCTCGCCCAGTGTGCCGCCGCGTACGAACTCCATGACCAGGTACGGGATCCGCACCCCGTCCTCGAAACGCTCCTCGCCGGTGTCGTGCACCGCGACCACGGAGGGATGGCTGAGCCGGGCCGCCGACTGGGCCTCGCGCCGGAACCGGGCGCGCAGCCCCTCGTCGTGGGCGAGGGCGGCCAGCATGGTCTTGACGGCGACCGTGCGGTTCAGCGCGGTGTCGTGCGCCTTGAACACGGCCGCCATGCCGCCCTGCCCGATCTGTTCCTCCAGCAGGTAGCGGCCGGCGGCCAGCGCCAGCCCCGACCGGATCGGCCCGGTTGCACCCGGCATGTCGCGCCCCTCCCGTCGTCCGGTCCCCGCGGCCGGACAGGCCAGCGAGTATACGGACCCGATCTTGCCGCCCGCGGTGGATCACGGGCGCCCGTAGACAGTGTCTACGCCCTCTGGTAGACACTGTCTATGCGTTCTACGAGTGAGAGTGAGCGGGACAGCGCGCAGGACGGCGACCTGAGGGTCCGTCTGGTGCGGGCGGGCGTCGAACTGGTGGCGGGGCAGGGGGTGCAGGCGCTGTCCTTGCGGGCCATCGCCCGGCACGCGGGGGTGTCGCACGGCGCGCCGCGGCGGCACTTCCCGACCCATCTGGAGCTGCTGTCCGCCATCGCCCAGCAGGGCTTCCTCGACCTGGGCGAGCGGGTGCGCGAGGCCCTGGCCGCCGTACCGGGCTCGGCGCGGGGGCGGTTGGGGGTGCTGGGGCGGGTGTATCTGGACTTCGCCCGGGAGCGGCCCGGGATGTACGAGCTGATGTTCCGGCACGACCTGCTGGAGAGCAGCGGCCGGCTCGGGCTGCGCGAGACCAGCCTTCCGCTCTTCGCCGTCCTGGCCGACCTGGTCGGGCGAGCGGGGGTACGGGACGGGGCGGACCCCGCCGTGGTGGCGGGCGTTCTGTGGGCGAATCTGCACGGGATCGCCCAGCTCTGGGCATGGGGCAGCCTCGGGCTGGCGACGGGCGCCGACGACGTCGAACCGCTGCTGCGGGCCGCGCTGGACGCGCACCTGGGACCGGAACACTGATGCGCGCCGCCGGAGCCGCTCCGACCGGAGCTGCATGGACGCGCGCCGAAGGCCACCGGCGGCTCACGCTCGCCATGAGCGTCACCGGGGCCGCCCTCGTCGCGCTGGACGGGACCGTGCTGACGGTGGCGCAGCCGGCCATGCGGCGGGAACTCGGCGCGTCGTTCGCCCAGGCACAGTGGACCAGCACGGGATATCTGATCGCCGTGGCGAGCCTGCTCGTCTTCTCGGGACGGCTCGGTGACCGGTACGGCCACCGGCGCGTCTTCGCCCTCGGGATCCTGGGCTTCGCCACCGCCTCGGCCGGCATCGGACTCGCGTCCGGCGTCGGCTGGGTGATCGCCCTGCGGGTGGTGCAGGGGGTGTTCGGCGCGCTGCTGCAACCGGCCACGCTCGGAATGCTGCGCGCCGCGTATCCGAGCGACCGGCTCGCCCTGCCGATCGCGCTCAGAACGAGCGCGATCGGGCTCGCCGCCGCCGCGGGTCCGTTGGTGGGCGGGGCGCTGACCGACCGGCTGGGCTGGCGGGCCGTGTTCTTCCTGGGCGTCGGACCGGCCCTGGTCATCGGGGTGCTGGCGCTCGTCGTACGGATCCCGGCCCCGGCGCCCCCGCGCGGCGCGGACCGTACCGTACGGCTCGATCTGCCCGGCGCGGGGCTGCTCGCGCTGGCCCTCGTCGCTCTCGTACACACGCTCGTCGCACTGCCGGAGGGCGGGCCGACCGCGGTGGTGGCACTGGGGCTCGCCGTCGCGGCCATCGCCACCGCCGTGTTCGTCCGGCACGAGCGGGCCGCCGCCGACCCGTTGATCCCGCCCGCCGTGTTCCGCTCGGCCACCGTCACCTCGGCGCTGGGCGTGCTGGTGAGCGCGACCGCCGCGCTCTTCGGGGCGCTGTTCCTCGCCACGTACTTCCTCCAGGACGTGCTGGCTCTGGACCCGCTCCAGAGCGGTCTGCGGGCGCTGCCGCTCGCCGTGATGATGGTCGCCGGGGCGCCGCTCGCCGCCATGGCCCTGCGCCGGTACGGTCCGCGCCGTACGGCCGTGCCCGGGATGGCGCTCGTCGCGGCCGGCACCTTTCTGCTGTCACGGCTCGACACCGCGTCGACGGCGCCCGTGATCGGCGGCTGCTTTCTCGTCCTGGGCGCCGGATTCAGCACGGTGATGGTCACCGCCACCACCGTCGTCGTCCGCGACGCGCCCGCCGATGCCGCCGGGGTCGCGGGCGGGCTCCAGCAGACCGCGATGAACGTCGGCCCCGTCCTGGGCATCGCCGCCGCGACCATGCTGACCGGCGCGGACGGTGCCGTCCGCACCTCGCTGGGGCCGGCGCTGACCGTGCTCGCGGCGGTCGCCGTCGTGGGCGCGCTGCTCGCGACGCGCCTGCCCACGGCCGCCTACGCGCGCAGCTCGCCGGCGCCAGAGCCCGCCGGGGCAGACCCGACCGGGACAGCCCCGGCCGAGACGCGCCCGACCAAGGCGCCGCGCTCCCGCGTCAGTCCTCCGTGAACGGGGTGTCTCTCCACCGGACCACGCCCGCTCGCCGGATATGTGCAGCAGAAACTCCGCCACCGGTCCGGCCGGCGCGGCCAGTACGACCGCCCGCTCCCTCTCCTCGCCCGCCGCCGCCCAGGCGTCCGGCTCCCCGTCCCCCGCCGGTCCCCCGGCCGGACACTCACTCTCTCAGACGGCACTGACAACGCCCGCTCAGCCGACCGCCGCCGTACGCCGCCCGTCCTTCGGCGCGAACGCCTCCAACGCGTCCGCGTCGCTCGCCCGGGCGCGCAGGAAGTAGTCCGCCCACTCCGCGATGTCCCCGTAACCGCAGGACTCCGTCAGTCCGGTGATCGCGGCGTCGATGTCGAAGCGGGTGACCCGCAGTTCGACCCCGGGGCCGAGCAGCGCCCAGTGGGCGCCGGGACGGCCGTACGGCATGCCCACGCTGCCCGGGTTGACGACCTGGCGGCCGTGGGCGAGCCGTACGAACGGCATGTGCGTGTGGCCGCAGACGACCGTACGGATGTCCTCGCCCAGCCCCGCGAAGACCTCGGACCAGCGGGCCAGCCGGGAGTCGACCACGACGATCTCCTCGTCGTCCCGCGGGGTCGCGTGGCAGAAGAGGACCTGGCCCAGGCCCGCGACCCGCAGATAGCGGGTGGGCGGCAGCCCGGCCAGCAGGGCCACCTGGTCCTCGCGCAGTTGGCCGGCCGCCCAGGCGCCTATCCCGCCGGGGACCGACGCGACACCGCCCCGGCGCAGCTCGACGAGTTCCCGGTCGGCGTTGCCGCCGAGCAGGACGGCCCGCTCCCCCAGCCGCGCCAGCCGGTCGAGCACCTCGACGGGCTGGGGGCCGGCCGCGATGTCGCCGGTGACCAGGATCCGGTCCGCCGCGGCGACGTCCGGCTCGGCGAGCACCGCCTCCAGGGCCGGCAGGACGCCGTGGATATCGGAGAGCACCGCGACCCGGGCGCCCCGCTCACCACGGCCCCCGCCACCGGCACCACCGCCGCCGGCGCCGCCACCACCGCCGCCTCCGCCACCCGTCGTGCCCGCCGTACTTGTGCTGTCACTCGGTCGTTTCGGCATGTGTCCCGCACACTCCTTACGCTCCCGATCACCGGACCCGGCCCGCACAACTCACAGCTCACAGTTCACAGCTCACAACTCAGCGCTCACCACTCACAGCCCACCGATCACAGCTCCGGAGGGACCTCCGCCACCGCCGTGATCTCCACCAACTGCCCGGTGTAGCCCAGGCAGGCGACCCCCAGCAGCGTCGACGTGTGCGGCCCGGTGCGCAGCCCGCCCGCGCGCACCACCTCCCAGACCCGGCTGAGGTCCGCCGGATCGCTCGTCGCGACCGACACCGTCGTCGCCACCACATCGCCCGGCCCGCAGCCCACGGCCGCCAGCGCGCTCTCCAGATTGGCCAGCACCTGTTCGGTCTGGGCCACGAAGTCGTCGGGGCCCACGAGTTTGCCGTCCTGGTCGAGCGGTACGGACCCGGCCAGGAAGGCCAGACGCCGGCCCGTCTCGACGACCGCGGTGTGCGCGTAGTCCGGCGGCGGGAACAGACCGGGCACGGTCATGCGGTGGGCCATCTCAATCGCTCCTTAAGCTGTCTACCCGCTCATACGGTTATGGGGCGTCTCTTACTCATCACCGGCCCCAAGCCACCGGGACAAGTGGTAAGCAAGGCACGCACGGGAGCGCTCCCGCCTTGGTAACGTCGATCGGTGGACTTCCGTGCGGAGACCGGCGCCTCGCCCCGGCCCGATCTCAGCCGCACCATCGAGGGCGATTTCGAAACTCATCTGACCGTACGGACCGACCGCCGAGGCCGCGCCGAGCGCGCCGAGCGCGCGCACCACGCAGACCGCGCAGACCGCGCCGGCGCGCTCGCCGACTGGGCCGCCGCGCACGGCCTGCGGCTGACCCATGTCGTCCTGGACCGCGGGCGCACCCCGTCCCGGCCGACGCTCACGCTGTGCGGCTCGGGCAGCCTGGACGAGCAGCGGCACGCCACCGAGCGGTGTGTACGGAGTCTGGCGGAGGCCGGCTTCACGGTCGTACGGACCAGGCTCGCGGCGGCGCCCTGGAACGAGGGCGTGCCCCGGAACGACGCCGAGGCCGCCGCGCTCCCCGCGTACTGCCGCTTCGAGCACCGCGTCACACTGCGGCTGCCGATCCCGTACCACGCAGGCCGGCTGACGGCCGTGGTCGAGCGGCACACCGCGCATCTCTCCCGTGACGCCCGCCGGGTGCTGCCGGGCGGCGCGCAGGAGCGCGCGGTGACCCAGCGGTTACGGGGCCTCGGCCGGCCCGAGGCGCGCGTACGGCTGGAGGCGCTGCTCGACGCGCTCACCCGCGCGGGCTTCCAACCGGTCGACGTACGGGAGGAGTTCGTGCTGTACGACGACAACCCCGCGGCGGACGGCGGCTGGGTGGAGGAGTGGTCCGGCCGGTAATCCACAGGCGCGAACGGGACAGGCGCGCCCACGAACGGAACCCGCGCCCCCGTAACAGCGAATGGCCGCTCCCCCTCACCGAGAGGGAACGGCCATCCTGACGATGCGACGATCGCGTGTCACCCGGGGCACCGCTCCGGACAGACCGCTCCGGTCAGACCGCTCCCACCAGCGGCTGCGCCGCCAGCTCCGTGTCCGTCGGCAGCTGGCTCCGGATCCTGCCGAGCGCCTCCTCGAAGCCGCCCCCGGCGATCCCCGACGCGTACGCCGCGCCCCGGCAGTGCAGGGTCAGGCTCAGCTCGGCGCGGCCGACCGGCCCCTCGGCGTCCCGCTCGCCCAGGGCGAGCAGGCAGCTGAGCGTGGCCTGTTCGACCGCGCCGTCCGCGCTGACGGGCAGCGGGATGTCCCACTCCATGACGCAGGACGACAGGCTCTCGCCCTCACCCACCGCCTCCAGCGCGGCGAAATCGCCCCCCGCGTACTCCACACCCCTGATCCGGGTGCGGACCTGCCGTCCGCCCGCGGTGAGGGTGATCGCTTCCGCCCCCTGGCGGTCCCGGTACCAGCCCGCCCATGTATCCGTCGACTCCGCTGTCATGGCAGCGGACTGTAGCGGTACGCGCGAAACCAGCGCAGCGCGGGGCGGGGCTTCATGAGGGACCGTCACGTAACGTCAGGTGATCGCGACCGCTCAACGCGCCTTCGGCTCACGCCACATGGGCCACATGTGCGGTCCGTCGGGGAGATCCACCGTCTTCTCGGCGAAGGCGAAACCGAGCCGCTCGTAGAGCCGGCTGCTCCGCTCGCTGCTCGCCTCCAGATACGCCGGGATCCCGTCACGGTCGCAGCGTGCGAGGACCGGCTCGATCAGGGCGCGGCCCAGGCCGCGGCCCTGGCGCTCCGGGGAGACCGCGATCATCAGCAGATACTCGTGCGCCCGGTCCACCGGGTGTACCGCGCCCAGCAACCGGCCCACCAGCTCGGCGCGTTCGTTGTCCGGGTCGGATATCTCCCGCTGCCGGGCGGGGATCTCGTCCTCCTCCTCGGGCTCTCCGGCCGGGATCTGGAGCCAGAGCGCCAGGGCCGATCCGTCCTCCAGCAGGTCCACCCGGCCCTCGGCGAGCGCGACATCGGCGAACACACCGAGGAAGAGCCCGTTGACCTTGCGGCGGTGCTCGTCGTCGGGGAACACCCAGTTGCACACCGGGTCGTCGTAGAAGGCGGCTTCGAGCAGCCGCACCAGTGTCTCGCGGTCGGCCTGCCCCGCCTGCCTGATCCGTGTGTCGTCCATGTTCCGGCCCTCCCCTGGATCGCCAACTTGACTCGGTGATCCTAGAGTTGGGGCGGCGAACGGCTGTCAGCGGGTGCGTCGGGTGACGAATTCCGCGAGGGCCAGCAGGTCCCCCGCCGCGGCCAGATCGGGTACGGCGCGCGACAGCTGCTGGACGGCCGCGGACATCCGGTCGGCGGCCTGGAGCTGGGCCCACTCGCGCCCGCCGGCCCGTTCGACCGCGTCGGCCGCCCGCCGTACGGTCTCGGGTCCGTCCAGCGGTCCCCGGTACAGCTCGGCCAGCTCCTCGGCGGCCGGGGTGCCCGAGACCAGCGCCGCGACCACGGGCAGCGACTTCTTGTGCGCGGCGAGGTCGGCGCCGGCGGGCTTGCCCGTACGGTCGGGGTCGCCCCAGATGCCGATCAGGTCGTCGATGAGCTGGAAGGCGAGCCCGGCCTCCCGGCCGAAGGCGTCCAGCGCGGTGGCCCGTTCGTCCCCCGCGTCCGCGTACAGCGCGCCGAGCGCGCACGCCGTGCCGAGCAGGGCGCCCGTCTTGGCCGTCGCCATGGTGAGGCACTCGTCGAGCGTCACCTCGTGCGGGCCGCGCTCCTCGAAGGCGCAGTCGGCCTGCTGTCCCGCGCACAGCTCGATGACACAGTCCGCGAGACGGGCCGAGGCCGCCGCCGAGGCGGGATGCGGGTCCTGGGCGAGGATCCGCAGGGCGAGCGCCATCATGGCGTCGCCCGCGACGATGGCGTCGGCGGTGCCGAAGACCGTCCACGCGGTGGCGCGGTGGCGCCGGGTCGGGTCCTCGTCGATCACATCGTCGTGCAGCAGGGTGAAGTTGTGCGCCAGCTCGACGGCGACGGCGGGCCGTACGGCGGCGGCCGGGTCCCCGCCGAGCGCGCGGGCGGCGGCCAGAACGAGCGCGGGCCGGATCGCCTTGCCCGCCCCACCGTCCGCCGGGCTGCCGTCGGCGTGCTCCCAGCCGAAGTGGTACGCCGCGACCCGCCGTATCGCCGGGGGCAACGACGCGACGGCGGAGCGGAGTTCGGGCTCGACAGCGGTACGGGCGCGGGCCAGGAGGGCCACGGCGTCCTGGCTCTCGGCGCCCGCGTCCGCACTGGTCTTGGTCACAGTCACGGCACGGTCACTTCCTCACATCACACACGAGGGGCACGGGCGGCGAGTGCGCGCACCGGCCGGTTCACGTACCGGCCCGTGCGGGTATCCGCCGGTACGCGGGTGGGCGCGCCCCCTGTCACGCCCACCCGTGCCGGTCGTCCCGCCGGCGTCAGCTCCAGCGGCCCACTTCCACGTTCTCCAGCACGCCGAGGGCATCCGGCACCAGAATGGCCGCCGAGTAGTACGCCGTCACCAGGTACGAGATGATCGCCTGCTCGTCGATGCCCATGAAGCGGACCGACAGGCTCGGCTCGATCTCGTCCGGGATACCGCTCTGCTGGAGCCCGATGACCCCCTGCTCGGCCTCGCCCGTACGCATGCAGATGATCGAGGTCGTCCGCGCGTCGGAGACCGGGATCTTGTTGGACGGGAAGATCGGCACTCCGCGCCAGGCCGGCACGTGGTGGCCGCCGATCTCCACGCTGTCCGGGTAGACCCCGCGCTTGGTGCACTCGCGGCCGAACGCGGCGATGGCGCGCGGGTGGGCCAGGAAGAGCTTCGAGCCGCGGCGGCGCGAGAGCAGCTCGTCCATGTCGTCCGGGGTCGGCGCGCCGTCGTGCGGCTGGAGCCGCTGGCCGTAGTCGCAGTTGTTGAGGAGCCCGAACTCGCGGTTGTTGATCAGCTCGTGCTCCTGGCGCTCGCGCAGCGCCTCGACCGTGAGCCGCAACTGCTGCTCGGTCTGGTTCATCGGCTGGTTGTAGAGGTCCGCGACGCGGCTGTGGACCTTCAGCACGGTCTGGGCGACGCTCAGTTCGTACTCGCGCGGCGAGCCCTCGTAGTCGACGAACGTGTGCGGTACGACGGCTTCGCCGACATGGCCCGCGGAGAGGTCGATGGCGGCCTCGCCGTACTTGTTGGTCCGCTGGGCCGGCACGGAGGCGAACGACTCCAGATGGCCGCGGAGCGAGTCCTCGCGCTCGGCGAGGTTCAGCACGTCCCTCCGGGTGAGCACCAGGACGGTGCACGCCGTGACGGCGCGGGCCGTGAAGCCCCAGGTGGCGTCCCCGTCCACCAGCGCCTGCTCGCCGAAGTACGAGCCGTCGGCGAGGACCGCCAGCTCCGCCTCGTCGCCGTAGGGACCCGTGCCCAGCTTCTGGACCCGGCCGTGCGCCAGCAGATAGACCTCGTCCGCCGCGTCACCCGCCGCGGCCAGGACCTGTCCGGCCGCGAACTCGCGCTGCTCGCAGCGGCGCGCCAGCTCGGCGAGGACGTCCTCGTCGCCGTACTCCCGCAGCGCGGGCAGCTCGCCCAGCTCGGCGGGGATGACAGCGACGCGGTCGGCGGTCTGGACGAAGGTGACACGCCCGTCCCCGACGGCGTAGCTGAGCCGGCGGTTCACCCGGTACGTACCACCCTGCACCTGCACCCATGGCAGCATGCGCAGCAGCCACCGCGAGGTGATCTCCTGCATCTGCGGCGCGGACTTGGTGGTGGTCGCCAGGTTCCGCGCGGCGTCCGTACCCAGACTCTGCTGGGGCGGGATCTGTGCCGTGCGGACCTCATCAGCAACCGACATGAAGTGTGCCCCCTCGTTTCCCGATCATGGTTCGACCTGCCAGGAAATCGTTCCATCACTTGGCGTACTCGCGCCATTACTCATACGAGTGGGAATGGATCGCCGGAATCGGGGCATCAGTGGCCCCGGCACGCGATACGACAAGCCGCCGGGCGATACGACAATGGGGCCATGACCTCGCACGGAACGCCCGGCCCCGGCGACCTCACCGCGCTGCGGCCCCGGCTGCCGTCGCCGCTGCGTCCGGCCGAGGACGAGCGCTTCGCCCGGCACGGCGTACGGCTGCTGCTCAAGCGCGACGATCTGATCCACCCGGAGCTGGCGGGCAACAAGTGGCGCAAACTCGCGCCGAATCTGCGCGCGGCGGCCGAGGCGGGCCGGCGCACCCTGCTGACCTTCGGCGGCGCGTACTCCAACCATCTGCGCGCGACCGCCGCCGCCGGCCGGCTGCTGGGCTTCGCGACGGTCGGGGTTGTCCGGGGCGACGAGCTGGCGGCCCGGCCGCTGAACCCGTCGCTCGCCCGGTGCGCCGCAGACGGGATGCGGCTGCTCTTCGTGGACCGTACGGCCTACCGGCGCCGGTCTGAGCCCGCCGAGGTGGCCGCGCTGCTGGCCGGCGCGGGCCTCGAAGCGGATTCCGTTTACGTCATACCGGAAGGCGGCAGCAACGCCCTCGCGGTGCATGGCTGCACCGAACTCGGCCGGGAGCTGCGCGGCGCCGCCGATACCGTCGCCGTCGCCTGCGGCACCGGAGGAACCCTGGCAGGACTGGCCGCCGGGCTGGGGGCGGACGGGCGCGCGCTGGGCTTTCCCGTACTGCGGGGCGGTTTTCTGGACGCGGGGATACGGGACCTCCAACGCGCCGCGTTCGCCGGTCCGGCCGGTGAGTGGAGGCTCGAAGACCGGTTCCACTTCGGTGGGTTCGCACGTGTCCCGGCCGAGCTGGACGCCTTCGCGGCGGACTTCGAGGAGCGGCACGGGCTGGCCGTGGAGCGGCTCTATGTCGCCAAGATGCTGTACGGCCTGACGACACTGGCGGCGGAGGGCGCCTTCCCGCCCGGGACCACCGTCGCCGCCGTCATCACGGGCACCCCCGAACCGACCGAGCCGACCGAGCCGGCCGACGGGCCGTGAGCGCGCGCACGCGGCCGACCGACGCGTGGCAGCCCGTACGCGGCCGACCGGCGCGGTGGCAGCCGTACGCGGCAGACCGGTACACGCCCGGCCCGCGCGTGGCAGCCGTACGCGACGGACCCCGTCCGCCACCGCCCCCGCTCAGTCCGAGCCGTCCTCCCGGTACACCGCCGCCTCCTCCAGATCCAGCCTGCGCAGCAGCGTCCGCATCATCTCGTCGTCGATCCGCCGCCGGTCCCGCAGCTCCACGAAGACCGCGCGCTCGGCCTCGATCATCTCGCGCGACAGCCGCCGGTACGTCTCGTCCGCCGACTCCCCCGTCACCTCGTTGACGGCCCCCAGCCGCTCCCAGACCGCGTTGCGGCGCCGTTCCAGTACGGTCCGCAGCCGGTCGGCCAGCGGCTGGGGCAGCGCGTTGGCGTCATCGGCCAGCAGCTCGTCCAGCCGCCGTTCGGCCGCCGCCGACGCCTCGCTCTGGGCCTGCGCCTCGGCCAGGGTGTCGGCCTGGCGGTCGCGGCCGGGCAGCTTCAGCAGCCGGATCAGCGGCGGCAGCGTCAGCCCCTGGACGACCAGGGTGCCGATCACCACGGCGAAGGTCAGGAAGAGGACCAGGTTCCGGCCCGGGAAGGGCTTCCCGTCGTCCAGCGTGAGCGGAATCGAGAACGCGATCGCCATGGACACCACGCCCCGCATCCCGGCCCAGCCGACGATCACCGGCGCCGTCCAGTCGGTGTCGGGCTCCCGCTCGCGCAGGCGCGGGAAGAGCGCGCGCGGCACGAAGGTCGCCGGGAAGACCCAGATGAAGCGGACCACCACCACCGCCACGAAGATCCCGACGGCGTACCCGAGCGCCTCCCCGACCCCGTACTCCCCGAGCCCCCGCAGTACGACCGGCAGTTGCAGCCCGATCAGCGCGAAGACCGCCGACTCCAGGACGAAGGCGACCATCTTCCACACCGCGGCCTCCTGGAGCCGCGTCTCGAAGTCGACCTGCCACGAGCGGTGGCCCAGATAGAGCGCGACCACCACGACGGCCAGCACCCCGGAGGCGCCGACCTGTTCGGCCGCCGCGTACGCGACGAACGGGATGAGCAGCGAGAGCGTGTTCTGGAGCAGGGCCTCCGTCAGCCGCGACCGCAGCCAGTGCAGCGGCACCATCAGCAGCAGCCCGACGCCCACCCCGCCGACCGAGGCCAGCGCGAACTCACCGATGCCGCTGCCCCAGCTCGCGCCCGCGCCGACCGCCGCCGCCAGCGCCACCTTGAACGCGGTGATGGCCGTCGCGTCGTTCAGCAGCGACTCGCCCTGGAGAATCGTGGTGATCCGGCTCGGCAGCCCGAGCTTCCGGGCGATCGCCGTGGCCGCCACCGCGTCCGGCGGCGCGACGACCGCGCCGAGCACCAGCCCGGTGGCGAGCGGCAGATCGGACACCAGCCGGTGCGCGAGCCAGCCGACGGCGAGTGTGGCGAAGAGGACATAGCCCACCGACAGCAGCGCCACCGGTCTGATATTCGCCCGCAGATCGAGGTACGAACTGTCCACCGCCGCCGTGTAGAGCAGCGGCGGCAGCACCAACGGCAGCACGATGTGCGGGTCGAGGGCGTACTCCGGCACGCCCGGGATGTACGCGGCGACAAGCCCGGCGGCCACCAGCAGCAGCGGCGCGGCCACCGGGGTCCGGCGAGCGGCCCCGGCGATCGCCGCGCTGCCCGCCACCAGCGCGACCAGCGGCAATACGTCCATACGGCAGTCCTCACATGCGTCGTAACCTGGTCATCATGAGCGAGTGCGTCCACATCGCGGATCTGCCGCGCCCCGAACCCGCCCCCCGGGGCGACACCTGTCCCGCGTGCCTCGCCGTCGGCAGCCACCCCGTACAGCTGCGGCTGTGCCTGGTCTGCGGGCAGATCGGCTGCTGCGACTCGTCGCCGTACCGGCACGCGACCGGGCACTTCGAGGAGACGGGGCACGCGGTGATGCGGAGCTTCGAGCCCGGGGAGAGCTGGCGGTGGTGCTATGTGGACGGTTCGATCGTCTGACGACTGGGTACGTCAACCCTCCGCCGGTTCTTCGTAATTGGGCACCACAGACCCCTAGCCACACTCCGTGGTCATATGTTTACCATGAGTGACCATCGCCGATCGGGGGTCCCGGCGACACGGCACCATGGATCGCGATAGCGTCGCCAGTCCAGACCGGCTACGTAATAACGCGTACCGCGAAGGCTCCTGGACACTTCCCGTCCCGGAGCCCTGAAGAGCTTGTGCCACCTTGGAGGTGAGGGTGTCCCAGATCGCAGGTGAGCCCGGGACCCAGGACTTCGTGGAAGTCCGGCTGCCCGCTGCGGGTGCCTATCTGTCCGTGCTGCGTACGGCCACGGCCGGTCTCGCGGCGCGTTTGGACTTCACCCTCGACGAGATCGAGGACCTCCGCATCGCGGTGGACGAAGCCTGCGCGATCCTGCTCCAGCAGGCCGTGCCCGGCTCCGTCCTCAGCTGCGTGTTCCGCCTTGTCGAGGACTCACTCGAAGTGATCGTCTCGGCTCCCACCACCGACGGGCGCGCGCCGGAGCGCGACACCTTCGCCTGGACGGTGCTCTCCGCACTGGCCGGCAAGGTCGACTCGACGGTCGCCGAGGACCGTACGGTCACCATCAGTCTGTACAAACAGCGCGGCGCGGGACCCGGGCCGGCGTGACGAACGGGGACGGACCGGTGCGGGACGAAGGACACATCCCACGGGAGCCGCGGGGAGGCCACGGCGCCCCGGCGGAGCCGGCGCGCTCCCCCGCGGGCATCCCGGAGCAGCAGGCCCGTCCCCACCCGGAGGACGGCCTCCCGAGGATCGGATGTGACGGCCAGACGGCCGCGGCGGAGCAGGCGCAGTCAGAGCGGGCGGCCCTTATGAGCGAGCAGCACGAGAACCAGCGGATTCAGCGCGAGGACGCGCCGGGCGGCCCGCCGGGCGATACGGATACGCCCGGCGCCGAGGGCCCGCCCGGCGACGCGCCGAGCGGCACTCCCGCCGCGTCCGAACGCGGCAGCGAGCGCGGCGGCAGGCACGATCCCCACGACCGCAGCGGGGCGCGGGCGATGTTCATCGCGCTGGGCAAACTGCCCGACGGCTCCCCGGAGAAGGCGGAGCTGCGCAATCAGCTGGTGCGGATGCATCTGCCGCTGGTCGAGCATCTCGCGCGGCGGTTCCGCAACCGCGGCGAGCCGCTGGACGATCTGACCCAGGTCGCGACAATCGGTCTGATCAAGTCCGTGGACCGGTTCGACCCGGAGCGCGGGGTCGAGTTCTCGACGTACGCGACCCCGACGGTGGTCGGGGAGATCAAGCGGCACTTCCGGGACAAGGGCTGGGCGGTACGGGTGCCGCGCCGCCTCCAGGAACTGCGGCTCTCCCTGACGACGGCCACGGCCGAGCTGTCGCAGCAGCACGGCCGGTCGCCGACGGTCCATGAGCTGGCGGAGCGGCTGGGCATCTCCGAGGAAGAGGTGCTGGAGGGGCTGGAGTCGGCCAACGCGTACTCCACGCTGTCGCTGGACGTCCCGGACACGGACGACGAGTCCCCGGCCGTGGCGGACACGCTCGGCTCGGAGGACGAGGCGCTGGAGGGCGTCGAGTACCGCGAGTCCCTCAAGCCGCTGCTGGAGGATCTGCCGCCCCGGGAGAAGCGGATTCTGCTGCTCCGGTTCTTCGGCAATATGACGCAGTCCCAGATCGCGCAGGAGGTCGGCATCTCCCAGATGCATGTCTCCCGGCTGCTGGCCCGCACCCTCGCGCAGCTGCGCGAGCGGCTGCTGGTGGAGGAGTAGCAGCCGCCACAAGAGCGCGCACCGGCGGTACGGCGGCGGGCGGGGTTACGCTCCGCCCGCCGGCCCCCGGATGCCGAGTGCCTCGGTGGTCGTCGGGTTGACGATCAGCACCAGCCCCGTCACGGCGAGCGCCGCGAGCGCGATACCGGCCGGGATCAGCCCGCCCGTCGAGGTCAGCAGGGTGTAGGCGACGGGCAGCGCCATGATCTGGGTGATCAGCGCGGGCCCCCGGCTCCAGCTCCGGCGCAGCAGCAGCCCGCGCGCGGCCAGCAGCGGGATGACGCCGAGCGCGATCAGTGTGAGCCCGCCCATCTCGGCCTGCTGCGGGCTGTCGGGCCGCCCGAGCAGCCCCATCACCAGCAGATACACCCCCCAGACGGCCAGCGCGAGCGCCTCGACCGCGCAGACGGCCGCCGCACCGGTCAGCCGGCCGGGGCGCGGGCCGGGATCCGCCGAACCGTCCGATCCACCGGATTCGCCGGATCTATCGGATCCACCCGATCCGTCCGATCCGGCGGGCGTGGTCGATTCGGGCGGTTCGGGGGCGTTCGCGGGACGGGGCCGCTTCTTGTCGCTGCTCACCCCAGCAGCGTAGCCACTGCCCGTGCCCGCCCGCCGCCGCCCACCACCCGGCCGGGGAGAACCAGGGACGGCCGGGGACGACCGGGGGCCGTCCGGCCGGTAATCTGCTCGTCATGCGCGCACTCCTCGTGGTCAATCCGGCAGCAACCACTACGAGCGCCCGCACCCGCGACGTACTGATCCACGCGCTGGCCAGCGAGATGAAGCTGGAGGCCGTGACCACCGAGTACCGGGGGCACGCCCGCGACCTGGGCCGCCGGGCCGCCGAGTCCGACGACATCGAGCTGGTCGTGGCGCTCGGCGGGGACGGCACGGTCAACGAGGTCGTGAACGGTCTGCTGCACCACGGCCCCGACCCGGACCGGCTGCCGCGCCTCGCGGTCGTCCCCGGCGGCTCGACCAATGTCTTCGCCCGCGCGCTCGGCCTGCCGAACGACGCGGTCGAGGCGACCGGCGCGATCCTGGACGCGCTGGCGCTGCGGAGCGAACGTACGGTCGGTCTGGGACTGGCGGCCGGGACGCCGGGCTCGGAGGACGAGGCCGCGCCGGCCCGCTGGTTCACCTTCAACGCGGGATTCGGATTCGACGCGGGAGTGGTCGGCCGGGTCGAACAGCACCGGGAACGCGGAAAACGTTCGACGCACGCGCTTTATGTCCGGCAGGTGATGCGTCAGTTCCTGGAGGAGCCGCACCGCCGACACGGAATGATCACATTGGAGCGGCCCGGTGCAGATCCTGTCGAGGATCTCGTCCTCTCCATAATCTGCAACACCGCTCCCTACACTTATCTGGGCAATCGCCCGCTGTACTCGTCCCCCACGGCGTCCTTCGACTCGGCGCTCGATGTCCTCGGACTGACCAGCATGTCGACCTCGGCGGCCGCCATATATGGGACTCAACTGCTCACATCGACCCCCGACCGGGGCCCGCACGGACGTCACGCGGTATCCCTGCACGACCTGACCGACTTCACCTTGCATTCGAAGGCACCCCTCCCTTTTCAGATGGACGGTGACCACCTTGGAGTGCGTACGAGTGTGACGTTCACAGGCGTTCGCCGTGCACTGCGTGTGATTGTGTGAGTGGAAGGAGCGAAACTCCTTTCACTCGAACGTTTAGGCTGGGATCCACCCCATGGAAGTACGGCTGTGACCTAGTCGACACCGAGGAATCCAAAAAAACTTTCCAGAAGGGGTTGTATCCGCCGCCGAGGTTTGCGAGTCTCTACATGGCGATCGGGACGGCCCGCAACATCGGCCTCCACGAGAGCCAGAACCCCTCCTCAAACACAGGACCACACCAGTTCTCCTGGCGGTCGGCCCTTCCCTTGTCGAGGGATTCGTGAAAGCGTTCACATTCACAAGCAACCCGCACGATACACAAGAGAGGTAGCAGCCATGGACTGGCGTCACAACGCCGTTTGCCGCGAGGAAGACCCCGAGCTGTTCTTCCCCATCGGCAACACCGGTCCTGCGCTGCTGCAGATCGAGGAAGCCAAGGCCGTCTGCCGTCGCTGCCCCGTCATGGAGCAGTGCCTGCAGTGGGCGCTCGAGTCCGGCCAGGACTCGGGTGTGTGGGGTGGCCTCAGCGAGGACGAGCGCCGCGCTATGAAGCGCCGTGCCGCTCGCAACCGGGCGCGTAACGCGACCGCCTGAAGCCCCCTGCCACAAACCTTGGACGGCGGAGCGTACAGCGTGTACGCATAGCCCCGCCCCCGAAACGCAGCGCGCAGTACCCCCCGATGCGCATCGCAGTGTGAGCTTCGAACAGAGCCCCGGACCGACACCACGGTCCGGGGCTCGCTGCTGTGTTCGGGTACGACGCACGGGAGCGGCGTACGAGCGTGATCACTCTCCGTGCCCGCCCTTTTCGGCGGCTTGCTCCCCCACTCGCGCTACTTGTGCGGCTTCACCGGGATGTCCAGCATCACCCGCGTACCGCGCACCGGCGCCGGCACCATGTCGAAGGTGCCACCCAACTCGCCCTCCACCAGCGTCCGCACGATCTGGAGCCCCAGATTGCCGCCGCGCTGCGGATCGAACCCCTCGGGCAGCCCGCGCCCGTCGTCCTGCACGGTGATCATCAGCCGCGCGTCGTCCGCGTGAGCGGCGCGCCCCCGCCCGGCCTGCGGCTCACCGCCGCCGCGCACCGCCGAGACATCGACCGTGCCGTGTTCCCCCTGGGCGAAGGCGTGTTCCAGCGCGTTCTGGAGAATCTCGGTGAGGACCATCGACAGCGGGGTCGCCACCTCGGCGTCCAGGATGCCGAACCGTCCCGTACGGCGGCAGACGACCGTGCCCGGTGAGATCTCGGCGACCATCGCCAGCACCCGGTCGGCGATCTCGTCGAACTCGACCCGCTCGTCCAGATTCTGGGACAGCGTCTCATGGACGATGGCAATCGAACCGACGCGCCGGACCGCCTCGTTGAGCGCCGCCCGGCCGCGCTCGGACTCCATCCGCCGCGACTGGAGCCGCAACAGGGCCGCGACCGTCTGGAGGTTGTTCTTCACCCGGTGGTGGATCTCCCGGATGGTCGCGTCCTTCGTGATCAACTCGCGCTCACGACGACGGAGTTCCGTCACATCGTGGAGAAGCACCAGCGAACCGATCCGGACACCCTTGGGCTTGAGCGGGATGATCCGCAGCTGGATCACCCCGTCGCCGCCCTCGACCTCGGTCTCCCGGGGCGCGTAACCGCTGGCCAGCTTGACCATCGCCTCGTCCACCGGACCTCGGGCGGGGGCCAGTTCGTCGGTGGTCCGGCCCAGGTGGTGCCCCACCAGGTCGGAGGCGAGCCCCAGCCGGTGGTACGCGGAGAGCGCGTTGGGGCTCGCGTACTGCACGATCCCGTCGGCGTCGAGCCGGATCAGCCCGTCGCCGGCGCGCGGCGAGGAGTCCATGTCGACCTGCTGGCCGGGGAACGGGAAGGACCCGGCGGCGATCATCTGGGCCAGATCCGAGGCGGACTGGAGATACGTCAGCTCCAGCCGGCTCGGGGTGCGCACGGTGAGCAGATTGGTGTTGCGCGCGATGACGCCGAGGACCCGCCCCTCGCGGCGTACGGGAATGGACTCGACCCGTACGGGCACCTCCTCACGCCACTCGGGGTCGCCCTCCCGGACGATCCGCCCCTCGTCGAGCGCGGCGTCCAGCAGCGGACGCCGGCCACGCGGCACGAGATGGCCGACCATGTCGTCCTGGTAGGAGGTGGGACCGGTGTTGGGGCGCATCTGGGCGACGGACACATAGCGCGTCCCGTCGCGGGTGGGGACCCAGAGCACGAGGTCGGCGAAGGAGAGGTCGGAGAGCAGCTGCCACTCCGATACCAGCAGATGCAGCCACTCCAGGTCGGATTCACCGAGGGCTGTGTGCTGGCGTACGAGGTCGTTCATGGAGGGCACACCCGCGAGCGTACCCGCGTGGCACATTCGGATCCGCCCGGACCTGGGTCTGGCCGGGAGAAGCGGTCTAGTCCACAATGGGTACCAGGATCGAACACATTCCCCCATACCCCCATCCTCCCCGCACAGGAGGGTGGACCGAGGCCCCGGACGCTCTCTGCCCTGACTGCGACGGGACCTCGCCCACGGCCGCGCGGGACCGCACACCCGCCGGCCGAGCATTCGGGGCTGCGGTGCCGGCGGGCTGAGGGTCCCGACCCGGCGCCGCGGCCCGCGGGTGGTCCGGCGACAGACGTCAGCGGGATTCCGGCGTCTTGGCCATCGCGCGCGGAACATCCGGGTCATGGCCCCGGGCGCGGGAGAGTTCGTACGTCAGCAGATGCAGCGGCAGGATCTCCAGGATCGGCTGGAGCCGCTCCGGCACCCCCTCCGTCGGCAGGACGAAGCCCGCCGACGCCCGGCGCACCTCCCGCTCCGTACCGATCACGAAGAGGTCCGCGCCCCGCGACCGCAGCCGGTCAAGGACCGGGCGCAGCGCCTCGCCGCCCTTGCCGTCGGGTACGACCGCGATCACCGCCGAGGTGTCGCCGACCATCGCGAGCGGGCCGTGCAGCATGTCCGCGCCGGAGAAGGCGAGCGCGGGCAGGTAGCAGGTCTCCATCAGTTTGAGCGCCGCCTCCTGGGCGGTCGGATAGCTGTAGCCGCGCGAGGTGACGATCATCCGCTCGGCGAAGCGGTACCGGGAGGCCAGCGCGCGGATCTCGTCCCGGCGCGCGACGATCTCCTCGGCCAGCTCCGGCAGCGGCGCGAGGGACGGCCGGTCGTCGTGGGCGTCGCCCCGTTCGCCGCCGCCGAGCGCCGCGACGAAGAGGTAGAGGGAGAGCAGCGAGGCGGTGTACGACTTGGTGGCGGGCAGCGCCCGTTCCGGACCGGCCAGCACATCGATATGGAACTCCGAGACGGCCGCCAGCGACGAGTCGGGGTTGTTCGTGAGCGCGACGGTGATCGCCCCGGCCTCCCTGGCCGCCCAGGTGGACGCCACCAGGTCCGGTGAGCCGCCCCACTGGCTGACGGCGACGAAGAGCACGCCGGTGAGATCCGGGCGCGCCCCGTATGTCGTCACCGTGGACATGGAGGCGAGCCCGCAGGGCAGCCCGCGCCGGATCTCCAGCAGGTACTTGCCGTAGAGGGCCGCGTGGCCGGAGGTGCCCCGGGCGGCGAGCAGCGCGAAGCGCGGTTTGCGGGCCGCGATCACCGCCGCGACCTCGCGGATGCGCGGCTCGCCGTCCTGGAGGATCCGCCGCAGTACGGCGGGCTGCTCCGTGACCTCGGCGGACATCAGGCGACCGGGCCATTCGACGGGGCCGTCCTCCGGATACGCGGCAGACATGCGGGATCGCCTCCAAGTCGCTCACGCTCCCGGGACCGGTGCGGGTGCGTGTTCCCGGCCGTCCCCCGGCTCACCAGTCGACCACGGTCCGCCGAACCCCCGCCACCGGGCGTCACCCCGCCGAGGAAACGGGCCGTCCGCGTGATCGGGCTGCCCGGCCCTCCGGCGGGGCCGGCCTCTCTGGTAGAATTGGTCTATACCACCCTTGCTTATGTCGTCGTGCGTCTTCCCCAGCCCAGATCGGCAGGTCCCCCGCGTGGAAGTTGTCATCGTCAAGGACGCCCCGGCCGGCGGCGCGCTCGTAGCCGACAGCATCGCCGCCCTGCTCCGCCGCAAGCCCGATGCCCTGCTGGGCGTGGCCACCGGCTCCACCCCGCTGCCCGTCTACCAGGCGCTGGCCGCCCAGGTCCGGGCCGGTTCGGTCGATGTGTCGCGGGCCAGGATCGCGCAGCTCGACGAGTACGTGGGACTGCCCCCGGGCCACCCCGAGTCGTACCGCTCGGTCGTCCTGCGCGAGGTGGTCGAGCCGCTGGGCCTGGACGAGGCCGCGTTCCTCGGCCCCGACGGCAGCGCCGATGACGTCCAGGCGGCGTGCGAGGCGTACGACAGGGCGCTGGCCGAGGCGGGCGGGGTGGACCTCCAGCTGCTCGGCATCGGCACGGACGGCCACATAGGCTTCAACGAACCCTGCTCGTCACTCGCCTCGCGCACCCGCATCAAAACGCTGACCCGCCAGACCCGCGCGGACAACGCCCGCTTCTTCGACTCCCCCGACCAGGTCCCGCACCACGTGATCACCCAGGGCATCGGCACCATCCTGGAAGCCCGCCACCTGGTACTCCTGGCCACCGGCGAGGGCAAGGCGGAGGCGGTGGCCCAGGCGGTCGAGGGCCCGGTGGCCGCGCTGGTCCCGGCCTCCGCGCTCCAGTTGCACCCGCATGTGACGGTAATCGTGGACGAGGCGGCGGCGGGCCGTCTGAAGCTGGCCGACTACTTCCGCGCAACGTACGCGTCCAAGCCGGCCTGGCAGGGCCTTTAAGCCTCCCGGCTGGGGGCCGTGGTCTCTGACGTTGCGGGGTGCGGACCGGTTTCCACGGTGCCGGGGGCCGGGGCACTCCGGAGGCGCATCCCCGGATGCATGATTTACGCCGCGTGCGGCATATCGGCCGACTGCACGCGCGTACAGCGGCACAAATCACGCTCTACATCCGGGGACGTCACCTCCTGCGACCCCGGCCCCCTCCGCCCGGTGGTCGGCCGGCGCCCAGACGTCCCGGGCTCGGCCCGGTGGGTCTGTGCGGGTCGTGAAGGGGGCACCGCAGGGGGTGCGTGTCCGGACGTAAAGCGCGATTTGTGCCGCTGAGCGAGACCCGCGGGTACGGTCCGGCCCGCACGCGGCGTAAATCGTGCAGTCCGGGCGCGTGCCACCGGAGGGGACCCCGGCGACAACCCGCACGTACGTACCGGGCCTGGCCCAAGACGGACCACGGCCCCTAACCCGTAATCGCTTCCGCCGCCGCCCGCCCGCACACCCGCGCCGCGCCATGCGTGGCAACATGCAGCGCCCCGACCGGCAGCGCCTCGTTGAGGCCCATCTCCACGACGAAGGTGCCGGGCCGGACCGCCAGCAGCGCGGCCAGCGCGTCGGCCATCCACCGGTGCCGGTGGACGTCCCGTACGACCGCGACGACCGTACGGTCCCCCGCCGCCGCGAGCAGCTCCGCGACCAGGTCGGCCGTCGGCCGTTCCGCGTTCCGCGCTCCGGTGTACGCGCCGGTGGCGGTGCCCGGCAGGAGCCGCTCCAGCTCGACCGCGAGCCCCCAGGGCGTCTCGTCGCCGACGGCGATGTTCGCGACGGGGGTGAACGCGGCGACGTACGGCGCCCGTGTCAGCGGCGGCGCCGACCCCGTGACCCGTATGGCACGCCGGGCCGCGACCAGGCCGACCGGAGCGTCGGCAGACGCGCCGACCGAAGCGTCGGCAGACGCGCCGACCGAAGCGTCGGCAGACGCACCGCGCAACGCCCAGTCCGCCAGCCCCCGCACCCGCCCCGCCGCGTCGGCCAGTCGCTCCTCGGGGAGTTCACCCGCGTGTACGGCCGCCACCAGGGCGTCCCGCAGTCGCAGCACGGTGTCCTCGTCCGCCAGCCCGCCGCCGACGCAGATCGCGTCGGAGCCCGCGGCGACCGCGAGGACGGAGCCGCGCTCGATGCCGTAGGTCGAGGCGATCGCCGCCATCTCCATGCCGTCGGTGACGATCAGCCCCTCGAAGCCCAGCTCCTCGCGGAGCAGCCCGGTCAGGATCCGCTCGCTGAGGGTCGCCGGCAGCTCCGGGTCGAGCGCCGGGAGCAGGATGTGCGCGCTCATGACCGCCAGCGAGCCGGCGTCGATCGCCGCGCGGAACGGCGCCAGCTCCCGCTTGCGCAGGGTGGCCGCGTCGGCGTCGATCCGGGGCATCGCGTGGTGGGAGTCCACGGCGGTGTCGCCGTGCCCGGGGAAGTGCTTGGTGCAGGCGGCGACGCCGGCGCTCTGGAGCCCTTGGACATACGCGGCGGTGTGCCGGGCCACCAGCTCGGGGTCCGCGCCGAAGGACCGTACGCCGATGACCGGGTTGTCCCGGTTGGAGTTCACGTCGGCGGACGGCGCCCAGTTGAAGTTCACGCCGCACGCGGCGAGCTGTCGGCCCAGCTCGTGGGCGACGCTCCGGGTGAGTGCCGGGTCGTCGACAGTGCCGAGCGCGTAGTTGCCGGGGAAGGAGGAGCCGCTCCGTACCTCCAGCCGGGTGACATCGCCGCCCTCCTCGTCGATCGCGACGAGGACATCGCCGCGTTCGGCGCGCAGCCGCGCGGTGAGCGCGGCGAGCTGTTCGGGTGAGGAGACGTTCCTGCCGAACAGCCCGACCGAGGCGAGGCCCTCGTCGAGCCGCCGCAGCAGCCAGTCGGGCGCGGTGGTGCCCACGAAACCCGGCTGGAGGACGGCGAGGGCGTCGCGGGTGAGGCTGTCCGTACGGGGGGCGAGCTTCGTCATCGGATTTCTAACCCTTCACTGCGCCGGCCGTCAGACCCGCTGCCATCTTGCGCTGGACCAGCAGGAACAGAAGGACGATGGGCACGGCCATCATCGTGGAGCCCGCCATCATGGGAGCGAACTCGGTTCCGTGCTTGGTGGAGAAGTTGGAGAGCCAGACGGTCGCGGTCTGATTCTGCTGGCTCATCAGCATCAGCGCGTACAGATACTCGTTCCACGCCTGGATGAAGCCGTAGACCGAGGTGGCGACCATGCCCGGGGCGAGGAGGGGGAAGACCACCCGCAGGAAGGCGCCGGAGCGGGAGCAGCCGTCGACCATCGCCGCCTCCTCCAGCTCCTTGGGGATGTTGACGATGAAGCCGCGCAGCGTCCACACCGTGAAGGGCAGGATGAAGGTCAGATACGTGATGACCAGGCCCGAGAGGCGGTCGTACTGCCCCAGGTCGTTGAGGAGCAGGAAGACCGGAATGATCATGGCGACCAGCGGGACCATCTGGACCGCGAGGATGCCGACGATCACGATCTTGCGGCCCCGGAAGGCGAACCGCGAGATGGCCAGGGCCGCCAGCAGCCCGACGGCGATACCGATGACCACGACGACGGACGAGACGAGCAGCGAGCGCCCGACCGGCCCCCAGAAGTCGGCGATGTTCAGCGCCCGGTGGAAGTTCTCCAGGGTGAACGTACGGGGAAAGAAGTGCGGATCGGGGTCGATCGCGTCGCCGGCCGGTTTGAACGCCGTGTTCAGCATCCAGTAGACGGGGAAGCCGGCGACCAGGAAGACGAGCAGCCCGAGCACGTTCCAGCCGGCCTTGTTCCGCCCGGCCTTGTTCCGCCCCGGCGGGCGCGTGCGGGGCGGGGCTGCCGGGGTGGTCGCGTTCGCGGTCACTCCACCTCTCCGATCCTGAGCATCTGGCGCATGTAGACGGCGATCACACCCAGCAGCAGTACGACCGTGATCAGCGCGATCGCCGAGCCCTGGGAGTAGTCGTTGACGACGAACGCCCGGTCGTACGCGTAGGTGGTGAGCAGTTGGAACTCGGCCTCCGGGTGGCCGCCCCGCATCACGAAGACCTGCGGGAAGACGCTCATGTCCCAGATCACCGAGAGCGTCGCGAGCATCACGATGATGGGTTTGAGGATCGGTACGGTCACATGGCGGAAGACGCCCCAGGCGCCGGCCCCGTCGAGGCGGGCGGCCTCCTCCAGCTCCTTGGGGACCTGGGTGAGTCCGGCGCCGAGGGTGATGGCGACGAACGGGACGGCGCCCCAGACCACGAGCAGCATGATCACCGCGAGCCCCTGCGGGCCGCTGGCGAACCAGTTGTGGCCGATCAGATCGACCCCGGGGAGCCTGCTGAGCACCCAGTTGAGGACGCCGTAGTCCGAGTCGAACATCCACTTGAAGATGGTGATGGCGACCAGGACGGGCATCCCCCAGCTGGCCACCAGCGCGATATTGACCAGGGTCCGCACCCAGCGGGAGACCCGCTGCTGGAGCAGGGCGACCAGCATGCCGAGCACCATGGTGAGGATCACCGCGCCGGCCGCGAAGAGGATCGTACGGACGACGACCGCCCAGAACTCGCCGTCGCCGAGGATGCCGGCGAAGTTGTCGAAGCCCGTGAACTCCGGGGCCTGGAAGCCCCAGAGCTGGGACTGGCCGAAGGTCTGGAAGGAGAGGGTGACCAGCCGCGTCAGCGGATAGCCGAGGACCAGCAGCAGCACGCCCAGACAGGGCGCGAGCAGCAGCCAGGGCAGTGCGCCGGCGCGGGCGCGCGCGCCGGCGCCCGTGCCGGGCTTCCTGCCGCCCCGCCCGGGGACCGGGCCCCGCCCCTCGCCCGGTCCCCCGTCGTCCAGCCCCCCGTCCCCCCTGCTGCCTCCGCCGCGCGCCGGATCGTGCCGTACGGGCGGTTTCTCGGGGGTGGTTGTCTCCACGGCGCTCATCGCGCGCTCCTCAGCGGCACCGTCGGGTCACTTGGTGTTGATGACTTTGTCGATGGCGGTGTCCGCTTCCTTCGCGGCCTCCTCCACCGACTTCTTGCCCGTGGCGATGGACTGGAGCATCGTCTGAAGGACCTGCGCCTTCTCGACCTGCCCCCAGCCCGGGGCCATCGGTACGAACCAGCTCAACTCGGCGGCCGTGGCCGGGACGGCGGTCGCCGGGTCGTCCTTGAGCGTGGCGAGATCCGTCTTGTTGTTCGGCAGATTGCCCTTGGCGATCAGCCCCTGCTGGCCCTTGGCACCGGTGAAGGCGTTGATCCACTCCGCGGCGACCGCCTTGGACTTGGACTTGACCGGGACGGCGAGGTCGGAGCCGCCGAGGAAGACCGGCAGGTTCCCGCCGGACGGCCCCGGCATCACGAAGTTCTCCAGATTGCCCTTGAGCTTGCCGTTCTTGTCGGTCTTCGGGTCCTCGGCCGCGCCGCCCTCCCAGGCCGATCCGAAGATCATGCCGGACTTGCCCTGGCCGTAGACGATGTAACGGTCGGACTCGTCCTTGGTCTTGTCGCCCTTCATATAGGCGTCCAGGACCCGCTTGTACTCCTTGAGGCCCTTGACCGACTCGGGCGAGGAGAGCGCGGCCTTGAACGAACCGCCGTTCTCCTCGGCGATCGTGCCGCCGGCGTCGTACACGAAGGACATCGCCGCGTACCAGTCGCGCGAGGGCTGGTACCAGGCGCTGAACTTGTCGCCGTTCTTCGCCTGGATCTTGTCCAGGGCGGCGGTCAGCTCCGGGTAGGTCTTCGGTATCGCCTTGACACCGGCCGCCGCGGCCACGTCCTTGCGCCAGTTGGCCACCCGGCCGCCCGCGTAGTACGGGACGCCGTAGGTCTTCCCGCCGTACGTGACCGATGACTTCAGGCCGTCCAGCCAGGCGTCGGCGTTGTCGAAGGCGGCCGGGTCCAGCTCGGCGAAGGCGCCCTTCACCGTATAGCCGAGCATCTCGGTGTTGCCCATCTCGACCACGTCGGGGGCCTTGTCGGTGGCGAGGACCGCGTCGAGCTTGGTGTTCTTGTCGGGCCAGCCGTAGTACTCGTGCTTGATCTTGATGCCCGGGTGCTTTCCGACGACGGCGTCGTCGGCGGCCTTGACCAGTTCCGGCCAGTTGTTCTGGGCATCGACCGTCAGCCAGACGGTCAGCTCCTTGGCGGACTCACCGCCGGCCGCCCCGCCCTTGGAGTCGCCCGAACCGCCCGAGTCGCCCGAGCCGCACGCCGCTACGCCGGCCAACATGCCCGCGATGCCCATCGCCGCGATGAACTTGCGCTTCACGCCACCCTCCTCAGGGATGCCCTTACCCCCTGGCCTTTAATGGTTTAGACCAGTACGGGGAGCTTGGCCTAGACCTTTAGGGGTGTCAAGGGTGTATAAGAAGGGCAGTCAGGTCCGTTACCGGACCGACATCTGAGGGCGGGCCATATCGGATGGCACTCTCGTCGCCGGACCGTGCCACCATGTGAGCCGCGACAGACGGAGGAGCCGGTGACGGCAGCAGCGCAGGACTCGGGAAGGCGGGCCATGGCCACGGATGCGGGCGGTACGGACACCGAGGACGGCACTCCTCCCGGCACTTCCGGCACTTCCTCCGGCGGTTCTCCCGGCACTTCCTCCGGTGGTTCTTCCGGCACTTCCGGCGTCTTCGGGGCGGCCGACGCGACCGGCGCCGCCGGCGCCCACGGCGCGACCGGCGCGCCCACCCGGACCGCGCGCGTGCCCAAGTACTACCGGCTGAAGCGGCACTTGCTCGACATGACCGACACCCTGCCGCCCGGCACACCGGTGCCCCCCGAGCGCACCCTCGCCGCCGAGTTCGACACCTCGCGCACCACCGTGCGCCAGGCGCTCCAGGAGCTGGTCGTCGAGGGCCGGCTGGAACGCATCCAGGGCAAGGGCACCTTCGTCGCCAAGCCGAAGGTCTCGCAGGCGCTGCAACTCACCTCGTACACCGAGGACATGCGCGCCCAGGGCCTCGAACCCACCTCGCAGCTGCTGGACATCGGCTACGTCACCGCCGACGACACCCTCGCCGGACTGCTCGACATCACCACCGGCGGACGCGTCCTGCGCATCGAGAGACTCCGGCTGGCCAGCGGCGAGCCGATGGCGATAGAGACAACGCACCTGTCGGCGAAGAGGTTCCCGGCGCTGCGCCGCTCACTCGTCAAGTACACGTCCCTCTACACGGCGTTGGCCGAGGTCTACGACGTCCATCTGGCCGAGGCCGAGGAGACCATCGAGACCTCGCTCGCCACCCCGCGCGAGGCCGGGCTGCTCGGCACGGACGTCGGCCTGCCGATGCTGATGCTCTCGCGCCACTCGCTGGACGGGTCGGGGGAGCCGGTGGAGTGGGTACGGTCCGTCTACCGGGGCGACCGGTACAAGTTCGTGGCGCGCCTGAAGCGCCCGCCGCGCTGAGGACTCGGGCTCAAAAGGCCAAGCCCTCGCCCGGACAAGCTGTTTCTGTGCAGATCCGGCGACAGGGGGTGACGTCGGCCGATCATCTCGCTTAGATTTCCTGCGCGTAACCGCAGGTGATCACCGAGTGAGGGGACGGAACCGCCGTGACAGAGCCCGCACCGCCCAACACCGCACCGGACAAGGCCCGTAGCGGCCTGACGCCCAGATCCATCGCCATATGGTCGCTCGTCGCCCTGACGGGCGCGGTCGCCTGGGGCGTGCTCGCGCTCTCCCGGGGCGAGGAGGTGTCGGCCGTCTGGATGGTCGCCGCCGCGCTCGGCTCGTACGCCATCGCGTACCGCTTCTACTCCCGCTTCCTCGCGAACCGGGTGCTCAAGGTCGACCGGACCCGCGCCACCCCGGCCGAACGACTCGACAACGGTGTCGACTTCCACCCCACCGACCGGCGCGTCCTGTTCGGCCACCACTTCGCGGCGATCGCGGGCGCCGGGCCGCTGGTCGGCCCGGTCCTGGCCGCGCAGATGGGGTATCTGCCGGGCACCATCTGGATCGTCGCCGGGGTCATCTTCGCGGGCGCCGTGCAGGACATGGTGACGCTGTTCTTCTCCACCCGGCGCGACGGCCGTTCGCTCGGCCAGATCGCCCGCGACGAAATAGGGCCGCTCGGCGGGGTGGCCGCGCTGATCGCGGTCTTCATGATCATGATCATCCTGCTGGCGGTGCTGGCACTGGTCATCGTCAACGCGCTCGCCCACTCGCCCTGGGGTGTCTTCTCCATCGCGATGACCATCCCGATCGCCCTCTTCATGGGGGTGTATCTGCGGGTGCTGCGGCCCGGCCGGGTCACCGAGGTCTCGCTGATCGGGGTGGCGCTGCTGCTGCTCGCGATCGTCGCGGGCGGCTGGATCGCCGAGTCGTCGCTGGCCGAGACCTTCACCCTGGAGGCCGGCACGCTGGTCATCTGGATGATCGTGTACGGCTTCCTCGCCTCCGTACTGCCGGTGTGGCTGCTGCTGGCGCCGCGCGACTATCTGTCGACGTTCATGAAGGTCGGCACGATCGTGCTGCTGGCGCTCGGTGTGGTGATCGCGCTGCCGACGCTGAAGATGGACGCCGTCACCGAGTTCGCGAGCGGTGGCAACGGCCCGGTCTTCGCCGGTTCGATGTTCCCGTTCGTCTTCATCACGATCGCGTGCGGCGCGCTCTCCGGCTTCCACTCCCTGATCTCCTCGGGCACCACGCCGAAGATGGTGCAGAAGGAGACCCAGATCCGGATGATCGGGTACGGCGCGATGCTGACCGAGTCGTTTGTCGCGATCATGGCGATGATCACGGCCTGCATCATCGACCCCGGGCTGTACTTCGCTGTGAACTCCCCCGCCGGGCTGATGGGCGGTACGGTCGAATCCGCCTCGCAGGCCGTCGCCAACCTGGGCTTCACGATCTCGCCGGACCAGCTCACCCAGGCCGCCAAGGACGTCGAGGAGAGCAGCCTGCTCTCCCGGACGGGCGGCGCGCCGACCTTCGCGCTCGGTATGTCGGAGATCTTCTCGTCGGTGATCGGCGGCGCCGGGATGAAGGCGTTCTGGTATCACTTCGCGATCATGTTTGAGGCGCTGTTTATCCTCACCACGGTGGACGCGGGCACCCGTGTCGGCCGCTTCATGCTTCAGGACATGCTCGGCAACGTGTACAAGCCGATGCGCCAGGTCAGCTGGAAGCCGGGCGTCTGGTTCGCCAGCGCGGTCGTGGTCGGCGGCTGGGGCTACTTCCTCTGGGTCGGCGTGCACGACCCGCTGGGCGGCATCAACCAGCTCTTCCCGCTCTTCGGCATCGCGAACCAGCTGCTGGCGGCGGTGGCGCTGGCCGTCTGCACGACGCTGCTCGTGAAGTCCGGCCGGCTGAAATGGGCCTGGGTGACCGCCGTACCGCTCGCCTGGGACGCCGCCGTCACCCTGACGGCCAGCTGGCAGAAGATCTTCTCCGACGATCCCAAGGTGGGCTTCTTCACCCAGCGGAACGTCTACCAGGCGGGCATCGACCGGGGCGAGGTCCTGCCGCCCGCCAAGTCCATGGACGACATGCACACCGTCGTCACCAACTCCCTGGTCGACGGCGTACTCACGGCGCTCTTCGCCCTGCTCATCCTGGTCGTCCTCGCGGACGCGGGCCGGGTCTGCTTCCAGGCGATCCGCCACCCGGAGAGCGTGAAACTGTCCGAAACCCCCTATGTGAGATCCCGCATCGTCGCCCCGGCCGGCCTGATCCCCACGCAGGAGGAGAAGGCGGAACTGGCGGCGGCGGAAGCGGAGGCCAGGGTGACGGCGGGCACAGGAAGCGGCGGCACCTCATGACCGTAACAACTCTCCGGCTGCGCCACCTGGCATCCCGGATCCGCTGGTACGTACGCGAGCTGACCGGCGAATCGGCGTACGACCACTACGTCACCCACACCCGCACCCACACACCCGAAGCCCCCTTAATGGACCGCCGAGCCTTCGAACGCCACCGCACAGCCACCCGCGAGGCCGACCCCCGCGAGGGCTTCCGCTGCTGCTGAACCGGACCACGCCCCGGCCGGGTCGGCTCTCGCTCCGTACGAGAGCCGACCCGGCCGACGGCGTCAGCGCACCCAGTTCTTGAGCTGCTCCGTCTCCAGCGTGATGCCCACCGGGTCGGGAAGAGTGATCTCCTTGCCGAACGGCACCGTATGCGCCATCTCGTAGCGCCCGCCGTCCGGCTCGCTGTAGACCGTCACCTCACAGCGCTCCCGGTCGACCAGCAGATAGAGCGGGATCTTGGTCTCGGCGTAGGCGCGGGGCTTCTCGACCCGGTCGCGGCTGTCGGTGTCGGAATCGTACGAGGTGACTTCCACGGCCATCAGGACGGGAGACGGGTCGGCCCACTCGCCCTGGCCGACAAAGGCACCGCTGGGCGCCACCGAGCCGTCCGGTCGGGCACGGCCCTTCCGGTACGCCTGTACCTGGAGCCCTTGATCGGGATAGAGCCACAGCTCGGGACGTGACTGCATACAGATACGCGTCAGCCACTCGATGATGCGCCCGTGGTCCCCGTCCGGCACAACCCTGCTCCTGATCTTCCCGTCGATGAGTTCCAGCCGGATGCTCTGTATCGTCCGGGCCAGTATGCGAGTGGCCTCGTCGAACTCTTCGGGAAGGATCTGGGACTCGTAATCGATGACCGTCACAGGGGACACCTCCTAGTGCGTACGACGATAGCGGAGGGGTCTGACACAGGCCGCCGGAATGACCCACGACACAACATCTGGGGGGTGGCATCGCGACCGCCCCCCAGATGTATGCTCAACCTCGCTGTCGACGCAGGGGAATCCGGTGCGAATCCGGAACTGTCCCGCAACGGTGTGTGATGGTGTGCTTTGCCGCACCCTCATGAGTCCGGGTACCTGCCGACGGTGC
Source organism: Streptomyces paludis (assembly GCF_003344965.1). NCBI lineage: Bacteria > Bacillati > Actinomycetota > Actinomycetes > Kitasatosporales > Streptomycetaceae > Streptomyces > Streptomyces paludis. The sequence goes on along the minus strand of NZ_CP031194.1, from coordinate 5,370,489 downwards.
GTCCGGCTCGACCCGAACCGGACGCTCAGACGTCCGGGCCTCGCGGTTGGGCCGGTGGACGCGTCGCGCCGTGCCGCCCGTCTCCGGGCCGTACCGGTCGCGCCCGCGATCCCCGTTTCCCTCGCCGCGAAGGCCCAGAGCCGAGCGAGGGAGAGCACCCCGTGACCATCGCGCCAGCGGATCCGGCCTCAGTCCTTTCCGCAGCGGACCCTTCCGCCGCGGGCCTTTCCGCGACGGGACCTTCCGCAACGGGCCCTTCCGCGGCGGGGTCTTCCGCAACGGTCGACGCGCCGTCCGACGGTCCCGGCACCGCGCTGCTGCGGACCCTGACCGAGCTGACCGCCGATCTGCCCGACACCGACCCGGGCAGGGTAGCCGCCGCCGCGCTGCGCGGCCGTAACGCCCGCTCGGACGCGGCCGAGCTGCGCGGACTCGCCACCGAGGCGGCGGCCGGGCTGATCTCCGAGGACCCGGCGTACTCCCGCCTCGCGGCCCGGCTGCTGACGCGCGCCATCGCGGACGAGGCGGCCACCCAGGGCGCCGTGTCGTTCTCCGCCTCCGTCGCCGTCGGCCACCGCGAGGGCCTCGTCGCGGACCGTACGGCCGCCTTCGTCGCACTCCACGCCGCCCGGCTCGACGCGATGATCGACCCCGCCGCCGACGACCGCTTCGGCTACTTCGGGCTGCGCACGCTCTACAGCCGCTATCTCCTGCGGCACCCGATCACCCGCCAGGTCATCGAGACCCCCCAGCACTTCATGGCGCGCGTCGCCGCCGGCCTCGCCGAGGACGACAGCGACCGGGCCGCTACCGAGGTCGGCCGGCTCTACGGGCTGATGAGCCGGCTGGAGTACCTCCCCTCCTCCCCCACGCTCTTCAACTCCGGCACCCGGCACCCGCAGATGTCCTCCTGCTACCTGCTGGACTCCCCGCTGGACGAGCTGGACTCCATCTACGACCGGTACCACCAGGTCGCGCGGCTCTCGAAGCACGCGGGCGGGATCGGCCTGTCGTACTCCCGCATCCGCTCGCGCGGTTCGCTGATCCGCGGCACCAACGGCCACTCCAACGGCATCGTCCCCTTCCTCCGCACGCTCGACTCGTCCGTCGCCGCCGTCAACCAGGGCGGCCGGCGCAAGGGCGCCGCCTGTGTCTATCTGGAGACCTGGCACGCGGACCTGGAGGAGTTCCTCGAACTGCGCGACAACACGGGCGAGGAAGCGCGCCGTACGCACAATCTGAACCTCGCGCACTGGATCCCCGACGAGTTCATGCGCCGCGTCGACACGGACGGCACCTGGTCGCTCTTCTCCCCGTCCGACGTGCCGGAGCTGGTGGACCTGTGGGGCGACGCGTTCGACGCCGCGTACCGCAAGGCCGAGGCCGACGGTCTCGCCCGTAAAACCATGCCCGCGCGCGAGCTGTACGGCCGGATGATGCGCACCCTCGCGCAGACCGGCAACGGCTGGATGACCTTCAAGGACGCGTCGAACCGTACGGCCAACCAGACCGCCGAGCCCGGCCACACCGTCCACTCCTCGAACCTCTGCACAGAGATCCTGGAGGTCACGGACGACGGCGAGACGGCCGTCTGCAACCTCGGCTCGGTCAACCTGGGCGCGTTCGTCCGCGACGAGGACGGCGAGATCGACTGGGAGCGCCTGGACGAGACCGTCCGTACGGCCGTGACCTTCCTCGACCGCGTCGTGGACATCAACTTCTACCCGACCGAGCAGGCCGGCCGCTCCAACGCCAAGTGGCGCCCGGTCGGTCTGGGCGCGATGGGCCTCCAGGACGTCTTCTTCAAGAAGCGCCTGCCCTTCGACTCCCCCGAGGCCGCCGCGCTCTCCACCAAGATCGCCGAGCGCATCATGCTCGCCGCGTACGAGGCGTCCTGCGACCTCGCCGAGCGCAGCGGCCCGCTGCCCGCCTGGGAGAAGACGCGCACCGCGCGCGGGGTGCTGCACCCCGACCACTACGGCGTGGAGCTGACCTGGCCGGAGCGCTGGGACGCGCTGCGCGCCCGCGTCGCGAAGACCGGCATGCGCAACTCGCTGCTCCTCGCCATCGCGCCGACGGCGACGATCGCCTCGATCGCGGGCGTGTACGAGTGCATCGAGCCGCAGGTCTCCAACCTCTTCAAGCGCGAGACACTGTCGGGTGAGTTCCTCCAGGTCAACTCCTATCTGGTGGACGAGCTGAAGCGGCTCGGCGTCTGGGACGCGCAGACCCGCGAGGCGCTGCGCGAGTCCAGCGGCTCGGTGGCGGGCTTCACCTGGGTCCCGGCGGAGGTACGGGAGCTGTTCCGTACGGCGTGGGAGATCCCGCAGCGCGGCCTGATCAACATGGCGGCGGCGCGCACACCGTTCCTGGACCAGAGCCAGTCGCTGAACCTGTTCCTGGAGACGCCGACCATCGGGAAGCTCAGCTCGATGTACGCGTACGCCTGGAAGAAGGGCCTGAAGACGACGTACTACCTGCGGTCGCGCCCGGCGACGCGGATCGCGCGGGCGGCGGGCTCGCAGCAGACGGCGTCCGCGCCGCGGCCGGAGCCGGCCACGGCCACTCCCGTACCCGCGCAGGCGGCGTCTGTCGAGGACGCGATCGCCTGCTCCCTGGAGAACCCCGAGTCCTGCGAGGCATGCCAGTAATGACGAACACCGACGTTTCCACCCAGAAGAACCTGCTGGACCCGGGCTTCGAACTGACCCTGCGTCCCATGCGCTACCCGGACTTCTACGAGCGCTACCGCGACGCGATCAAGAACACCTGGACGGTCGAGGAGGTCGACCTCCACTCCGACGTGGCCGACCTCGCCAAGCTCTCCCCCGGCGAGCAGCACATGATCGGCCGGCTGGTCGCGTTCTTCGCGACGGGCGACTCGATCGTGTCGAACAACCTGGTGCTGACGCTCTACAAGCACATCAACTCCCCCGAGGCGCGACTCTACTTGTCGCGCCAGCTCTTCGAGGAGGCCGTACACGTCCAGTTCTATCTGACCCTGCTGGACACGTATCTGCCCGACCCGGAGGACCGGGCGGCGGCGTTCGACGCGGTCGAGGAGATCCCGTCGATCCGCGAGAAGGCGCAGTTCTGCTTCAGGTGGATGGACTCGGTCGAGAAGATCGACCGCCTGGAGTCCAAGGCGGACCGCCGCCGCTTCCTGCTCAACCTGATCTGCTTCGCGGCGTGCATCGAGGGGCTGTTCTTCTACGGCGCCTTCGCGTACGTGTACTGGTTCCGGTCGCGCGGCCTGCTGCACGGCCTGGCCACAGGCACGAACTGGGTGTTCCGTGACGAGACGATGCACATGAACTTCGCGTTCGAGGTCGTGGACACCGTACGCAAGGAGGAGCCGGAACTCTTCGACGCGGAGCTTGAGCAGCAGGTCACGGACATGCTGAAGGAGGCGGTCGAGGCCGAGCTCCAGTTCGGCCGCGACCTGTGCGGCGAGGGCCTGCCGGGCATGAACACGGAGTCCATGCGCCAGTACCTGGAGTGCGTCGCCGACCAGCGCCTCCAGCGGCTGGGCTTTCCGCCGCTGTACGGCTCCACGAACCCGTTCTCCTTCATGGAGTTGCAGGGCGTGCAGGAGCTGACGAACTTCTTCGAGCGGCGCCCGTCGGCGTATCAGGTGGCGGTGGAGGGCACGGTCGGCTTCGACGACGACTTCTAGCAGTTACGGCTCCGGGGCAGGAGCAGGAGCAGGGAGGGGTACGGAGGTTGCCATACCCCTCCCTGCCCCTGCCTCACGCCTGGTGGAGCACCTCCGCCCAGACGACCTTGGTGTACGGATCCCGCACGCCCCACCCCCACCGGTCGGCGTAGGCGGCGACGAGCAACAGCCCACGCCCGCTGGTCGAGAACACCGGCGGCCGGGGCGCGATCCCGGGCGCCCTGGGCAGCCGGTCGGGCCGGGTATCGATGACCTCGACCCGCACCAGCTCCGCCGCGAGACTCATCCGCACCTCGAAGTCCCGCCCGGGGGTACGCCCGTGAGTCGCGGCGTTGGCGGCCAGCTCGGCGACGACGGCGGTGATCACGGCGGAGGCCGAGGTACTCCGGGGAATCCCCCACTCATCGAGCTGCTGCCCACAGAGCAACCGCGCGAGCCGGGCACCGCGATGGCTGGAACTGAACCTGATCCGGGAGGGCGGGAGAAGGGGCACGAGGGGTGGCGGCGGGGCCAACTCGGTGGGGACGGCGGGGCCGGTGGAGACGGCGGCGGGGGGAGTTTCCGACTTCATAGGATGACGCTCCCGTTACGGAGCTAGCCTGACCAGGGAGGACCGCCGTACCAGGTGGCCGTGTACGGGTCGGGGCGGTTTTTGTACGGGTCGCGAGCCGTAACGGTCCCGGCGAGCCGGGCGTTGCAGCACAAAAGGCAATGCCTGCATCGGCACACACATTGGGGTGTGAGGCGTATGGGAACCAGCCAACAGAAGCGAGTGCGATCACAGAACGACGACAGGCCGGCCATCTGGGTGGGTTACGGAAAGCTCGTGAAGCTCTTCCGGAACCGGGCCGGGCTGACACAGGAGGTGCTCGCAGAGGCGCTGGGCTACTCCGTCGAACTGGTCGCGTCGATCGAGCAGGGCCGCAGGCCCGCGAAGGCCGCGTTCACGGAGAAAGCCGAGGTGACACTGGACGCGCAGGGAACGCTGAACGCACTGCAAGATGATGTAGATCTTGCGAAACTCCCTTTGTTCTTCCAGGACTTCGCCCTCATCGAGACAGAGGCCATCAGCCGCATGTGCTACGAGCCCCTGCTGATCCCGGGCCTGCTCCAGACCGAGGGGTACGCGAGGGCTCTGTTCTCGGCACACACTCCTCCACTCAGCGAGGAGATGATCGAGCAGAACCTCGAAGCCCGGATCAACCGACAGAAGCTGCTGACGAGAACGCCCATGGTGGACACCTGTTTCATCATCGGCGAGTCGGCCCTGATGAGCATGGCCGGCAGCAGTAGCAGCATCATGAAGAGCCAGCTTCTGCACCTGTTGAAACAGGGTTCGATGCGCAACGTGGAGATCCAGGTAATGCCCTCGGAACGAGGATTCCATCTCGGTCTCAATGGGCCCATGGTCCTGATGGAGACCCTGGAGCACCGCCAGGTTGGCTACATCGAGTCCCAGGGGGTGGGTCTGGTGGTCACCGACGTCGCGCAGGTCAGTGGCTTCGCCCTCCGCTATGGCAAGCTGCGCGCGCAGGCCCTGAGCGCGCAGGCGTCGGCGCAATTGATCGAGCGTATGGCAGGAGAACTATGAAAACCGAAGACACGGCGGCCCAGTTGTCCGGCCTGACCTGGTCCAAGAGCAGCCACAGCGGCTCCGACGGCGGGGACTGCGTAGAAGTGGCCATGGCCACGACCACCATCCACATCCGCGACTCCAAGAAGGAACAGGGCCCCACCCTCCGGGTCCCCGCCCCCGCCTGGACGGACTTCATCACCTTCGCCGGCAGGCCGTAACGCACCCGGTCCCAGCGGCAAACCCACCGCTGGGACCGGAACTCCCGAGCCTCTGAGGAACGCCACCGCATGAGCGCCGAAAAATACTGGGATCGTTACGGAGCAGGTGCCGTAGCGAAGATCGGAACAGTCACCGAATCGATCGACAAGGGCTTCGGCTGGACACAGTACGATCACCACGGCCCCGCTGAGGAACTCCTGTGCCAACCCGGGAGAACGCTGGAACTCGGCTGCGGAAGCGGTAGTGAGGTTGCCTATCTCGCCCGCAAAGGAGTCGAGGCCGCAGGAGTCGACCTCTCTCCTGTCCAGGTGAGGCACGCCGAGGAACGTTGGGCAGCCGAGACGGGCGCCCGGTTCGTCCTTCGGGAGGCCGTGGATCACCTCCGGCACACAGAAGAGACCTACGACGCCATCTACTCGATCTGGGGCGCGGTCTGGTTCACCGACCCGCGCCGCCTCATCCCGGCCATCCGCGACCGTCTGGCACCCGGCGGCGTACTGGTGTTCTCGCAGGCGCCGGCAGTGGAGGGCTGTTACGGCGCACAGGGAATGTACGGGAACGGCTTCACCGGCAAGGTGCTTCCCATCCAGCGCTGGGCCTACTCGGAAGAGATGTGGCGGGGGATCCTGATCAATTACGGCTTCCCAGAAGTCGACGCCTACGTCCTAGAGGCCCCCGACCCCGAAAACCTGGGCACCCTGCTCGTCCAGGCCCGCGCGCCCTACTGACCGCCAGAAGATCCTGCGGGCCGGGGCGTACGAAGCCGAGGAGCTGACGCAGGGTCCGGACCCAAGGGGTAGAACGGGGTGTACGGGAGCGAGAAGCTGGACGCTTGGTGCGGGGTGGGCCGCCCCTCCTCCTGCCAGTGTCGCGCCTCCAGGGAAGGAGTAAAGGGCGCTCCTACGTCGCGTCGGCTGCGCCGACTCCGCTGCGCTCCGCCCTTGACACCTCCCCTTCCGGCGCGTGTACGGGAGAGGGGGGGCGGCCGGGGGGAGGGGGCCCGAGGGGTGGTGCCGTGCTACCACTCGGCTCAGGGGCTGGCGGCCCGGTGGGCCCTGCGGGGCTGCGCGACAGAGGAATGGGGCGGCCCCACACCGGCTCAGCGGCCGACCGTCCGCTGTTTGCTGAGACTCAAGCCCCGCTGGTCACCGTCGCGCTGTGGTGCCCGGAAGGCGGACGGGTTCTGCTGCCCGGCCGGGTCTGCGGGCCGAACACCCCACCGATATGCCCCATGTGGGGTTGTTTGATGGGCGGTCGAGGGCCCCTTCGGGCGGCACATGCGTCCTCAGGTGCATAAGCGGCACTCCTGGACGCACAGACGGCCCCCAGGGGCCCGCTCGGCACCACACGCGTCCCGGCAGGCACCTCCCACCGCCGGACGGCCCCCGCCACCCAGCCGGCCCCTCGGGCCGCCCACCCTCCAACAGATGCCCTATATGGTCCGGTTTGGCGGGTCGCTGAGGCTCCCCACGGGCGGGACATGTGTCCTCAGGTGCGTTAAGAGCACTCCCGGACGCATAGACGGCCCTCAGGAGCCCACTTGCCGCCACCCGCGTCCCAGAAACCCCACAACCCACACCACGGTGACCAGCGGGGCATGTGTCTGAGGAACTGGCGGCCGTCAGCCGCCGAGACGAGCCGCGCAGCCCCATTCCTCTGCCGCGCGCCCCGCAGGGCCCACCGGCCCGCCGGACCCTGAGCCGAGTGGCAGAACAGCGGACCCCTCGGGCCCCCTCCCCCCGGCCGCCCCCCCTCTCCCGTACACGCGCCGGAAGGGGAGGTGTCAAGGGTGAAGCGCAGCGGAGTCGGCGCAGCCGACGCGACGAAGGAGCGCCCTTTACTCCTTCCCTGGAGGCGCGACACTGGTAGGAGGAGGGGCGGCCCGGCAGGCACCTGGCGTTCAGCTTCTCGCTTCCGTACACCTCGGTTACCTCTTGGTACTGACCCGCACCCGACAACCCCACCGCGCCCACTCCACTACCGCGCAACCCCACAGCCGGCGCAAGGCTCTATCCCAGCGCGTCCAGTGCCGACCCGATCAGCCCCCTGGCCGGTTGGCCATAAACGGCAGACGCTTTCAGCAGGTCGAACGCCCTGGCGTACAGCGCGATCTCGCGTGGCTGAGTGACGGATAGCTCTGCCGAGTACGTCTCCACCAGTACCAGCTTGCTGTCGAACATCGAGAAGGAGTTTCCGGGCCAGATCCGCATATCCGCCTGCCTCGGTATGATCCCCAGGCTCAATCGGGGCAGCGTCATTACGGCCAGGAGCCGGTCCAGTTGGCCTCTCATCACGTCCGGGCCGCCGACATTGGTGTAAAGAGCCTGCTCCGCGAGTACGACATGGAACAGGCGGTCACCCCGGTACAGATACCGCTGTCGCTCCATCCGCTTCGCGACGGCCGATTCGGTGTCGTCGGGGATCTCGTAGTAGTCGATGACCTGCCTGAACGTCTCGGCCGCGTACTCGGCGGTCTGGAGCGTTCCCCAGATCACCGTGGGGTGCCAGATACGGAAGACCTTCGTCTTCGCGTAGACCGGCAGCGCCCGTTCCTGCCGTGGGGCAGCGCCATGGGACAGTTGACGTCGCCACTCCAGCCACAGTTCCTCTATATGCCGGACGGCGGCGATCAGATCTTCGATCTGGTCCGGCGCGTTGGCCTTCTGGCACCAGAGACGGATGTCCTCCTCGCTGGCGTTCTGTCTGCCGTTCTCGATCCGGGAGACTTTCGACTCCTGCCACCTCGTGGCAGCGGCGAATGCCCGGCCGCTCGCGAATCCCGCATCCTTGCGGAGTATGCGCAGCCGGGCCCCCAGCGCCTCGCGGAGCGCTTTCGCTTCGTTGCTCACTGACGCGTCAGAACCTGTACTCCGTGTGCGGAATTGAGATGTCCCAGAGCTGATCACGCACGCGGATGCACTCGGCCACGGTCTCGGGGTCCTCCAGCAGCTCGGATCCGAGTACGCGGCCCTCGTCGTCGAAGTGACCGACGGCCAAAAGGCGGTCGTCGAAGAGCCACCAGTCATTGCCGGCCACGGGGAAGTGCGTGCGTTCGGGCAGTTGGTGCCGGGGGATCCAGCGAATGTCCTCGCCGGCCTGAAGGTTCAGCCGGGTGAGCGAGTGCTCCCACCTGACGTACGGGGAGTGCGGCTCGGACACGACGCGGACCCGTCGCACGGTCTTCCCCGATCCGATGACCCGCTTCATGCGCCCCATCCATGGTTCGAGCCAGCCGAAGTCGTCCGGCTCCCCCCGCTGCCACCGGGCATAAGGAGTGTCCTCCACCGGTGACCCGTAGTCGTCCCGTAGCTCCAGATGGAACGCGTCATGCGTGAAGCTGTCGAACAGCTCGTCACGCTGGGCGCTGGTGATCAGATTCACCGTTCTCCTCAAGCAGGGCGATGATCGAGGACCGCGGGACCTCGACGCAGGTCTCGTAGTCGGGCATGCGCATACATCCCAGGGCCTCGGAGTCGCACATCCGTGGTCCCTGGACAAGGCACGTTCCCTCTTCGGTAACGAGCATGATCGGGGCCGCCAGTTTCCTGATCACGCCGGACGGCACCCCGTCCTTGACGAGATGCTCGAACAGCTCGATCGGCACCTCGACAACAGTGTGGCCATCGGGCACATCGAGCCGAGCGAGGAGATCGCGCGCGTACACCTTCCAGCCCTGGATCACGTAACTGTCCTGGTCGCTGGCGTACAGGGTGGGGCTGTCTCCAGGAGTGGAGTTCTTGCCGAGGAACCGTAGCTTCATTGCCACTCTCCCGTTCACCGACTTGCACATGATTGTGCGGTGGATCGATCGTCCAGCCGACATCTAGCCCGGTCAATACATCTGCCGCAAACTCGCGCAATTTGCTTGCCGGTTGGCCAAATCGTTCTCTACGGTCACGGCATGTCGGTTGTCGAGTACGAAGCGAAACTCCTGAACGTCGATCCCCTCGCGATGGCGGCCCGGATCGCGGACGCGGGCGGCCGTCATCTGGCGGACCGGCTCATGCGTCGCCACGTCTACGACACCCAGCCCCCCGAGCCCGGCCGGTGGATCCGGCTTCGGGATACCGGTGACGAAGTGACGTTGTGTGTCAAGGAGGTCACGTCCGACGCCATCGACGGGACCCGTGAGACCGAGACGACGGTGGGTGACTTCGGCACCGCGCACGCGCTGTTGGGACGGATGGGCATCTCACCCAAGTCCTACCAGGAGAACCGGCGCAGCTCCTGGCTCCTGGGCCGCGTAAGGCTGGAGATCGATTCCTGGCCGCTCATTCCGCCGTACCTGGAGATCGAGGCCGACAGCGCGGCGGAGGTCTGGGCGTCCGCGAAGCTGCTGGACATTCCGCTGGAGGATCTGACCAGCGAGAACACCACCAAGGTGTTCGCCCGCTACGGCATCGATCTGGAGTCGATCGCCGACCTGCGGTTCTGAACGGTATGCCGTCCTGGTCCGATCAGGAGGTGACACGATGACGTACGACGCACACCGGATTCCCGTGACGGTGGTGCCCGATCGCACCCTTCGCGTCAAGATCATTGACGCGTGCGGGCTGGCCTGCACCTTCTGCCACAACGAGGGGACCCCCGTGGCGGCGGACAACCTTGGGCGCACGGCCGCGGAATTCACCGGTGGCCCCGGCCGTACCGGCCGGGTCTCCCTCTACTTACGCACCAACCGTGCTGCCTTCTTGCCCCGGCGAATCGAGGCGGACGCCGATTTCGCCCTCGCTCTGGCCGCCGTACGCGGGAGTCTGCCCACCGATGAAGTCCACTTCACCGGGGGTGAGCCCACTCTGCACCCGGATCTCCCCGCGCTGATCGACATCGCTCACCGTCTCGGCCTCACTGTCGGGGTCACATCCAACGGGGAGAACGGGGCGGCGATTCTGCCGGAGTGCGCGGCGGCGGGACTGGACCGGATCAATCTGAGCGTCTTCGGTACGACTCCGGAAGAGCTGGCCGCGGTCCAGGCTCCCCGCCTCGCCTCACCCGACCGGGCGGCACGGAAGCTCGCCGCGCTCGGTGCCACCATCGAAGCCGCTTCGCGGCACGGGGTGAAGGTCGCCGCGAACATCGTGGTCCCCAATGTCGCCCATGTGGAGCGCGTACTGCGTGTCATCGAGGAGCACGGGCATCGGGTCGTCGTGCGCATGCTGGTCTCACTGGAGGACGACGGTGCGTCGCTGGCCGCCATGCGGGAGGTCGTGGAACGCCTCGGCGCCGTCCCCGAACAGCACGTTCTCACCGCGGGCACCTCCGACCAGCGCACCCGCTACCGGCTGCCCGACGGCCGCCCCCTGTACGCGAAGAGCATCCGTCCGGTGCGGCTGCCGGCCACCTGCGCCGGTTGCCGCTTCAACAACGACCAGGACTGTCAGGAAGGGTTCTACGGTGTGCGGCTCTACCGGGCCCAGGACGGCCCCTTCATGGTCGGTGTCTGTATTCAGCGCATGGACCTCTGCGTACCTCTCGGCGAGTTCGTGATGAGCCGGCTGTGCCGGGAGGTCGCGGACTTCCGCGATGGCGAGGCGGACCGCCTCGTCGCTCTCCACGGCGCTCCCGCCCCCGCCACCGCGCCCCCGTAAGCTGCCGCGCATGGGGGGCCTTGTGCGTGTGCGCGTCGTTGCGGGTGTGGGTGTGATGGTGACCGTTGGGGCTGGGCTTGGGGTCGGGGTGCTCGGTGGTGGGGATGTGGCCAAGTACGGCGGGGATGCGCTCTATACCGTGCTGGTTTATGCGGTCGTCGTCTTCGGGTGGCCCCGGGTGCGGCCGGGGGTCGCTGCCGTGGGGGCGGTCGGGTTCAGCTGGGGGGTGGAGCTGCTTCAGTTGACGGGGGTGCCGGCCGAGCTGGCCGGGCGCAGTGTGGTCGCCCGGCTGGTGCTCGGGTCGACGTTCAACGCGCCTGACCTGCTGTGGTACGCCGTAGGCGCGGGGCTGTGCTGGGCAGGGCATACGTTGCTGCGGAGCGGGAGGGGGCCGGCGCGGGACGCCGCCTCGGGTGTTCCGCCTCGCGCAGTTGGCGGTCGATCGCCCGGTCCTTGAGGTGCCCGTACAGCGACGCCGCGGAGAGCACCGCGAAGAGGGCCACGAGGGTGAGAATGGTCTGGAATGTGTGGATGGTGGTGTTGGTGTCCATGGCTCTACTGTCCCGCTCACGCGCCGAAGAAAGCAGTGGCAGGACTGTCATCGAACCTCGAATTGCTGCCACACTGACGGCATGCTGAAGAATGTGGCCGCAGTCGTGCTCGACCGAGTCCATCCCTTCGAACTGGGCGTCGTCTGCGAGGTGTTCGCGCATGACCGGACCGAAGACGGCGTGCCGCTGGTCGACTTCGCCGTGGTCTCCGCCGAGGGGCCGACGGTCCGTACCCACGCCGGGTTCACCATCGGTACCTCGTACGGGCTCGACCGGCTGGAGGAAGCCGATCTGATCGCGGTGCCGTCGGGCGACGCGTACGCGACCCGCGAGTTTCCCCCCGAGCTGCTGGCCGCGCTGCGTGACGCCGTCGACCGTGGCGCGCGGGTGCTCAGCGTCTGCTCGGGGGTGTTCGCGCTCGGGGCCGCCGGGCTGCTGGACGGGCGGCGGTGCGCCGGGCACTGGCGGCACGCGGCCGAGCTGGCGCGCGCCTTTCCGCTGGCCGTCATCGAGCCGGACATGCTCTACGTGGACGAGGACCCGGTGATCACCTCGGCGGGCACGGCGGCCGGGATCGACGCCTGCCTCCATCTCGTACGGAAGGAGTACGGCACCGAGGTCGCCAACGCGATCGCGCGCCGTATGGTCGTACCGCCCCACCGGAACGGCGGCCAGGCGCAGTTCATCAAGCATCCGCTGCCCCGCAGCCGCTGCGACACGGTCGGTGAGGTGCTCGGCTGGATGGAGCGGCACCTCGACCGCGAGATGACCGTCGACGAGCTGGCCGCGCGGGCGCACATGTCGCCGCGTACGTTCGCCCGCCGCTTCCAGCAGGAGACCGGCACCACGCCCTACCGCTGGCTGCTGCGTCAACGGGTGCTGCTGGCTCAGGAGTTGCTGGAGGCGACGGACGAGACGGTCGACAGTGTCGCGGGCCGCGCCGGCTTCGGTACGGCGGCCGGGCTGCGCCATCACTTCCTGCGGACGCTGGGGACCACCCCGAACGCGTACCGCCGCACGTTCCGGGGCCCGGTCCTCGCGGAGGCGCGGCGGGTGGCGGACCCCTCGGAGGTGACGCGCCGTAGCGCGTGAGTGCCTCACGGTGGTGGTTTAAGACCATCGCGTGACGGCGACAACATCGGCGGCCCCCATCCCGTCCTCCCTCCCGTCAGGCCAGCGAGAGAGAGGTCCGCGTCGATGAGGCTGCCCCACACGCTCCAGTCGCGCCGCAGCATACGGAAGCAGCGGAGGAAGCAGCGGAAGCAAGAGCGCCCGTCCCCCACCCGCATGCGCCGGCTCCTCCCTTCCTGGAAGCAGCTCACCCTCCTCGCCCTGTTCTGCTGCGCCTCCCTGGGCGGCGCCTTCGCGTACCTCTACCTGACGATCCCGATACCCGACGCGCACGACACCGCCCGCCGTCAGGCCACCGTCTACTACTGGGCCGACGGCAGCCGCATGGTCAGCGTCGGCGATGTGAACCGGCAGGACATCGCGCTGGCCCGGGTGCCCGGGCCCGTCCAGACCGCCGTGATCGCGGCGGAGAACGCGGGCTTCTACACGGACCCGGGCATCTCGGTGATGGGCGTCGCGCGCGCCGCCGTGAATATCTTCAAGGGCCAGGAGATCCAGGGTGGTTCGACCATCACCCAGCAGTACGTGAAGAACACCTATCTGACCCAGGAGCAGACCGCCGGCCGCAAGATCAAGGAGCTGGTCCTCTCCCTCAAGGTCAACGGGCGGCTCAGCAAGGCGGAGATCCTGGAGGGGTATCTCAACACCAGCTGGTTCGGGCGGGATTCGTACGGCATCCAGGCCGCCGCCGAGGCGTATTACGGGATTCCCGCCGAGAAGCTGACTCCCAGTCAGGGCGCCCTGCTCGCCGCGCTCCTCAAGGGCGCGGAGACCCTCGACCCCTCGCTCAGCGCCGCGAACCACCGGCGGGCCGTGGAGCGTTGGAAGTGGATTCTGGACCGTGAGGTGGAGACGGGGCTGATGACCGCCGCCGAGCGGGCGAAGTACACGGTCTTCCCGGAGCCTCGGAAGCCCGTCAAGCCGACCAGCCAGGCGGGCCAGACCGGCTATCTCGTCGACATCGCCAACAAGTACCTCAAGAGCCGGGGCGGCCCCACCGAGAAGGATCTGGCCGGCGGTGGCTACCGTATCCACACCACCTTCGAGAAGGACAAGGTACGGGCGCTGGCGGCGTCGGTGGAGAAGGTACGCGCGGAGAGCCTCGACCCGAAGAAGCGCGAGGCCGACCGGCATGTGCAGGTCGGGGCGGCGTCGGTACGGGCGGAGGACGGCGCGGTCGTCGCGGTGTACGGGGGCGCGGACGCCATTACGCACTTCAGCAACAACGCGGATACGGCCGGGGTACCCGCCGGGTCCGCGTTCAAGCCATTCGTCCTCGCCTCCGCGCTGGAGTCCGGGAGCGGTACGCGGGCCCTCGGCGGCTCCGAACCGTCCCTCGGCGGCTCCGGGCAGTCCCTCGGCGTCTCGACGGCCGGGCTCAGCGACGCGCTGGTCACGCAGCGGCACGGCTCGTTCGTGACGGCGGGCAAGGCCATCGGGCTGCGGACCGTACGGGACACCGCGGTCGCGACCGGGCTGCGCAAGGAGAGCATGGCCGAGCTGGAGCCGACCTTCGCCCTCGGCACCTCGACGCCCAGCGCCGTCCGGCTGGCCAGCGCTTACACCACGTTCGTCAACAGGGGCGAGCGGAGGGAACCGTACTCCGTGACCAGGGTGGAGCTGGGCGACGAGACGCTGGAAGGCTTCGAGCGGCCCGCCGCCCGGCGCGCCCTGACCGCCGGGACCGCGCTGGAGGTCGGCCGGACGCTTGCCCAACTGGGCTGGGAGAGCCGGGAGAAGGAGAGTTTCGCGCGGTACCCGGGCGAGGTCCAGGTGGGGAGGACGAGCGAGCAGGACCGGATGAAGTCGGCCTGGTTCATCGGCGCCACGCCGGAGCTGTCCACGGCCGTCACGATGTTCCGCGCCAAGCCGGACGAGCCCCAGCTGCTGCCCATGAGCGGGGTGGGCGGGGAGGACTCCGCGCGGGGCACCGTGTTCCCGCCCCGGATCTGGTTCGACTACCAGAGCACGGTGGCACCGTATGCGCCCACCGCCCCGGGGTGGGACGAGAAGAGCCCGGGCGGGAACGGGATGTTCGTTCCGCCGGCCGGCACCGCACCAGTGGCCTGATTCCACTGGCCCCGGGGGCTGTTCGCGGGAGCATTGAACGCATACGCCCGCTATTACGTACCGCTCTCATGACTGAGGAGAGAGGTCCGCGCAGATGAAACCGCCCCACACGCGCCGCACCACGCAGTCCGACGCGGACTGGCCCCACCCGGGCCACCCGGACAGCATGGGCCCCGGGGGCGGGAGAGCCGGCGGCGACGGGCGGCGGCTCATCGACTACCCCCGGGCCGGGCGGCAGAACTGGCTTCGCTGGGTGCCCTCCTGGCGGCTGCTCGCGGGCGCCGGCCTGGCGTCGTTCGGCGCGCTGGCGGGCCTGGGCGCGCTGATTTACGTCAATATCGAGATCCCCGCCGAGCACGATGTGGCCCGCCGCCAGGCCACCGTCTACTACTGGGCCGACGGCAAGCGCATGGTCAGCGTCGGCGATGTGAACCGGCAGGAGGTCGCGCTGGAGCAGGTGCCCGTCACCGTCCAGCGGGCCGTCGTGGCCACCGAGAACGCCGGTTTCTACTCGGACTCGGGCGTCTCCTTCAAGGGCATCGCGCGCGCCGGGCTCAACATGCTCAAGGGCGAGGCCACCCAGGGTGGTTCGACCATCACGCAGCAGTTCGTGAAGAACGCCTATCTCAGCCAGGACCAGACGATCAGCAGGAAGGCCCGCGAGTTCTTCCTGTCACTGAAGATCACCAATGAGCGCCCCAAGGAGCAGATCCTTGAGGGCTATCTCAACACCAGCTGGTTCGGGCGGGATTCGTACGGCATCCAGGCCGCCGCCCAGGCGTACTACGGCATTTCGGCCAGAGATCTGAATGCCAGTCAGGCCGCGCTGCTCACCGGCCTGTTGAAGGGCGCGGACACACTCGACCCCTCCCTCAGCCCCGCCCACCACGAGCGGGCCGAGCGCCGCTGGAACTACATCCTGGACCGGCAGGTCGAGACGGGCGCCATGACCGCCGCCGAGCGGGCGACGTACACGGAGTTCCCCGAGCCCAAGCTGCCCGTCAAGCCCAACAGCCAGGCGGGCCAGATCGGTTACCTGGTCGACATCGCCAACAAGTACCTCAAGAACCGCTCCAACCTCACGGACCAGGACCTCGCCGACGGCGGTCTGCGCATCTACACGACGTTCGAGAAGGACAAGGTGCTGGCGCTGGCCGGGGCGGTGGACCGGGTACGCCGCCAGAACCTGGCGCCCGAGACCCGCGAGAGCGACCGTAACGTGCAGGTGGGCGCCGCGTCGGTACGGGTGGACGACGGCGCGGTGGTGGCGGTGTACGGCGGCGAGGACGCCGTCACCCACTTCACCAACAACGCCGACACCTCGGGGGTGCCGGCGGGCTCGGCGTTCAAGCCGTTCGTGTACGCCGCCGCGCTGGAGTTCGGCGGCCCGGGCTTCGTACCGGCGGACAGTACGGGGGCGCCTTCCGAGCTGGGGCTCGGTGAGTCGCTGGTGCGCTCGCAGAACGACGCGTTCATCGCGGCGGGCGAGAACGTCGGCCTCGACCGGGTCAAGAACATGGCGGTCGCTGCCGGGCTGCGCGAGGACAGCATGGCCCAGCTGGACCCGTCGTTCACCGTCGGCACCTCCACCCCCAGCGCCGTCCGGCTGGCCAGCGCGTACACGGCGTTCGCCGGTGACGGTACGGGGCACGAGCCGTACTCGGTGACACGGGTGGAGCGCAACGGCACCGTGCTCAGCGGCTTCAACCCGCCCCAGGCGCGGCGCGCGATGGACCCGGCGGTGGCGCTGGAGGTCGGCGAGGCGCTCCAGCAGCTCGGGGTGACCGCGCTCGGGCCGAGCACACTCGGGCCGACCCGCGACCAGTGGTTCGGCGCCCCGGTCTGGGCGGGCGCGACCGGCGCGGAGGACGGGATGAACTCGGCGTGGTTCATCGGCGCCACCAAGGTGCTGAGCACCTCGGTCACGATGTTCCGTTCGTCGCCGGACACCGCGCGGCTGCTGACGATGGACGGGGTGGGCGGGGTGGGCTCCGAGCGGGGCACGATCTTCCCGCCGCAGATCTGGAGCGACTACCAGCTCGAAGTGGCGCCGGACTCCTTCGTGAACGTCCCGCTCACCCCGGTCCTCCCGGTCACCCCGACCCCCACCCCCACGGAACCGGTCGACGACGGCGTCCCGGCGGACGACGCTCCGGTGGGCGGGACACCGGGCGACGGGACGCCGGAGGACGGGACCGGGGGCGACGGCGACCCCGCCGACGGGAACGTCGTGGACGAGAACCCCGTGAACGACGACCCCGCGAACGGAGACGACGGGTCCGGCAGCGAGTTCGGGCCGGACCGCTTCGGGCCCGACTTCGGCACGCAGACGTCGGGCGCCCGACCGCTGAGCGCACTCACGTCGTCAGGCGCTCAGCCGTCCGGCGCGTCGAGCACCCAGCGGTTGAGCGCTCAGCGGTCGGACGCTCAGCCGTCGAGAACTCAGGCGTTCGGCACGACCTCGTAGCGCGGCGTGTTCTCCGCCATCTGCCGCAGCGCGTCCTTGCGGTCCCGCTTCGAGAGCCGGTCGATGTACAGGTAGCCGTACAGGTGGTCCGTCTCGTGCTGGAGGCAGCGCGCGAAGTAGCCGGTGCCCTTGACCCTGATGGGGTTCCCCTGAGCGTCCTGACCGCGCACCACGGCGTAGTCGGGGCGCGCGAGCGCCGCGTACGCCGTCGGTACGGACAGACAGCCCTCGTTGGAGTCGTCGAGAACGCGCTCCGCCGGGGGCAGCTCCTCCAGCACCGGGTTGCAGACGACGCCGACGTGGCGCACCCCGTCGTCGTCCGGGCAGTCGTAGATGAAGACCTTGCGGTCCACACCGATCTGGTTGGCGGCCAGGCCCACGCCCTCAGCCGTGTGCTGGCTCGCGAACATGTCGTCGATCAGCGCGGCCAGTTCGTCGCCGAACTCCGTGACGTCCTGGCACTCCTTGTGGAGCACCGGGTTCCCGACGACGGTGATGGGGCGGGATGTGCCGCGCTCGCGGTACGCCAGCTCGCGCGCCTCGGCGTCCTCCGTGTCCACGACGAACCCGTCACCCGGCTCCGCCACCGAGGTGCCGCTGTCGATCCGCTGGTCCGTCTCCTGCTGCGCCATGTCCGCAGTACGCCTTCCTCGGTACCCGATGTGCTGCCTGCACGCTCCGGGCGATGGGCCCGTCGCGATGTGCCCGTACAGCCTAAGGGCACCTCTCGGGGGCGCACCGCACGTTCCGGGCAACTGCCCCGTCCGCCCCGGACTCCCCCTAAGGGCCCGGACTCCCCATTAAGGGCCCTGAGCCCCCAATCAAGGGCCCTGAGCCGCCCACAAGGTCAGGCGCGGCACGGTCAGGCGCGGCACGGCACGGCGGACGGGTGTCAGCAGACCCCGGCAGACCTCAGCAGACCTCTTCCAGATCGCGCCACTCCCGGGTGTCCGGGCTGTCCGCGACCCAGCCGTCCAGCAGCCCGCGCACCAGCCCCGGCGGCGCCGCGATCCCGCACTCGCGCTCCGGCGCCCACAGCTCCCCGGCCGTCCGGTGCCCGAGCGGCCCGGGGTGGCCCGGCTCGCTGTGGTCGTGCGGGTCGAGGTGCTCGCCGTCGCCCTCGGCGGTCGGCATCCGGCTCTCCGAGCAGGCCCGGCAGAGCAGCCGTACGGACGAGGACCAGTCCTCGGCGGCGAAGCCCGCGTCGGCGGCCAGCCGCTCCAGCGCGTCCCGGTCCGCCTCCGTCGCCGCTTCCAGCAGCACCACCCAGGTGGGTACGGGCGAGGGCGCCCACAGCTCGATCTCGTCGAAGACCGGGTACGCGCGCGTGGTCCCGGCAGGTCCGGTGGCCGTCGTACGCTCACCGTTCGGTACGCCGTCGTGCAGGACGACCTCGCCCCAGCGCCGCCCCGAGGACGGCAGCGGGATGGACAGGACCTCGATCCTGGCCGGGTCGAGCCGGCGGCCCCACACCACCTCGGCCTCGCCCTCGGGCGAGAGCCGGACGGCGGCGCTGCCCAGCTGCATGCCGTCGGGCTCGCCGTTGGCCTCGCCGGTGTGCGCGGTGGTGGTCTGTGCCGTACCGACCGGATTGCCGGGCACGCGCAGCCCGTACGCCTGCCAGGCGCGGCGGGCCAGCGGCCAGTCCTGGAGCGCGGTCGCGGCGATCCCGACGTTCCACCAGTCGGGAGCGCCGGTCTCCTTGTCGAGCAGCGCGACGGCGCGCAGCCCGGCGGCGCGCGCCTGCTCCCAGTCGTGCCGGAACTTGTGCAGCAGCGCCAGATTGAACCAGGACTCGGCCAGCCACGGTTCCAGATCCGCCGCGCGCGTCAGCAGCGCCCCCGCGTCCTCGTACCGGCCGTCACCGATCAGCGTGAACGCGCGGTCGGTGGCCTGCCGCCACGAGGCGGAGGGCCGATGCCGTACCTTCCCGAAGATCCTCACGATTCCCGCCTGCCGGTCGCTCGGGTCAGTGCCCCCGTACACCCTCTTCTTCGCATCCAACCATGCCCGGTCGGACGCCCGCTCATTACCCATCGGTTACCCCGTCCGGGCGGCTGTCCGGCCGCCCCGGGAGAGCACGCGGGCGAGGGATTCGACCACCTCGGGCTGGTAGTCGTACGCCGTCCCGAGACGCAGCCGTTCCAGGGCGCTGAGCGGTCCGCTCGCACTGGCACATTCCCCGGCCAGGTCGTCGTACGCGTTGACGGCGCGGACAATCCGGGCGGACATCGGCTGCTCCCGGTACGGATCGGCCTGCCGCTCCACGACGGTGGCCACGGCGGCCGGTACGCCGGTCTGCCGGACGACGGCGCCGCCGAGCAGGGCGATGCGCCGCTGCTCGGCCATGGGCAGCAGCGCGGTGGCGCCCTCGGGGACGGGGTCGACGAGGGAGAGCTGGCCGATGTCGTGCATCAGGGCGGCGTACTCCAGAACGGTCAGTTCGGGTCCGGAGAGCCCCAGCTCACGCCCTACCGCGCAGCTCAGCTCGGCGACCCTGCGGGCGTGCCCGGGGCGGGTGTATCCGGCGATCTCGGTGGCGCGGGCGAGCGAGGCGATGGTCTGCCGGTAGGTCGTGCGCACGGCGGCGTACCGGCGGTAGGAGAGCTGGGTGAGCAGCAGGGGTACGCAGAAGACGGGCAGCGCCCAGAGTCCGGCGACGGCCACGCCGAGCGCGATGACCGCACCGGTCGCGCAGACGGCGGAGCCGATGTGCGGCAGCGCGCGCAGCTCGTCGCGGAGCAGCGGCCCGAAGGGGTGGCGGGTACGGGCGCGGACCAGCAGCGCGGCCAGGACGGCGTCGCAGAGCGCGGTGAGCGCCAGCAGCAGGACCAGCAGCAGCGCGTAGCCGGGGCCGGCGCCGAAGTGGTGGCGCAGCTCGCCCGCGTTGTAGAGCGGCTGGAAGCAGACGGCGGCGAAGCCGACGGTGAGGACGCGGCGGACCAGGTGGTCCAGGGCGAAGAGCCCGGGGAGCGCGGTACGCCCGCGCGGTACGGCCCCGGCGAGCCCGGCGACGAGGACGACGGCCACGGTCTGGAGCACGCCGTGGTGCGTGGCCTGCCCGGCGTTCTCGCCGAGCAGCGCGTACGCGAGGGCTCCGGCGGCGCCGAGCGGCGCGGGCTCCCGCTCGCCGGAGGGCGCGCCCCAGCGGGTCAGCTCGCCGACGGCGACGAGCACGCCGAAGGCGAGGGCGATCCGGGGGTCGACAAGCCCGTCGCGCAGGACCGCGCCGAGCGCGGCGGCCGTCAGTACGGCGGCGCCGCCGTACACGGCGAGGACGGTGCCGGGGGGCCGGTGGCGGGCGTCGTGGCCGGGACCGGGACCCGGGGCGGGGGCGGCGCCGACCGTGGCCGGGGCGGTCATCCCGTACCGCCTCGGGGTGGGGCGGGGAGGGCCGAAGGGACGTTTCCGCGCGCGGCCGAGGCGGGCTCGGGCACGGCGTGCGGGGACGGCGGAGACGCGGCGGAGGCGGCGGGCTGCCCTGAAGGCGAGGCACCCGAGGCGGACGCCCCGGAGTGTGAGGGCCCTGAGGGCACCCCTGAGGGCGGGGGCCCTGAGTGCGGCCCCGAGGGTGACGGCACGCCCCCTCCCGTCCCGCCCGCACCAGCCGTCCCCTCCTCGTCCGCCGTGACCGCCGTCCGCCAGCCGTGCCGGTCCAGCGCCCGCACCAGCGCCCGCACCATCTCCGGGTCGAACTGCGTCCCCGCGCACCGCTCCAGCTCCGCCACGGCGGCGGACACCGGCCGCCCCCGCCGGTACGAGCGGGTCGAGGTCATCGCGTCGAAGGCGTCCGCGACGGCGACCACCCGGGCGAACTCGGGGATCCGGTCCCCGGCGAGCCCGTAGGGGTAGCCGCTGCCGTCCAGCCGTTCGTGGTGGTGCAGGATCGCCGAGCGCGCCTCGCCCAGGAATCCGATGCCGCGCACCATCTCGTGCCCGTACTCGGGGTGCAGCTCGATCACCCGCCGCTCTTCGGGGGTCAGCGGCCCGTCCTTGCGCAGCACGCGCGTGGGGACGCCGAGTTTGCCGACGTCGTGGAGGATCCCGGCGAAGCGGAGGGTCTCGATCCGTTCGCGCTCCATGCCCATCTCCCGCGCGATCAGTACGGAGGCGTGGCCGACGCGCTCGCTGTGGCCGCGCGTGTAGGTGTCCTTGATGTCGACGGCCTGCACGAGCGCCCTGATCGTCGCCTGGTGGGCGGCGCGCTCGCGGTGGTACTGGGCGAAGACCCAGCAGGAGATGTACATGGGCAGCAGGACGAAGAGCGACGGCAGCGGCCCGTACGGGGAGCGCCACAGGACGGCCATCATCAGCCCGGCCAGCCCGTGCGCGCCGTGCGGCGCCAGCGAGCGCGCCAGCAGCCCGCGCCAGGCGGTGCGCGCCGGGAGCCGCTCGGCGGTGGCGAGGATGCCCCCGTCGAGCGCGCAGAGCACCAGGCAGAAGGTGAGCGCGGCGGCCCCGGCGGGCAGCAGGACATACGGAAAGTCGGGCGTCGTGAGGCCGTACCCGCCGCCGCCGAGCGCCACGGGACCGCCGAAGAGCACCTGCGCCCGCGACGCGGCCCAGGTGGCAACGGCGAGCTGTGCCGCGCGCCAGATCCGCCGGGGCGTACGCGGGGCACGCTCGATCCGGCCGCAGAGCGCGCCGGGCACGGCCACCAGCGCGGCGGCGGCGGGCGGCAGCAGCAGCGCGGCGGCGAGCAGGACGGGGAAGAACGACCCGGCGGCGACAGGCACGGATCCGTCGAGCGCCCGGCGCGGCAGCCGGCCCGTGGCGGGCAGCTCGCAGAGCGCGTACACGGCCGCCAGCAACGCGACCGCCCCCCAGGGGGTGCCGGCGCGCAGCGCGGGGTGGATACAGGCGACGGCGCAGAGCACGACGCACAGGATGTACACGCGCGCCGCAACCGGTATGGCCCTCACGCGTCTTCACCCCTCCCCGTCTGCCTGCTGCCTGCCTCGCCCGCCCCGAACAGAGGGTCAGGCTAGCGAGTTGAGGGGCGACGATCGGAAGAATGCCGCTGATTAGCACCTTCGAGTGACAAGGGTGGTAAGGGAGAAAAGAGCGGGGGTACGGACGAACGGGCGAGCGAGCACACAGAGCCACCCCAGCGCGCGAGCAGCGGGGGTACGAGCGCGGGCGAGGCCGGGGTACGGGCGCAGGCGAGGCGCAGGCGAGGCCCGGGTACGGGCGAGGGCGCACCGTATACCGCTCGGTGCGCCCTCATCGCCGGCTGCCGGGAAGCCCGGCGCCCGTTACTCCTTGGCCACGCCCGGGAAGTCAGCGCCCGCCGGGGACACCTCGTGCGCCGTCAGGCCGCGCACGGACGCCGTCCCGCGCACCGGCGGCTCCGCGCCGGGGCCCGCCGCCACATCGTGCTCGGGCACCGCCAGGCCCGATCTGATCAGGTCGATCCGGCCCATGACCTTGGCGCGCAGATCGGACGGCACGTCGTCCTGGCCGCAGCACCGTTTCACCAGCTTCTTCACGGCCTGTTCGAGCCCGTACTTCTCCAGGCAGGGCGAGCACTCCTCGAAGTGCACCTCGAACTTGGTGCAGTCGCTGTCCGGCATCTCGTGGTCGAGGAACTCGTAGAGATGGTCGAGGACCTCGGCGCAATCCGTCTCATGCGGCTCTCCGCAGCTCATGAGTCCGAACCTTTCCGATCGTCCGACGACTCCCCGGCACCCGCCGGGACGAGCCCGCGGTCACGGGCGTAGTCCTCCAGCATGCCGCGCAACTGGCGGCGGCCACGGTGGAGTCGAGACATCACCGTACCGATGGGGGTTCCCATGATGTCCGCGATCTCCTTGTACGCAAAGCCCTCGACGTCGGCGAGATACACCGCGATACGGAACTCCTCGGGGATCGCCTGGAGGGCGGACTTCACATCGGAGTCGGGCAGGTGGTCGAGCGCCTGGGACTCGGCGGAGCGCAGCCCGGTCGACATGTGCGACTCGGCGCGCGCCAGCTGCCAGTCCTCGATCTCCTCGGCGGCGCTGCGCTGGGGTTCGCGCTGCTTCTTGCGGTACGAGTTGATGAAGGTGTTGGTGAGGATGCGGTACATCCACGCCTTGAGGTTGGTCCCCTCGCGGAACTGGTGGAAGGACGCGTACGCCTTGGCGTAGGTCTCCTGCACCAGGTCCTCGGCGTCGGCCGGATTGCGTGTCATCCGCAGTGCGGCGGAGTACATCTGGTCGAGATAGCCCAGGGCATCCCGCTCGAACCGGGCATTGCGCTCGGCGGTGGTCTCCTCGGCCCGTCCGTCATCGGTCGCTCCGTCGGTCCCTGTGACCTGACCCACCTCCTCCAACGCTGCGGCGGGACCGAATGCGGACCCACTCGAATCGGAGAATAGTCGACCTTGTCGCGACGGGGCCTGTCGGTCCGTCCCGCCGTCCGCCCGGACGGCGCCGGTCTTGGCCGCGGAAAGAACCGTCCACTCCAGGTCAGTGGCGGCTGAGCGGCGCGGGCAGATGGTCGAACCCATACGACGGACTCCCTCTCGATGCGCGTATACCGAGTGCCCTTGAGACCAACGACACGCCCTTGACAACAGAGACACCCCGCTCCGCATTCCCGCACCCCCGTGCGTCACCCCCATGCGCCCCTCAGCCGTCCCGCAGCGCGCCGAGCCACTCCGCGACCGACCGGGTGAGCCCCTCCAGTGCCGCGTCCTGGGTGAGCGGCGCGCGTTTCGGTACGGCGAAGGAGTGATCGCCGTACGGCACCTCGACGATCTCCCCGGCAGCCCCTTCGGGGAACGCGGGGAATTCGGCGGGCTTCCCGAAGGGGTCGTTCCCGCCCTGGACGACCAGCGTGGGCAGCCCGGTCCCCAGCAGCTCCGCGGCCCGGGACTTCTCGGGCCGCCCCGGCGGGTGCAGCGGGAAGCTCAGCGCGAGTACGGCGCGAGCGCCCAGTTCGCGCGCCGTACGGCAGGCCACGCGCGCCCCGGCGCTGCGCCCGCCCGCGACGACCGGCACCCCCGGCGCGGCCAGCGCGGGCCAGAGCGCCCGCCAGCCGGTGTCGAGGGTCTTCGGCGCGGGCGCCACCTTCCGGCCGGCCACCCGCCAGGGCTGCTCCACCAAGGCGACGGTGACGCCGAGCGGGGGCAGTACGGCGGCCAGCGCCCGGAGATCGCGCGCCTCGATACCGCCGCCGGCGCCGTGGCCGAGGGCGAGGACGGGACCGGGGCTGAGGGCCGGGCTGGTGGCGGCGCGGTGCCAGGTGATCCTGGCGTCCCCGGCCGGGGTGGCGACGGTCTGAGTGTCGTGGGTGTCGTGGGGGTCTGTGGTGGTCACCGGGCCATGGTGCCCGCCGGGAGCCCCGGCTCAGAACAGCGTGGACTCCTCCGGCGCGGCCAGCTCCGTCAGCAGCTCCGGACCGTTGTTGCGGACGTTGCTGACGGCCGTGGCCACCGGATACGCCCGCATCAGTCCGGGCGGCGGGGGTACGAGCAGATGCCGCAGCTCCTCGGGGTCGCTGTGGGCCGGGTCGAGCCAGGCGTCCCAGCGGTCCGGGGTCAGCATCAGCGGCATCCGGGGGTGGATGTCGGCGAGCGCCCGGGGCCCTTCGGCCGGCGCCACCCCGAGCGGGGCGGTGTCCGCCTCGGTGGTGAGGACCGTGCAGGTCGCCCACCAGGCGGCCGGGTGGTCGGGCGGCAGCGTCGGATCGCGCCAGAACTCGTACAGCCCGGCCAGCGCCATCACCGAGCCGTCGGCCGGGGTGACGAAGTAGGGCTGCTTGCGCGAGCGCTTCTTGCGCCCCTGCTCCTCCAGCTGCCGTTCGTCGGAGCCGGTGACCCACTCGTAGTACCCGTCGGCCGGCAGGAGGCAGCGGCGCGCGGTGAACGCCCGCCGGAAGGAGGGCTTCTCGTGCACGGTCTCCGAGCGCGCGTTGATCATCTTGGCCGCGCCCTCGGGGCTCTTCGACCAGGACGGCACCAGCCCCCACCGCAGCCGCCGCAGCTGCCGGACCGGCCGGGAATCGCGCGCCTCTTTGAGAGGACGCTCCAGAACGGCGTAGACCTCTTTAGTAGGAGCCACATTCCAGTCCGGGGCGAGGGTCTCCTCGGGCTCCCACTTCTCCACCCCGAAGAGCCCCTGAAGGTCCTCGGGCCGCCGGCTGGCCGCGTACCGTCCGCACATCTTCCGTTCCGCCCCCTGTGGATCAGCTGTGCGTTCCGGGACCCGGGGAACGGCCGGGGCCCGTCGAGCGTCTTTTCCACTCACCGCACTTGAGTGCCAGACTGCCACGACGCGAACCCAGTTGAGGAGCCCACCGAGCCATGGCCAGCATCGACCCCGCCTCGATCGGCGATCTCTGGGATCGCGTCTTCGGGAGCCAGCCCGCGCCGGACCAGTGGCTGGTGATCGTGACGGCGGTCGTCGCGCTCGCCGCCGTCGTACCGCGCCCGGTGTGGCGGCTCTCGCGCAACGCGATCACCATCGCGCACGAGGGCGGCCACGGGCTGATAGCCCTGGTGACCGGGCGCCGGCTGGAAGGCATACAGCTGCACTCGGACACCTCCGGACTGACCGTGAGCCGGGGCAAACCGACCGGCATCGGCATGATCCTCACGGCGGTCGCGGGCTACACCGCGCCGCCGCTCCTCGGGCTCGGCGGCGCGTGGCTGCTGGCCGCGCACCACATCACGCTGCTGCTCTGGCTGACGACGGCGCTGCTGATGGCGATGCTGGTGATGATCCGCAACGCGTACGGCGTGCTCACCGTGGTCGTCACCGGGGCGGCGTTCCTGCTCGTCTCGTGGCTGACCGGGCCCGAGGTCCAGGCGGCGTTCGCGTACTCCGCCGTATGGTTTCTGCTGCTGGGTGGCGTACGCCCGGCGTTCGAGCTTCAGGCGAAGCGCCGACAGGGCGGCGCCGGGGACTCGGACGCGGACCAGCTCGGCCGGCTGACGCACACCCCGCCGCTCGTGTGGCTGCTCTTCTTCCACGCCGTCTCGCTCTGCTCGCTCATCGGCGGCGGACGCTGGCTGCTGGAGGCATAAGGGCCTCCGGTGCCGCGTTCCGGCGTCCCGTCGCGGGGAATCCGGGGAACCCGCCGTATCACCCTCCGATTACGCCCCGGTTTCCCCGTATTTGATCAGGATCAGGGCCCGTCAAGAGCCACTAAAGTGTTGGCCATGACCGAAAGTTCCGTGCAGCCCGCCCTCTGGCCCGCCCCCTACGCGAGCGGGGCCGTCGAAGCGACCGTCACCGTGCCCGGATCCAAATCGGTCACCAACCGGGGGCTGGTGCTCGCCGCGCTGGCCGCCGAGCCCGGCTGGCTGCGCCGTCCGCTGCGCTCGCGCGACTCCCTGCTGATGGCCGAGGCGCTGCGCGCGCTGGGCGTCGGCATCGAGGAGACCGTCTCGTCCAGCTCCAGCACGAGTTCCGCCGGAAGCGCCGACGGTACGACGACCGGCGAGGCATGGCGGGTGATCCCCTCGGGGCTGCACGGCCCGGCCCGGGTGGACGTCGGCAACGCCGGTACGGTGATGCGCTTCCTGCCGCCCGTCGCGACGCTCGCCGACGGTCCGGTCCGCTTCGACGGCGACCCCCGCTCGTACGAGCGTCCGCTGCACAGCGTCATTGACGCGCTGCGCGTCCTGGGCGCCCGGATCGACGACGACAACCGGGGCTCCCTGCCGCTGACCGTGCACGGCGGCGGCGCGCTGGAGGGCGGTCCGGTGGAGATCGACGCCTCCGCCTCCTCCCAGTTCGTCTCGGCGCTGCTGCTCTCGGGCGCGCGCTTCAACCAGGGCGTGGAGGTACGGCACGTGGGCGCCACGCTGCCGTCCCTGCCGCACATCCGGATGACCGTCGACATGCTGCGCGCGGCCGGCGCGCAGGTCGACGAGCCCGAGACCGGTGGCGAGCCCAATGTCTGGCGGGTCTCCAGCGGCGCGCTGCTCGGCCGCGATCTGACCGTGGAACCGGATCTCTCCAACGCCCAGCCGTTCCTGGCCGCCGCGCTGGTGACCGGGGGCCGGGTGACCGTGCCGGACTGGCCGGTGCGGACCACCCAGCCGGGTGACGCGCTGCGCGAGATCTTCACCGCCATGGGTGGCCGCTGCGAGTTCACCGAGACCGCCGAGGGCACCAGCCTCACCTTCACCGGCACCGGCCGGATCCACGGCGTCGATCTCGATCTGAGCGAGGTCGGGGAGCTGACGCCCGGTATCGCGGCCGTGGCCGCGCTCGCCGACTCGCCCTCCACCCTGCGGGGCGTCGCCCATCTGCGGCTGCACGAGACCGACCGGCTGGCCGCGCTCACCAAGGAGATCAACGAGCTGGGCGGCGATGTCACCGAGACCGCCGACGGGCTCCACATCCGGCCGCGCCCGCTGCACGGCGGCGTGTTCCACACGTA
Source organism: Streptomyces paludis (assembly GCF_003344965.1). Taxonomy (NCBI): domain Bacteria; kingdom Bacillati; phylum Actinomycetota; class Actinomycetes; order Kitasatosporales; family Streptomycetaceae; genus Streptomyces; species Streptomyces paludis. The sequence goes on along the minus strand of NZ_CP031194.1, from coordinate 5,342,837 downwards.
CGAGGACCACCGGATGGCCACGGCGGGCTCGATCATCGGCCTGGTGGTGAACGGGGTGGAGATCGAGAACGTCGGCACGACCGCCAAGACCCTGCCCGATTTCCCGCGGATGTGGACAGACATGCTCGCGGGAGCGGGAGCCTGACGCGATGCGCCGCTACGGCAAGAACCCGGACGAGGACGACATCCGCCACCGCCCCAATCCCAAGGGCAACCGGCCGCGCACGAACATCAGGCCCAAGCACGAGGACGCGTCGGAGGGCATGGTCCTGACCGTCGACCGGGGCCGGCTGACCTGCCTCGTCGAGGACCGGCCCGTGCTGGCGATGAAGGCGCGCGAGCTGGGCCGCAAGGCCGCCGTGGTGGGGGACAGGGTCTTCCTCGTGGGTGATCTGTCGGGCAAGAAGGACACGCTGGCGCGGATCGTACGGATCGAGAAGCGCGCCTCCGTACTGAGGCGCACGGCGGACGACGACGACCCCTACGAGCGGGTGGTCGTCGCCAACGCCGACCAGCTGGCGATCGTCACCGCCCTCGCCGACCCGGAGCCGCGGCCCCGGCTGATCGACCGCTGTCTGGTCGCGGCGTACGACGCGGGGCTCGAACCGCTGCTGGTGCTGACGAAGTCCGATCTGGCGCCGCCGGAGAAGCTGCTGGAGACGTATCTGACGCTCGGGATCCGGTATGTCGTCACGCGCCGCGACGAGCTGGCCGACGGCTTCGCGGCGGACCGGGTACGCGAGTATCTGACGGACCGGACGACCGCGTTCGTCGGCCATTCCGGTGTCGGAAAGACGACCCTGGTCAACGCGCTGGTGCCGGACGACCGGCACCGTACGACCGGGCTGGTCAATGCGGTCACGGGGCGCGGCCGGCACACCACCACCTCGGCGCTCGCGCTGCCGCTGGCCGGGGCGCCGGGCTGGGTGATCGACACACCGGGCATCCGCTCCTTCGGGCTGCACCACGTCGACCCGTCCCGGGTCATCCTGGCCTTCCCCGAGCTGGTGCCCGGCACGGAGGGCTGCCCGCGCGCGTGCAGCCACGACGAGCCGGACTGCGCGCTCGACGCGTGGGTGGCGGACGGCCACGCCGACCCGGCCCGGCTCTACTCGCTACGGCGACTTCTCGCCACCCGGGAGCGACGCGAAGGCGACTGAGTGCGCGCGCGTTTGCGATCAACCAGGGCTGGTAAGGCCATAATCACACCAGGCAGGACAAGGTCACTAGGGGGAGGCCCTCACCATGGCGTGGCTGCTGGTTGTCGTCGCCGGGATTCTGGAGACGGGTTTCGCCGTCTGTCTCAAGCTCTCCCACGGATTCACCCGGCTCTGGCCGACGATCGCCTTCGCGGTCTTCGCCCTCGGCAGCTTCGGTCTGCTGACGCTGGCGCTGCGCAAGCTGGACGTCGGGCCGGCCTACGCGGTGTGGACCGGCATCGGCGCGGCGGGCACGGCGATCTACGGGATGATCTTCCTCGGTGACATCGTGTCCGTCCTCAAACTGGTCTCGATCTCGCTGGTGATCATCGGTGTCATCGGGCTCCAGCTCTCGGGCTCTGCGCACTGAGCAGCGCGGACGGTACGGCGGTCACGGCCGTCCGGACCAGCGGCCCCACGGAGTCCCCGCCGGGGGCGACGAGATGGGCGAGCGCGAGGCGTACAGCCAGCTCGCAGCGGTGCAGCAGCTCGGCGCGGCCCTGGTCCAGCCGGACCCGGCCGAAGCGCCCTGGGTCGCCGCGCACCGGATCGGGGCGCAGGTGATCGGGGCGCGGCGGCTCGTTCCGCTCATGGCGCTCATGGCGTTCGCTCCGCGACGGCTCGGGCGGGCGGCGCCCCAGGGCCGCCGCCGATCGGTCCCGTACGAGCGCGACCAGTTCCGTGGCGGCCGGCGGGCCCGCGTCGGCGCGGCGCTGGGCGGGGACCACGGACGGCGTGGCGCTGGGCCGTACGGGCCGGGGCCGCGGCAGCCACTCGTTCCAGCAGCCGGTGAGCAGCGCCCGCAGCAGCGGCCTGGAGCGGCCCTCGACGACGGTCCACTCGGCGACGGCCACCAGCCGGTCCGCGGCGTCGGCGCGCTCCCTCAGCAGCCGTTCCACGCCGTACAGATAGCGGTCCGCCTCGCGGCGCAGCAGCGCGCGGGCCAGCCCGTCCTTGCTGCCGAATTCGTTGTACAGGGTCTGCCGGGAGAGCCCGGCTGCCGACGCGACGTCGACCATCCTGACGGCGGACCAGGGCAGGTCCGTGAGAGCGGAGAGGGCGGCGTCGAGCAGGGCTTCTCGCGCTGTTGGCATCGTTGTCTCCGGGGCCGTTCTGCTCGTGGCTCGGCTGGGTAATCGGCTCTGCGAATTGGAATATGCACTCATAAATATGCGCTCAGAGTTGACGGGCCGTCGCTGTCTGTCAAGACCGTCGTCGAGTTCACGCCGCATCGCACGCCATATCCACACCTGACCCCCACCGGGCGGCGTGCGCTTTCCACGGAGCGGACCCCGTGGCCCGGAGGGGCGGGCGCTCGCTACTGTGACGCCCATGCCCGATTACCACGATGACCTGCGTCTCGCCCATGTCCTGGCGGACGCCGCCGACGCCGTGACCATGGACCGGTTCAAGGCCCTGGATCTCAAGGTCGAGACCAAACCGGACATGACCCCGGTGAGCGAGGCCGACAAGGCGGCCGAGGAGCTGATCCGCGGCAACCTCCAGCGGGCACGGCCGCGCGACGCGATCCTGGGCGAGGAGTACGGCATCGAGGGCACGGGCCCGCGCCGCTGGGTCATCGACCCGATCGACGGCACCAAGAACTACGTCCGGGGCGTCCCCGTATGGGCGACCCTGATCTCGCTGATGGTGGCCGCCGAGGGCGGGTACGAGCCGGTCGTCGGCGTGGTCTCGGCGCCGGCGCTGGGCCGGCGCTGGTGGGCGGCGAAGGGCGGCGGCGCGTACACCGGGCGGAGTCTGACATCGGCGACCCCGCTGCGTGTCTCGAAAGTGGCGCACATCCGGGACGCGTCGTTCGCGTACTCCTCGCTGACCGGCTGGGAGGAGCAGGGGCGGCTGGACGGCTTCCTGGATCTGACCAGAGCGTGCTGGCGCACGCGCGGGTATGGCGACTTCTGGCCGTACATGATGGTCGCGGAGGGCTCGGTGGACATCTGCGCCGAGCCCGAGCTGTCGCTGTGGGACATGGCCGCGACGGCGATCGTCGTCCAGGAGGCGGGCGGCAGCTTCACCGGCCTGGACGGCCGCCCGGGCCCGCACAGCGGCAACGCGGCGGCGTCGAACGGGGTGCTCCACGAGGAGCTGCTCGGGTATCTGAACCAGCGCTACTGACGGCGCGGGTCGACGGGGGCGCCGCCGGTTGACGGGGGCGCCGCTCCTGTCATGCGCGGTACGCCCCCACCGGGAGGCGCCACCGCGCCTTTTCGGTGGTTTGTCGTACATTCGGGCGCCCCGGCTCCACCCCCCTCCGCTCCCTGCCACCTCTTGTTGAGTCAGCCCAAGAGTGCGACTCTGAGAGTCCCCCCACTTGTGAACTTGTGAATCATTTCTCGTTCCCCTCGTTCTCTCAGGGGCTCCCCCACTCCCTCCCAGGAGGTGGCTCCACCCATGCTTGTCCGTGACGCCATGAGTTCGGTGGTCCTGACCATCGGGCCCACGCATACGCTCCGCCAGGCGGCCCGGCTGATGTCGGCGCGCCGCGTCGGCGCCGCCGTCGTCCTCGACACCGACCACTGCGGCATCGGCATCCTCACCGAGCGCGACATCCTCAACTCGCTCGGCGCGGGCCAGAGTCCCGACACGGAGACCGCCTGCTCGCACACCACGAACGCCGTCGTCTTCGCGGCGCCGGTCTGGACGCTGGAGGAAGCCGCGGCGGCCATGTCGTCGGGCGGCTTCCGGCATCTGATCGTCCTCGACGACCACGAGCCGGTCGGCATCGTCTCCGTACGTGACATCATCCGCTGCTGGGCACCGGCCCGACGGGAGGTGGCCGTGCTGGCCGATGTCTGACCATCACCATGGACCTGGTCCAGACTGAGGCCAGGTCCAAAGTCGCACTCGTTCGGGACGCGGCCCCTCACTGTTAGGCTGACCCCCATGAGTGACCTGCTGGAACGACTTCGCGGACGCGGCTGGCGCATGACGGCTCAGCGTCGTGTCGTCGCCGAGGTGCTCGACGGGGACCATGTCCATCTGACCGCCGACGAGGTGCACGCGCGCGCCGTCGCCCGGCTGCCGGAGATCTCCCGCGCGACCGTCTACAACACCCTCGGTGAGATGGTCACGCTCGGCGAGATCATCGAGGTCACCACGGACCGCCGCGCCAAGCGGTACGACCCGAACGCGCACCGGCCGCACCACCACCTGGTGTGCGCGCGGTGCGGCGCGATCCGGGACGTCCACCCGGCGGGCGACCCGCTGGCCGATCTGCCCGACGGGGAGCGCTTCGGCTTCACGATCTCGGGCGTCGAGGTCACGTACCGCGGCATCTGTCCGAACTGCGCTTCGGCATAGGCCAGCCCGGCCCTCCCGCTCCAGAGAGCGCCGTCACCCAACAGGTGGCGGCGCTTCTCTACGTTCTTGGAAATGATCGAAGGCCCGGATCTCTTGTGAGATCCGGGCCTTCGATTTCAGTAGCGGGGACAGGATTTGAACCTGCGACCTCTGGGTTATGAGCCCAGCGAGCTACCGAGCTGCTCCACCCCGCGCCGTTGAATGCAACATTACGTCACCCCGCCGACCAGCGCAAATTCATATGAGCGCTACGCGGTCAGCTCCTGGTGGAGCGCCTCGCGGAGCCGGGCGGCCCGCTCCGCGACCTCGGCGGGGCCCAGCTCGACGGCGCGCGCGCACCAGCGCTGCCCCTCGGTCAGCTCGCCCCTGCGGGCGGCCAGCAGGGCGAGGCGCAGGGCGGCGCGGCCGTGGCCGGCCTGGGCCGCGCGGGTCCACCACAGGGCGGCCTCGCGCTCGCCGCCCTCGCGGGCGAGCAGCAGCCCGAGGTTGAAGGCGCCGTTGCGGCTGCCCGCCTCCGCCGCCTCCCGGTACCAGCGCGCGGCGTTCGCGTTGTCCCCGCGCGCGGCGGCGAGCATGCCGACCCGGACCTGGGCGCGGCGGTGTCCCTGCTCGGCGGCGCGCTCGTACCACTGCTCGCACTCGCTCTTCACCGTGTGCGGCTCCCCGAGTGCGGGCGGGCCCGGCGGGGGCTGGCGCGCGTCGAGCACGGTGGCGAGCCGGAAGGCGGCCTCCGCGCTGCCGCCGCCGGCCGCACAGCGCAGATGGCGCTCGGCGGAGCGGTCGTCGCCGTCCCGCAGGCAGGCGATGCCGACCTGGAGGGCGGCCTCGGTGTGGCCGGCCGCGGCGGCGCGCTCGTACCAGCTCAGGGCCGCGCCGTCGTCGTCCCGGCCCGCGTAGAGGATCCCCAGGTTGAACGCGGCGTCCACGCTGCCCGCCTCGGCGGCCTTGGAGAACCACGGCTCGGCGCCCGTCGGGTCGTCGGCCTGGAGCAGCAGGACGGCGAGCGCGTTGGCGGCCTCGCGGTGGCCCGCGTACGCGGCGCGCCGGTACCACTGCTCGGCCTGGGCCGTACGGTCCTGGGCGGCGCAGAGCAGGCCCAGGTTGTACGCGCCGTTGACGTCGCCCGCGTCCATGGCGGCCCGGTACCAGCGCTCGGCGGTCTGCTGCTCGCCGCGGGCCGCGTGGAGCGCGCCGAGGGCGTTGGCGGCGTTCCCGTCGCCCTCCTGTGCGGCGCGCAGCCACCAGACGGCGGCGCTCTCCTCGTCACCGGCGTCGCGCAGCAGGAAGCCGAGGGCGCACGCGGCGCGTGACTCGCCGTCCCGGGCGGCGCTGAGATACCAGCGGCCGGCCTCTTTGAGTTCGCCGCGCTTCTCCAGGATCGCGCCGAGGTGCAGCGCGGCCCGGCGGTGGCCGCGCGCGGCGGCCTGCCGGTACCACTGGGTGGCCTCGGTGATGAGCGTGGAGCCGAGCGCCGCGCCGGCGCCGGCCGCCTCCCTGATGCCGGTGGTGCTCATGCCCGTACCGGTGTCCATGGGGCGGACCGGCGGCATGCTCAGCCGGATACGGCCCGAGGTGGGCGGGCCCGTACCGCTGCGGTACATCACGTCGGCGCCGGAGCGCGCGGTCTCGCGGGCCCGTCGCTCCAGGGCGCGGGCGAGCCGGTAGGCGGCCTCGCGGTGGCCCTGGTCGGCGGCGGCGCGCAGCCAGCGCTCGGCGCCGACGTCGCTGCGGTGCTCCAGCAGATCGGCGAGCGCGTACGCGCCGAGCGCGTGGCCCTGCTCGGCGGACTGGCGCAGCCAGTACTCGGCGGCGGGGTCGTCGCCCAGCTCGCGGTAGTGCCGGCCCAGCGCGTGGGCGGCGGGGGCGGATCCGGCGACGGCGGCGATCCGCCACCAGCCGGCCGCCTCGTCGACATAGCCGCGCTGGTGGAGCAGGACGCCGAGGTTGTTGGCGGCGGCGCGCTCGCCCTCGGCGGTGGCCGCTCTCAAGTACGGCTCCGCGGCGTCGAGATCGCCCCGGCGCAGCAGCAGTGCGCCGAGCACGCTCATCGACGCGGTGTCACCGGCGTCGGCGGCGCGTCGGTGGCGCGCCTCGGCGTCGGCGGTCTCTTCCGTGCCGGCGGTGCCGGCAGCGCTGTCAGCGCTCTCTTCGTGTCGCTGCACAAACCGCCCTGTCTCCAACAGAGTTGCCCTATCCCCCATATTTTCCATCGTCGCATCACCTGCCACGCACGTACAGTCGGTAAGCCGCGACCCGCCAAGGTCACTTCAGCGTTTTGTCGACATGCCCACAGAGAGACAAGTCAAACACCCGCGAGACCAACGTGCCCCACCTGAAACGCACTTCGGATCGGACCCGTCGGATCGGGCACATGGCAAAGGCCCGGATCCTTGATAAGGATCCGGGCCCTTGTCTTGTAGTAGCGGGGACAGGATTTGAACCTGCGACCTCTGGGTTATGAGCCCAGCGAGCTACCGAGCTGCTCCACCCCGCGCCGTTGTGTCCCAACCGTACCACGGCGCGAGATGGAGCCCTGGTCAGCCGCCGGAGTCCGAACCGGAGTCCGCGCTGGAGTCGGACTCCTTGTCGGATGCGGAGCCCGAACCCGATCCCGAGGACGAACCGGAGCCCGAACCCGAGCTGGTGCTCGTGTCCGCGTCGGCGGCCCGCTGGAGCGCGTCCTGAAGGTCCTTCTGGGCCTTGCCGTACGCCGTCCAGTCCTGCTTCTTGAGCGCTTCCTCACCGGCCTCGTACGCCTTCTGGGCGTCCGAGATGGCCTGCTGGAGCGCCTTGCCACCGGTGGCCGGCGGTTTGGTGGGCTCGCCCGTCGGCGGAGTCGTCGGGGTCGTCGGCTCCTCCGTGCTCTCGGCCCCGAACACCGCGTTCAGCGCCTCCGGCAGGCTGTCCTTGAAGACCGGCTTGCCTCCGTAGGAGACGGCCACCTTCTTCAGCAGCGGGTAGTTGGCACTGCCACCGCGCGCGTACACCGGCTCGATGTAGAGGAAGCCCCCGTCGAGCGGCACCGTCAGCAGGTTGCCGTACTCGATGTCCGAGTCCGTACCTCTCAGGTTCCTGACGAACTCGGCGACTTCGGGCACACCGTTCAGCTCACTCTGCACCTGCTGCGGCCCCTGGACCGTGGACGTCACTCTCAGGACTCTGATCTTGCCGTAGTCACTGCTGGTGGCATCCGCGTCCACCGCCATGAACGCCCCCAGGTTGGGGCGTCCGTTGGGCGTGAACGTGGTGGTCAGCGAGAACTTCTGGCTGTCCTGCCCGGGCATCTTCAGGCTCAGGTAGTACGGCGGGACCGAGTTCGCCTTCCGGTTGGTCGGGTCGTCCGGCACCTGCCACGCGTCACTGCCGCTGTAGAACTGGGCGGCGTCCGTGACGTGGTAGCGGGTGAGCAGTTCGCGCTGCACCTTGAACATGTCCTGCGGGTAGCGCATATGGGCCAGCAGGCTGGGGTCGATGTCGCTCTTCGGCTTGACCGTGCCGGGGAACGCCTTCATCCAGGTCTTCAGGACCGGGTCCTTGGTGTCCCACTCGTAGAGCTTGACCGTGCCGTCGTACGCGTCGACGGTCGCCTTCACCGAGTTGCGGATGTAGTTGACCTGGTTCTGCTGCGCGACGACCGCGCGCTGGCTGTCGGTCAGCGAGTCGGCCGTGGTGTCGCCCAGCGTGGTGCGCGACGCGTACGGGTAGCCGTTCGTCGTCGTGTACGCGTCGACGATCCACTGGATCCGGCCGTTGACCACGGCCGGGTAGGAGTCGCCGTCGATGGTCAGCCAGGGCGCGACGGCCTCGACGCGGTCCTTGGGCGTGCGGTTGTAGAGAATCCGCGAGCCTTCGCCGATGGCGCCGGAGTAGAGCATCTGCGGCTCGCTGAACGCCACGGCGTACGCCGCGCGGTTCAGCGGGTTGGAGAGGTCGACACCGCTGTCGCCCTTGTAGCTCGTCGTCCGCTCGCCGTTCTTCTCGTAGTCCAGCTCCTTCTGGGGGCCGCCCACGATCGAGTACTGCGTGGTGCGCTCGCCGTAGTAGATGCGCTGCTCGTACTTGCCGATGTCACCGGTCGTCGGCAGCCCGGACTCCGTGAAGTCGGGCGCGCCGACCGTGCCCTCGTTCTCGTCGGTCACCGTGTTGGTGCCCTTGGACGCGATCAGACCGTATCCGTGCGTGTACGTGAAGTGGTCATTGATCCAGTTGCGCTTCGGGATGCCGGTGATGTCCAGCTCGCGCAGACCGACGACGGTGTCCTGGGGCTTCCCGTCGGCGTCGGTGTACCGGTCGACGTCCAGCGTGGTCGGGAACTTGTAGTACTGACGCTCCTGCTGGAGCTGCTGGAACGCGGGCGAGACCACATTGGGGTCGACGAGCCGGTAGCTGGCGGCGGTGTCGGCCGCCTTGCGCTGCTCGGCCTTGCGCGTCGAGTCACCCTTGCCGCCGTAGTCCTGCACCTCGGCCGTGTCGATGCCGTACGCCTCGCGCGTGGCGTCGATGTTCTTCTTGATGTACGGCGCTTCCTTGGCCTGCTCGTTCGGCTGGACCTGGAACTTCTGCACGATCCCCGGGTAGAGACCGCCGATGAGGATCGCCGACAGCACCATCAGCCCGAAGCCGATCATCGGCAGCTGCCAGGTGCGGCGCCAGAGCGTCGCGAAGAACAGCACGGCGCAGATGACGGCGATGCAGAACAGGATCGTCTTCGCCGGCAGATAGGCGTTGGCGTCGACGTACCGCAGTCCCGTCCAGTTGCCCGCCGCCTTGAAGTCGCTGGACTTCACGGCCAGGCCGTACCGGTCGAGCCAGTACGCGACGGCCTTGAACGAGACGAAGAAGCCCAGCAGCACCGAGAGATGCCCGGTGGCCGCGGCCGTCGCGCGGGCGCCCGGGCTGGTGACGCGGAGCCCGCCGTACAGGTAGTGCGTCAGCGCGGCGGCGATCAGCGACAGCACGGCCGCGGCGAAGCCGAAGGCCAGCAGGAAGCGGTACCAGGGAAGATCGAACGCGTAGAACGACACGTCCATCTTGAACTGGGGGTCCTTCTGCCCGAAGGGCACCCCGTTCACCCACATCAGCCACGTACGCCACTGACCGGCGGCGGAGGCACCGGCGATCAGCCCGATCAGGGCCGTGATCGCCAGCAGCACCCATTTCTTGTACGGGGCGATGCCCATCCGGTACCGGTCGAGGTTCTGCTGCTCCAGCGACATCGCGCTCAGCGGCGGCCGGAGCCGGTGCGCCAGCCAGATATTCAGTCCGACGGCAGCGGCCATCAGCAGTCCGAAGACCGCGAACAGACCGACCTTGGTCCAGAGAGTGGTGGTGAAAACAGATGAGTACTTCACCGAGCGGTACCAGAGCCAGTCGGTCCAGAACCCCGAGAACATGACGAAGAGCATGGCCAGTACGGCCAGTACGCCCAGTGTCATGAGCAGGGTCCGGGCCCGACGGGATGGCCGGCCCACTCTGATCCGTGGCCCGGTCGGGCCTCCGCCGCGGTCCGGCATCTGGAAAGCCAACGTGCGCACCTCGAAGTTCGCGGTCGTGTGATTCAGCGGGTTGTGTCGTGCGATTCAGCGGTTAATTCGGCGTGTGTAGCGGGCCCAGCGATCGTAGAGCCCACTCATGCAACTTACTGAGGCTTTACCTAGTTCCCGCACCGGGGTCCGAAGGAGGCAGGATATTGACCATGTCCAATGTTTCGCCCTCGGGCACACCCATGGCCGCGAGCCCGCTGACCCGCGCGGTTCTCGAAATCGACGAGTACGCTTCCGGGCTCGGCTGGGACCGGCCCGCCCGGCTCTTCGCGCTCGTCGACACCACCCGGCTGCGCGCCGACGAACCGGCGCTGGCGGCCCAGCTCGGGCTCGACGACGACGGCGGAGCCGTCGCGCCCCTCACCCCGGTGGAGCAGGACGAGATCCCGTCCGGCACCCCGCTCGACGAGTTCCTCGCCACCATCGCCTGGCCCGGGGCGGTGGCGGGCTGCGCGATGACGGTGGAGCGGCTGATGCTGCCGCCGTCGGCGGAGGCGTCCGTACCGGACGGTCTGGACGAGGCCGCGCTCGCCAAGTGGGTCGCGGCCCACCCGGAGCGGCAGGAGGTACGGATGACGGTCGCCGTGCTGCGGGACGGCACCCGCGAGTCCGCGGTACGGCTGCGCGAGAAGGACTCGGCGACGGAGGTGCTCACGGGCGCGGGGCTGGTCCCGGGCCTGGCCGAGGCGCTCTCCGCCACTTTCGAGTCCTAGCTCAGCCTTCGAGTCCTAGCCCAACCGCGTCTCGGACGGGGGACGTCCGGTCGTCAGGATGCCGAACAGCTCGGCAGACCGGTCGTCTCCCCGGCGCTGATCTTCTCCAGGGACCTTCTGGCGTCGGCCAGCGTTTTCACCTTGACCAGGGTCAGCCCGGCCGGGATGTCGGCGGCGGCCGAGGCGCAGTTCTGCTCCGGGGTGAGGAAGTACCGCGCCCCGGCGTTGCGCGCGCCGACCAGCTTCATGCCGATGCCGCCGATCGGGCCGACCGTGCCGGCGTCGTCGATCGTGCCCGTACCGGCGATGAACTTGCCGCCCGTGAGCGAGCCGGGCGTGAGCTTGTCGACGATGCCGAGGGCGAACATCAGGCCGGCGCTCGGCCCGCCCACGTCCGCGAGGTTGATGTCGACCGTGAACGGGAACGTGTGGTCCGTACCGGCCTGGATGCCGACGACGGCGCGGTCGCCGTCGTCGGACTTCTTGGTGGTGATCGTGACCTTCTCGGAGGCGTCGGGCTCCTTGCCGGCCTTCTCCGCCGCCTTCGCCGCCTTGGCGGGGACGATCGTGAAGACGACGTCCTCGCCCGGCTTGTGCTCGGTGACGAGCTTGGCGACATCCGCGGGCGCCTTCACCGCCGTACCGTCCACGGCCTTGATCACGTCCCCGGCGTGCAGCGTGCCCTCGGAGGGGCTGTTCTTCAGCACGGACGAGACGATCGTGTACGACGAGACCGGAATCTCCAGCTCCCGCAGCGCGGCCACCTTGGCGCTCTCCTGGGACTGGCTGAACTCCTCGGCGTTCTCCTGCGTGGACTGCTCTTCCGTCTTGCCGTCCGGATACAGGGTGTCGTGCGGGACGACGATGCTGTCGTGCGCCAGCCAGCCGTAGACCGCTTCCACGATGTTCATGTCGTAGTCCGCGCCGGTGACCCTGACCGTCGTCATGTTGAGATGGCCGGAGGTCGGGTACGTCTTGCGGCCGGCGACGTGCAGCACCGGCTCGCCACGGGCCTCACCGAGCGTGTTCACCGTGGGCCCGGGACTCATCTCCGCGTACGGAACCTTGATCAGCACTCCCGCGCAGAGCAGCGCGATGAGGAGGAGGGTGGAGGCGAGCATCGTCGCGGTGCGGCGTGGCATGGAACGACAGTACGGGAAGGGTCTGTCAGTGCACCTCGGGGGCCGGTGCGCCGGGCGCTCCCGCCTTCTCCATCGCGTCACGGAACCGGGCATAGCCGTTCAGCTCGGCTATGTCGCCGGTCGTACGGTCTCTCGATGCCCAGCTTCCCCATATCGCCGCGCCTACGACGGCGAACAGTGGAATCAGCAACCAGGCGAGTGCGGCCATGCCGGCCTCCCGACTCATCAAGCGTCTTGTGGACGGACCGATCAGCAGATTAACCATCTGCTTCCCCCCAACGCTGCTGCCACGAAGGCGGTTACGCAAATCGGGCCGTACGGGTACTGCCCGGCCACCACCCCTCAACGAGGGCTACGCCCCCACCCGCCCTCCCGTCGCCCGACCACCGCCCCTCAACGAGGCGCTACGCGCCCACCCATTCCTCTGTCCCGTCCGTGAACTTCTGCTGCTTCCAGATCGGGACCCGCTCCTTGAGGTCGTCTATCAGCCTGCGGCACGCCTCGAACGCCTCCCCCCGGTGCGCGCAGGAGACCGCGACCACCACCGCCAGATCCCCGACCGCCAGGTCCCCCACCCGGTGGACGGCCGCCAGCGCGCGGACCGGGAAATCGGCGACGACCTTCTCCGCCACCTTGCGCAGTTCCGCCTCGGCCGACGGATGACCGGTGTAGCCGAGGGCCGCGACATCGGAGCCCCGGTCGTGGTCACGCACCGTACCGACGAAGAGCGCCGTGCCGCCCGCCGCGTCGTCGCCGACCGCGCGGAAGACCTCGTCGACACTCAGCGGGGTGTCGCGGATCGCCAGCAGCCGGATGGGGTCCTCTGCGGCCCGCTCGCCGGGGTGGAGGTACGTGTTCGCCATGGTGTCCATCGTGCCGTACGGCACCGACAGCCCGGAAACGGCGGCGCCTCACAGCCGCCGGTCCGCCCTACAGCCGGCGGCGAGCCTTGCGGGCCCGCCGTACGAGCGCCGCCGTGCCGAGCAGGGCCACCGTCGCGCCCGCGGCGCCCGCCGCGGTGGCGTCCTTGCGGCCGAGGCGGCGGCCGGCGACCGTGTGGCGGCCCTCGACCTCCTCCAGGAGCGCGGCGAGGACCTCCTCGTTCGTCCACCGGGGCCGCCAGCCCGCGTCGTGCAGCCGGCTGACGCTGACCACCCAGGGGTGCATCGTGTAGGCGAGGTCTCCGGCCGGCGAGGGCGTCAGACCGATCCGGTGCAGCCGCGCGGCGGCCCCCAGGGCGACCGCCGAGGGAAGCTCCATCCTTCGGATGGAGCTGAGTTCCTCGACCTCCTCCTGCTCCAGCCAGCCGTCGCAGCCGACCGCCAGCTCCCCCTCGACCTTTTCGAGCGCCGCGTACTCCAGCGCGCTGACCAGGTCCTCGACATGGCAGAACTGCCAGGTGGGCCGGGATCCCGCCACGACGAGCAGCCGGGGCGACTCGAAGTAGCGGGTGAGGGCGGTGTCCGTGCCGCCGACCAGGACGGCGGGCCGGACGACCGTCACCTGGAGGCCGGGGTGCGCGCGCGGCGCGCGGCGGCCGAGACGTTCGATCTCCAGCAGGTCACCGACGCCCGTGGCCTCGGCGGTGGCGCGCAGCTCGGCGTCCTCGGAGAGCGGGATGTCGTTGTCGGGCAGGGCGCCGTAGACCATGGCCGAGGTGCAGAGCACGACCCTGTGCACACCGGCGGCGGCCGCCGCCGTCAGCACCGTCTGTGTGCCGCGTACGTTGTACGCGGTGCGGGCCGCGGCGTCGGTCTCCAGGTCGAGATCGAGCGCCAGATGCACCACCACGTCCGCGCCGCGGAGCTTCTCCGCGATGGCCGGGTCACGGACGTCCAGGATGTACCACTGCGCCTCGGAGACTTCTCCTCTGCGCTCGTCGATGGCGATGACCTGCTTGATCTCCTCGGACGCGGCCAGGCGCCGGGTGAGCAGGTCACCGACGCCGGAGGCGGCGCCGGTCACCGCGACGACGGGGCCGCGGGACGGGGTCGGGGTTGAGTGGTTTCGCGCTGCGCGAACCTGCGGATCTCGGGAACTCACCGGGCGTCTCCAGCGGTTGTCTTCAATACGTACGTGAATGACGCGTACGTACCAGGTGACGTCCATCCTGCCGCAGGCCGTCCACCGACGAAGCACCGAGCCCGGAAGCCAACGGGATGTCGGTCCGCTTTCGGCCGGTGAGAGCCGGCGGCGCCCGGACGCGGTGCCCCGCTCTCACGTCCTGTGCCCCGTACAGGACGTCGCTAGGCTGGGTGGTGCAGTCGGGCAGCCGCTGCCGGCGGGAAGCCGGTGGCCCTACGAGCCGAGGAACCCCGTGAGTGACACCCCATTCGGATTCGGCCTTCCGCCGGAGGAGCCGGAGGACGGCGACGGCAAGAAGAAGGACCCTGCCGGAGGTGGACAGGGTGCCGGTGGCCAGGGCGGTGCCGGCAACCCCTTCGCAGGTTTCGGGCTGCCCGGTGCCGGCGGCGCGGGCGGCGCGGACAATCCCTTCGCCGCCATGTTCGGTTCGCTCAACCCCAACGACCTGGGGGCGGCCTTCCAGCAGCTGGGCCAGATGCTCAGCTACGAGGGCGGTCCCGTGAACTGGGACATGGCGAAGCAGATCGCCCGCCAGACGGTCGCGCAGGGCACACCCGACGGCACGAAGGACGCGAGCGTCGGCCCCGCCGAGCGGTCGGCGGTCGAGGAGGCGGTCCGGCTGGCCGACATCTGGCTCGACGGGGTGACCTCGCTGCCCTCCGGCGCGAACATGGCGGTGGCGTGGAGCCGCGCCGAGTGGGTCGAGGCGACGCTCCCGGCGTGGCAGCAGCTCGTCGACCCGGTGGCGGAGCGGGTGGGCACGGCCATGGGCGAGGTGCTGCCCGAGGAGATGCAGTCCGTGGCGGGCCCGCTGATCGGCATGATGCGCTCCATGGGCGGCGCCATGTTCGGCCAGCAGATCGGGCAGGCCGTGGGGGTGCTGGCCGGTGAGGTGGTCGGCTCGACGGACATCGGACTGCCGCTCGGCCCGGCCAACAGGGCCGCGCTGCTGCCGCTGAACATCGAGGCGTTCAGCAAGGACCTCGGTGTGCCGAAGGACGAGATCCGGCTGTATCTGGCGCTGCGCGAGGCCGCCCACCAGCGGCTCTTCGCCCATGTCCCGTGGCTGCGGTCGCACATGTTCGGCGCGGTCGAGGGGTACGCGCGCGGGATCAAGGTCGACACCTCGAAGCTGGAGGACGTGGTCGGCCAGTTCGACCCGTCGAACCCGGAAGGGCTTCAGGAGGCGCTCCAGCAGGGCATGTTCCAGCCGGAGGACACCCCGGAGCAGAAAGCGGCGCTGGCCCGGCTCGAAACGGCGCTCGCGCTGGTCGAGGGGTGGGTCGACGCGGTGGTGCACGAGGCCGCGAAGCAGCGGCTGACGGGCGCGGACGCGCTGCGCGAGACGCTGCGCAGGCGCCGGGCCTCCGGCGGTCCCGCCGAGCAGACCTTCGCCACCCTGATCGGGCTCCAGCTGCGTCCGCGCCGGCTGCGGGACGCCTCGCGGCTGTGGGCCTCGCTCACGGACGCGCGCGGGGTCGACGGCCGGGACCGGCTGTGGGAGCACCCGGACATGCTGCCGACGGCCTCGGACCTGGACGACCCGGACGGCTTCGTCCACCACGAGCAGGCGGACTTCTCGGAGCTGGACAAGATGCTCGGCGAGGCGGCCCGGGGCGAGCAGGGCGGCACGAAGGACACCCCGAAGACCGACCCGGCGCAGGATCCGAAGACCGACCCGAAGGACGACACCGACAAGTGAGCCTGCACGACGACGCCGTCCTCGTACTGAAGGAGTACGAGGACCAGCCGGAGCTGAGCGGGCTCTATCTGGACCATCTGGCGGCCCATCCCGACGGTATGTGGAAGGCGTGCGGGGCCGGGCATCTGACGGCCAGCGCGCTGGTGATCGATCCGGCGCGGGAGCGGGTGCTGCTGACCCTGCACAAGAAGTTCGGCATGTGGCTCCAGATGGGCGGCCACTGCGAGCCCGGTGACCGGACCCTGCTGCGGGCCGCTCTGCGGGAGGCCATGGAGGAGTCCGGGATCCTGGATCTGCGCCCGCTGTCGGAGCGGCCCGTACGGCTGGACCGGCACCCCATCCCGGCCCCCTGCCACTGGCACATGGATGTCCAGTACGCGGCGCTGGCGCCGGCCGGGGCGGTCGAGCGGATCAGCGACGAGTCGCTCGATCTGCGCTGGTTCACCTACGACGAGGTGCGGGAGATCGCCGACGCCTCGGTCGTGCGGCTGCTGGAGCACACCCTGGCCGCGCTGGACGGCTGAAAGCCGCCCGTACACCTCCGTGGGGGAGGGCCCGCGCGACGGCCCCTCCCCCTCCCCTCGCGGTCCTGGCCGTCCCGGGTCAGCGGCCCCAGTCGTTGCTGAGGTTCTGGCCGTGCGCGCCCTGCCGGCCGACGCCGTACTGCGCGGCGAGTCCCCGGCCGATCTCCGCGCCCTGCGGCGGCATGACCTCGCTGGGCTGGACGAGGGCGAAGCCCTCCCCGAGGAAGCTCAGCTCCCAGCCCTCACCGGTGCTGCCGCGCCGCCGCAGCACCCCCGAGGAGTGCGTCTGGGCCTGCATCTGGACGCGCAGTCCGGCGGACCAGGCGACCACGGCGTCGGCGTCCGCGTTGACGTACTTGTCGGGCGTGACGCTCATCATCAGGGGCGGGCCCGAGGTCATCAGGGCGACCTTGCCCCGGCCCGAGACGGTGAGCTGGTACTTGCCGGAGCCGGAGATTCCGTACTGGCTGTCCACGGCGACGATTTCGGTGTGCAGCGCGGAGTCGAGCGCGAGAACGTAGTCGCTGTCCACCGCGATGCCGTCCTGGCCGACGTCCACGACATGGATGTACTGGGCGAGGTTGGCCAAATAGACGGTGCCCTGCCCGGAGCAGCGCATCAGCTCCAGCCCCTCACCGGTGTGCGCGCGGGCGTGCTGCCGGGTGTGGGACTCGTACTCCCCGTCGAAGTCGATCAGTCCCTGATAGGCGACCATCGCGCCCTTGCGGGCGAGGACGTCCTCCTGTCCGGTCAGCGCGACCCGCAGGAGCTGGGGGTTCTGTACGACGTAGCGGTCCGCGGACTGCTGTTCCGTGTGGGCGAAAAGGGGGCTCTGCATGGTGGTGTTCTCTCGCTTCCCTCAGCCCTGGATCCGCAGTCGGTCGGTGCTGTCCTCGCTGGGCTGGACGACCACGATGCCCTGGCCCGAGAACGCCATCTGGAATGCCTCGCCGCTGCCCCGCCCGATCAGCGCGGACGCCTTGAAGCTGCGCTTGCCCTTCACCTTGAGCGCCGGCGACCAGGCGACCAGCGCGTCGGGGTCGACGTAGGTCTCGTCCTCGCCGCGCCCGCAGTCCACGACGACCGGGGTGCCGCGCGAGGTCAGGGCGACCCAGCCGGTCCCGGAGATCTGTACGTTCCACAGGCCCTGGCCGGCGAACTTGGCGAGCCCCTTCACGCGTTCGACGCCCCACTGGAGATGTGCGTCGAAGGCCAGCAGATTGGTGCCGTTGACGGACAGCGCGTCGTTGTCGAGGTTGATGACGACGACATCCGCGCCGTAGTCGGCGAGATAGAGCAGTCCGTCGCCGGAGCACTTCATCAGGGGGGTGCTCTCGCCGGTGACCCACTGGGAGGCGATCTGGCGGATGGCGGGCGGGTTGGGCTCGTACTGGACGAAGCCCTCGTAGGCGACCATCGAGCCGGTGCGCGCGTACAGGTCCTGGCCGGTGGCCATGGCGACCTTGAGCATGGCGTGGCCGTGGTTCTCCATACGGGCCGCGACGGGGGTGGGCGCGTAGCCCGTGAGCTGCTGGTTCATTGTCCGGGCTCCCTCAGACCTCGTACGGCTGGACGACGATGAAGTTGCCGGGGGCGCCCCGGAACTGGAGGTTCACGGTCTCTCCGCTGTGGCCCGGGTACGCGTTCCTGCGCAGTCTGACCTGGCTCGAGACGATCACCTGGGACGCGGCCGACCAGGCGACGACGGCGTTGGCGTCGGCGAAGGTGGTGGGGGTGACGGGGAGCACCACCGGGGTGCCGTGGGTCTTCACGACCACGGTGCCGGTGCCCTGGAAGACCATGGTGAACAGGGCGCCGCCGGGGATGCCGTGGCCCTCGATGCGGCGGACCTCGTAGTGGAGTCCCTCGTCAAAGGCGAGGACGTTCTCCGCGGAGACACAGATGCCGTCCCCCTGGAGTTCGACGGGGTGCAGATGCGCGCCCTCCTCCGCGAGGAAGACCTGTCCCTTGCCCGTGCAGCGCATCAGCTGCATCTCCTGGCCGGTGGCGTTGCCGACGATCCGGCCGGTGAAACCGGCGCCCTTGTAGCCGAAGTCGACCTTGCCCTGGTACATGACCATGCTGCCCTGGCGGGCGAGGACCGGGGTGCCGCCGGTGCCGAGGTCGACGCGGACCAGTTGGCTGTTCTGCACGGTCCAGCGCTGCCCGGTGGGCAGTTCGCGGTACGGCTGGAGGGCTGCCGCCAGACCGGCGCCGCCCGGCGGCGGCCCCTGCGGCACGCCGTGCGGAGCACCTCCGTAGGACGCGCCCGGCGGCGGCCCGCCGTACGGCGCCGGTACGGGCTGGCCGTACGGGGCGGGGGCGGGCGGGGGAACGGGCGGGGGCGGTACGGCGCCGACGGGCGGCGGGGACAGCGGCGCCACGATGGTCTGCGCGGTGTGCACGGACGGGAACGCGGGGGCCGGAGCGGGTACGAACGCGGGGGCGGGGGGCGGCGTCGCCACCGGGGCGGGCGCCGGGGCGGCGCTTCCGGTGGGCACGGCGAAGCCCGGGACCGGGCCGGCGGACGGCGGCTCGGGCGGCGCGTCCGGGGTCTCCTCCTCGGCGATCTCGCCGCCGAAGTTCTTCAGGAGGGCGTCGAGTCCGCCGTCGAAGCCCTGGCCGACGGCGGCGAAGCGCCAGACGTCCTTGCGGTAGAAGTCGCCGAGCATCACGGCGCGCTCGGTGGTGAACTCCGTGCCGGTGAAGGCGTACCGGACGACCTCCTCGCCGCCCGCGACGATCCGGATATAGCCGGGGCCGATGTCGGACATCTGTCCGGCGCCGTCGATGGTCGCGGTGAAGGAGAGCTTGTGGATGGCCGCGGGGACGCGGTCCAGCGTCACCCTGAAGGACTCGGTGTCACCTGCCTGGGCGCCCAGCAGCTGGAGGGATTCCTCGGGGGACGCCGGCTGGTTGAAGAAGATGAAGTAGCGGTCGTCCGAGAGCTGTTCGGCCTCGTCGAGACCGAAGCAGCTGATGTCGAAGGTCAGTCCGGGGGCGTCGATCCGCACGCCCACATACAGATCCGTACCCGCGGTGAGATCGCTGACCCTGGCCTTGTGACCGCGCTGGAATTCCCTGGCCATACGTGACGACCGTCCCCCGTCCCGAAGTGAATACGTCGCGCCAGGCTAACGGTCGGCACGGACATCGGGGCGAGCCGGTACGGACTCGGTACACGAAGGGTGGGGTTTCGGCTCATTCCTCGTCGGCGTCGGGGAGTTGCGGCAGCCGCTCGGCGGCCACCACTCCTTCGAGATAGCCGCGCGCCCGCTCGGTGCGCGGATACGCCTCCAGCAGCCGCCAGAAGTCCGGGCCGTGTCCCGGTACGAGCAGATGGGCCAGCTCGTGGACGAGGACGTAGTCGATGACGTACTCGGGCATGCCCTGGAGGCGGTGCGAGAGCCGGATGCTGCCCTCGGCGGGGGTGCAGGAGCCCCAGCGGGTGTTCTGGTTGGTGACCCAGCGGACGGTGAGCGGACGGGCCCTGCCGTCGAAGTACTGGGTGGAGAGCCGCTCGGCCCGCTCGGTCAGGGCGTCGTCGCCGAGGAGCCGTTTGTTCTCCTGCGCGGCGAGTTTGTCCAGCATGACCGTCACCCAGCGCTGTTCCTCCGCCTCCGACATACGGGCGGGGATCAGCACGATGGTCCGGTCGCCCTCGCGGTAGGCCGAGACCGTTCTTCTGCGGCGGGCGCTTCTGCGGACCTCGACAGCGCTCGTCGCCGAGCGTCTGGAGGCAGGATCGGCGGACACGCCATGACGTTACCCGCTGTACGCGCGAGAAGTCCCGCCCCGCGTTCGTTCAACCTTGATCCATTTATTTGGCGTTCATCATGCGAAACGACCAACGCCCGGCGCTGTGGATAACTTTCCGCACCATCCGCGCCGCCCGGGCATTCTGATCTCACGGACGAGGGGGAATTCGTTCACGGGACGGGGAGGCCGGAATGCATCCGATGGTGAAGCCCGCGCTGCGGCGGGCCTGGCGGGAGCGGCAGACGGTGCAGTTCGGGGTCACCCCCGCGCACGCGGTTCTGGTGGGTCCGGTCGATACGGCGACGGGCAGCTTTCTGGAGCTGTTGGACGGGACGCGCGGACTGCCGTTGCTGCGGGAGGAGGCCCGTGCGATGGGGCTGCCCGACGGGCAGGCGGACGCGCTGGTGCGGCGGCTGACGGCGGCGGGGCTGATCGACGACGTGGGCGCGGGCGGCGCGGCGGCCGACGCGCTGCGGCGGCGGGCGGAGACGGTCGACCGGCTGCGGCCCGATCTCGCGTCGCTCTCCGTCGTCCACCCGGAGCCCGGGGCGGGGATGCGGCGGCTGGCGGCGCGGCGGACCATGCGGGTGCAGGTGCGGGGTGCGGGCCGGGTCGGGGCGGCCGTGGCGGCGGCGCTCGCGGCGTCCGGGGTGGGCCGGGTCGATGTGCTGGACGGCGGCCACGCGCTGGCGGAGGACGTGGCGCCGGGCGGGCTGCCCGCCGAGGCAGTCGGTGAGCGCAGGGACGCGGCGGCCGGGCGGCTGGTGAGGCGGTCGGCGCCGGGGCGGGCGCCGAGGGACTCGGAGTTCACGGCGGCCCGGGGCGGTCCGGAGCCCGGGCTCTCCCTGGTGATCGTCGCGCCCCGGGACGGGCTCGCCGCGTATGCCCCCGATCCGGTGACGGCGGACCCGTGGATCGCCACGGGCACCCCGCATCTCTATGCGGGAGTGATCGAGGCCACAGGACTGGTGGGACCGCTGGTGCTGCCCGGCGGCTCGGCGTGCGCGGGCTGTGTGGCCCGGCGGCGGGCGGACCGTGATCCGGGGTGGCCGCGCATGCTGGCGCAGTGGCGCTCCGGCCGGGCACCCGCCGCGGCCGTACCCGCCGCTGACCTCGGGCTGGCCACCACGGTGGCGGGGCTGACGGTGGCTCACGCGCTGTCGTTCCTGGACGGGGAGCTGCCCGGCAGTATCGGTGCCCGCTGGGAGGTGTCGCTCCCGCTGCTGGACTGGCGACCGGAGCGAATTGCTCCGCATCCGGAGTGCCCGTGCGGTGCGGCGGGAAGCGGAGAGGGGGTGCGCGTCTCGGAGACCGGGGCATCACACGACACAATGGCGGGGTAACCGCTGTAGCGGCCGGCTTGGTTGTCTTGGCTGTCTGGGACTCGTCGCAGTACGTCCGAGGAGGGGCTCATGTCCGATCTTCCCCGCAAGGCGGTCACCCGCACCGCGAAGCTGGCCACCCTGCCACTGGGTTTCGCGGGCCGGGCCACCTGGGGTCTGGGCAAGCGGATCGGCGGGAAGTCCGCCGAGATCGTTTCCCGGGAATTGCAGCAGCGCACCGCCGACCAGCTCTTCAAGGTCCTCGGGGAGCTGAAGGGCGGGGCGATGAAGTTCGGGCAGGCGCTGTCCGTCTTCGAGTCGGCGCTGCCCGAGGAGATCGCCGGGCCCTACCGGGCCGCGCTCACCAAACTCCAGGACGCCGCCCCGCCCATGCCGACCCGGACGGTTCACGCGGTGCTGGCGGAGCGGCTGGGTGAGGAGTGGCGGGAGCTGTTCCTCGAATTCGAGGACAAGCCGTCGGCCGCCGCGTCGATCGGACAGGTGCACCGGGCGGTGTGGCACGACGGACGCGAGGTCGCGGTCAAGGTGCAGTACCCGGGGGCCGGGGAGGCGCTGCTCTCCGATCTCACCCAGCTGAGCCGGTTCGCCAGGCTGCTGGGGCCGCTGATCCCGGGGATGGACATCAAGCCGCTGATCACCGAGTTGCGGGACCGGGTCTCCGAGGAGCTGGACTACGCGCTGGAGGCCGAGGCCCAGCGGGCGCACGCGGTGGAGTTCGCGGACGATCCGGATGTGGTGGTGCCGGATGTGGTGCACCAGGGCGAACAGGTGCTGGTCACCGAGTGGATGGAGGGCGTGCCGCTGGCGGAGGTGATCACCGGAGGCACCCCCGCGCTGCGGGACCGGGCGGGACAGTTGCTGGCGCGGTTCCTGTTCTCGGGCCCGGCGCGTACGGGGCTGCTGCACGCGGATCCGCATCCGGGGAACTTCCGGCTGCTGCCGCCGGCGGACGGCGGGGAGGACAGCGGAGACGGGAGCGGGGACGAGAGCGCGTACCGGCTCGGGGTGCTGGACTTCGGCACGGTGGACCGGCTGCCGGGCGGGCTGCCCGGGATCATCGGTGAGGCGCTGCGGATGGCGCTGGAGGGCGATGCCCAGGTGGTGTACGACCGGCTGTGCGAGGAGGGGTTCGTCAAGGGATCCGTCGATCTCGACCCCGATGGTGTGCTGGAGTATCTGCTGCCGATCATCGAACCGACGGCGGTGGAGGAGTTCACCTTCACCCGCGGCTGGATGCGCGAGCAGGCCACCCGGATCGGCGACCCGCGCTCGCCCGCCCATCAGCTGGGCAAGCAGCTGAATCTGCCCCCGGCGTATCTGCTGATCCACCGGGTCACACTGAGCACGATCGGGGTGCTCTGTCAGTTGAACGCGACGGTCCGGCTCCGGGACGAGCTGGAGTCGTGGCTTCCGGGCTTCCTGCCGGACCCCGACCCGGAGCAGGTTTCGGACACAGAGCAGACGCCGGTGTCGGAGACGGTGCCGGAGGCGGTGTCGCTGGAGAAGAGCGCGGGCGGGGTCGCGGTCGAGGCGGACGCCTGAACAGCGCGGCGGGGCCGGTCCTGACGGACCGGCCCCGCTGTTGTGCTGCCTGTTCCTACTGCTGTTCCTACTGCATGACGGCCATGGCCAGCGCGCGGCGGGCGCGCATCGACACGCGCTCGGCGCGACGCTGCATGCGCCGAGCGGCGACCAGGCGCACGGCCCGGCGTTCCGCGTCGGCTTCCCGCATGCGTTCGCTCATATGCGCGCGAGCCAGGGCTTCTGGAATGAGTTGCATCTCGCGGGTCCTGTTCTGACGCGACTCGTTCGCGCCCATGGTGGTGACTGCTGGGGTGGCGGAGCCCGAAGGCTCGCTCGGGGAAGAGGTCATCGGAGCCTGCTTCTGGGGATCGTGCGTGTAGGGGCGGTCGATGGTTCCGGTGAGGTTCATGCCGAGACCGGGTTCTTGCGCGGGCGTCCACGGGGACGCTTCCGGGCTACGACCACGCCCTGGACGAAGAGTTCGCCGCCCCACACACCCCACGGCTCGCGCCGCTCCTTGGCGCCGGCGAGGCATGCCTCGATCAGCGGGCAGGTGCCGCAGAGGGCCTTGGCGTACTCCACGTCGGCCGGGGACTCCGCGAAGAAGACCTCCGGGTCGTAGGCACGGCAGGGGACGGGTACGCCCAGGTTCTCGATGGCGTCGTCGAGCGCGGTGAGCGCGGTCAGGGGGGTCAAGGTGGAGTCCTCCGTGGGGACGGGCGGGGAGTTCGTTTCGGAAGGCGGTACGGACGGGGCGTGCGCTTCGAGTTGCACGGGGTGTCTTCCTCGTCTGATCGGTTCCGGGCTGTTGCCCGGTGGTCGGCTGGTACCGGTGGTGCGTGCCCCGAGACCCTTCTCGCCCGTCCGCCCCGTTCGGGGCAAACGAAAGGGCCGCGGATCCCGGGTGGGTTCCGCGGCCCTGAAGGCGCCTGCCTGATGCTGGATCAGGCTGGATCGCTCCAGGGTTCGAGCCCACGGAAGGCCCACATCGTGTGATGCTGCGTCTGCTTCTTCGTTTCGGCACCGGTCGCCGCAAAGGCATAGACCGTGGCCTGTGCCGCTGCTGCTGCTCCTGCTTCCAGTGCCTTGGTCGGTCGCTCATCGCGCTTCGGGGCCGTGCGCTCCCGCACGGGGAGAACGGACAGTCCTGCGGGACGCACGGCACTGGCGCCGGGCAGTCCACTGGCGATGAGTTCGGACCGGGAGAGGCCGAGCGAGCAGGCGGAGACGACCGAGCGATCGGTCATTTTGCCGACGGTGATGGTGCCGGTGCTGATGAAGCCTGTGTTGATGCTGATCACTGGAATCGCCTCCTCTCGGCGTCTCGGAAGACCGGCCGGGGCCAGTCGTACGTATATGGACAAGTACAGCTGAGATAAGTAGAGCACGGTCCAGGGCTTCGGAGAAGCCACTGTTTCCGTGGTTAAGAACCTATGGGGATTCCCCGCGCGGGCGCAAACTATTTTTTCGTCCAGTTCGCCTCAGCCGTCCCCATCGCTCCCCACACCCTCCTCACCTGCGCAGATCGCCAGCACATCCGCTCCGAACCGGTCCATCTTCCGGACACCGACGCCGGAGATCACCGCCAGCTCGCCCGCGCTGCCCGGCACGGTCTCCGCGATCGCCATCAGCGTCTTGTCGGTGAACACGCAGTAGGCGGGCTGGCTCAGCCGCTCCGCCTGGTCCGCGCGCCAGTCGCGCAGCCGCTCGTACAGCCCCTCGTCCATGTCCGACGGGCAGTCCTCGCAGCGCATGAGCTTCATCTCCCCGGCGTCGGTGAGGGTCTTGCGGCAGACCCGGCAGCGCGCGGGACCGCGCTGCTTGCGCCGGGCCGGGCCGCGCTCCGCCGTCACGCCGGAGCCCGTCCGGAAGTCCCGGGCGCCGGAGGCGCCGGAGCCCGGCCGGAGCCCGCTCAGGAAGCGGGTGGGCCGCCGGGTCGCCCGGCCCCCCGGAGAGCGCGAGAGCGCCCAGGAGAGCGAGAGATGAACCCTCGCCCGGGTGACCCCCACATAGAGCAGCCGGCGCTCCTCCTCGACCTGCTCGTCGGTCTTGGCGTAGGTGATGGGCATCATCCCCTCCGTGAGCCCGACCAGGAAGACGGCGTCCCACTCCAGGCCCTTCGCCGCGTGGAGCGAGGCGAGCGTGACACCCTGCACCGTCGGCGCGTGCTGTGCGGCGGCCCGCTCGTCCAGCTCGGCCACCAGATCGGACAGCGTGGCGTCCGGCCTGGCCCGGACGAAGTCCTCGGCGAGCCGGACGATCGCGGCCAGCGACTCCCAGCGGTCCCGGACGGCCCCCGAACCCGCCGGAGGTTCGGTGGTCCAGCCCTTGGTCGAGAGCACGGCCCGCACCTGCGAGGGCAGCTCGACGACATCGTCGAGCAGCGCGTCGTTCCCCCCGAAGCGGGCGGCGCCGCGCAGCGCCGCGCCCGCCTCGCGCACCTCCTGGCGCTCGAAGAACCGCTCGGCCCCCCGGAGCTGATACGGCACGCCCGCGTCGGCCAGGGCCTGTTCGTAGACCTCCGACTGGGCGTTGATGCGGAAGAGCACGGCGATCTCGCCGGCCGGGACGCCGGAGGCGATCAGGTCCCGGATCCGGCGCGCGGTGCCCTCGGCCTCGGCGGGCTCGTCCCCGTACTCCGTACGGACCGGCTCGGGGCCGGCCGCGCGCTGGGAGATCAGCTCCAGCCGGTGCTCGGCGGCCCGGCCGCGCGCCTGGTTCAGCAGGCCGTTGGCCAGCTGGACGACCTGGGGGGTGGACCGGTAGTCGCGGACCAGCTTCACCACCGTCGCGCCCGGATGGCGGGTGCGGAAGTTCAGCAGGTGGTCGGGGGTGGCACCGGTGAAGGAGTAGATCGTCTGGCTGGCGTCACCGACGACGCACAGGCTCTCCCGCTCCCCCAGCCACAGATCCAGCAGCCGCTGCTGGAGCGGGCTGACGTCCTGGTACTCGTCCACCACGAAGTGCTGGTACTGGCGGCGGATCTGGTCCGCGATGTCGTGCCGGTCCTGGAGGATGCCGACCGTCAGCAGCAGGACGTCCTCGAAGTCGATCACCGAGCGGTCGCGCTTCAGCTGCTCGTACATCCCGTAGAGCTGACCGATCTCCGCCGGATCGCGCGGCGGCTCGCGCAGGGACTTGGCCACGGCGGCCGGATAGTCGGCGGGGACCGTCTGGGTGACCTTCGCCCACTCGATCTCGCTCGTGACGTCCCGCAGCTCGTTCCGGTCCAGCCGGATACGGCAGCGGGCGGCGGCCTCGGCGACCAGCTGGATCTTGCGGTCCAGCAGCCTCGGCAGCTCGCCGCCGACCGCCTTCGGCCAGAAGAACTGGAGCTGGCGCAGCGCGGCCGAGTGGAATGTGCGCGCCTGGACACCGCCCGCGCCGAGCTGCCGCAGCCGCCCGCGCATCTCGCCCGCCGCGCGGTTGGTGAACGTGACGGCCAGGATGCTGCCGGGCTGGAGGATCCCCGCCCGCACCCCGTACGCGATCCGGTGCGTGATGGCGCGCGTCTTGCCCGTGCCGGCCCCGGCCAGCACGCACACCGGCCCGTGGAGGGCCGTCGCCACCTCGCGCTGCTCGGGGTCGAGCCCGTCGAGCACCGCGTCGGCGTCCGGCGGCGGGGCCACGACCTGGCCGCCGCCGGATTCCTCCGGGAAGAGTGGGGAGTACGTTGCTGATGTCACCCCGCCATGCTGCCAGGTCGCCCGTGACCCCTGCGAAAGTTGTCCACAGGCGCGCCCCGATAGTCGTACGACTACGAGGGGAATGGTCGCCGGGCCCCGCGCGTTCGACAGAATGCGAGCGAACGACCCGCTCACGCGACACACATCCAGAGACAGAGGGAGCGTCGGAGACCATGCCGGGCACTGTGACGATGTACAGCACCACGTGGTGCGGATACTGCCGTCGGCTGAAGGGCCAGATGGACCGCGAGGGCATCGCGTACACCGAGATCAACATCGAGCACGACCCGGAGTCGGCGGCCTTCGTCGAGAAGGCGAACGGCGGCAACCAGACGGTCCCGACCGTGCTCTTCCCCGACGGCTCGACGCTGACGAACCCGTCGCTGGCCCAGGTCAAGCAGAAGGTCGGCGCCTGACCGCGAACGCGGGTGGCGCGTGCCAGCGCCAGGACCAGGAAGCCAAAGGAACGGGGGCGGTCCGGCCGTTGGGCACGGGGCCGCCCCTCCAGCTGTGAGTGTCGCGACTCCAGGCCAGGAGTAAAGGGCGCTCCTCCGTCGCGTCGCTGCGCGATGGGCTGCGCCCACCCTTGACACCTGCCCCGGAGCCGCAAGCGCGGCTTTTTGGGAGGGGCGGCCGGTGGGAGGGGGTTGCCCAGGGGGCCCGCTGCACTACCACTCGGCTCAGGGTCCGACGGCCCGGTGGTCGGATGCCCCTGCGGGGCACGCGGCAGAGGAATGGGGCTGCCCGGCCCGTCTCAGCGGCTGACGGCCGCCAGTTCCTCAGACACATGCCCCGCTGGTCACCGGGTGGGGGTGGTGGGGTTAGTGGGACGTGAGTGGCACCAAGTGGGCCCCTGAAGGCCGTCCATGCGCCAAGGAGTGCTCCTAACGCACCTGAGGACACACGTGCCGCCCAAGAAGGCCCTCAATAGGCCACCAAACCAGCCCATATGGGACATGCAGGCGGGGGTGGGCGTCCCGAGAGGCCGACCGGGCGGCAGGCCCCGTCCGACCGTGAAAAGTGGCCACCGGGACGCGTGTGGCACCAAGTGGACCCCTCAAGGCCGCCCATGCACCCAGGAGTGCCGCTAATGCACCCGAGGACACACGTGCCACCCGAGGAGACCCCCAGCCACCCACCAACCCGCCCCATATGGGGCGAATGGGTGGGATGTCCGGCCCGCAGGCCCGGCCGGACAGCAGAACCGTCCGCCTTCCGGGCACCACAGCGCGACGGTGACCAGCGGGGCTTGAGTCTCAGCACACAGCGGACCGTCAGCCGCCGAGCCGGTGCCGAGCCGCCCCATTCCTCTGCCGCGCAGCCCCGCAGGGGCTATCCGACCACCGGCCCGCCGGCCCCTGAACCGGCCGGCAGTACGGCAGGCCCCCCGGGCAACCCCCTCCCACCCGGCCGCCCCTCCCAACAAGCCGCACTTGCGACTCCGGGGCAGGTGTCAAGGGTGCAGCGAAGCGGAATCGGCGCAGCCGACGCGACGTAGGAGCGCCCTTTACACCTGACACGGAGACGCGACACTCACACCAGGAGGGGCGGCCCCGTCACCCCGCACCCCCGCCACCGACCCACCCTCGACAAACCCCGGCCCGCACCGCGTCACCGCGTCACCGCGTCACCGCCCCGCCGTTCCCCCTGCCCCCGCTTCCGGCCCCGGCCCCCGCCCCTCCCCGTGGTTCAGGACGTCGGCTTGGGTAGGGGCTTTCCGTACCACAGTTCGACCAGGCGGGCGGCGATCGAGATGCCTGCCGGTGGCAGGATCTCGCCGGACTCGATGGCGGCGCGGAGGTCCTCGCGGGAGAACCAGCGGGCCTCCTCGATCTCCTCGCCGTCCACCGTGATCTCCGACGAGGTGGCGCGTGCCATGAAGCCCAGCATCAGGCTCGACGGGAACGGCCACGGCTGGCTGGCGATGTACTCGACCTCGCCGACCGTGACGCCCGCCTCCTCGAAGACCTCGCGGACCACGGACTGCTCGATCGACTCGCCGGGCTCCACGAAGCCGGCCAGTGTGGAGAAGCGGCCCTCGGGCCAGTGGACCTGGCGGCCGAGGAGCGCGCGGTCCTCCTCGTCCGTGACCAGCATGATCACGGCGGGGTCGGTGCGCGGGTAGTGCTCGGCGCCGCACGCCTGGCAGCGGCGGATATGGCCGGCCGCCGCGATCACCGTGCGCTCACCGCAGCGCGAGCAGAAGCGGTGCAGCCGCTGCCAGTTCTCCAGCGCCACCGCGTGCACCATCAGGCCCGCGTCGCGCGCCGAGAGCAGGGTGCCGGCCTCGCGCAGCCCCGCCGGGCGCGCCGACTGGTCCATCCGGCCGGGCAGTGTGTCCTTCTGGAGCGCGAAGTAGCGGACTCCGTCCGCGTCCGTGCCGAGGAAGTAGCGGTGGGTCTCGGTGAGGGGCGCTTCGAAGGACGGGGTCATGACCAGTTCGGTCCGGCCGTCGGGGGTGTCGTCGATCAGCGCCTGGCCGCCGGACACCACGAAGACACGGGTCGTGGGATGGCTCCAGGCGGCGGCGAGCCATGCTTCGTCGAGGCGGTGGTGCGCGGCTCGGTCGATGCCGCTGTGGGCGGTGAGGCCGATGGGTCGGTGTGCGGTGGCGTCACTGCTGAGGGTGCTCACAGGTGTCTTCCAACTCCCCCGGGTGGTTTGGGTGTCGATCAGCGGAGTGCGTGCGGGCGTTCAGTGCGGGCGTGCGGGCGGTCAGTGGGTGGTGCGTGCGGGCGGGCGGTCAGGGAGGTGATACGGCGGCGACAGCGGCCGTGGCTGCCAGGACGGGGGCCAGGTCGCCCCAGAGGTAGGCGGTGGTCTCCACCCCTTTGAGGAGCAGATCGAGTTCGATCTTCTCGTTCGGCGCGTGCCAGCCGTCGGACGGTACGGAGATCCCCAGGAAGAGCACCGGCGCGCCCAGCACGTCCTGGAGATCGGCGGCCGGTCCCGAGCCGCCCTCGCGGGTGTAACGGACCTTCCGGCCGAAGGCGCGCTCCATCGACCGTACGACGGACTGGAGCGCGGGGTGGTCCAGCGGGGTCAGACAGGGGCGGGTGGCAGCGCCGAAGGCGATGGTGTGCCGGATTCCGGCCGGGATCCGGGCGGCGGTCCACTCCCGTACGGACGCTTCGATACGGTCCGGGTCCTGGCCCGCGACCAGCCGGAACGACAGCTTCAGCCGGGCCGACGACGGGATGATCGTCTTGCCGCCGGGCCCCTGGTAGCCGCCGCCGATGCCGTTGACCTCGGCGGTCGGACGGGCCCAGACGCGCTCCAGCGTCGAGTACCCGGCCTCGCCCAGGGTTCCGTGGGACGCGGCCGTACGCAGCCACCGCGCCTCGTCGAAGGGCAGCTCCGCGATCAGGGCGCGCTCGGCGGCGGTCAGCTCGGCGACCCCGTCGTAGAAGCCGGGGACCGTGACGCGCTCGTCCTCGTCGTGCAGGGCGGCGACGAGCCGGGCCGCGACCGTGGCCGGGTTCGGGACGGCTCCGCCGAAGGAGCCGGAGTGGATGTCCTGGTCCGGGCCGGACAGCTCGATCTCGCAGTCGGCGAGGCCGCGCATCCCCGTACAGACGGTCGGGGTGTCCTCGGACCACATCCCGGTGTCGGAGACGATCACCGCGTCGGCGGCGAGCCGGCCGGCGTGCCGCTCGGCCAGGGCGCGGAAGTTCGGGGAGCCCGACTCCTCCTCGCCCTCGACGAGGAGCTTGAGGTGGACGGCGGGGGTGGTGCGTCCGGTGGCGGCGAGGTGCGCCCGTACCCCGAGGGTGTGGAAGAACACCTGCCCCTTGTCGTCGGCGGCCCCGCGCGCGTACAGCCGGCCGTCCCGGACGACCGGTTCGAACGGGTCCGTGTCCCAGCCGTCCTCACGGGCGGCGGGCTGGACGTCGTGGTGGCCGTAGACGAGCACGGTCGGCGCGCCGGGGTCGGCGGAGGGCCACTCGGCGAAGACGGCCGGGGCGCCCGGAGTGTCCCAGATCTCGGTGACCGGGAAGCCGGTCTCCTTGAGTTTGGCGGCGAGCCAGTCGGCACTGCGCCGCACGTCAGCGTCGTGGTCGGGCTGGGCGGATACGGAGGGAATGCGCAGCCAGTCGGCGAGGTCGTCGAGGAAGGCCGTGCGGTGGGTCTGGATGTACGTTTGGACGACGCTGTCCGGGGTGTCGCTCATGACGTCGAGCCTAACGGGCCCGACGGGCGGTCTCGTCTGCCGGATGTGACGTTCGCTCGTCCGTGGCTGTGTCGTGGCTCTCGTCACCGCCCGTGCCGTCCGTGGCGCGGGTGTCGTGGGTGAGCAGTCGTTCCAGCTCGGGACGGCCGGGGAGGCGCTCGGGGCGGACGACCTCCCCGCTCCGTATGTATACAAAAGCCGCGGTCACCGCCGTCAGCGGAATGCCGAGCTGCTCGGCCCAGGCCAACCGGTAGACGGCGAGCTGGAGCGGGTCTGCGGTGCGGGTCCGGCCGGTCTTCCAGTCCACGATCTCGTACGTGTACGGGTGCGGCCGGGGGTGCGGGCCGGTGCCCGCCCCGGCGTGCGTGCCGGCGTGCGCCCCCGCGCCCGTGCCCGCGCCCGTGACCGAGGCCGGGGCCGGCTCGCGGTAGACGGCGTCGATACGGCCCCGGACCAGCCGGCCCGCGAGGCTGAGGTGGAAGGGCGTCTCCACCCGGTACGGGACGCGGCGGGCGTACGGGGTGCGTTCGAACGCGTCCTTGAGCGCGGCGAGATCGCGCTCGTCGATGATCTCGGGCTCGTCCTCGGGGCCGCCGGGCAGTTCGTCGGGCCCGAGCATCGGGAGGGGTGTCTCCTCGAACCGGGACTCCACCCAGGCGTGGAAGCGGGTGCCCCGGCGGGCGGCGGCCGGCCGGGGCGGGCGCGGCATGGGCCGGGCCAGCTCCCGGGCGAAGCCGTCGGGGTCCTCGGCCAGCCGCAGCAGGTCGGTGGCGGAGAGGGACGGCGGTACGAGGACATCGCGGACGGTGGCGCGGGCGCGCCGCAGCTCGCCTGCGAGGGCGTCGAGATCGCGGTCCCAGGAAGCGAGGGTGCGGGTCTCCTCCGGGGTGAGGGGGAGCGGCTCGTCGCCGGAGGGCGGCGCGGCGGCCGGCGGGCGCGGGGCGGGGACGGCCGCCGCCACCGCCGCCGGCCGGGCGGACTCCCAGGCGTCGTCGTCGGGTGCGTAAGGGCCGTCCTCGGGGTCCGGGTCCTCCGGGGGGAACTGGTCGCCCCAGAGGTCCCCCTCGTCCGGAACCTCAGGTTCCGGTACGGGCGCGGGCCCGTCCCCCGCCCCCAGGAGCGCATCCCCCAGAAGCGCGTCCGCCCGGAGCGCGTCGAGGTGTGCCAGGACCGTGTCCGCCGCCCGGTGGCGGCGCAGCAGGGACGGTCCGTCGAGCGGCAGCGGCCAGGGGCGCGGGGTGGTCTCCGCCTCCAGGGCCGGGTTCTGGTCGGACTCCTCCGGGGCGTCCGCCCACGCCTCGATCTCGCCGTGGCCGGCCGCGCAGTGGTCGTACAGGGCGTGCAGAAAGTCCGACGGGCCCCGGGGTCGCTTCTGGTTGGGCCCCCACCAGTGGCCGGAGCCGAGCAGCAGGGAGCGCGGCCGGGTGAAGGTGACATAGCCGAGGCGCAGCTCCTCGGTGTGCTGGTGCGCCTTCATGGCCTCCTTGAAGGACTTGATGCCCTTCGCGTCCCAGGAGGGCACCTCGGGGAGCGTCGGGGCGTCGCCGCGCAGCGGGTGCGGCAGGACCTTCGGCTGGAAGGTCCACGCCTCGCGGGCCTTGCTGTTGGGGAACTGTCCGGCGACGAGTCCCGGTACGGCGACGACATCCCACTCCAGTCCTTTGGACTTGTGGGCGGTGAGCACCTTCACGGTGTTCTCGCCGCCGGGCAGCGCGTTGTCCAGGCCCTTCTCGTACTGGGCGGCGGTACGGAGGAACGCCAGGAAGGCCAGCAGCCCGGCCTCGCCGTCGAGCGCGGCGAAGGAGGCCGCGATGTCGAGGAAGTTGCCGAGGGTCTCGCGGCGGCGGGCGGCCAGGGCGTGCGGGGACGCGGAGAGTTCGACGTCGAGGCCGGTGGTGGCCAGGACCCGGTGCAGGACGTCCATCAGGGGATCGGCGAGGGAGCGGCGCAGCTCGCGCAGCTCGGCGGCGAGCCGGGCGAAGCGGACCCGGGCGGCGGCGGAGAAGGGCAGCCCGTCCTCGGGGGCGCCCGCCGAGTCCAGGAAGGTGTCGAGCGCGTCGGCGAGGGAGACGACCTCGGCGGGGTCGGTGCCCTCGACGGCGGCGGCGAGCCGGGCGGCGAGGTCGTCGTCCGCGCCGGCGCCGGATCCCCGGTGGACCAGCAGCCGGGCCCGGCGGCCGAGGAGCGCCAGGTCGCGGGGGCCGATGGACCAGCGGGGGCCGGTGAGCAGCCGGACGAGCGAGGCGTTGGCGCCGGGGTCCTGGAGGACTTCGCACATCGCGACGAGGTCGGCGACCTCGGGGAGGTGGAGCAGCCCGGAGAGCCCGACGACCTCGACGGGCACGTCGCGGGCGACCAGCGCGCCCTGGATCTCCGGGAAGTCGCCGGCCGTACGGCACAGGACGGCGATCTCGCCGGGCGCCTTGCCGGTCCGCACGAGGTGCGCGATGGAGTCCGCGAGCCAGTCGATCTCCGCCGCGTGGGTGGGCAGCAGGGCGCAGCGCACGCCGCCGTCGCGCTCGGCGCCGGGCGCGGGCCGCAGCGCCTCGACGCCTTCGTGCAGGGCGCGCAGCGGGGCGGCGAGGCTGTTGGCGAGGTCGAGGAGCCGGCCGCCGCTGCGGCGGTTCTCGCTGAGGGAGAACCGGGCGGCGGGGGTGCCGTCGGCGCCCGGGAAGTGGGCGGGGAAGTCGTCGAGGTTGGCGACGGAGGCGCCGCGCCAGCCGTAGATGGCCTGGCAGGGGTCGCCCACGGCGGTCACGGCGTGGCCCGTACCGCCGCCGAAGAGGCCGGAGAGCAGCAGGCGCTGGGCGACGGAGGTGTCCTGGTACTCGTCGAGGAGGACGACGCGGAACTCGTCCCTGAGGAGGGTGCCGACCTCGGGGCGGGTGGTGGCGAGTTCGGCGGAGAGGGCGATCTGGTCACCGAAGTCGAGCAGGTCGCGGGCGCGCTTGGCCTCGCGGTAGCGCCCGACGAGTTCGAGCAGCTCGCGGCGGGCGGTGGCGGTCTCGGGGAGCTTGCGCAGATCGGCGTTGGAGAGCCGGACGCCGTCCAGGGACGCGAGCAGTCCGGTGTCGTACGCGGCGAGGTCGGCCGGCCGTACGAGATGCTCGGCCAGCTCGGCGTCGAGCGCGAGCAGGTCGCTGACCAGCGCGGGCAGCGTCTTGGTCAGCGCGGGGTACGGTCCCGGGGCGTCGCGCAGCACGCGCGCGGCG
This sequence comes from Streptomyces paludis, assembly GCF_003344965.1. Classification (NCBI taxonomy): domain Bacteria; kingdom Bacillati; phylum Actinomycetota; class Actinomycetes; order Kitasatosporales; family Streptomycetaceae; genus Streptomyces; species Streptomyces paludis. The sequence goes on along the minus strand of NZ_CP031194.1, from coordinate 5,308,916 downwards.
AGCTGGAAGCGGGTGGCGTCGGCGAGCAGCCGGGTGGACGGCTCCAGCCCGATCCGTAGCCCGTGGTCGGTGAGGAGGCGGCCCGCGAAGGCGTGGTACGTGGAGATACGGGGCTCGCCCGGGGGGTGGTCCGGGTCGGCGGCGTCGGGGTCGGTGACGCCCGCCCTGACGAGCGCCTTGCGGACGCGCTCGGCCAGCTCGCCGGCCGCCTTGTTGGTGAACGTCAGCCCGAGCACCTGCTCGGGCGCGACCTGCCCGCTCCCCACCAGCCACACCACCCGCGCGGCCATCACCGTCGTCTTCCCCGACCCGGCACCGGCCACGATCACCTGCGGGGCGGGCGGCGCGGTGACGCAGGCCATCTGCTCCGGGGTGAAGGGGATCCCGAGCAGCTCCTTGAGCCGCTCGGGGTCGGTGAGGCGAGGTACGGACATGTCGGGAAGGCTATCCGGCACCACTGACAACGACGGGGCACCGGGCTTGCCCCCGGCCCGGCCCCGGCCGGCATTGGTGCCGCCACCCCGGCCGGTAGCGGGCCACCCGTGCGGCCGGTGCTCAGGGGCTCGTAGACACCGGCGGGTGAGCACGGGAGCCGAGGCAGCAGGCCATACGGACATTCCTCTCCGTGGGGGCTACCGCTGGGACTCGTGTGTCATTCCACGATTTGCCGGCCCTCGGGCCGCGCGCTGCATGACGCGCGGAACGTGCAGTGGGTGCAGTGCTGGCCGGTGGTGGGGGTGAAGCGTTCGTCGAGGACGCGGCCGGCGGCGGTGGTGAGGAGTTCGCCGACCCACTCGCCCGTCAGGGGCTCCTGTGCCTGGATCTTGGGGAGCTGGTCGCCGCCCTCCTTGGCGGGGGCCGCCTGGCGCAGGTGGACGAGTTCGGCGCCGGCGGAGTCCGGGCGGTCGCCGTCGAAGAGGTCGTCGAGGGCACCCTCGCGCACGGCGAGCTGGTAGACGGCCAGCTGGGGGTGGCGGGCCACCTCGTCCTTCGTGGGGGACTGCTTGCCGGTCTTGAAGTCGACGACGTACGCCCGGCCCTGCGCGTCGCGCTCGACGCGGTCCATGGAGCCGCGGATCCGTACTTCGTACGGACCCGCTTCGAGGGTGACGTCGAAGCCGTGCTCCGTGGCGGCGGGGGTCCGGCCGCCGCGGTCCATGACATGCCACTTGAGGAAGCGTTCGAGCGCCACGCGCGCGTGCTCCTTCTCCTGCTGGGACTTCCAGGGCGCGTCGAAGGCGAGCGCGTCCCATACGGAGTCCAGCCGGCTCATGAGGACGGCGAGATCCGCGGGGGTACGGCCGGAGGCGACCTCGTCGGCCAGGACGTGGACGACGTTGCCGAACCCCTGCGCGGCCGTGGCCGGCGCGTCCGCCTTCACCTCGCGCCCCAGGAACCACTGGAGCGCGCAGGTGTTGGCGAGCTGGTCCAGCGCGCTGCCCGAGAGCGCCACGGGCCGGTCGCGCTCGCGCAGCGGGACCTCGCCGTGCGTCGGTTCGTACATCCCCCACCAGCGGTCCGGGTGCGCGGCAGGGACGAGCGGCCTGCCCTCCTCGTCGCTGAGCGCCGCGAGCCTCGCCAGCCGCCGGGCCGCCGCGTCGCGCAGCGCCGGGCTCGCCCCGGGGTCGACGGTGGTGGCCCGCAGTTCGGCGACCAAGGGGGCGACGGCGAGCGGGCGGCGGGGGCGGGCGGTGATGTCCCTGGGCTCGACGCCGAGTTCGGTGAGGAAGCGGGAGGGCTGGTCACCGTCGTCGGCGGGCGCCTTGACGGCGGTGACAACGAGCCGGTCGCGCGCGCGCGTGGCGGCCACGTAGAAGAGACGCCGCTCCTCCGTAAGGAGGGCGCCGGGCGTGAGCGGCTCGGCCAGTCCGTCCCGGCCGATCCGGTCCGCCTCCAGCAGCGAGCCGCGCCGCCGTACATCCGGCCAGAGCCCCTCCTGGACGCCCGCGACGACCACCAGCGGCCATTCGAGCCCCTTGGCACGGTGCGCGGTCATCAGACGTACGGCGTCGGGGCGCACCGTGCGCCGGGTCAGTGTGTCGGCCGCGATGTCCTGCGCGTCCAGCTCCTCCAGGAAGTTCAGCGCGCCGCGCCCCCCGGTACGCCGCTCGGCGCGAGCCGCGGCGTCGAAGAGCCCGCAGACGGCGTCGAGGTCACGGTCGGCGTTACGGCCGCCGGCGCCGCCGCGCAGGGCGGAGCGTTCGAGCCGGCCGGGCCAGGGGGTGCCCTGCCACAGCTCCCAGAGAGCCTCCTCCGCGGTGCCGCCCCCTTCGAGCCGCTCGCGCGCCGTGTGCAGGAGCGCGCCGAGCCGCCGCGCGCCCCGCGCGTACGCCGTGTCGTGCGCCACCAGCCGCTCCGGCTCCGCCAGCGCCCGGGTGAGCAGCACGTCGGACGGTGCCGGGACGGCCGCGCCGCCGGCCCGCTCCTCGTCCCGCAGCGCCCGCCCGAGCCGCCGCAGATCGGCCGCGTCCATCCCGCCGAGCGGCGAGGCCAGCAGCGTGAGCGCGGTCTCCGTGTCCAGCCACACCCCGGAGCCGGACGCGGTATCGGACGCGGCGGCGGACCCGGTGCCGTCCCGCGACGCCTCCAGCGACGCCGTCGCCACCGCCCGCAGCGCCGTCAGCAGCGGCGCCACCGCCGGTTCGTGGCGCAGCGGCACATCGTCGCCGTCCGTCTCCACGGGGACGCCCGACGAGGTCAGCGCGCGGCGGACCGCCGGGATCGTACGGCCGCCGGACCGGACCAGCACGGCCATGGCGCTCCAGGCGACGCCGTCCTCCAGATGCGCGCGGCGCAGGATGTCGGCGATGTTGTCCAGCTCCGCCGACGGCGTCGGGAAGGTGTACGTCTCGACCCGGCCGCCCTCCCGTACCGCCGCCGGCTCGCGGTGGGCCCGTACCGCTCCGGCGGGCAGCCGGGTCAGCGGCATCCGGCGGGTCAGCAGCCGGGTCGCCGCGAGCAGCCGGTCCCCCGAGCGGCGGGAGGTGGTGAGCACCTCCACCGGCGCCGGGCGGCCGTCGGCGCGCGGGAAGGCGTCGGGGAAGTCGAGGATGCCGTTCACATCGGCGCCCCGGAAGGTGTAGATCGACTGGTCGGGGTCGCCGAAGGCGACCAGCGTGCGCCCCCCGCCCGCCAGCGCGTGCAGGAGCGCGACCTGCGCCGGGTCGGTGTCCTGGTACTCGTCGACGAACACCGCGTCGTAGCGCGCCGTGATCCGCGCGGCGACCTCCGGCCGGTCCGCGAGCCGGGCCGCCCGGTGCACCAGCTCGGTGTAGTCGAGGACCCCTTGCAGCTCCAGGACGTCCAGATACTCGGCGAGGAAGGACGCGGCGGCCGACCAGTCCGGCCGTCCGGTGCGCCGGGCGAACGCCGCCAGCGCGTCCGGTTCGAGGCCCAGTTCGCGGCTGCGGGCGAGGACGGCCCGGACCTCGTCGGCGAAGCCGCGTGTCGTCAGACACGCCCGCAGCTCGTCGGGCCAGCGCACCCGGCCGCGCCCCTCGCGCTCCAGCTGGAGCTGGCCCGCGAGCAGTTCGCGTACGGCGAGATCCTGCTCGGGACCGGAGAGCAGCCGCAGCGGCTCGCTGAAGAGATCGGCCTCCTGGTGGGCGCGGATCAGGGCGTAGCAGAAGGAGTGGAAGGTGGTCGCCTGCGGTCCGCGCGTGCCGCCGAGCCGGACCGCCATCCGGTCGCGCAGCTCCACCGCCGCCTTGCGGCTGAAGGTCAGCACCAGGATCCGCTCGGGGTCCGCGCCCCGGGCGACCCGCGCGGCGACCGATTCCACGAGCGTCGTCGTCTTGCCCGTCCCCGGTCCGGCCAGCACCAGCATCGGACCGGCCGCGTGATCAACCACCCGGCGCTGCGCCGCGTCCAGCACAGGAGGGGCCACCGGGGCCGGCGGGGTGCGCACCAGCCGGTACCCGCCCGGGGTCCGCTGCCGGACGGCGCGGTTCGGCCGGCGTCCGGGGGCGGCCATGGCGGCGGACCCGGTGAAGGACCCGGTCGAGAACCCGGTGGAAGCCCGGGGGGAAGACCTCGGGGAGGAAGGGATGGTCACGTGGTTCGCCGGTCCTGGAAGGCTGGTGGAGGTGCTGGTGCGGGTACGGATGCGGGTGCGGGCGCTCGTGCTGGTACGGGTGCGGGCGCCTGCGCTGGTACGGGTGCGGGCGCCTGCGCTGGTGCTCGTGCCGGTACGGCGGGGGTTCGGCGCGCCGTCGACGCTACGCGCCCCGGTCGGGCCGGCCCGCGCCCGGGTCCCCGCCGGGAGCCTCCCCGGCACCCCCGCCTGCCGCCCCGCCGACGCCGTGTCTCCCGTCACGCGGTCCGATGCCGGAAGCTGTCATATGTGAGCCTTTTCGCCCAAGTCGGTGCCGCCCAGGTCGGTACCGTCCGTACCGCTGTCGCCCGTAACGGTGCCGTCCGTACCGCCGCCGTCCCACCGCGCCCGCTTCATGTCCAGCCGCGGCAGATGCCCCTCCGCCGCCCGGCCGGCCGCGCGCAGCGGGGTGCCCTCCTCGCGGTAGTGGTCCAGCGCGCGCAGTTCGTGGCCGGGCAGGAACGCGCCGTCGGACCGCACCACGCGCCACCACGGCACCGCGCCGCCGTAGAGGGCCATGGCCCGGCCCACCTGGCGCGGCCCGCCGTCGCCGAGCCACTCCGCGACATCGCCGTACGTCATCACTCTTCCGGGCGGGATCAGCTCGGCGACCTCCAGCACGCGTTCCGCGTACACGGGCAGCGCCGGCGCGTCGGACTCGTCGTTCGTCATCCGTCCCATCCTGCCGCACACCACCGACACCCCGCGGGCCCCCGCCGGAACACGGCGCCGGAGCGTTTCCGCGCCGTCACCCTGTGTACGTACGTACGCAAAGGGCCGCAACTCGCGCGCCCGATGCCCCCGCATTGCACCCTGATGCCCCCGTCTGTCATCCGCTCGTGCCACCATCGTGCGGGCGGTGACTGGTGATACGAGATCAAGAAGAGACCGATTCGGCGAAGGGGCGGGCCGTGCAGCCTTCCGAGGCAGCGGGTACCTCCGGCGACGAGTCGCGTCCCGACGGCGACGAAGCGTTCGCCGGCGCGACCCGGGCGGATGACGGCGTGCCCCGCGCGGACGGCGTCGCGACCCCCGCCTCCCCCGCCTCCCCGACGGATGACGGCGCGACCCCCGCCGACGACGGCGCGCCGCGCGCCGAGCGGGTCTCCGGTGACGAGCCGCTGCTCGCCGCCCGTGTCCACCGCCCCTCCGACCTGCTGCGCCTGCTCATCGGCGTCCTCGCCATCGCGCTCGTCCTCGGCCTCTCCGCCTTCGCCCTCGGCACCACCTCCGGGCTCGAACAGGACATCAGCAAGGGCACCGGGCAGGCCCCCGACCTGATCGTGAAGCTGGCCGGCCTGGTCTCCAGCATCGCCGTGCTGCTCGTGCCGGTCGCGTTCGCGATCGAGCGGCTGATCAAGCGCGACGGGCTGCGCATCGCGGACGGAGTGCTCGCCGCCGTCCTCGCGCACGGCGTCACGCTCGCCACCGACCTCTGGGTCACCCGGGCCGCCCCGGACTCCATCCAGGAGGCGCTGACCCGGCCCCAGCTCGGCGGCGCCGGGATCACCGATCCCGTCCACGGCTATCTCGCGCCCGTCATCGCCTATATGACGGCCGTGGGGATGGCCCGCAGACCCCGCTGGCGCGTGGTGCTCTGGGTGGTGCTGCTGCTCGACGCCTTCGCGATGCTGGTGGCCGGATACACCACGCCGTTCTCGATCGCGCTGACCGTACTGATCGGCTGGACCGTCGCGTACGGCACGCTCTACACGGTCGGCTCGCCCAACGTACGGCCCACCGGGCAGAACCTGATGGCGGGTCTGCGCCATGTCGGCTTCCGCCCGGTCAGCGCGATGCGCGCCGAGGAGACCGACGACAGCACCGAGCAGGGCGACCGGGGGCGCCGCTATCTGGTCACCCTGGAGGACGGCCCGCCGCTCGATGTCACGGTCGTCGACCGCGAACAGCAGGCCCACGGCTTCTACTACCGGTTCTGGCGCCGGCTGACGCTGCGCTCCATCACCACCCGAAGATCCCTCCCCTCCCTGCGCCAGGCCCTCGAACAGGAGGCCCTCCTGGCGTACGCGGCCATCGCCGCCGGCGCCAACGCCCCCAAGCTGATCGCCACCTCCGAGCTGGGCCCCGACGCCGTCATGCTCGTGTACGAGCACCTCGGCGCCCGGTCGCTGGACTCCCTGCCGGACGAGGAGATCACCGACGATCTGATCCGGAGCGCCTGGCGCCAGGTCAAGGCGCTCCAGTCGCGGCGGATCGCGCACCGCAGCCTCACCGGGGACGCGTTGGTGGTCGACCGTACGGGCAAGGTGATCCTGACCGAGCTGCGCGGCGGCGAGATCGCCGCGGGCGATCTGGTGCTGCGGATGGACACCGCCCAGATGCTCACGACGATGGGGCTGCGGGTGGGCGCCGAGCGCTCGGTCGCGGCGGCGGTCGAGGTGCTTGGCCCCGACGCCATCGCCGACGCGCTGCCGCTGCTCCAGCCGATCGCGCTGAGCCGCTCCACGCGCGCGACGCTGCGCCGGCTGGCCCGCGAGCGCTCGCAGCGCGAGCGCGAGGCGGTGCTCCAGGCGTCCGAGGCGAACAAGCGCGCCCGGATGGGGGACGCGGACGTCCTCGCGGCGGACGGCGACCGCGCCCGCAAGGCCGCGCGCAAGTCGCTGCGCGCGGAGAAGCAGGCGGAGAAGCGGGCCATAGACGACGCGCTCGACGAGGCGCGCGAGGAGGATCTGCTCTCACAGATGCGCCGTCAGGTGCTGCTGATCCGGCCACAGGCGCCGGTCGAGCCCGTACGGCTGGAGCGGATCAAGCCCCGTACGCTCTTCAGCTTTATCGCCGGGGCCGTCGCCGCGTACTTCCTGCTGACGCAGATCACGCAGGTGGACTTCGGCACGGTCGTCAGCGACGCGCACTGGGGCTGGGTGCTGGCGGCGCTGGCGTTCTCGGCGCTCAGCTATGTCGCGGCGGCGATGAGCCTGCTCGGCTTCGTCCCGGAGCGGGTGCCGTTCGGACGGACGGTGATGGCACAGGTCGCCGGGTCCTTCGTCAAGATCGTCGCCCCGGCGGCGGTCGGCGGGGTGGCGCTGAACACGCGCTTCCTCCAGCGCTCGGGGGTACGGCCGGGGCTGGCCGTGGCGAGCGTCGGCGCGTCGCAGCTCTTCGGGCTCGGCGCGCACATCCTGCTGCTGCTGTCCTTCGGCTATCTCACCGGTACGGAGAAGACGGCGTCGCTGACCCCGTCGAGGACCGTGATCGCGGGGCTGCTGACGGTCGCCGTGCTGGTCCTGGTCGTGACGGCGATCCCGTTCCTGCGGAAGTTCGTGGCGACCCGGCTGCGGTCGCTGTTCGCCGGGGTGGTGCCGCGCATGCTCGATGTGCTCCAGCGGCCGATGAAGCTGGTCACGGGCATCGGCGGGATGCTGCTGCTGACGGGCGTGTTCGTGATGTGTCTGGACGCCTCGATCCGGGCGTTCGACAACGGCAACCAGCAGCTCAGCTACGCGAGCATCGCGGTGGTCTTCCTCGCGGGCAACGCCCTGGGCTCGGCGGCGCCGACACCGGGCGGGGTGGGCGCGGTCGAGGGCGCGCTGACGCTGGGTCTGCTCGCGGTCGGGCTGCCGAAGGAGGTCGCGGCGCCGGCGGTGCTGCTCTACCGGCTGCTGACGCTGTGGCTGCCGGTGCTGCCGGGGTGGCTGAGCTTCTCGCATCTCACCCGTAAGGGAGCCCTGTAGCCCGCCGGGGACCGAGGGCGGCTCCGTAACCCGCCGGGGTCCGAGGGCGGCTCCGTGACCCGCCGGGGTCCGAGGAGCGGTCACCGTAGCCCGCCAGGTCCCGAGGCAAGGTCTCCCGGCGGGCCGTCTCCGGGGGCCGTCTCCGGGGGCGCAAGGCCGCTCCGCCACCCGCATGGACCGCGGCCCCGCGCGGCCCCCACCCGCCGGGCGCACGATGGATCCATGCCAACCTCCTCCGCCAGGCGCGGCACGGCGCTCGCCGTCACCGCCGCCGCACTGCTGGCCGCCGCCGGCTGCTCCGACAGCACGGGATCCGGCTCCGGGACCACCGGGGCCTCCGGGCAGACCGGGACCACCGGCGCCCCCGTACGGGCGAACTCCCCCGCCGCTGCCGCCCGGCCCTCGGAGCTGCCCGGGAACCTCGTGTCCCAGCGGCTCGGCTGGAAGGCGTGTCCGGCGCCGTCGGCCTCGGAGGGCGGCGGCCCGTCCCCGTCCCCGCTGCCCGGCGGGACCCAGTGGGAGTGCGCCACCATGAAGGTGCCGCTCGACTACGCGAAGCCACGCGGCGACACCATCGAGCTGGCCCTCATCCGGGCGAAGGCGCGCGACACCAAGCGGCGGATCGGCTCGCTCATCTTCAACTTCGGCGGGCCCGGCGGCTCCGGCATCACCGGGCTGCCGGCCTTCGCGAGCGACTACGAGAAGCTCCGGGCCCGTTACGACCTGGTCAGCTTCGACCCGCGCGGGGTCGGCCGCAGCGCGGGCATCCACTGCGAGAACGACCGGCAGCTCGACGCGTACTTCGCCCAGGACGGCAGCCCGGCCACCCCGGCCGCCGAGAAGACCTTCGTCAAGGGGCTCGCGGACTTCGCGGCGGCCTGCGAGAAGAACTCCGGCAAGGTGCTGCCGTACGTCGGGACGACCAACGCGGCGCGCGACATGGAGCTGATGCGCCAGGTCCTCGGCGACAAGAAGATGCACTACTTCGGGATCTCGTACGGCACCGAACTCGGCGGCGTCTACGCGCACCTGTACCCGAAGTCCGTCGGCCGGGCGGTCTTCGACGCCGTGGTCGATCCGACGCAGGACTCCGAACAGGGCTCGCTCGGCCAGGCGAAGGGCTTCCAGCTCGCCCTGACCAACTTCGAGAAGGACTGCGTCGCCCGCGCGGGCTCCTGCAAGCTGCCCGGTACGACGCCGAAGGAGATCGAGTCGTTCATCATCAAGCTGCTCGACCGGATCGGCAAGCAGCCGATCGCGGGCATCGGCGACCGGCGGCTGACGCGGACGCAGGCCACCAACGGCATCGCCCAGGCGCTGTACTCGAAGGAGTTCTGGCCGTATCTGGAGCAGGGGCTCGACGAGGCGGACGGCGGCAGCGGCGCGCTGCTGCTGGCGCTCTCGGACTCGATGAACGGACGCGACCAGTACGGGAAGTACAGCAACATCCAGGCGGCCAACGCGGCGGTCAACTGCGCCGACTCCAAGGAGCGTTACACCCTGGCGCAGACGAAGGCGAAGCTGCCCGAGTTCCGGGCGGCGTCGCCCGTCTTCGGGAACTTCCTCGGCTGGGGGCTGATGAGCTGCTCCAAGTGGCCGGTGGCGGGCGAGTGGACGCACCCGGACGTCCACGCGCCGGGCGCGGCCCCGATCGTCGTCATCGGCAACACCGGTGACCCGGCGACGCCGTACGCGGGCGCGCGGGCGATGGTGAACGCGCTGGGCAAGGGCGTCGGCGTGGAGGTCACGTACCACGGCCAGGGGCACGGCTCGTACGACAGCGGGGACCCATGTGTGCAGAGCGCCGTCAACGACTATCTGCTGAACGGGAAGGTCCCGGCGGCGGGGACGGTCTGCGACTGACGGCAGCGGTGACACGACGAAGGGGCCGGCCGTACGGATACGGCCGGCCCCTTCGTCGTGTGTCGCGGTCTAGTAGACCGGCTTGCTCGGCTCGATCTGGTTGACCCAGCCGATCACGCCGCCGCCGACGTGCACCGCGTCGGAGAAGCCCGCCGACTTGAGCACGGCGAGGACCTCCGCGCTGCGGACGCCCGTCTTGCAGTGCAGGACGATCTTCTTGTCCTGCGGCAGGGCCGCCAGGGCGGTGCCCATCAGGAACTCGTTCTTCGGGATCAGCTTGGCGCCCGGGATGGAGACGATCTCGTACTCGTTGGGCTCCCGGACATCGATGATCTCGATGTTCTCGCCGTCGTCGATCCACTCCTTGAGCTGCTTGGGAGTGATCGTCGACCCGGCCGCCGCCTCCTGGGCCTCCTCGGACACGACACCGCAGAACGCCTCGTAGTCGATCAGCTCGGTGACGGTCGCGTTCGGGCCGCAGACCGCGCAGTCGGGGTCCTTGCGGACCTTGACCTGGCGGTACTGCATCTCCAGGGCGTCGTAGATCATCAGCCGGCCGACCAGCGGGTCGCCGATGCCCGCCAGCAGTTTGATCGCCTCGGTGACCTGGATGGAGCCGATGGACGCGCAGAGCACGCCCAGGACGCCGCCCTCGGCGCAGGAGGGGACCATGCCGGGCGGCGGGGGCTCCGGGTAGAGGCAGCGGTAGCAGGGGCCGTGCTCGGACCAGAACACGCTGGCCTGGCCGTCGAACCGGTAGATGGAGCCCCAGACGTACGGCTTGTCCAGCAGCACACAGGCGTCGTTGACCAGATAGCGGGTGGCGAAGTTGTCCGTGCCGTCCACGATCAGGTCGTACTGCGCGAAGATCTCCATCACGTTCTCGGCCTCAAGCCGCTCTTCGTGCAGGATCACGTTCACGTACGGGTTGATGCCGAGGACGGAGTCCCGCGCGGACGCCGCCTTCGACCGGCCGATGTCGGCCTGGCTGTGGATGATCTGGCGTTGCAGGTTCGACTCGTCGACCTCGTCGAACTCCACGATGCCGAGGGTGCCGACACCGGCCGCGGCCAGGTACATCAGTGCCGGGGAGCCGAGGCCCCCGGCGCCCACACACAGCACCTTCGCGTTCTTCAGCCGCTTCTGACCGTCCATCCCGACGTCCGGGATGATCAGATGACGGGAGTACCTGCGGACCTCGTCGACGGTCAGCTCGGCAGCGGGCTCGACCAGGGGTGGCAACGACACAGAGACCTCAACAAGGGGGTTGGTCGGTCATTCAATACGGATGTTCTCCCTGTAACACTGCCACGGCCCTTCTCATTCCGAGACACCCGGTCCGACTCGCGAGACGATCTCGTCCCAGTAGCCGGGCAGCCCCTCGAAGGGGCTGTGCCAGGCCGTCCGGCCGTCGGGCTGACCCGTCCGGTCGGTGAAGAAGATCGTGCCCGCGCCCTGCCAGCGGGCGATCCGCATCGCCTCCTCCAGATGGCCGCGCGGCACTCCGTGGACGAGATGGACGAAGCGTCCGGCCGGATAGTCCGCCGTCCAGGAGGCCGCCTGTGACCAGCGGTAATCCGCCCACGGTCCGGAGAAGGTGACCAGCTGGTCGGCGATCTTGGCGTAGCCGGGGTGCGGGTGCCGGCCGTGGCCCAGCACGAGATAGCCGCCGTCGTACCGATTGCGCCGGTCGTACGCCGCGTACGCCGCAGAAGCGCCGTACGCGGCGCTGCCGTACGCGCCGCCGCCACCGCCGTTGTCGAGCAGCGCTTCGAGGGCGGCCGTCGTGCGCCGTACGCCGGGGAGTTCCGCGAGGCTCGCCGGGCACCGGTCGAGGAAGAACCCGCCGACGCGGTACCAGTCGAGGAAGCGCCCCGCGTCGGCGACGAGTTCGCGCAGCGGCCGGGCGCCGTACGCCAGGTCGAGATGGCCGAGCACCCGGGCCCCGGCGTTGGTGAGCCGGCCCGCCGCCGTCAGGCAGTCCGGGTCGGGCCGGTCGCCGGGGCCGCCCGCGACATTGAGGACGGCCCAGTGCAGCGGGGTGCCCGGACGGGCCAGCTCGGCCCACTCGACCGGGGCGAGCAGCGGATGCGCGTACCCCGGCGCGCCGAAGCCGAGCCGGCTCCCCTCGGTGGCGGGGAGCCGGCCGCCCGCGCTGGTCAGATACGGCACGCCGCCTCCATCCAGATATCGGCGAGTGACTCCTCCAGATTGATCCGGGGCCGCCAGCCCAGCCGGTCGCGCGCGGTGCGTACGTCCGCCTGCTGCCAGCCGCCGCAGCCGTCGGGGTACGGGAAGGGGCCGACGCCCAGGTGCTCGGCCGGCTGCTCGCCCCGGGGGTGGCCGATGGCGGCGTGGCCCGGGCGCAGCGGCCGGGGGTCGCCGGGGCCGCCCTGACCGCCCGGCAGATCGATCTCGTGGAGCGCTCCGGCGTAGCCCGCGACCCTGGCCAGCACGGCGGCGGCGTCGCGGAGCTTGACGGCGCGTCCGGTGCCGATGTTGACGATGCCCTGCGCGGCGGAGAGCGAGGCGGCGTGCACGGCGCGCGCCACATCGCGGACGTCGACGAAGTCGCGCTGGACGCCGAGGCCGCCGAGCTTCAGCTCGCCGTCGCCGGCCTGCATGGCGCGGCGCATGGCCTCGGCGAGCCGGCCGAGCGGGGAGCCGGCGGGGGTGCCGGGGCCGACCGGGGAGAAGATCCGCAGGACGAGGGCGTCGAGCCCGGAGCCCAGCACGAGTTCGGAGGCGGCGAGCTTGCTCACGCCGTACGGGCCGCCGGGGCGGGGTACGGCGTCCTCGGCGGTGGACGAGCCCTGCGGGGAGGGCCCGTACTCGGAGGCGCAGCCGAGCTGGACGAGCCGGGCGCCGCAGCCGCTGCGGCGCAGGGCCTCGCAGACGGTGGCGACGGCGACGGTGTTGTGCCGGGTCAGCTCGCGGGCGCCGCCCCGGGTGGCGCCCGCGCAGTTGATGACGACGCCGGGGTGTACGGCGTCCAGGAAGCGGGTGAGCGCTCCGGGGCTGCCGCCGGCGAGGTCGAACCGTACGTCGGCGTCGTCGCCGCGGCCGAGCGCGGTGAGGTGCACGGCGGGGTCGGCGAGCAGCCGGTCGGCCACGAAGCGGCCGAGGAATCCGTTGGCGCCGAGCAGGAGGACCCTCATCGCGCGGCCCCCGTGTGCCGACGGTCCGGTACCCCGGCCGGTGAGGATTGCGGGCTCATTTCTGGTGTCTCCTTCTTCTGGTGTGCTGGTGTTCAGGTGTGCGCCGAGGCCCGGGAGAGGGCGACGGCGGCGTGGGTGAGCAGTCCGAGGGCGGCGGCGCCGCAGGCGAGCGCGGAGACGGCGGGGGCGCCGCCCGCCTCGACCACGGCCCTGACCGGTACGGCGAGGAAGCCGCAGCCGGGGATCCGGCCCGCCAGGGCGGTCGCGCAGGCCAGGGCCTCGGCCGCGCAGGCGGTGGCGAGTCCGGTGGCGGCGGATTCCGGGAAGCCGTGGACGGTCAGCAGCCGGGCGAGCAGGAAGAGGGTGCCGAGGGCGACGGTGGGGGCGAGCGTCTCCGTACCGTTCACCCCTCCGGGGGTGTACGCGGCGAGCAGTGACAGGCCGGTCACGGCGAGGGCGTAGAGCCCCACGAGCGTGAGCAGCAGGGGCCAGGTGCCCGCGGTGAAGTCGGCCAGGCCGCGGCTGCCGTTCAGCCTGCGCCGGGCGTGCACGGCGAAGAGGTGGGCGCACCAGGCGGCGGGGACGACGGCGACGGCGAGCACGGCCAGCGGGGTGAGCGAACCGGGCCAGGGGCCGTCGGGCCCGCCGGCGACGAGCGCGGCGAGGAGTCCGTCGCCGCACAGCAGGTAGCCGAGCAGCCAGTACGTCCAGAGCCCGGCGGCCGGGACCGTACGGCCCCGGCCCTCGGTGCGCAGGGGGCCGCGCCGGAGGCAGGCGGAGAGCGCGCCGGAGAGCGCGAGGGCCCCCGCCAGTCCTATCGCGAGGCGGCCCTGTCCGGTGCTGTGGTCCAGCCCTACGAGGGTGGCGGCGCAGACGGCGCCGGGCAGCAGCGCGTACGCCGTCCAGCGGGCGGGGCTGACGGCGGGGCCGCCGGTGGCCTCGGGAGCGGGGTCGGCCGCCGCCGGGGCGGGGGCGGTGGCGGCTTCGGTGTCCGTGGCGCGCGGCACGCGCGCGTACAGCTCCTCGGCGAGCGAGAAGACGTCCCGGTGCCGGAAGCGGGCGGCGGTCCGGTCGGTGATCCCGTGGGCTTCGAGCCCGGCCGCGATCTCCAGCGGGTCGACGGCCCGCTCGCACAGGTCCCGGTGGCGGTGCATCAGCGCCTTGACGGGGTCGGCGGGTCCCCGGCGGGCGGGGGCGCGGAGCTGACCGGGCGGGGTGGGGAGCGGTGCGGTCATGCGGATGCCTCCTCCGTCAGACGGTCCGACGCGGGGGCGGGCTGCATCGGGGCGGCCTCGGACTCCTGCGCCGGTGCCGGAGCCGGGCTGCCCGAGGTCCAGGGCCCGGGGACATACATCTCCGGCGGGGTCGCGAAGAGCCGCGGCTCCCCGTCCGCGCCGACGGCCTCGGCCGGGCGCCGGACGGGCGCGTGCGAGATGAGTTCGAGGTAGAGGGAGCGGAAGGCCGCGAGATTCTGCTCGACGGTGAACAGCTCCAGCGCGCGGGCGCGCGCCGCCGAGCCGAGGCGCGCCCGGCGCTCGGGGTCGCGCAGCAGGGTGAGGCAGGCGTCGGCGAGCGCCCGCGGATTGCGCGGGGGCACCACCAGTCCCGTACCGCCGATGACCTCGACCACCGCGCCGACGTCCGTGGAGACCGTGGCGCGTCCGCAGAACATCGCCTCGACCAGGCTGACGGGGAAGCCCTCGACGACGCTGGACAGGACGATCACCCCGGCCGCCGCGTAGACGCCGGGCAGGTCGGGTGCCTCGGGGCCGCCGATCTCCTCGAAGGAGACGGGGTTGTCACCGGCGGTGTGCGCGTCCGCCGCCTCGTCCGGGAAGAGCTGCGCGGCGAGCCCCCGGCAGTGGGTGAGATACGCGGCGGCGCCGGGCTCCTCGACGGGCGCGCCCACGATCCGCAGCCGCGCGGCCGGTTCGGCGCCGTGGATGACGGCGAAGGCGTGCAGCAGCGAGATCAGGTCCTTGCCGGGCTCGATCCGGCCGACCCAGACGACGGCCGTCGGATCACCGCCGAGGACGGCCGCGCCGTCCCCGTCGGCCGCGGTGGCGCCCTCCCCGTCCGCCGCCTCCCCCACGCCCGCGAACCGCCGCGCCTCCATGCCGGGGTGGACCGTACGCAGCTTGGCGCGGTCGGCGCCGCACCGCTCCTGCCAGCGGCGGGCGTGCGCGTTGCCGGGGGTGATGGCGCCGGCCTGCCGGTAGACCTCGGCGGCCAGCAGCCGGTGGAAGGCGGCAAGCAGCGCCCGGACCGGCGTCCGGAGACCGGCGTACGCCTCCCCCGTGTCCGCCGCCGTACCCGGGTCCCCCGCCGCGCCGGTCGCGAGGTACTGCGCGCGCAGCCGTACGCCGTACTCGGTGACCAGCAGCGGCACCCCGAAGAAGCGTTTGGCCAGCAGTCCCGGGAGTGCGGCCGGGCCCCCCGAGGCGGCGTGGCACAGGTCGACGGAGGCCAGCGCGTCGGCCCCGTACCAGTCGAGCGAGAGGGGGCGCAGCGCGCGCTCCAGCCGGTCGGCGAAGACCAGGAAGTCGGGGACGGTGGCGGCCTGCGCGCTCCGGCGCGCGCCGGGCGCCCGGCAGGCCGACTCCAGCAGCCGTACGGCGGTCTCGGAGCGGAGCGCCACCCCCAGCCCGCCGGGCCCGCCCGGTCCGCCGGGCCCGCCCGGTCCGCCCGGCCCCCCGCCGCGCCGTCCCGGTCCGCCGTCCCCGTGCCCGCCCGCCAGGTCGGCGAGGCCGTAGAGGCCCGCCGCGAAGGCGTCGGCGGTGGTCGCGTCGTCGGCCCGGGCGGCGCAGACCGCGGTGGCCAGCTGGGCGAAGGAGTCCACGAAGCGGCGCCGGTCGCGCCGCCCGAACCCGCGCCGGCCGCGCCCGTACGGCCCGTGGCCGACGGGGGTCCAGAGCGGGGCGGTCCGTACGCGCGTGACGCGGTCCGGCAGCCGTATCCAGCCGGCGGCCTCCTGCCGGGCGCTGCGGCTCAGCGCGTAGACCTCGAACTCGTGCGGTGCGAGCCCGCGCACGAGCCGGTCGCACCAGAGTCTGGACTCACCCGTCGCGTACGGGTATCCACCGTCCGTGAGCAGTCCGATCCGCACGAGCGCACCCCCGATATCCCTTGTGGACAGCCGCCGTTGATCGGCGACTCACAGCGGGACGACCGTAAGCGGACAACCCGGTGGTGTGATGGACGGTTGTCCGTCGCACCACCGGAAGGGGTGAATGCACGTAACTTTCCCGTACCGGTAGCGTTTGGCGGCGCTACACCACGGCACGGATACGGAGCGTCAGGCCACGGCCACTTCTCGCGCGGCCCCCGGCACCGCCTCGGGCAGCGCCGCGCGGGCCTCGCGCCGGGCCGCCGCGGCCACCGGATCGAGCACCGGTACGGCCGCCAGCAGCTGCCGCGTGTACGGGTCGGCGGGCGCTCCGTACACCTGCGCGACCGTGCCCTGTTCGACGATCCGGCCGGCCCGCATCACCGCGACCCGGTCGCTGACCTGGCGCACCACGGCGAGGTCGTGCGCGATGAAGACCAGCGCGAGCCCCAGCTCCCGCTGCAACTCCGCGAGCAGCGCCACCACCTGGGCCTGGGTCGTCACATCGAGCGCCGAGACGGGCTCGTCGCAGACGATCAGCCGGGGCTCGGCGGCGAGCGCGCGGGCGATCCCGACGCGCTGGCGCTGGCCCCCGCTGAACTCGTGCGGATAGCGGTCGTAGCGGTCCGGATCGAGCCCGACCCGCTCCAAAAGCTCACGCACGCGCGCGTGGATCGCGTTCTCGTCCAGCACCCCGGCGGTGCGCAGCGGATCGGCCACGGACTCGCCCACCGAGCGGCGCGGGTTGAGCGAGGAGACCGGGTCCTGGAAGACCATCTGCAACTCGCGGCGGTAGGGCCGCAGCTCCTTCTCGGACGCCGCGCCGATCTCCGTACCCCGGTACGTGAGCCGGCCGGCGCTCGGGTCGAGCAGCCGGACGAGCATCCGGCCCAGGGTGGTCTTGCCGCTGCCGCTCTCGCCGACGATGCCGAGGGTCTCCCCGGGGGCGACGGTGAGCGACACCCCGTCCACGGCGGCGACGGTCTGCCGCCCCCGCCGGAACTCCCGGCGCAGGTCGACGGCTTCGATCAGCGGCTCGACCTCGGCGGACCGTTCCGCCGGTACGGTCCCGGTCGCCGTTGCGCTCAGGGCCGCCGGTACGGTCCGGGTCACCGGCCCGTCCACCCGGGGCACCGCCGCCAGCAACGCGCGCGTGTACGCGTCCCGGGGTGTGGCGAGCACCTCGGCCACCGGGCCGCTCTCGACCTCCCGCCCGTGCCGCATCACCAGCACCTCGTCCACGCTCTCCGCCGCGACACCCACGTCATGGGTGACCAGCAGCAGCCCCATGCCGGTCTCCTGGCGCAGCTCGTGGAGGAGATCGAGGATCTGGGCCTGCACGGTCACATCGAGGGCCGTGGTCGGCTCGTCCGCGATCAGCAGGCGCGGTTCGCAGGCCAGCGCCATCGCGATCAGCGCGCGCTGGCGCATCCCGCCGCTGAACTCGTGCGGCCGGGAGCGCGCCCGGCGGACCGCGTCCGGGATCCCCACCCGGTCCAGTACCTCCACGGCACGCGCGCGTGCCGCCCGCCGGCCCGCGTCCGTGTGGACGCGGTAGACCTCGGCGATCTGGTCACCGACCGCGTAGTACGGGTCCAGCGAGGACAGCGGGTCCTGGAAGACCATCGCGGCCACCGCGCCGCGCAGGGCGCGCAGTTCGCGGTCGGTGGCGCCGCCCACGTCCGTACCGGCCACGCGCACGCTGCCGCCGACCCGCGCGCCGGTGCCCCGGTGCAGTCCCAGCAGGGCGCCCGCGACGGTGCTCTTGCCGCTGCCCGACTCGCCGACGAGGGCGATGGCGCGGCCGGGCGCGAGCGCGAAGGAGAGCCCGTCCACGGCGCGTACGGTGTCCTCCGCGCCCCCGGCGCCCGCCGTGAAGTCGACGGTGAGGCCGTCGACCTCGACCAATAGCTCTGTCCGCTCGGTCATCGCAGTGCCACCCTTCGGTCGGCCGCCGCGTAGAGCAGGTCGGCCACCACATTCGCCAGCACGACGACCGTGCCCGTCACGAGCACGACGCCCACCACCACTGGAAGGTCGACCACCCGCACGGCGTCGACCAGCGTCTTGCCGATCCCCGGGATGCCGAACAGTGTCTCGGTGAGCACCGCCCCGCCCATCACCGTGCCGAAGTCGTTCGCGTTGAGCGCGATCACCGGCGGCAGGGCGCCGCGCAGCGCGTGCCGGCCCACGATCGCCCGCTCCCCCACGCCGTACGCGCGGAAGGTGCGGATATGGTCCTCGGCCAGCGTCTCCAGCGTCGAACTGCGCGTCAAACGGGCGTACTTGGCGCTCTCGAAGAAGCCCAGCGTCAGCCAGGGCAGCAGCATGTTCCACGCCCACTGCTCGGGGTCGTCCGTCAGCGGTACGTACGAGGGGAACGGCAGCCACCGCAAGTACGCGCAGACCAGCATCAGGAGCAGCAGCCCGAGGATGAAGACGGGCGTGCCGGTCGCCGCGAGCGTGATCACGGTCAGCACGCGCTCGGTGATCCCGCCCCGGCGCAGCGCCGAGAGCAGCCCGGTGCCGACCCCGACGACCAGCCAGACGGCCATGGCGCCGACGGCGAGGGAGAGGGTGGCCGGGGCGCGGTCCAGGATCAGCTGGGTGACCTGCTGGTCGGTCTTGTACGAGAAGCCGAGGCACGGCGCGTCGCAGTGCAGCAGCGCCGTACCGGTGGAGTAGTCGCGGCCGACGAAGATGCCCTGGAGGAAGTGGGCGTACTGGGTGAGGACCGGCTCCCCGAGCCCGAGCCGCTCCCGTACCTGGTCGACCTGCGCGGTCGAGCAGCGCTCGCCGCAGGCCAGCCGGGCGGGGTCGCCGGGGGCCAGATAGAAGAGCGCGTAGATCGCCACGGAGAGCACGAGCAGGACGAGCAGCGCGCCGCCGAGCCGTTTGAGCAGGTAGCGCGTCATGAGGCGGTTTCCTCGGGAGCGGGGTTCTGGCCGGGGGTACGGCCCTTGCGGGCGGCGGCCCGGCCGGAGGCGCGGGTGCCGACCCGCAGCCGGCTGGCCTCGCGCGGGTCGAGCGCGGTCCGTACCGCGTCGCCCAGCACGGTGAACGCGAACACCGTCACGAACAGCGCTCCGGCGGGCAGCAGGACGTACATCGGGTCGGCCCGGAACCAGGTCTGCGCGTTCGACAGCATCTGCCCCCACGACGGTGTCGGCGGCTTGACGCCGATGCCGAGGAACGACAGCGACGCCTCGTTCACGATGTTCATCGGGACGAGGATCGCCGCGTACGTGATGACGGGCGCGGCCAGCGACGGCAGCAGCTCGCGCCGTGCGACCCGCAGCCGGCCGGAGCCGCTGAGCCGGGCGGCGGCGACGAAGTCGAGGCTCTTGAGGGTGAGGGTCTGCGCCCGGACGATCCGGGCCGTACCGCCCCAGTTGAGCAGTCCGATGACCAGGATCAGCAGCAGCGGGCGCGGGAAGCTGTCGGAGACGACGGCGGTCAGGGCGATCGCGAGGACGAGCATGGGCAGGGCGACCATCAGATCGGTGACCCGGCTGAGGAAGGAGTCCAGCAGCCGGTTGCCGAGTCCGGCGGCGAGGCCGACCGCGACTCCGATGATCACCTGCACCACGGTCGCGCCGACCGCGACGAGCAGCGAGATCCGGGCGCCGTACAGCATGCGGACGAACAGATCGCGTCCGGTGCCCGGTTCGACGCCCAGCCAGTGGTCGGCGCTCACGCCGCCGAAGGAGCCGATCGGGACGCCGCCGCGCGCGGAGTCGATCAGCGAGTCGTGGTACGTGTTCGCGTCCTGGCCCTCGATCGCGGCGAGCAGCGGCGCGGCCAGCGCCAGCACGACCAGCAGCACGAGAACGCCCCCGGCCACCAGGGCCGAGGGTCGTCCGCGCAGCCGCCGCCAGACCTGACGCGCGCCCGAGGCGGCGGGGACCGGGGTCCCGGCCGCCGCCCCGGGCACGTCAAGAGCGGGAGGAGAGCTGGTCACTTGACCGCGACCTGCGAGATGTCGAGCACGCCGGTCCAGTTGCTGATGACGATGTTCTTGACGTCCTTGCCGTACAGCCGCTTGTAGACCGGGTGGAAGAGCGGCACGTCGAGAGCCTTGGCGCCGATCGTCTTGTCCAGCTCGCCCCAGCGCGCGGCGGCGGCGGCCGGGTCGGTCAGCTTGTTGATCTCGTCGATCTCCTTGTTGACCGCCGGGTCGTTCAGCTGCGCGTGGTTGAAGTTGGCGCCGTCCTTGACGATCTGGCGGCCGTCGAAGATCGGGGCCAGGAAGGGACCGCCGGACGGCCAGTCCGCGCCCCAGCGGGAGAGGAAGAAGCCGGGGCCGCCCTTGTAGGCCCAGCGCGCCTCGTTGAAGGCGTTCTGGTCGAGGCCGACGAGCTTGACCGTGATCCCGGCCTGCTTGAGCGCCTCCTGAACTGCGGTGGCGACCTCGGGGCTGGTCTCCCGGTTCTGGACGGTGGAGTGGGTGAGGGAGATCGTCAGCCCCTTGGGGTAGCCGGCCTCCTTGAGCAGCTCCTTGGCCTTGGCCGGGTCACCGGTCTTGCCGGCCGGGAAGTGGTCGTACGGCGTGTAGCCGAACGCCTTCTGCTCCGGCAGGAAGGTGGTCGCGGGCTCGGCGAGCGCGGAGCCGCCGGCCGCGTTGATGACGCTGGTGCGGTTGATGGCGTACGAGATCGCCTCGCGCAGCTTCTGGTTGTCGAACGGCTTGACCTTCGGGTTGAAGGCCAGGTAGTTCGTGTAGCCGAAGTGGCCGGTGCCGACCCGGGCGGCGAGCGCCTTGTCGCTGCCGACCTCGGCGAGTTCGGCCGGGCCGAGGTTGGTGTCGGTGGTGACGGCGGCGGCGTCGGCGCCCGAGCTGGTGGCGAGCCGCTGGTTGATGACGGCCGCGTCGAGACCGGACTTGACGTCGATCTTGTCGGGGTAGGCGTGGCGCTGGTCGTCGAGCTTCTCCGACCAGTGCGGGTTGCGCTCCAGGACGATGTGCTGGCCGTCGCCCTCGTTCGAGACGACCCGGTACGGGCCGGAGGAGACGGGCTGCTCCGCGTACTTGGCGCCGGTGTCCTTGGCCTTGGGGACCGGCGCGAACTGCGTCTGTGTGGCCACGAAGGGGAAGTCGCCCTCGGGCTTGTTGAGCTTGAAGACGATGGTCTTCTCGTCGGGCGTCTCGATCGAGGCGAGGCCCTTCTTGTCCTTGTACGGGCCCTCGTAGTCGGCGCCGCCGATCAGCCAGTCGCGCAGGTAGGGGGCGCCGCCGGACAGCTCGGCGGCGAAGGAGCGCTCGATGCCGTACTTGATGTCGGCGGTGGTGATCGGGGTGCCGTCCTCGAACTTCAGCCCGTCCTTGAGGGTGTACGTCCACTCGGTCGCGTCCTTGTTGGGACGGCCGGTGTCGGTGGCGAGGTCGGGGACGACCTTCGTGCCGGCCTCGCCGTTGGCGCGGTTGCGGGTGGTGAGCGTACGGAAGACCAGCGAGGGGACGTTGCCGCCGCCGGAGGTGTAGAGCCGGGCCGGGTCGAAGGTGCTCTGCGGATCGGAGTTCAGGACCGAGAGCGTGCCGCCCTTCCGCGGCTTGCCGTCGGACGCGCCGTCCGTCTTCTTGGCAGCGTTGTCATCGGGGCCGCAGGCGACGGCGCCCGCCGCCATGACCAGGGTGATGGCGGCCGCGGCCACGCGGCGGTGTGTGACGGACGGTTGACGCATCGGAGAGGGCCTCTCGGTGGGCTGCGGCTGCGCGGCAGCGATCGGGCGGTACGGGGAGGTTCTGGGCGCGTGGGCGGGACCGCGCCCGGTGTCCGGGCAGGCGGAAGCGGCACGGAGGAGGGAGAAGTGTTCCGGCGTGCCGTGCCCGGGGACGAACGTCAGGAGGCCCGGGCGGGCGGCGGCGTGGCGGAGCAGGGGCCGGCCGGTGTGCGCTCGGGCGGGGGTCGCGGGTGTCAGCGACAGATGATGTCGGCCACGCACAGCGCCGTCACGCCGATGAGCGCGAGCTCGAAGGCGGCATGACCGGAGACGGTGGCGTGGGGGGACGACATGCCGAGAAATATGGCCGACCACGCGTTCGATGTCAACGCGGAATGAGACGGAGATCTCGCCATGCGGACGTAACACGGGCGAGGTGGCGGTGGTCACGCCGTGGGGTAGACCCAGGGGTTGGGCCTGCACTTGATGCCGTCGATCTCCAGGGTCTTGGTCTGCTGCTGCATCACCGGGGCCAGTTCGCCGGGGGTGCGGCAGCTCTCGTGGTTGTGGCCGAGCCGGTGCCCCACTTCGTGGTTGATCAGCATCTGCCGGTAGGCGAACATCGCCTTGGGACCGAAGGTCTTCGCGCCCTGTGCCCAGCGGTACGCGTTGACCATGACGCGGTCGGTGGCGGCGGAGTCGCAGGAGACGTTGTCGACGGTGGTGTCGAGACCGGATTTGGCGCACCAGACGCCGGTGGTGCCCGGACTCGCCAGGGTGATCACGAAGTCGGGCTGACCGCTGAAGACACGCTCGAAGGTCATGGCGCCGTTGTGGGCCCAACTCCGGTTGTCGTTCAGGGTCTTCTGGACGGCGTCGGCGAACAGCTCGCCGTCGAGGCCGAGTCCGTTCTCGATGTCCACCCGGTAGCGGACGAGCTTCCCCTTGCCGGGCGCCTTGGCCACGCCGGGGACGGCGGTGAACTCGCCCGTCCCCGTCAGATTCGGGTCGAGCGCGAACTGCCGGGTCATCAGCGTCGCGTAGGTGGCGGCGGGCGCCCCGGGCGCCGCCGGGGAGGCCGTCGATGTGCCCGGCTGCTCGGGCGTCGCCCGGCCCACGGAGCGGGAGGTGTCCTCGCCCGCCTCCGCGCGGTCCAGGCTCCCGGCCGCGGCGGCGCCGGTCTCGTCCGTGTCGCCGCCCGCGACCTGTCCGGCGACGACGACCGCGAGGACCGTGGTCAGCGCGGCGGCGGCGATCCCGGTGAGGGCGCGGCCCTTGCCGGCCCTGGCCGGTTCCTCCGGGCCGGGGTGGCCGCTGGCGGCGCCGTCGCCGGCCGTACCGCCGCCCGCCCCGGCGGTGTCCGGCTCACCGGTGAGGACCCCGGAGCGGGCGCCGTCCCGCGCGTGGGGCCGGGCGGCCGGGCCGCCGGACGTCTGGAACGCGTCGAAACCGTCGAACGCGTCGACGAACTCGCGCCGGGGCGCGGGTATCACCGGCCCGGGGGCCGGGGCGGGGGCCTGCGCGGGGACCGTTCGCGGCGCCGCCGGAGCGGGCGCCGTCGCCCCGGGCGCGGCACCGCGCACGCCGGTGGTACGGGGGCCGCCGCGCCAGTCGCCGTAACGCTGCCCGGTGGGCGCGGCGGGGGCGGGGGCGGCGGTGGACGCGGCGGCGGTCGCGGAGCCCCAACCGCCCCCGGACTCACGCTGTTCGGGGTGGCCGCCGCGCACCTGGGGCACGCCGTGCGCGGGGGTGCCGTACTGGGGAGTGCCGTACTGCGGGGTGCCGTGCGCCGGGGTGCCGTAGGCGGGGGCGCCGTACACCGGGACGCCGTGTGACGGAGTGCCGTACCCGTACAGCGGGCTGCCGTGCGCGGGGGTGCCGTAGTCGTCCATGCACTCGGCGCCGTCGTACCCCCGCCGGCCGCTGCCGCCGTCCGCCGGGCCCGCCGTACCGCGCGGCGCGTCCTGGGGTACGGGACCTCTGCGGCTGTGTCGTCCCACGCCCCGGATCAGCTCCTGCCGTCTTCGACTTCTTCGTTGTCTTCGCGGTTGTCTCAGCGGTCGTCTTCGCGTGCGTGCCGGGCCTCGTACTCGCCGATGAAGTCCCGGCAACTCGGCGCGACCTGTCCCGGGTACTCCATCATGGCGACATGTCCCGCGTCCGGAAGGGTCAGGAGGCGGGAATCACGGAAAGCCGTCGACGCCCTTCGGGCCATACGGTACGAAACAAGCTGATCCCGCCCGCCGTAGACGAGCAGGGTGGGCGCGAGCACCCGCTCGGCCCGCCGCCACAAACCGTGTTGACCGCCGAGCGTGTACGCGTTGACGATACCGCGCGCCGAGCCCGCCATCGCCTGCCAGAAATGCGGTAGTTGAAGCCGCCGTTCCAGGTCCGCCACCGCGTCGCGCAGCTCGCTCTCGGTGACCGCGGCGGGGTTCCCGTAGGTGACCGACATCGCCCCGAGCGCCCGCTGTTCCGCCGTCCAGTGCCTGGTCAGCCGGAGGAACAGCGCGGCCAGTCCGGGCACGGCGATCAGCGCGGTCGGCAGCGCGGTGCGCTGCACCCGGATCTCCGGCAGCGCGGGCGAGACCAGGGTCAGGGTCCGCACCAGATCGGGCCGGGCGGCGGCGACCTGGGTGGCCACCGCGCCACCCAGCGAGTTGCCGAAGAGATGGACGGGACCGCGCCCGCCCGCGTCCAGCAGCCGAACGACGGCGCGCGCGTGCCCGGCGACGGAGTAGTCGCCGTCGCGCGGCGGCGCCGAGTCGCCGAAGCCGGGCAGATCGAGGGCCTCGCCGTCGACCAGGTCGGCGAGCAGCGGCATCAGCGCCGACCAGTTCCGCGAGGACCCGCCGAGCCCGTGGACGTACAGCGCGGGCGGCGTCCCGGAGCGGGTCGCGGGGAGCGATCTCACGTTCAGCGTGAGCCCGGGCAGCTCGACGGAGCGCAGCCGCTCGCCCTCCGCGACCCGTACGGGACTCACCTTCGGAACCACCGCGGCGGCGATGGAATCCGGCACCTCGGTCGACGACATGCGGGCAATGTTACGAGACGATCACGCCCCGCTCGCTGTGTTCGCCGTCACAGGCCGCATGGCGCCGTACCTCCGTGGCTTCTAGGCTCGTAGGGGAGAGGAAGGGGGACGGAATGGCGGTCGATCCCACAGACCCCGACACCTTCGAGACGAACGGTGAGGACGGCGAGCTGGACGACGAGGTCCCCGAGGCCGACGCGGCGGAGCAGCAGCGGGAGGTACGGCACCGGGGCGACGAACCGTTGACCCATATCGACCCGGACCGGGCGAGCGAGGGGGACGCCGCCGACCAGGCGCGGGCGGCGGACGGCGACGGGGACGAGGACGACTACCGCCCGTGACGGGAGAGGGCTCCTGAGTCGCCCCGGGGCCCTTCCGGCGCGCCCCCGCCGCGTCCCCGGACCGGCGCCCGGACCGGTCCCCGGTCCGACCTTTGGGCTGAGCTTTCGGAAACGGGGGGCTCCATGAAATTCTGCGTCCGCACGACGCGCCGTCCCGTTACCCAAAAGTACGATGGCGGAGCGGCGCATCGCGCGCACGGAACGATTTGGGAGGCGGCGTGACAGCCATAGAGCAGACCGAGGCGGCACGCCCGAGAGGTACCCGCCTGCCGCGCCGCGCCCGACGCAATCAGTTGCTGGGCGCGGCACAGGAAGTCTTCGTCGCGCAGGGTTACCACGCGGCCGCGATGGACGACATCGCCGAGCGGGCCGGTGTCAGCAAGCCGGTTCTCTACCAGCACTTCCCCGGGAAGCTGGAGCTGTATCTCGCCCTGCTCGACCAGCACTGCGAGGCGCTGCTCCAGGGGGTCCGTACGGCGCTCGCGTCCACCACGGACAACAAGCTGCGCGTCGAGGCGTCCATGGACGCCTACTTCGCCTATGTCGAGGACGAGGGGGGCGCGTTCCGGCTGGTCTTCGAGTCGGACCTGACGAACGAGCCGGCGGTGCGCGAGCGCGTCGACCGGGTCGCCCTCCAGTGCGCGGAGGCCATCTCCGATGTGATCGCCGAGGACACCGGGCTCTCCAAGGAGGAGTCCATGCTGCTGGCCGTGGGGCTCGGCGGGGTCTCCCAGGTGGTCGCCCGCTACTGGCTCTCCAGCTCCTCCACGATCCCCCGCGAGCAGGCCGTCCGGCTGCTCACCTCGCTCGCCTGGCGCGGTATCGCCGGCTTCCCGCTGCACGGCGCGGAGGCGCACTGACCGGGCGCGGCCGGGTCAGGTTCGCCGCTTGTTCGCTGCGGGCGTGCCCCGGGACGTCTTCCGGGTGGTCTCTCCGGGCTAATGTGTGCGAAGTACGGCGCGGCTGATCGCGCAACGCAGACCGTTCGGAGGGACATAGCCGTGGAGGTCAAGATCGGCGTGCAGCACACGCCCCGCGAGATCGTTCTGGAGAGCGGGCAGTCCGCGCAGGACGTCGAGCGAGCCGTGGCCGACGCGCTCGCCGGCAAGGCGCAGCTGCTCAGCCTGACGGACGACAAGGGGCGCAAGGTGCTCGTACCGGCCGAGCGGATCGCGTACGTGGAAATCGGTGAGCCGACGGCGCGACGGGTCGGTTTCGGCGCGCTGTGACCGCTGTCGTCATCTGAACAGCACGAAGCACGGCACGGAGGCCCGGTGGGAATCCCCCACCGGGCCTCCGTGCTGTCCGGAGCGGTTCCGGGGCGGTTCGGAGCCGCCCAGGAGAGCGGGCGGAAGGGTTGCGTCCGCCCGACTCCGGGTAGTGACGTGCTGGGCCGAAAGGTCCGGACCGCAAGTCCACTCCCGGCGTGCGTGAGGTGATCAGCAGTGATCCTGGAAGTCCTCGGATCGGTCCTGCTCGGACTCGGTCTCTCGTGGGCGGCGGCCCACCGGTTCTCCCACCGGCTTCCGGCACAGCGGACGGTGTATCTCGCGGGGCCGCTCGGCGCGCTCTTCGGCCTGTATCTGACCCACACGGCGCTCGGCCCCGGCCACGCGTACGCGCCGTTCGCCGGCGCCCTGCTGGTGGGCGCGGTGCTGCTCTCGCTGCTGATCCGCCCGACGGGACACCGGATCGGACGGACGCTGCCGTCCCGGAGCGTCGTGTAGCCGCGTGGTCGCGCGGGGAAGGTCCGTACGGCATCGGTACGTACGGGTACGGTCCGCGCCGTACCCGTCCTCAGCTCCGTGCGGTCAGGCGGCCAGTCCGAGCGCGGCCATGCGCTTGGTGTGCGCCTCGGTGATCCGGGAGAACATCCGGCCGACCTCCGCGAGGTCGAAGCCGTCGGCCACCCCGCCCACCAGCATCGTGGAGAGCGCGTCCCGGTCGGCCACCACGCGCTGCGCCTGCGAGAGCGCCTCGCCCATCAGGCGGCGCGCCCAGAGCGCGAGCCGGCCGCCGACGCGCGGCTCGGCCTCGATCGCGGCGCGCACCTTCTCGACGGCGAAGTTCCCGTGACCGGTGTCGTCCAGTACGGCCAGCACCAGCGCACGGGTGTCGGTGTCGAGCCGGGCGGCGACCTCGCGGTAGAAGTCACTGGCGATCGAGTCGCCGACATACGCCTTGACCAGGCCCTCCAGCCAGTCGGAGGGCGCGGTCAGCCGGTGGAAGTCGTCCAGCGCCTTGGCGAACGGCTCCATCGCGCCGGTCGGCTCGGCGTCGATCGCGCGCAGCCGGTCGGTGAGCCGCTCGAAGTGGTGGAACTCGGCGGCGGCCATCTTCGCCAGCGCGGCCTTGTCCCCCAGGGTCGGCGCGAGCTTGGCGTCGTCGGCGAGCCGCTCGAAGGCCGCCAGCTCGCCGTAGGCGAGGGCGCCCAGCAGATCCACGACGGCGGCACGGTACTGGGGCTCCGCCGAGGCCGTGGCCCAGTCCTGGGCGGCGATTCCGGTGGGCTGGTCGGCCGCGGTCCCGTTCGCGGGCTCGGCCGCGGCTGCGGGCTCGGTGGGCTGGTCGGGCGTGTCGGGCGTCTCCATGAAGCGCACAATAGCCCGCTCCGCGCACCGCGTAAGGGGCTGGTCAGACAGCGCTGTCCGACCGTTCCGGCGAATTCGCCCAACACACATGCGCGAATCCGGGGTACAGTGATAATGCGCCTGCCGACTTTTCGGCGGGCCATCCCATGTGTGACAGCATGTGCTTCACAGTGTTTGACAGCTTTTGTACGGAAGTCCTTCCTTCCGTACAGGCCCCAGAGGATGCCCGGTCGGTGGCCCGATCGGCTCCGACCCCGACCGCCCTCCGCGCGGACCGTGCGCACAGCTGCGCATGACTTCGCAGATGAGGGGCCCCCTCAGCGGCACGAGCGCTTGAGCGACGGCAGTGGTCCCACGCCATCCGGCCAATCCATGGCCGGGCGAGTACCCAGGCGCGGTACGACCCCCAGCGTTCGCCTCGCGTCGCGTCTCACAGAAGAGGCAGCACCCTGACTACGACTTTCCGAGAACTCGGAATCCTTCCCGAGACCGCCGAGGCGCTTGAAGCCGTCGGCATCCTCTCCCCGTTCCCCATCCAAGAGATGACCCTCCCGGTCGCCCTGTCCGGCAAGGACGTCATCGGCCAGGCCAAGACCGGCACGGGCAAGACGCTCGGCTTCGGCCTGCCGCTGCTGGAGCGCGTCACCGTGCCCGCCGATGTCGAGGCCGGCCGCGCCGTGCCCGAGGAGCTGACCAACGCTCCGCAGGCCCTGGTGGTCGTACCGACCCGCGAGCTGTGCCAGCAGGTCACCAACGACCTCCTCACGGCCGGCAAGGTGCGCAACGTACGCGTGCTCGCCATCTACGGCGGCCGGGCCTACGAGCCGCAGGTCGAGGCGCTCAAGAAGGGCGTCGATGTGATTGTCGGCACCCCGGGCCGGCTGCTCGACCTGGCGGGCCAGAAGAAGCTCGACCTGTCGCATGTGCGCGGGCTCGTGCTCGACGAGGCCGACGAGATGCTCGACCTGGGCTTCCTGCCCGATGTCGAGCGGATCCTCCAGCTGCTGCCGCCCAAGCGCCAGACGATGCTCTTCTCCGCGACCATGCCGGGCGCGGTCATCGGCCTCGCCCGCCGCTACATGTCGCAGCCCACCCACATCAGCGCCACCTCGCCGGACGACGAGGGCGCGACCGTCGCGAACACCACCCAGCGCGTCTACCGGGCGCACTCGATGGACAAGCCCGAGATGGTCGCGCGCATCCTCCAGGCCGAGGGCCGCGGACTCGCGATGATCTTCTGCCGTACGAAGCGGACGGCCGCCGACATCGCCGACCAGCTCGCCCAGCGCGGCTTCGCCTCCGGCGCGGTCCACGGCGACCTGGGCCAGGGCGCCCGCGAGCAGGCGCTGCGCGCCTTCCGCAACGGCAAGGTGGATGTGCTCGTCTGCACGGACGTCGCCGCGCGCGGTATCGACGTCGAAGGTGTGACGCACGTCATCAACTACCAGTCGCCCGAGGAGGAGAAGACCTACCTCCACCGCATCGGCCGGACCGGCCGGGCCGGCGCGTCCGGTACGGCGGTCACGCTGGTCGACTGGGACGACATCCCTCGCTGGCAGCTGATCAACAAGGCGCTGGACCTCGGCTTCCCGGACCCGCCGGAGACCTACTCCACGTCCCCGCACCTCTTCGAGGAGCTGAACATCCCGGCCGGCACCAAGGGCGTCCTGCCGCGTGCCGAGCGCACCCGCGCGGGGCTGTCGGCGGAGCAGGTCGAGGACCTCGGCGAGACGGGTGGCCGAGGCCGCCGGTCCGCCGCCGCGCCCGCCCCTGCCGTACGGGAGGAGCGCCCGCCGCGCACCCCGCGCCAGCGGCGCCGTACCCGTGGCGGAAGCAGCGCGCCGGACGCGGCCCCGGTGGCCGTGACCGCCGCGTCGCTGCCGCCGCTCGCGCCTCCTGTCGCGGAGCCCGAGCCGCAGTTCCAGACGGCCGTGCCGATGGACATCGTCCCGGAGCGGTCCCCGGCCGAGGCGCGCACCCCGCGCCGCCGCCGGCGCACCCGGGTCGCCGCAGAGCCGGTGGCGGAGGCCGCCGTGGTCGCTCCCGTAGCGGCGCCCGCGGTGACTCCCGTCGCCGCTGAGCCGGAGGCCGAGGCGGCGGCCAAGCCGCGTCGCCGCCGGACGCGGGCCGTGAAGCCCGTGGCCGAGACCGTCGAAACGGCCGCTGTCGTCGAGGCCCCCGTGGCCCCCGTCGCGGAGACCGCGGAGGCCCCGGCCGCCGAGGCCAAGCCCCGCCGCCGTACCCGCGTCACCAAGCCCAAGGCCGACGCGGTCGCCGAGGCGGCCGAGCCGGTGGAGACCGCCGAGGCGCCCGCCGCCGAGGTCAAGCCCCGCCGCCGTACCCGCGTCACGAAGCCGAAGGCCGACGCGGTGGCCGCCGAGTCCGCCGAGGCGGCGGGCGAGGCCGCTCCGGCCCCGCGCCGCCGTACCCGTACGGCCAAGGTCGCGGTCGAGGCCCCGGCCGAGGACTGACCGACCGCACCACCAGCACCACCAGCACCACCTGCATCACCAGCTGGACCCACGCCCGATGGCCCGCCACCCGCACAACGGGGTGCCGGGCCATCGGCGTTCGTACGGACGGCCCGGACACGGCCCCGGGCGCACGGCCCCCGAGGGCGCGGTTAGCCTCGTCGCATGAGCAGGCCGCCCACCTTCACCCCGCCCCCCTGTGCCACCGCGCACACCCTCGCGACCCGGCGCGGGCGGTTCGCCGTCCTCGACGGCCGGCCCGCCGGTGAGCCGCTGGGGACCGTACTGCTGCTGCCCGGGTTCACCGGGAGCAAGGAAGACTTCATCGCGCTGCTGGAGCCCCTCGCGAAAGCGGGCTACCGCGCCGTCGCGGTGGACGGCCGCGGGCAGTACGAGACAGCCGGTCCGGACACCGAAGAGGCTTACGCCCAGGGCGAGTTGGCCGCCGACGTACTCGCGCAGGCCGAGGCGCTCGACACCCCGGTGCATCTCCTCGGGCACTCGCTGGGCGGCCAGATCGCCCGCGCCGCCGTCCTGCTCGACCGGAGCCCGTTCACCACGCTGACACTGATGTCCTCGGGGCCCGCGCGGGTCTCGCACTCCCAGCGCGAGCGGCTGGCGCTGCTGCGCGACGCGCTCTCGGGCGGTATGACCATGGAGCAGGTCTGGGAGGCCATGCGCGCGATGGACCCGCCGGAGGAGACCCCCGTCGACGGCGACGAGCTGCGCACCCGCTGGCTGCGCACCCGGCCGGCCCAGCTGGTCGTGACCGGCCGGCAGCTGAGCCAGGAGCCCGACCGGGTCGCCGAGCTGGCCGCCGTACGGCGGCTGCCGCTGCATGTGATTTCCGGGGAGTACGACGACACCTGGCCGGTGGAGCAGTTCGACGCGATGGCCGAGCGGCTCGGCGCGCGCCGGACGCGGATCGCCGGGGCGCGGCACTCCCCCAACACCGACCGCCCGCAGGAGACGGCCGCCGCGCTGACGGATTTCTGGGACGACCCGTTCCGGGACGACCTGCTCTAGAACGGGACCACCGCCCGGGAACGGGACCACCGCGCGAGAACGGGACCGCCGCCCGCGCCGCTAGAACTGCGACTGCACGTGCTGCCAGAAGCCGTCCCGCAGCGCCCGGCGCAGCACCGCGTGGCCCCGTAGGGACCGCTGGAGCAGCTTCTCCGCCTCGATCAGCAGATCCTGGTCCACCGGGCCCGGCAGATACGGATGGCCTGGCAGCAGCTCCGCCACGGCCTCGCGGCCCCGCTCCGCCAGCCAGGTCGCGGCGATCTGCGCGCCGATGAAACGGACCTGGTCGCGGGAGGGCGGCGGGTCGCCCTCGTGCTCGTACGTGGTGACGGGGCGCCGGGTGACGTACGGCTTGCAGAAGTCCAGGTCGAAGGTGCGCTGGCTGTCGACCTCCCAGAGCAGCGGCTCCGCCTGGTTGCGCCCCTCGCCCGCCTCGATGCCCCAGAGGTGCACCCGGGCGCCGTATCCCTGCGCGGCCTCGACGGCCGACACCAGGTCCTCGTCGCCGCCCACCAGCGCCGCGTCGCTGATGGCGCGGTGCCGGGCGAGCGATTCGAGATCCGTGCGGATCAGGGAGTCGACGCCCTTCTGCTGGTTGTTGGCGTTCAGATTGCCGAGTCTGACCTTGACGTCCGGCAGCTCGGCGATGGACTGCTGCTCGGAGGTGTGGATCCGGCGTCTGGCGCCGTCGTACCAGTAGACGCGGAGAAGTCTGCTGTCCGCGAAGATGATCCGGGCCTTGTCGATGAACGCCTCGATCAGACCTTCGGCGTCCAGGTCGAAGGAGCGCCGGTCCTCGGTGCCCGCTACCAGCAACCCGGCCGCAGCATAGACGTAACCGGCGTCGACGAAGATGGCGTGTGTGGACGGGGTCTTGGCGACCTCGGCGAGCATGCGCTGGAGCAGCTCGTTGGTGCGCTCCAGCCGCGCGGCGATCTCGGTGATGTCCCGGACGTTCTCCGGGGTGTCCTGTGGGTGGATCTCTGCCTCGTTCATACGCCGCCCATTCTCCGTGGACGGCACCCGTCGCACACCCGGATCCGCCAGTAGTTAGCCATCCGAAACTTTTCCTTAGCGTAGGGAATGTTTGCAGAGGGCAACCCGTTGCACACCTATGTAGGCAACGACGGAATCCTCCGTCACCCGTCCATCAAGTTCTCCAGCAGTTCTCCAGCAGGAGGATCAGACGAAGGGAGAAGCCTTGCGCTTCGAAATCATGCGCCTCGACGACGTCGACGGATCAGCCGTGGACAGCACCGTCGTGGACGCCGCCTCCGTCAACCGGATCGTGCAGCAGGCCGCCGCGATGGGCCAGCGCATCTATATCCGACCGGCCGAATCCCCGGCCTCGTAACACCGTACTCACCGTACTCGTACCGACGTACCCCACACTCCGACGTACCCCACACTCGCAGACGACTGACGAAGCGCCCCCGTACGGATTTCCCCGTACGGGGGCGCTGCCTGTTTCCCGCGTCAGCCCGCGCGGATGACCTGGGTGATCCCGTTGATGATCTGCTGCACGGCGATGGCCGAGAGCATCATCCCGGCGAGCCGGGTCACCAGCACCACGCCCCCGTCCTTGATCACCCGGATGATCACCAGCGAGTAACGCATGGTCAGCCAGAGCACGAGGTGCATGGCCAGGATCGCCGCCCAGACGGAGAGCTGTCCCGAGACACCGTCGGCGTGCCGGACGGCGAGGATGACGGAGACGATCGCGCCGGGCCCGGCCAGCAGGGGCATGCCCAGCGGGACGAGGGCCACATTGACGTCCTTGGTCTGCTGGGGCTCGTCCGTCTTGCCGGTCAGCAGATCCAGCGCGATCAGCAGCAGGAGCAGGCCACCGGCGATCATCAGGGCCGGTACGGAGACATGCAGGTAGTCCAGGATCTGCTGGCCGAGCAGCCCGAAGACGGCGATGACCCCGAAGGCGACCGCCACCGCCTGCCAGGCCATGGCGCGCT
Source organism: Streptomyces paludis (assembly GCF_003344965.1). Classification (NCBI taxonomy): domain Bacteria; kingdom Bacillati; phylum Actinomycetota; class Actinomycetes; order Kitasatosporales; family Streptomycetaceae; genus Streptomyces; species Streptomyces paludis. The sequence continues at coordinate 5,275,913 of NZ_CP031194.1, read as the reverse complement.
GGACCTTGACGGGCCGGCCCGAGGTGAGCGCGAGAAAGATGGGGGTGATCCCGGGCGGGTCCATGATGACGAAAAGGGTGAGGAAGAGGGATCCGAAAACGGCAAAGTCGAACACAGGTATGGGCCTTGCGGGAGAAGAGCGAAAGAAATCGCGTGCGAAAAGGAAGGGGGAAGAAAGAGCGGGCGGGAGAAAGAGCAGCCCGCGGAAGGAAGAGGTACGTCCGGAGACCGCGCGGACCCCAGAGACCGCGGGGAACGCGGGTGCTACGGGACCGCCGACGCGCTGGGCGCTCGGGCGCTGTTACGCGTGTCCGCCCGCGCCCGGCACCGGGAACGCGCCCGAGGAGCGCCGGGTGATCTCCCCGTAGATCTCGGGGTCGGTGGTGAACGCGCCCAGTTCCACGGTCTTGCGACTGCCGTGGTAGTCGCTGGAGCCCGTGGTCAGCAGCCCGAGTTCGGCGGCCAGTCCGCGCAGCCGGGCGCGGGTCGGGCCGTCGTGGTCCATGTGGTCGACCTCGATGCCGTCGAGTCCGGCGGTGGCGAGCTTCGCGAGGGCGGACTCGGGCACGGTCCGGCCGCGCTTGACGGCCTGGGGATGTGCGAGGACGGTGACGCCCCCGGCGGCCTTGACCAGCCGGATCGCCTCGACCGGATCGAGTTCGTACTTCGGGGCGTACGCGCGCCCGCCGTCCGCGAGCCACTGAGGGGCGAAGGCGTCGGAGACGGTCTCGACGACGCCGAGTTCGACAAGGGCGGTGGCGATGTGCGGGCGGCCGAGGGAGGCGTCGCCCGCGATCCGGGCCACCCGCTCCCAGGTGATGGGCACGCCCAGCTCCTGGAGCTTGCCGACCATCGCCCGCGCGCGCGGCACGCGGTCGTCCCGTACCAGCTCGCGCGCGGCGAGGAACTCGGGCTCGGTGGCGTCGAAGAGATACGCGAGCAGATGCAGTCCGACCCCGTCGAGCCGGCAGGAGAGTTCGGCGCCGGGGACGAAGGTGAGCCGGCGGCCGGTGTCCCCGAGATCCGCGAGCGCGGCGATCGCCTCGGCGTGGCCGCGGGTGGAGTCGTGGTCGGTCAGCGCGATCACGTCGAGCCCGGCGGCGACGGCGTTGCGGATCAGCTCGGTGGGGGTGTCCGTACCGTCCGAGGCCGTGGAGTGGGTGTGCAGGTCGATGCGCACGACGCGGGCTCCGGGGCTCGGGGCCGAGGGGCTCGGCGCGGGTGATGAGGACGCTCAAGGATAACGTTCGCGCGGGGGCGGGATCCGCCGCCCCGTATACGCCCCGTACGCGGGTCAGTCCAGCAGCCGGGGCGAGAGGGCGCCGCAGGGCAGCAGCTCCGTGCCCTGGCCCGCCTCGCGGAGATCGGTCAGGACGAGTTCGTCGTAGAGGAGCATGCCGGACTGCTCCGGCCAGACGATCGCCCAGAGCCAGAGGCCGAGCGCCTCGCCCGCGAAGACCGCGCGGTCCTGCGGGGCCTCGGGGACATGCCAGAGCGGGGTGGGGCGGCCGGCCGCGAGGAGTTTGGTCTGCGGCGGTTTGTCGGCGTGGATGGCGGACCCGGGGTCGGGTCCTTCGATCCCCGCGTAGCGCGCGCCGAGCCCGACGCCCAGCTCCTCGGCGACGAGCAGCAGCTCACCGGCGCCGCCGAGCGGTCCCGGGCCCGAGCAGGCGACGGCGGTGGCGCGGCCCCCGCTGCGTTCGTCGCCCGCGTACGCCACGCCGGTGAAGAGCCAGCCGATCGGGAGCGGCCAGGGCATCCAGACGGGGACGCGGGCGCGGTGCACGACGACTTCGAGCGCTTCGACGCTGGGTGGTATCACGGGTTGCAGCGGATGGACGATGCCGTGCGCGTCGCACTGCCAGGAGTCGGCGAAGAGACCGGGCGCCCTGAGCCGGCCACCGCACTTCGGGCAATTGGGTTCGCCCCTCATAGCACCCAACGGTCCTCTCCGTCCCGCTCCCCGTCAAGGACGATCACCAGGCAGGACCGCCCGGTCACGGAGCGATGCGGATGCGCACGGCATCTATCAGGTGCGCTCGACGGGGTCCGATGATCAGCCGGGAAACCGTTGGCGGCTGCTCAGTCGAGCGCGACCGAGCGCCGCCGCGGATCGCGCAGATCCGTGCCGTGGGCGAGCCAGCGCTCCTCCAGCTCCCGCGCGCCCCTGACCCGCTTCCACGCGGCCTCGTTGGGCGTCATCGGCAGCAGCGGCAGGAACCGTACGGGCTCCAGCGGCGGGTCCAGCTCCAGATCCGCCACCAGTCCGCCGGACTCCCCCACCAGTACGGAGCTGAAGGGCGCCCCCGGCCAGAGCGGCGTCCCGAGGTCGAGCGAGCCGCCCGGGGCCACGACGACGCCCTCGACCTGCGGCGAGGCCGCCAGCACCGCCAGCGGGCGCAGCACCTGGTCGGTGTCGGCGAGGCCGGCGCGTACGGAGAGGACGAGTTCGGCGCGGGGGCCCTTGACCGGGTCGGCGAGGAGGGCCGACGGGTCCGCCATGGGCTGTCCCGACATTCCGAGGGTGACATAGCGCACCACGTCCGTACCGCCCTCGGAGTCACGGAACCGCAGCACCTCGAAACGGTCCGTACCCAGGAAGGTCACCGCGGCGCGGGCGTCCGGTTCCCCGAGGGCCGTACGGAGACGGGCGTCGACGAGAGCGAGAATTTCTTCCATCCGGGGAGCATAGATCGGCCAAGAATGGGGCATGGAAAGGGATTGGCCCGGTGCGGACTGATAGTCTTGGCCGTTGTCCGGGACAGCACGCTGAAGCGTCGCTCTCCAGTCCTGGAGCACGTCATCCCCCACGGGGGACCGGCCGGAGGAGGTGGGGCTGCGGTGGATCGAAGTCACCCGGCCAGTACCAGCCGCTCTTCCGCCCGCACCATGTGCCGCTGATCCGGCGCCGACGTGTCTGTCCGACGCTGACGCGCATGCGGTACTTCGCACGACGGAAGAGCACTTCTCCAGCAATCGCCGGTGTTTTTGCCTGTCTGTAGCGAACAGCCGTCACCGCGGCCCCCGCGGTGCCGCCCGCTTTGCGGACGTACCCACGCCTCACGTCCCCATTCCGGGCTGTGCCACGCCCCCGCCGACGGCCTCTCCGTGAAGGAGCCCGCCATGTCGATGATCCGTGACCTGCGCGCAGTGGTACGCCCGTCCCTGCGCAAGAACAGTGCCAGCAAGTACGACTCGTACGACGCGACCCGCGACCCCTCCGCGTCGAGCGCGGTGGTCGACTGCGCCGTCTACCGCGAGGGGCGGCGCCTGGAGAGCGCCCCCTGTGTCACCCCGCACGAGGCGATGCTGCGGGTGCGCGAGAGCGGCGGCTTCGCGTGGATCGGCCTCCACGAGCCGACCGAGGAGGAATTCGCCGGGATCGCGGCCGAGTTCGGGCTGCACCCGCTGGCGGTGGAGGACGCCGTCCACGCCCACCAGCGGCCCAAGCTGGAGCGGTACGACGACACCCTGTTCACCGTCTTCAAGACCATCCACTACGTCGAGCACACCGAGCTGACCGCGACCAGCGAGGTCGTCGAGACCGGCGAGGTGATGTGCTTCACCGGCCGGGACTTCGTCATCACGGTCCGGCACGGCGGCCGGGGCTCGCTGCGCAACCTCCGCCACCGGCTGGAGGGCGACTCCGAACTGCTGGCCAAGGGCCCCTCGGCCGTACTGCACTCCATCGCGGACCATGTGGTGGACGGCTACATCGCGGTGGCGGGAGCGGTGCAGGACGATATCGACGAGGTCGAGATCGCGGTCTTCTCCGAGCCCGCGAAGGGCAGCAAGCGCGGCTCCGACGCCGGCCGGATCTACCAGCTCAAGCGCGAGGTACTGGAGTTCAAGCGCGCGGTCTCCCCGCTGCTGCGGCCGATGCAGCTCCTGAGCGAGCGCCCGATGCGGCTGATCGACCCGGACATCCAGAAGTACTTCCGCGATGTCGCCGACCATCTCGCCCGGGTCCACGAGCAGGTCATCGGCTTCGACGAACTCCTCAACTCGATCCTCCAGGCCAATCTGGCCCAGGCGACCGTCGCCCAGAACGAGGACATGCGCAAGATCACGTCCTGGGCGGCCATCATCGCCGTACCGACGGCGGTGTGCGGCGTCTACGGCATGAACTTCGACTACATGCCCGAGCTGGAGTGGAAATACGGCTACCCGCTGGTCCTGATGGCCATCGGCACGATCTGCCTGACCATCCACCGCATGCTGAAGCGCAACGGCTGGCTCTGACGCGGCCGGTTAACGACCGACCCGTGCCCCGGAGGCGGCTGTCTCCGGGGCACGGGTCGGGGAATACGGTGCGTCGTGCGGGACGGGGTCAGTTCAGGGAGCGGAAGCCCGCCAGGTTGGGGCCCGCGTTGGTTTCGCCGACGAACAGGTCACCGGTGGCGCCGGTGGACCAGACGCCCGACTTGCCCGTGCCGATGATGTCGGGCACGGCGGTCAGGAGGGGGCGGGCGGTGGGGGTCCAGCCGGTGGAGAGGCGGGTGCGGCCGGAATCGGAGCCCAGGCCCTCGCCGTGCGGGCCGATGCCGATGTAGAGGAACACCTCACCGGTGCTCTTCTTGCGGGCGATGAGGTCCACATGGCCGTTGCCGTTGGCGTCGCCGGGGGCCGCCAGGTCGTAGTCCGCCCAGCCGCCGTTGCCGATGAGGAGCGGGGGCTGCTCGATGTAGTCGTCGAGGTAGATCTCGTCGAGGTAGCCGGACGCCGAGCCGAAGTACAGCCACAGCAGGTCGCCCTGCTTGACCAGCAGGTCCGGGTAGCCGGGGCGGTCGTCGGGGCCGATCACGCCGTCGCCGTCGAGGTCGAGCGGTCCGTCGACATCACCGATGGCGAGGATCTGGGTGGCGCCCTGCCAGTGGTCGTTCTCCCGGTCCCAGACGCGCAGTTCACGCTGGTCGGCGGGGACCACGGCGCCGGTGCCGTCGTTCGGGTGGACCCAGAGGCGGTCACGGCCCAGGTTCGGGTCGGCCGCCATCATGACCAGGTCCTCGTAGCCGTCGTCGTTCCAGTCGCCGCGGCGGGTGGTCTTCGCGTCCTTGTAGCGGCCGGTGTCGGAGGCCGCGGCCGACGCCTTGGTGACCTTGCCCGTACTGTCGCCGAAGTAGCGCTGGAGGGTGCCCGCGGAGTCGACGGCCCACAGGTCGGCGTGGCCGTCGCCGTTGAGGTCGCCGGGCTTGTCGGAGACCTTGGCGCCGTTGGCGTAGAAGAGGTACGTACGGATGTCGGAGCGGTTGCCCGCCTGGTCGACGCTGCGGACGTACAGCTGGTGCGCGCCGGCCTTGGTCGGGGTCAGTTCGAGGGACACCGTGCCGTTGAGGGCCGCGGGGGCGCGGGTGACGACGGTGGCGTCGAGCGTGGACCAGTACTCGTACGAGGCGATGTTGGTCGCCGCGCCGGGGCCGACCGTGAAGGTGCCCTTCGTACGGACCGGGCTGGTGTTGACGGGCCAGCCCGCGTCACCGCTCGGGAACTGCGTGGAGCTGACGGTCGGCGGGGTGCTCGGCCGGTCGGGCAGGTAGCGGAACCGGCAGGCCGCCGCGCTCGTGGGCGGGGACCAGGCGCTGATCAGGGTGCCGTCGTCGGTCTGGGCGCGCCAGGAGAAGTAGCCGTCCGCGTCGGGGACATACGTCTTCAGCGTCGCCTTGGGGATGGTGACCCTGGCGACGGTGCCCGAGGTGACGGAGACCGTCGTGTTGACGATCAGCTTGCCGTTCGGCTCGTCGTTGGGGTGGTGGCCGGTCGCCCAGAGGTTGAACTTGACGTTGACCTTGCCGCCGTCCGGGTCGACGCCCTTCGCCGCCAGCTGGACGTCCGTGTCACCGATCAGACCGTACGGCGAGATGTTGCCGCAGGTGGTGGAGGTGCCCTTGGTGCTGGGGACGGTGTCCAGGTCGGTCGGCGCGTTCGGCGGGGTGTTGTACTCGGTCGACAGGACGGCGGTCGACGCGTCGAACTTCTTCCAGCCGTATGTGTCGGTCTCGCTCGCGCGCAGGCTGAGCGTCATCGTCGCCCAGCTCGACGCGGCGGCCTTGATCGCGTTGCCCTTGACGTCGAACTCGAGGTTGCCGGCCGGGCAGGCGGTGCCCCAGCCCTTGGCGTCGGTCACGGTGGAGAGCAGCGCGCCCTGCGTGGGCTGGTTGCTCCAGGTCGTGGCGGAGCTGATCGGGTTGACCGCGTAGAGGTAGACCGGCTTCTTGGTGCAGGACCAGGAGTGGGTCTCCTTGATCCGGAACGTGGAGTTGGTGACGGTCTTGCCGGCCAGGTTCCGGGTGTCCATGGTGAAGAAGGAGGCCCAGGTGCCGCCGGTGTCCGACTCGTAGCCGACCCGCGCGATGTTGTCCGACTTGTTCCAGAAGCTGGTCGACGGGTACAGCTTCGCGACCGAGGTCCAGTTGTTGCGGCCGCCGGAGACATACGGGTCGATATGGACCGGGAAGACCGTGTCCGCTGCCGTCAGCATGGACTGGTCCGGCGTCAGCTTCAGCGCGCCGCCCTCCACGACGGCGGGCATCGTGGCTTCCTTGGCGCCGACGGCCGGGACGAAGCCGTCCTCCTCGATGGCGGGGGCCTGCGCGGGGGCCTTCGCGGGAGCCGCCGCGGCGGCGGACAGCGCGGCGCCGACCGACTTCGCGTTGGCGGGCGCCGGGGCGCCGGCGGCGACGCCGGAGCTGTCCCACATGATCGGGGTCGGGGCGGCGAACACGTTCTGTCCGGCCGGGTTGACGGCGGTGAGGTTGCCGGCCTTGTCGGTACGGGCGGTCACCCCGTCCGTCTCCATCGGGAACGCCAGGCGCTCCAGCCGCGGATCGGCGGCGGCCTCACGGTTCTTGACGACCAGGAGCTGCTGGAAGCCGTTGACACTGGCCCGGAGCTTCAGGTCGACCCCCGGGAACACCTCGGGGTACGTGGCGGTGTCGCCGTCGAGTTCGGGCGTGGGCAGCTTGCCGTCCCAGTCCAGTGACAGGGTGCGGCCGTCGCGCTCGATGGTGGCCATCGTGTCCGTGCCGCCGCCGGAGAACTCCAGCCCGACCGAGGTCGCCCGGGGCCGTACGGTGCCGTCCTTGGCGCGTACGAGCGTGGCGTCCGCGTCGACGAGCTTGCCCTCCTGCCGCACCCGGACCGGGACGACATGGGTCTCCTTGGTGAAGGTGCCCGAGGGGTTGGCGTAGGTGGTGGAGTACTCGCTCCGCTCCGCCACCACCTCGACCCGCTCCCCGCTCTCGGCCGCGCGCTCCAGGGCGAGTTCGGCCGCCGCCGGCTCCGCGCCGAGCACCGGTTCGTCCGCCGCCGCGGCAGGTCCCGCGGCCAGCGGGAGCACGGCGCTCGCGAGAGCGACCGCGACCGCGCCCGCTATCAGCGGACGCATTCCGGTTCTCCGCTTGCGCGGCTGTCGTTGAGATGTCAAGTCGTTTCCTCCCCGAAGCCCTTACCGGTGTGCGCGCGAAGGCGACGACCCGGCAGGGCCCAAAAGCCATGTGAATGAACGGCGGTGCCGAACGAAAGGAGAGTAAATCGCACCGAGAAGGTGAATTAATTCCGCATGCCGCCGCAAACCTGGCATTCCGCTTGTGCAAATCCCAGCGGGAGCGATCAGGTATGCCCCTTTAGCCACGCTTTACGTGATCCTCAGCGACGTACTCTCCACTCGCGGTTATTACTTTCAGCACTAGGGGGCACAGTGAACGACCCTTCGCTCCGCGCCGCGGACAGCGCGCGCAGAACGAAACCGAGCAGGCGAAGAAGATGGACAAAGGCCACCTCCGTCGTTACGGCGTCCGTCCTGCTGGGCGGATTCCTGAGCGCCGAGACCGCTTTCGCGGTCGCCTCGCTCGCCCTGCCGAAGCTCGACACCACCCATCCCGTGCCGGTCACCCCGGTCGGCGTGAAAAAGCCCGGCGGCAAGGACGACGCCGCGCGTGATTCCCGTAACTCCGCACCGGCCGTCGCATGGCCCGCGGCCGGTACGGCGGAGGTCGAACTCCCGGACGCCCGGGGCGCGGTGAAGCGGGCCGGCAAGCTGCCCGTACGCGTCGGTACGGCGGCCGGCAAGCCGAGGGCGGGCGAGCGCGGCACCCCGCCGGAGCGCGCCCAGGTCCAGATACTCGACCGGAAGGCGGCCGGCAAGCTCGGGGTCGAGGGCGTCCTGATCGCCGTGCGCGCGGCGGAGGGCGGGCACGACGCGAAGGTACGGCTCTCGCTCGACTACTCCGGTTTCGCGCACGCCTTCGGCGCCGGCTGGGCCTCCCGGCTCTCGCTCGTCCAACTCCCGGACTGCGCGCTGGAATCCCCGGACGCGAAGGACTGCGGCGCGGGCACCCCGCTCGCCACGGAGAACGACGCGGACGCCGAGACGCTGACGGCGGACATCCCCGTCGACGGCACGGCCGGCACCACCGACGCATCCGGCGCGCCCGTACAGACCGCGCCGAGCGGCGCCAAGTCCGTCACCGGACTCTCCGCCGCCTCCGGGGTCACCCTGCTCGCGGTCTCCGCGGCGCCGTCCGGCTCGACCGGCGACTACAAGGCGACCCCGCTGAGCCCCTCGGGCAACTGGGTGGCCGGTGACTCCTCCGGCAACTTCGGCTGGGGTTACGAGATCCAGACCCCCGAGGTCCCCGGCGGCCTGGAGCCCGAGCTGTCGCTCGGCTACTCCTCCCAGTCGCTGGACGGCCGTACGGCGGCCACCAACAACCAGGCCAACGCGGTCGGCGACGGCTGGGCGCTCACCGAGAACTACATCGAGCGCCGGTACGTGTCGTGCAACGACGACATGACCAACGGCAACAACAAGTCCAAGAACGGCGACCTCTGCTACGGCACCGAGAACGCCACCATGTCGCTCGACGGCCAGTCCCACGAGCTGGTACGGGACGACAAGTCCAAGACGTGGAAGCTCAAGGACGACGACGGCACCCGCGTCGAACTGCTCACCGACACCGCCCGCGGCAACGGTGACAACGACGGCGAGCACTGGCTGATCACCACCACCGACGGCACGAAGTACTACTTCGGCTACAACCGGCTGCCCGGCTGGTCGTCCGGCAAGGAGGAGACCAACTCCACCTGGACCGTGCCGGTGTACGGCAACCAGAGCGGCGAGCCCTGCTACAAGGCCGCCTTCGCGGACTCGTACTGCCAGCAGGCGTGGCGCTGGAACCTCGACTACGTCGTCGACACCAACTCCAACGCCTCCGCGTACTACTACAAGACCGAGAAGAACTTCTACGGCCGCAACGTCTCCACCACCACCGGCCTGGGCACCCCGACCGAGTACATCCGCGGCGGCCACCTGGACCGCATCGAGTACGGTCTGCGCGCGGACAACCTGTACGGCGCCAACGCGGCCTCCGCGAAGGTGCAGTACACGGTCGCCGAACGCTGCCTGCCCGACGCCTCGTTCGACTGCGCCCCGGCGAAGATGACGGCGGCCAACGCCAAGCGCTGGCCCGATGTCCCGCTCGACCAGGACTGCAAGGCGGGCGAGACCTGCAAGGACAAGATCGCGCCCACCTTCTGGACCAGCAAGCGGCTGGCCCGGATCACCACCTCGGTGCTGGTCGGCTCCGCCTACCGGTCCGTCGACTCCTGGGACTTCCGGCACGAGCTGCCCGATCCGGGCGACGGCTCCCCGGCCACCCTGTGGCTCGCCGGCATCACCCGCACGGGTTACTCGGCGGACTCCTCCACCGCGCTGCCCGAGATCACCTTCAAGGGCACCCAGCTGGCCAACCGCGTCGACGCCACCGGTGACGGCATCCCGCCGCTGGTCCGCTACCGCGTCAACCAGATCAACACCGAGACCGGCGGCTCCATCGGCATCAGCTACTCCGCGGCCGACTGCGCTCCGGGCAGCCTGCCCACCGAGGCGAGCAACACCCGGCGCTGCTACCCGGTCTACTGGTCCTCGGCGGACTCCCCGGCGGCGGACTACAAGCCGGTGAAGGACTGGTTCCACAAGTACGTGGTCACCCAGGTCCTGGAGAACGACCTGGTCGGCGGCTCGCCGACGCAGCAGACCGACTACACGTACGTGGGCGGCGCGGCCTGGGCCAAGAGCGAGGACGAGTTCACCAAGGCCGAGTACCGCACGTACAGCGACTACCGGGGATACGGCGAGGTCCGCACCCAGACCGGCAACGGCACCGACGGCCCGCGCCAGGACAGCCGGACCCGCTACTTCCGCGGCATCGACGGCGCGAAGGTCGCCGACTTCGAGGGCAACGAGGTCGCGGACCACGCGTCCTTCCAGGCCATGGAGCGGGCGGAGATCGTCTACAACGGCGCCGAGGTGGTCTCCGAGGAGACCTCGACCCCATGGCGCTCCGCCGTCACGGCCTCCCGCGCCCGCACGGGGCTGCCGGCCCTGGAGTCCGACATGACGAACGTCCAGTCGGAGACCACCCGGTCGCCCGCCAAGGGCGGCGGCTGGCAGCGGACGAAGACGGAGCGGACCTTCGACGCGTACGGCATGGTCAGCACGGAGACCGAGCACGGCGACACGGCGAAGACCGGTGACGAGAGCTGCACGACCACTACCTACGCCCGCAACACCAGCGCGAACATCCTGGAGCTGACCGCCTCGGAGAAGGCCACGGTCGGCACCTGTGCCGCGCCCGGCGGGCTGATCGCCGAGAACCGCAGCTACTACGACGACACGACCACGCTGGGTGCGGCGCCGACCCGGGGCAACACCACGCGTGAGGACGAGTCCAACGCCGACGGGACGGGTTTCCTCACCGCCTCGCTGACGTCGTACGACCTCTACGGCCGTCCGGTCAAGATGACGGACGCGCAGAACCGTGCGATGACCACCCGGTATGTCCCGGCCACCGGGCCGGTGACGAGCATCGTCACCACCAACCCGCTCGGCCACACGCTGACCAGCGAGGTCGACCCGCTGCGCGGGCTGACGGCCGCGGAGGTCGACACCAACGGCAAGCGGACCGAGCTGGGGTACGACGCGCTCGGCCGGCTGACCGGTGTCTGGGAGCCCGGCCGTACGAAGGAGAAGTTCCCCAACCACCCGACCGCCTCCTTCACGTACCGGATCTCCAAGACCGAGACGCCGGTCGTCGCCACGACCGAACTGCGCGGGGACGGCTCGACGGAGACGAGCTACGAGATCTACGACGGTCTGCTGCGCGAGCGCCAGACCCAGGTCCCCTCGGCCACCGGCACCGGCCGGGTGCTGACGGAGACCCTGTACGACTCGCAGGGCCAGGAGTGGAAGTCGTACGACGACTACTACGCCACGGGATCCCCCGAGCCGAAGCTGGTGGCCGGTGACGACACCAAGGCCCCGGCCGGGGTCCGCTCGGTGTACGACGCCGCCGGACGGCCGACGGAGGCCATCGCCCTGAAGTTCGGCACGGAGACGCGCCGGACGAAGACGGTGTACGACGGCAACCACACCACGGTGATCCCGCCGAAGGGCGGCGCCGCGAGCACCACGGTCACGGACGCGCAGGACCGGCCGGTGGAGGTCATCGAGTACACCAACGAGGCGCGCACCGCTTCGCAGTCCATCAAGTACACCTACGACAAGCGGGGGCTGCTGGAGACGGTCACCGACCCGGCCGGCAACGTACGGAAGTTCACCTACGACGCGCGCGGCAGGGAGACCCGCACGGACGACCCGGACAGCGGCACGCTGCTCACCACGTACGACTCGCTCGACCGGCCGGTGACCACGACGGACGCCCGTGGCAACACCCTGAAGGTCGCCTACGACGAGCTGGGGCGGCGGACGTCGCTCAGCCAGGACGGCAAGGTCCTCTCCGAGTGGTCGTACGACACGGTCGCCAAGGGGGAGATCTCCGAGTCGCGGCGGTACGTGGACGGTAACGCCTACGTACAGAAGATCACCGGCTACACGGACGACTACCAGCCGACCAAGGTGGACGTCACCGTCCCGCAGTCGGAGGGCGCTCTCGCCGGAACGTACTCCATCGGCTACTCGTACGACGAGCTGACCGGTCTGCCGACGTCGACCAGCCAGCCGGCGCTCGGCGATCTGCCGGCGGAGCGGGTGGTCACCCGGTACGGCGCGGACGACCAGGCCCAGGGCCTGACGGCCGGTGGCCGGATCCTGGTCAACTCGTCCACGTACGACCCCTTCGGCCGGGAGCTGCGCACGGAGTACAACGACGCGGCACGGCGCCTCTACCGGTCGGCCTCGTACGACGAGCACACCGGCGAGCTGCTGCGGACCACCACGGACCGTACGGCCGGACCGACCCGGGTGGACGACACCTCGTACGGTTACGACCTGGCGGGCAACATCACCCGGATCACCACGGAGACCGGCCAGGACGCGGCGAAGCAGACCGACACGCAGTGCTTCACCACCGACGCGCTCCAGCGTCTGACCGAGGCGTGGACGGCCAAGGACACCTGCGCCACGACGCCGTCACCGTCCAACGTCGGCGGCCCCAAGCCGTACTGGCTGACCTACAGCTTTGACGCGCTGGGCAACCGCACCAAGGAGGTCCGCCACGACGTGGGCACGGACGGTTCGGCGGGCAACAGCGCGCTGGACTCGGTCCGTTCCTACGCCTACGGGAAGCCGGGCGGCGCCAAGCCGGCCGCGCTGACCTCGGTGTCCACGGAGCGCGGTGGCGCGACCACCGTCACGGACTCGTTCGGCTACGACGCGGTGGGCAACACGACCACCCGCAAGACGGCCGGCCGGGACCAGACGCTCGTCTGGGACGCGGAGAACCAGCTCGCGAAGGTCGAGGAGCCCGGCCGGGTCACCGTCGAGTACACCTACGACGCCGACGGCCGCCGGATGCTGCGCAAGGACCTCACCGGGACGACGCTGTATCTGCCGGGCGGCAACGAGCTGTTGTTGCAGCCGGACGGCAAGAAGGCGGGCACGCGCTACTACGACTTCGACGGCGAGACCGTCGCGGCTCGGACGAACGGCGCGATCCAGTACCTCTTCGAGGACCACCACGGCACGGCGACGACCGCGATCGACGCCACCACCCAGGAGGTGCGGCACCGCACGCTCGGCCCGTTCGGCGAGGAGCGTGGCTCACCGTCCGCGACCCCGGCGCTCTGGCCGGGAGCCGACAGGTCCTTCGTGGGCGGGACGTCGGACAGTACGGGACTGACCCAACTCGGCGCCCGTGCCTACGATCCCAAGCTCGGCCGGTTCCTGAGCGTGGACCCCATGTCCGACATGGGGGAATCGCAGCGTATGAACGCGTACGCGTATGCCAACAACAACCCGGTCACCTTCTCCGATCCTGACGGGCTCTCCTTCTTCGGGAAGATCAAGAAGGCCGGGAAGAAGCTGGCCAAGAAGGCCGGCGGCGCCGTCAAGTCGGCAGCGAAGAAGACCGCCACGGTCGTCAAGAAGGCGGCCACGAAGGTCACGCAGGTGGCCAAGAAGGCCGCCAAGACCGTCAAGAGCGCCGCCAAGACGGTGGCCAAGACAACGAAGAAGTTGGTCAAACGAACCACGGCGACGGTCAAGAGGTACGCGAAGAAAGCCTCCACCTACACCAAGAAAACCGTCAAACGGGTCGGCAGCGGGTTGAAAAAGGCCGGCCAGAAGGCAGGAGGCTACGTCAAGAAGGCCGGTAGCTCGCTGAAGAAGGCCGGCGGGTCGGTGAAGAAGGCCGGCGGATCCGCGCTGGCCGCGACCAAGTCCGCCGGAAAGAGCCTCGGAAAAGCCGCGAGCAAGAGCAGCGGCAAGATCGGCGGGGCGATCGGCATCGCGGCCTCCATCGCGGGCGGCCTCAGCTCCGGACCGTCCGGGGGCAGCCTCGGCGACCTGCTCGGCAGGGTGTCCACGCTCGCCGGTACGGCGGGCATGGTCGCGGCCTTCATCCCCGGTATGCAGGGCGCCGCGTTGGCGCTCGGCGCGGTCTCCGTGGCCGCCGGTCTGGCGAGTGGCTACGCCTACCAGCGGGAAGGCAACAACGAGAGCGCCCGCAACGCGTACATCGGCGCGGGTCTCGGAATACTCGGCGGCGGGGCGGGCAAGCTGGCCGGCCGGGCCGTCGGAGGGATGAGCACGAGAGCCTTCACCGGAATCACGGGGCGCAGCTACTCCTCGGGCTTCCAGAAGACTGTCGTGAACACCTTCAGTAACATCGGTGCGGATCTCCCCGGCGCGGCCTGGGCGTACTCCACTACCGATTTCAAGTAGTCGACGACCTCCGTCTCCCCCCGGGGCTCCGGCCCCGGGGGGAGACGGAGGTCCCAGCCCCTGGACGGAGCCATGGAGCTTTCCTCAATACCTCTGCCGGTCCTGATCGTTGTGGTGGCTCTCGCCGCAGCCGTCTTCCTGCGCGCATGGATTCCGCTGATGGACACCCGCGAGCAGAAAGTGAAGATCGGGGTGGCGGCGGCGCTCGGTCTCGTCGCCATGACGGTGGCCGGGGTGGGGAAGTTCGGATGGCCGCTGAAGACCGCCCTCGCCTATTACACCGTGCTGATTATTTCCTTTGCGATCGGAACGCTCGGCCACGGCAAACAGATCAGGGCGGTCGCCAGCCGCGAAGCCGAGGAAGGGCCGAGCAAGGAGAATCAGATGCCCGGTCTGATGATGCTCCAGTTGTTCGGGGTCATGGTGCTGCTCTTCTTCGTGTGCGGAAAGCTGATCACCGATTTCTGAGCCGCGTCATTCACGATCGGACCGGGGGAGCAATATGAAACCGCGCGTGCTGCGCAAAAAGAGTCTCTGGATTTTCACCATCGTGAGCTGCTGCGCGATATACGCGGGAATTCCGGTGATCTGGCTCGTCGCACGGCCGAATGAATCCACCGGCGAGCTGCTCATGGTCGCGTCCGTGCTGCTGGCCGTGTCCCTGGTCATGATCCGGATCGGCCGGGTCCGGGTGGAGATCCATGACGGCGGGCTGCGGCTGGTGGGGGTACTGGGCCGGGACTGGATCCCCTGGGGCGCGTATCTCCTGGTCGAGACCGACGGTGAGCTGGTCGTCCGGGCGCGCGGCGAACGGAGTTACGCCGTCTCCGCGTTCAGCGGCTCGCTCATCGAGGAGATGCTGAAGGCCCGGGGCCGCAGCCGCAATGTCCGGGCCGGTGAGGCGATACGGGCCGCCGCGCGGAGCGCTCCGGCCGAGGCCCGGCGGGACCGGGACGTCGTGTCGAAGTCCTGGGAGCTGATCCCCGCCGATCTGCTCCTGGCCCAGGTGCCGGTATGCCTGGCACTCACGCAGTCGGGCATCGTCCCGATGTGACCGCCCTCGCCGTGCGGGACCTCCCGCCGTGCGGGACCCCTCGCCGTACGGGACCCCCCGCGCACGCCCCCTCGATAGGCTGCGCGCATGACAGAACCACAGCACTTCGGCGCGGCGCTCGTCGAGGAGGCCACCAAGAAGTCCGGGCTCGTCTGGGTCCGGGGGACGGGGCCCGACCGCGCCCTGTGGCACGTCTGGCACGAGGGCGCGGCGCTGGTGGTCGGGGACGGGCCCGGGGAGCAGCCGCTGCCGGGGCTGGCCGACGGCGGGAGCGCCGAGGTGACCGTGCGCAGCAAGGACAAGGGCGGCCGGCTGGTCGCCTGGACCGCCGCCGTGTCGGAGCTGGCGCCGCGCTCCCCCGCCTGGGAGGCCGCCGTCGCCGAGCTGAAGGGCAAGCGGCTCAACGCGCCGGACGCCGAGGAGATGCCGGAGCGCTGGGCGCGGGAGTGCCGCGTACTGTGTCTGACGCCCCGGGGATCGACCACCGATCTGCCGGCCGGCTCACTGGCCGCGGCACCGCTGCCGACCCCGGTGACGACGCGTCAGCCCGTACCGGCGTCCCTGCCGCGTCTGCTGCTGAAGCGCGGGAAGAAGACGGGGAAGGCCGCGAAGAGCTGACGGGCGGGGACAACGGGCGCCGCACGAAGGCTGTTCGTACGAAAGCTATTCGCCCGTCTTCGGCAACTGGCTTCCGTAGTCCACGATCTGGTTCTTCGCCGGGGCCGTCAGCTCGAAGTCCTTGCCCCAGTCCGCCAGCGTGAGCGTCCCCGCGTTGCCCGCGCGCACCAGCTGTACGGGGTACGGCTCGCCCTGGAGCGCGATGTCCAGTGTGCCGCCGTCGCCCGCGCTGCCGCTGATCTTGATCGTCCGGAGGCCGCCGATACGGTCGCGCTCGCCCTTGTTCAGCTCGCCGTGCAGCGACAGGATGCCGCCGAGCAGCACCTCCATGTCGGTGAAGCCGGTCAGCTGCTTGTACGCGGGGTCCTCCTCGGGCACCTTCACGTACTTGTCGCCGAGCTTCCCGGCCGCCTCACTGTCCCCGGCGCTGGGCTTGGCGCTCTCCTCGCCGGACTTGCCGTCGGTGTGGCTCCAGAACCCGGCGTCGGCCTTCAGATAGAGCGTGTCCTCGATCCGCAGCAGCTGGAAGGTGCTGTTCTTCGAGATGACGGAGCCCAGCGCGCCGTTCTGTTTGAGCCGCATGTTCAGCTTGTACGTCTCGCCCCCGCTGACCAGCGCCCCGGAGAGCCGGACCGCGCCCGCCGTGTCCGCCGCCGCCTTCGCCTTCTTCTCGATCTCGGTGGCGGAGAGCTTCCCGACGCCGTTCGTCCCCTCGTCGGGATCCTCGCCGCACGCTGTGAGCACCGCCGCCAGTCCCAGGCAGATCGCGACGGGCAGAGCGGCTCCGCGGGCACGGCGGGACGATGGGAGAACGGTCACAGACGCACTGCCTCTCATACGCTGCTGGGGGTGGCAGATCGCAGCGTACCCGGGCCGCGCACACCGCTCGACGCGGGCGGCCGGGACGCCGTACGGACGGATGCCGTCAGGGCGGGCGGCAGTGGTACGGGCTAGCCTGAACCCGTCATCACGCTGCATAGAACGACAATCGCCGACAAGGAGGCGCACGACGATGGCGGCAGGCGCCCCCCGGGTCTTCGTCTCGCATCTGGTGGCCGTGCCGGTCTTTGACCCGGGCGGCGACCAGGTGGGGCGGGTGCGCGATCTGGTCGCGATGTTCCGGGTCGCGGGCCGGCCGCCGCGGGTGCTCGGGCTGGTGGTGGAGGTGCTCAGCCGCCGCCGGATCTTCCTGCCGATGACCCGGGTCACGGGCGTCGAGTCCGGCCAGGTGATCACCACCGGGGTGCTGAACGTACGGCGCTTCGAGCAGCGTCCGACCGAGCGGCTCGTCCTGGGCGAGCTGCTCGACCGGCGGGTGCGGCTGGTGGAGACCGGCGAGGAGGTGACCGTGCTCGACATCGCCGTGCAGCAGCTGCCGGCCCGCCGCGACTGGGAGATCGACAAGGTCTTCGTCGAGCGCGGCCGGAAGGGCGGCGCGCTGCGCAGGCGCGGCGAGGCCCTGACCGTCGAGTGGTCGGCCGTCACCGGCTTCTCGCTGGAGGAGGAGGGGCAGGGCGCGGAGAATCTCGTGGCCAGCTTCGAGCGGCTGCGCCCGGTCGATCTCGCCAACGTACTGCACCATCTGACGCCGAAACGGCGCGCCGAGGTCGCGGCGGCGCTGGACGACGACCGGCTCGCGGACGTCCTGGAGGAGCTGCCCGAGGACGACCAGGTGGAGATCCTCGGCAAGCTGGCGGAGGAGCGGGCCGCCGATGTGCTGGAGGCGATGGACCCGGACGACGCGGCCGATCTCCTCTCCGAGCTGCCCGAGGCGGACAAGGAGCGGCTGCTCACGCTGATGCGCCCGGACGACGCGGCCGACGTACGGCGGCTGATGTCGTACGAGGAGCGCACGGCGGGCGGGCTGATGACGACCGATCCGATCGTGCTGCGGCCCGACGCGACCGTCGCGGACGCGCTGGCCCGGGTACGGCAGCAGGACCTGTCCCCCGCGCTCGCGGCGCAGGTCTATGTGTGCCGGCCGCCGGACGAGACACCGACGGGCAAGTACCTGGGCACGGTGCACTTCCAGCGGCTGCTGCGCGATCCGCCGTACACGCTGGTCAGCTCGATCGTGGACAGCGATCTGCCGCCGCTCGCCCCGGACACCCCGCTGCCCGCGATCACCAGCCATCTGGCCGCGTACAACATGGTCTCGGCGCCGGTGGTGGACGACAGCGGGGCGCTGCTCGGCGCGGTGACGGTCGATGACGTACTCGACCATCTGCTGCCGGACGACTGGCGGGAGACCGGGTACCACGGGGTGGAGGGGACGGGCCGTGCCGGCTGAGCGACCGGAGCGGGACGGCGGCGGTGGCGGCGGCCGGGAGCGGGCGAAGGCCGGTCCCGTGAGCGGCGCGACGGCGCTGTCGCGCGGCGGGCGGCTCCGTCTCGACCAGCCGCGCCCGCGGCGGCCCCGGCTGCTGCCGGAGCTGCCGCAGTACGACGCGGAGGCGTTCGGCCGGCTGTCGGAGCGGGTCGCCCGGTTCCTGGGGACGGGCCGCTTCATCGTCTGGATGACGCTGGTCATCATCGTGTGGCTGGCGTGGAACATCCTCGCGCCGGCCGCGCTGCGCTTCGACCCGTACCCGTTCATCTTCCTGACGCTGATGCTCTCGCTCCAGGCGTCGTACGCCGCTCCGCTGATCCTGCTGGCGCAGAACCGCCAGGACGACCGGGACCGGGTCACGCAGGAGCAGGAGCGCAAGCAGAACGAGCGGTCCATGGCGGACACGGAGTATCTGACCCGGGAGATCGCTGCGCTGCGGATGGGTCTGGGCGAGGTCGCCACCCGTGACTGGATCCGCTCGGAGCTTCAGGATCTGGTCCGGGATCTGGCGGAGCCCGCCGGCGAGGAATCCGAGCGCTGACGGCTTTCGCCCGGCGGCAGGGGGCGCCGTACCATCTCCGTATGGCTACCGACACGTACGGAACCGCCGCCCCCGCGGAAGACGCGGTGCGCGCCGCGCTGGCGACGGTGAACGACCCCGAGATCCACCGGCCGATCACCGATCTGGGCATGGTGAAATCGGTCGACATCGCGGCGGACGGCGTGGTCGCGGTCACGGTCTATCTGACGGTGTCCGGCTGCCCGATGCGCGACACCATCACCCGGAACGTGACGGAGGCGGTCGCCCGGGTCGAGGGCGTCACGCGGGTGGACGTCACGCTGGACGTGATGGGCGACGAGCAGCGGCGAGAGCTGGCGGCCTCGCTGCGCGGCGGCACGGCCGAGCGCGAGGTGCCGTTCGCCAAGCCGGGGTCGCTGACCAGGGTCTACGCGGTGGCGTCCGGCAAGGGCGGCGTCGGGAAGTCGTCGGTGACGGTCAACCTGGCGGCGGCGATGGCCGCGGACGGGCTGAAAGTCGGTGTCGTGGACGCGGACATCTACGGGCACAGCGTGCCGCGGATGCTCGGCGCGGACGGGAAACCCACCCAGGTCGAGAACATGATCATGCCGCCGTCGGCGCACGGCGTGAAGGTGATCTCCATCGGGATGTTCACCCCGGGCAACACCCCGGTGGTCTGGCGCGGCCCGATGCTGCACCGCGCGCTCCAGCAGTTCCTGGCGGATGTGTACTGGGGCGATCTGGACGTGCTGCTGCTGGACCTGCCGCCGGGGACCGGTGATATCGCGATCTCGGTGGCGCAGCTCGTGCCGAACGCGGAGATCCTGGTGGTCACCACCCCGCAGCAGGCGGCGGCCGAGGTCGCGGAGCGGGCCGGCTCGATCGCCGTACAGACCCATCAGAAGATCGTCGGTGTGGTCGAGAACATGTCGGGCCTGCCGTGCCCGCACTGCGACGAGATGATCGATGTCTTCGGCACCGGCGGCGGCAAGCTCGTCGCGGAGGGGCTGACCCGGACGACCGGCGCCGAGGTGCCGGTGCTCGGCGGCATCCCGATCGATGTACGGCTGCGCGAGGGCGGCGACGCGGGCAAGCCGATCGTGCTGTCCGACCCGGACTCGCCGGCCGCCGTCGCGCTGCGCGGGATCGCGAGCAAGCTGGGCGGGCGGCAGCGCGGCCTGGCGGGCATGTCCCTGGGGATCACACCGCGCAACAAGTTCTGAGCGCCGTACGGGGTTTGCGGAGATATCGGTAAGGGGCGGTCGCCATGGCGACCGCCCCTTACCGATGCGCTGTCTACGCCGATACGGCTCTAGGTGTACGTCCTGATGTCGCCGATGACCGAGAAGCCGAGCCCGTACGCGCTCATCCCGCGTCCGTACGCGCCGAGATGGACCTCGCCCGCCGCCGAGCCGGCCAGCACCCAGCCGAACTCGGACTCGCGGTAGTGGAACGGGGTCGGCACCCCGTCGACGGGCAGCGAGAGCGCCGACCAGGCCGACCCGGCCAGATCGTCGGCCAGCTCGAAGGCGGCCTCCGTCTGCTGCTCCAGCCAGTCGTCGCGCAGCGCGTGGTCCAGCAGCGCGGGCCAGGTGGCGGCGAGCAGGCCCGACCCGGCCAGCCAGGCCGCCGAGGAGGCCGTGGTGGCGTCGAGCTGCCCCGTACCGTCGTCGGCCCGGTGGACCGGTCCGGCGCCGACGGTGACGACGACCGCGAAGCGTCCTCTGTCCTCGGCCGACGCGTCCGGTCTTATCGACGGCGGCTCGCCGTGGCCCGTGGCGCCGTGCCGCACCACACCGTCGGAAGTGGCGCCGACCTGCATGAGCCAGCGTGGTCCGGTGAACGCCTCGTCCAGTCCGTACCAGGCGAAAGGCGCGCGCAGATAGCCGTCGACCGTGCGGAGCGCCGCGGAACCTCCCTCGGCGTTCGCCGGCCCGGCCGCGTCCCGCGCACCTTCCCGACTCGTCGTCTCCACTGCCGGCGCCTCCTCGATCTCGTACGTCCGCAGCGGCTCGCCCCCTACGGGCGCCTCACTGCCGGACAGATGGAGGATAGCCACCCGTTACCGGCTCGCAGGGATTGGCCGGGTTCAGGTGGCGTCTGCGTCGAAGGGCGGGCGTTCGACCGGATCGGGCTTTTCGCGCTTCTTCAACAGGTCGGGAGTGGCCGTGGAGCCGGTCGTGACGGCGCCGTTCGCGGCGGCGGGAGTCGCGGAGGGCGTGAGGGACTTGACGGCGGGGTCCGGTGTGTCCGACACGGCGGATCCACTCTCATGGCCGTTGACCGCGTCAACCACGTCGTCCAGATCCTTGCGGAGATCGAAGCTGCTGCGGATCTCCTTGAGCCCCAGGTCGTCGTTCTCCAGGAACTGCTTGCGGACGAACGTCTTCGGGTTGAGGTCCTCGAAGTCGAAGTCCTTGAACTCGGGGCCCAGCTCCGAGCGGATGTCCTGCTTGGCGTTCTCGGAGAACTCCCGGATCTTCCGTATGAACCGGGAGACGTCCTGGATGACCTTGGGAAGCTTCTCGGGTCCGAAGACGAGGACGGCGATCACCACGATCGTGACCACCTCAAGGGCGCCAATGTCACTGAACACTCTGCTGCTCCTCGTGTTCTCCAGGCCCGCGGGTCGGGAGGCGGATCGGGGTCCGGGCCGCTCCACGGTACCTTCCGGACCTGTGCGGACGGTACCTTCGGGCGGCCACCTTCGGACGGCCGTCCCCCGGGCGGTCAGCCGCCGTCCGCGGAGCCCAGGGCCATCTTCATCGTCTGCTCCTTGCCGCCGCGCAGCAGTGTCAGCTCCAGCTGGTCGCCGGGGCGGTGCGCGCGGATCTTGACGATCAGCTCCTCGCCGCTGTGCACCCGCTGTCCGTTCACCCGCGTGATGATGTCCCCGGGCCGGATGCCGGCCTTGGCGCCGGGGCCGCCGGCGGTAACCGCCGGGCCGCCGTCCGCGGCCTTCGCGCCGACCTTGGCACCGTCGCCCGCGTACTGCATGTCGAGGCTGACGCCGATCACCGGGTGGGTGGCCTTACCGGTGTTGATCAGCTCCTCGGCGACCCGCTTGGCCTGGTTGATCGGTATGGCGAAGCCCAGGCCGATCGAGCCCGACTGGCCGCCGGCCAGGCCGGATCCGCTGTCGGCGGCGCGGATCGCGCTGTTGATGCCGATGACCCGGGCGCGGCCGTCGACCAGTGGTCCGCCCGAGTTCCCGGGGTTGATCGGGGCGTCGGTCTGGAGGGCGTCCACATAGCTGATGTCGCTGCCGTCGCCCTTCTCGCCGCCCGCGGTGATGGGGCGCTCCTTGGCGCTGATGATCCCCGAGGTGACCGTGTTGGAGAGGTCGAAGGGCGCGCCGATGGCCACGACCGGGTCACCGACCCGGACGTTGTCGGAGTTGCCCAGCGGGAGCGGCTTGAGTCCGGAGACCCCGGTGACCTTGACGACGGCGAGGTCGTAGCCGGTGTCCTTGCCGACGAGCTTCGCGCTGGCGGTCTGGCCGCCGCTGAACGTGACCGATATCTCGCCGGACGTGCCGGCGGGCTGGACGACATGGTTGTTCGTGAGGATGTGGCCGCGCTGGTCAAGGACGAAGCCGGTGCCGGTGCCCTGCTCGCCGCCGCCGCGGACATGCAGCGTGACGACGCCGGGCAGGGCGCTGGCGGCGATGCCCGCGACG
This sequence comes from Streptomyces paludis, assembly GCF_003344965.1. Lineage (NCBI taxonomy): Bacteria > Bacillati > Actinomycetota > Actinomycetes > Kitasatosporales > Streptomycetaceae > Streptomyces > Streptomyces paludis. Next base: position 5,253,534 of record NZ_CP031194.1, on the reverse strand, counting down.
CTCTCGGGGGCGCGGTCGGCGCTCTCGGGTCCCGCCTGCGGGAGTTCGACGGTCGTGAAGCCTCCGTTGCGCTCGACGTACGCGCCGACGACCCCGCCGAGCACACAGCCGGCGAAGGCGAGCAGCACGAGCGCGGCGGTGCCGACACGGCCCCGCCTGCCGCCGGGCTCGCGGTACTGCTCCCCGTACTGGGTGAGCGGCTGGCGCGGCACCGGGCTGCTCCAGGGGTCGTACTGGAACGACTGGGCGAACGGGTCCTGCCCGGACGGCGGCGGGGGCGGCGGCGCCGGGTGGGCGTACGGGACGTGCGGGGCCGGCGCGCCCTGGGCTCCGTGCGGCGTCCCGTACGCCGGCGGCAGCGCGGTGCCGTGCGCCGGGGTGGGCAGCTGTACGGGCGGGGCGGGCGCCCAGGGGCCGGGGCCGCCGTAGGGCGGGGTGCTGTACTCGTCGGGCTCGTGCAGCGGCCGGGGCCGCTCCGGCGGCGCGGCCGGAGCCCCGGCGGCGTCCGGAGCGAAGGCACCGGGGCCCTCAGCGGGTACGGTCACCGCGCCCGTCTCGGCGGCGGGATCCGTGTCCGGGCGCGGTCCGTTGTCGTCGTCGCCGTCGGTGGCACGCTCCGACGGGCTGTCAGCCGCGACGGGCACGGCATCGGCCGGCACGGCGTCCGTGGGTACGGCGTCGGTGAGCGGCGGCACCGAAGGCCCGCCGTCGCGCGCCGGCGGTACCTCGGGCTCGGCCAGTGTCCGTTCCACCGCCTTGGGACGGCTCCACCAGCTCGCCTTCGGTCCGCTGGGCTTCCCGTCGTCCATGTTCTCCCCGCACTGCCGTTCCCGCGCCTTCAAGGGTCAACCCCCGCTGGACGAGTAAGTCCGAAGTAGCGTCGTCCGCCCCTGGGGCGGGCCCGGCGGTGTCCGGTGCGTGCGATCGCAAGGCGCCGGGGTGCCCTCGTAGCGGAGCTACTAGGGCATTTCGGCAACGCGGCGAGCGTGCGTGCTGGGCGCCGCCGGGCAGACGGGACTTCGGACTTACTCGTCCAGGGATTCAACCAGGTTTACGAAGACTCCCGCAGGGAGCGGTCTCAGCGGTTGGCCGAAAGGGGCGCGGTCGGCAGCGTCGGGGCCGCGAGCTGGGTGGGCCGGGGCGTGGTCGTCGGGCCCACGTCGTCGGTCGCGTCGAGCTGGAGGGCCGAGCCCGTGGGCTGTATCCACAGCGCCGCCGAGGAGCCGCTCGGATCGCCCGTCGCGTACACCTGCTCGGAGAGCGTCCGCACCCCGGACGAACCGGGGGGCGCGGCCGGGGTCGCCCGGGAGACGGACTGCGGGGCCATACCGCTCCCACTGCCGCTGTTTCCGCCGCCTCCGCCCTGGCGCCTGGCGCTCTCGCCGCTGACGGGTGCCGGGGATGTGGTGCCGGGGGCCCGCATGGGGGTCACACTGTTGCCCGCGCCGCGCGGCAGGACATCGGCGGCGGTGCCCAGGGGCAGCGTCCCGCCGAGGGCCATCGCGGCGAAGGAGACCGCGCTGGCGGCGGCGAAGGCGAAGCGCCGGCCGCGCCAGGGCGAGCGCTCGGCGTCCTGGCGGCCGACCTCGTGGATACGGAACCCGGAGCCGCCGGGCAGCGCCGCGGCATGGGCGCCCGCCGGGGCGTAGCCGAAGCCGTCCGTGCGCACCCCGAAGACCCCCTCACCGAAGCGTCCCCCGTCGAACAGCCCTCTTCCGTTGTCGTCGTCCCCCGCGCCGGGGCCCTGGCCGGGCAGTCCGTGCAGCCGGGCGAGCAGCCCGGCGGACGGCAGCGGCGGGGCGGTCTGCGCGAAGACGCTCTTGAGTCTGCGCTGCGCGTCGGCCTCCGCCTTGCATTTGGCACAGGTGGCGAGATGGGCCAGCACACGCTCGCGCGCGTCATGGTCCAGCTCTCCGTCCACCAGCGCCGCGAGTCGGTCCCCCAGATGCTGCTCGGCGGGGCTCTGGCTGGCACCGCTCACGCCGGTCCGCCCTCTCCCGCCAGAAGAGGACCTGTCGCGCCCGGACCCACCACGCCCGCGAACGCGCGCTGCTCCGCCCTGGCCTCGGGCGAACGGTGCTTCAGCGCCTTGCGCAGATGGGACCGGCCGCGGTGGATGCGGCTGCGGACCGTACCGAGCTTCACGCCGAGTGTGGCCGCGATCTCCTCGTACGAGAGGCCCTCGATGTCGCAGAGCACCACCGCCGCCCGGAATTCGGGCGCGAGGGTGTCCAGCGCCTGCTGGACGTCCGCGTCGAAGTGCGTGTCGTGGAAGACCTGCTGCGGCGACGGCTCGCGGCTCGGCAGCCGCTCCGCGGCGTCGTCGCCGAGCGCGTCGAACCGGATCCGCTGCTTGCGGCGGACCATGTCGAGGAAGAGATTGGTGGTGATGCGGTGCAGCCAGCCCTCGAAGGTGCCGGGGGTGTAGGTCGACAGCGAGCGGAAGACCCGGACGAACACTTCCTGGGTCAGATCCTCGGCGTCGTGCTGGTTGCCCGTGAGGCGGTAGGCGAGGCGGTAGACGCGTCCGCTGTGTGTGCTGACGATCTCCTCCCAGCTGGGAGGCGTCCACGCCTGCGATTCCGCATCCGATGCGAAGGTCGCGGTCATTGCGGAGTCGTTGGAGCGAGAACGGTCAGCAGACTTGGTCACGGATTTCGGCTCACCGGCCGACCTGAGAAGACGCCTGAGCACTCCTCCCCGGTCCACAGGCGCAGCCGCACCTCCCCTATCGGCTCTGGTGGTGTCCAGTGGAGCCCCTACCATAGCCACTCCGCCCGTTAGCTCCGGATAAGAATCTTTACGCGAATTTGGGTCCGGTCCCCGGTCCTGGCGATGGTCCTGATCCCGGATTGCGCGCCGTGCTTCCCGCTCTTCTCAACGCCCGGTCCCATCTGCGGGTTCCCGGGTGCAGCGGATACAGTCACCGTTGCGCCGCCAACGGGACAAGGAGAGGGTCATTACCGCCAACCGGCAGACGAGCTGGGCGTTCGCCGACGCCTTTGTCGCCGAGGACGAAGCACTGCACTGGGCCCGGGACCGGGCCCGCGAGTCAGGGCTCCGCTCGGTGTCACCAGGCACTGGCGCCGCGCTGCGTCTGCTCGCTGCCACGCTGGACGCGAAGTCCGTGGCGGAGATCGGGACGGGGACCGGTGTCTCGGGGACGTATCTGCTCCAGGGCATGCGGCCGGACGGCGTGCTGACCACGGTCGACACCGAACCGGACCGCCAGCAGTTCGCCCGGCAGGCGTTCCGCGCCGCCGGCTTCGCCGGGAACCGCGCGCGGTTCATCCCCGGCGGGGCGCTGGACGTGCTGCCGCGACTCGCGGACGGCGGCTACGACCTCGTGTTCTGCGACGGCGACCGGCTGGAGTCGCTGGAGTACCTCGCCGAATCGCTTCGGCTGCTGCGGCCCGGCGGGCTCGTCTGCTTCGAGGGCGTCTTCTCCAACGGCCGGACGGTCGACTCGGGGGCCCAGCCCGCGGAGGTGCTGCGGGTGCGCGAGCTGCTGCGGGCCGTACGGGAGAGCCAGGACCTCCAGTCCACGCTGCTGCCGGTGGGCGACGGGCTGCTCTGCGCGGTACGCCGCTGAGCCTTACGCCGCCGAAACAGACCTCTGCCCCGGCACGGACGAATCCGTACCGGGGCAGAAGTCTGTCTGCGCTGGGGCGTCGCAACGCCCCGAAGACAGTGAGGCCCTGACCTCAACCGTTCCGCTCAGCCGACGACCTTCTTCAGCGCGTCGCCGAGCGCCTCCGCCTCGTCCGGAGTCAGCTCGACGACAAGCCGACCGCCGCCTTCGAGCGGAACGCGCATGACGATGCCCCGCCCCTCCTTGGTCACCTCGAGCGGGCCGTCGCCCGTTCGCGGCTTCATGGCCGCCATGCTCGTTCCCCTTCCTGAAACCAGCTCATCGCAGCCGGCTGCCCCATAACAGGCGCTGTGTCACCGGCATCGAACACATTGCTTCCAGCTCATTATCCCGCATGGCGGGACCCGATGACCAACATCGGTTCGCATCGCTTACGCAACGCGCTCTCGCAAAACCACCCAATTCGGCGATCCGGCTGCGATACTTCGCCGCCGCGCGCTCCGCCGGCACCCCACTTTCTTAGACGCAGGTCACATGCCCGTCGTCCAAGATCTCCGCCATGCTGGGGCCGGACAGGACCTGCCCGAGCCGCGAAGGGACCCGATCATGGCCGACACCGTGCTCTACGACGTGAGTGACGGACTCGCGACGATCACGATCAACCGCCCCGAAGCCATGAACGCGATGAACACGGCCGCCAAGACCGCCCTGCGGGACGCGCTGGCCGCCGCGGGCGCCGACTCCGCCGTACGGGGCGTACTGCTGACCGCGGCCGGGGACCGGGCCTTCTGCGTCGGCCAGGACCTCAAGGAGCACACGGCGCTCCTGGAGGCCGACCGGCGGGACGGTACGGGCGCCACGATGAGCACCGTACGCGAGCACTACAACCCGATCCTGCGGGCGATCACCGAGATGCCCAAGCCGGTGGTGGCCGGGGTCAACGGCGTCGCGGCCGGCGCGGGCATGGGCTTCGCGCTGGCCGCCGACCACCGGGTCGTGGCGGACACCGCCGCGTTCAACACGTCCTTCGCCGGGGTGGCCCTCACGGCGGACTCCGGGGTCTCCTGGACGCTCCCCCGCCTCGTCGGCCACGGCCGCGCCACCGATCTGCTGCTCTTCCCGCGCTCGGTGCCGGCGGCCGAGGCGTACGCCTGGGGCATGGCCGACCGGCTGGTCCCGGCGGCGGACCTGGCGGCCGAGGCGTACGCGGTGGCCCGCGCGCTCGCCTCGGGGCCCACGGCGGCGTACGCGGCGATCAAGGAGTCCCTGGCGTACGGGGCGGAGCACTCGCTGGCCGAGACGCTGGTGAAGGAGGACGAACTCCAGACCCGGGCGGGCTCGTCCGAGGACCATGTGATCGCCGTACGGTCCTTCCTGGCGAAGGAGAAGCCGCGCTACGTGGGCCGCTGAGGGCCCGGCCGCCCCTGGACGGTCAGGGCGCCCGTCCGGGCCGCGCAGTCCGCCAGGTGGTCGTTGACCAGGCCGCACGCCTGCATCAGGGCGTACGCCGTGGTCGGGCCCACGAACCGGACGCCGCGCTTCTTGAGCGCCTTCGCCAGGGCCGTGGACGCGTCGGTGATCGCCGGGATGTCGGCGGTCGTCCGGGGCGCGGGGAGCGGCGGGTCGGGGGCGTACGACCAGATCAGCTCGTCCAGTTCACCGGCGGACCAGTCCGCGAGGACCCGGGCGTTGGCGAGGGTCGCGTCGACCTTGGCGCGGTTGCGGATGATGCCCGGGTCGGCGAGCAGCCGCTCCCGGTCCGTGTCGGTGAACTCCGCCACGGCCGCGATGCCGAACGACGCGAAGGCCGTACGGAAGGTCTCACGCCGGCGCAGGATCGTGATCCAGGACAGCCCGGACTGGAAGGCTTCCAGGCAGAGCCGTTCGAAGAGGGCGTCGTCGCCGTGGACCGGCCGCCCCCACTCCTCGTCGTGGTACGCGAGGTAGTCCTCGGCCGACAGCCCCCACGGACAGCGCGGCCGTCCGTCGGGGCCGGCCACGGCCGCGCCGTCGCTCATCGGCCGCTCTCCTCGCCGGGCTTCTTGAACAGGTCCGGCGAGGAGACGGCCGTGGCCTGCGCGCCCGCCAGCTCCGCCGACAGCTCGGCGATCCGCGCGTCCCGCTCGGCCAGTTCGGCGCCGAGCCGGCCGAGTACCTCGTCGACGTCCGCCATCCGGTAGCCGCGCACGGCGACCGGCAGCCGCAGCGCCTCGATGTCCGCGCGGCCGACCGGCCGCGTCACGGGCAGCGGATCCACCAGCCGCTCCGGCGGCACATCCGGCAGGACCTCGCTGTCGCCCCCGCCGACGACCGCGAGTGTGACCGCGGCGACGACGATGACCATCGCGATGAGCAAGAACAAGAACACGAGCTTCTCCCCGGGCAGGCAACGTCCGATCAGGAAACGGAAACGTCCGGTGCCGATCGTGCCACGATCCGCCGACAAGGGGCGCGGCCACGGTCCCCGGACCCACTCCTCTAAGCCCGACCGTCACATGGGGGGTGGGTGAAGGAGCGGGGGCTGGTGCGTGCAGCTGCAAGGCGGAGGAGGGAGTGATGGCGGAGCCATCGTGACCGACGACAACGCCGCAGATGTGCGTGCCGGCCCCCGTGACGCCGCCCCCCATGTGACGGTCGGGCTAAGGTCGTGCCCATGGATCACGGCATGGACGGGGACGGCACACTACGGCTGGGGCGCCGGGAGTTCGGCGCGTACGAGCCGGTGATCATGGCGATCGTCAACCGGACCCCGGACTCCTTCTACGACCGGGGCGCGACCTTCCACGACGAGCCCGCGCTCGAACGCGTGGAGCGCGCGGTGGCCGAGGGCGCCGGCATCATCGACATCGGCGGGGTGAAGGCCGGGCCCGGCGAGGAAGTCACCGCCGCGGAGGAGGCCCGCCGTACGGTCGGCTTCGTGGCGGAGGTACGGCGCCGCCACCCGTCCGTGGTGATCAGCGTCGACACCTGGCGCCACGACGTGGGCGAGGCGGTCTGCGAGGCCGGCGCGGATCTGCTCAACGACGCGTGGGGCGGGGTGGACCCCAAGCTCGCCGAGGTCGCCGCGCGGTACGGCGCGGGGCTGGTCTGCACCCACGCGGGCGGCGCCGAGCCGAGGACCCGGCCGCACCGGGTCGCGTACGACGATGTGATGGCCGACATCCTGCGGGTGACCCGCGGGCTGGCCGAGCGCGCGGTCGCGCTGGGGGTGCGGCGGGACGGGATCATGATCGATCCCGGCCATGACTTCGGGAAGAACACCCGGCACTCGCTGGAGGCGACGCGCCGGCTGGGCGAGATGGCGGAGACGGGCTGGCCGGTGCTGGTCTCCCTGTCCAACAAGGACTTCGTCGGCGAGACGCTGGACCGGCCCGTCAAGGAGCGGCTGATCGGCACACTCGCGACGACGGCGGTGTCGGCGTGGCTCGGGGCCCGGGTCTACCGCGTCCACGAGGTCGCGGAGACCCGTCAGGTGCTCGACATGGTCGCGTCGATCGCGGGCCACCGTCCCCCGGCGGTCGCCCGGCGCGGCCTGGCCTGACCGGCGGCGGGGTCGTCCCCCCGCCGGCCGGCCCGGCCCGCTCGCCTCAGGCGCTACCGCTACCGCCGGATCAGTGGCCGGTCTCCTTCGTGACCAGCCCGACCGCCTCCTCCACGTCGTCCGTGACGTGGAAGAGCATCAGGTCCTTCTCCGACGCCTTGCCCTGCGCCACGACCGTGTTCCGCAGCCAGTCGACCAGCCCGCCCCAGTACTCCGTACCGAACAGGACGATCGGGAAGCGGGTGACCTTGCGCGTCTGGACCAGCGTCAGCGCCTCGAACAGCTCGTCCAGGGTGCCGAGACCGCCCGGCAGGACCACGAAGCCCTGCGCGTACTTGACGAACATCGTCTTCCGCACGAAGAAGTAACGGAAGTTGACCCCGATGTCGACGTGCGGGTTGAGCCCCTGCTCGAAGGGCAGCTCGATGCCGAGCCCCACGGAGATGCCCGACGCCTCCCGCGCGCCCTTGTTCGCCGCCTCCATCGCGCCGGGGCCGCCGCCCGTGATCACCGCGAACCCGGCGTCCACCAGCGCGCCGCCGAGCCGGACGCCCTCCTCGTACTCCGGTGTGCCGGCCGCGGTGCGCGCGGAGCCGAACACCGCGATGGCGGGCGGCAGTTCGGCGAGGGCGCCGAAGCCCTCCACGAACTCCGACTGGATACGCATCACCCGCCAGGGGTCGGTGTGCACCCACTCCGAGTCGCCCTCGCTGTCCAGCAGCCGCTGATCGGTCGTGCCGGGCTGGATCTGCTCCCGCCGGCGGATCACCGGTCCGAGCCGGCGTTCCTCCGGCCCCCGCGTTCCCTCGGGCATGCCCATGAGCCGCTCCTTCCGCTGCTGTGCGTCGTTCTGGGCAAGAGTAGATCGACACGCGTGACAAACGGCGAAATTCCGGCAGTCGATCAGGCAGCGGCCGTGCCCCCGGCCGGCGCGGTCACATGCCCCCCGCTACCCGACCGGCCCGGTGAGCCAGCCGCGCAGCCGCTCCTCGCAGTGGGTGATCCGCTCGACGGCCACCCGTTCGTCCCGCTTGTGCGCGAGCAGGGGGTCACCGGGCCCGTAGTTGACGGCGGGCACGCCGAGTCCGCCGAACCGCGCGACATCGGTCCAGCCGAACTTGGGCCGCGCGGTGCCGCCCACGGCCGCCATGAACGCGGCGGCGGCCGGGTGCGAGAGGCCGGGCAGCGCGGCGCCGGAGTGGTCGTCGACGGTGAATCCGGTGACCCCGCAGTCCGCGAAGACCTCACGGACATGGGCGAGGGCCGCCGCCTCGCTCCGGTCCGGGGCGTACCGGTAGTTCACGACGACCGTGCAGGCGTCGGGGATGACGTTGTTGGCGACGCCGCCCTCGATCCGTACGGCGTTGAGGCCCTCCCGGTACTCCAGGCCGTCGATGACCGGCCGGCGCGGCTCGTACGCGGCGAGCCGGGCCAGGATCGGCGCGGCGGCGTGGATGGCGTTGGACCCCATCCAGCCGCGCGCGGAGTGGGCGCGCTCGCCCTCCGTGTGCAGGAAGACCCGCAGCGTGCCCTGGCAGCCGCCCTCGACCTCGCCCTCGGTCCCTTCCAGCAGGATGGCGAAGTCGCCCGCCAGCCAGTCGGGATGGGCCTCGGCGACATGGCCGAGACCGTTGAGGTGCGCGGCGACCTCCTCGTTGTCGTAGAACACGAAGGTGAGATCGCGGTTGGGCTCGGGGACCGTCGCCGCGATCCGCAGCTGTACGGCGACCCCGGACTTCATGTCGCTCGTGCCGCAGCCCCACAGCATGCCGTCGTCGTCGAGCCGCGAGGGCAGGTTGTCGGCGATCGGCACGGTGTCGATGTGCCCGGCGAGGATGACCCGTTCGCCGCGCCCCAGCCGGGTGCGGGCCACCACGTTGTTGCCGTACCGGTCGACGGTGAGGTGCGGCAGGGTGCGCAGCGCCTGCTCGATGGCGTCGGCGAGCGGCTTCTCCGTACCGCTGACGGACGGGAAGTCGACGAGCCACGCGGTGAGCGCGGGGCCGTCGAGTGTGAGGTCGAGCACCGTCTCGGGCGTGGTCTCGGGCGTGGTGCGGTTCATGCTCCGACCCTAATACGGTACGGAGGGACCGGCCGGGCCGCGGGTCCGCGGGCGGGCCGGAGCCGGGTCATGAGGGGCCTCGGACTCCAGTACGGTGGGCGCGTGCCCGAGACCGTCTCCCCCTCCCGTCGCGGACGCCCCTTGCGTTTCGTCGCCGCTTTCACCGTGCTGCTGGCCCTCGCCGGATACGCGGTGGTGCAGTACATGTCCAGCCGCGGCAGCGGCCCGCGGTGCGTGGTGCGGTCCACGGAAGCCGTGGACCCCTCGGACACCTCCGGCTCCTCCGGTTCGTCGGGCTCCTCCGGCTCCTCCGGCTCCTCCGGCGACGGCAGCCGCTCGTACGCGATGACGCCCGCGATGGCCGTCAACGCGGCGACGATCTCGGCCGTCGGCACCAGCCGCGGGCTGCCCGAACGCGCCGTCACCATCGCGCTGGCCACCGCGCTCCAGGAGTCGGCGCTGCGCAACCTCGACCACGGGGACCGCGATTCGCTCGGGCTCTTCCAGCAGCGGCCCTCGAAGGGGTGGGGCACCGAGGCGCAGATCCAGGACCCGGTCTACTCGGCGGGCCAGTTCTACGACCATCTCGTCAAGGTGCCCGGCTACTCGCGGCTGCCGCTCACCGAGGCCGCCCAGCGCGTCCAGCGCAGCGGCTTCCCGCAGGCGTACGCGAAGCACGAGCCGGACGCCGCGCTGCTGGCCGCCGCGTTCACCGGCCGGGCCGGCGCGTCGCTGACCTGCACGGCGCCGGCCGACGGGGTGGTGGGCGAGCCGCGGAAGGTACGGACGGAACTGGTACGGGACTTCGGCTCCGCCGTGCTGCCCGCGGCGACCGGCAAGGGCGGCGCGAGCGACGCGGAGACCCCGGCGGATTCGGCGAGTCCCACGGATTCCGCGACGGCGGCGAAAGGCGCGAAGGCCGACGAGTTGACCGTGCCGGTGTCGGTCACGGCCACGGCCGGTGCCCGGCGCGGCAACTCCGCGGAGCAGCGCGCCTCGGCACAGCGCGGCTGGGAGCTGGCGCACTGGGCGGTGGCCCGGTCCACGTCCCTGGGCATCACCGAGGTCGGTTACGCGGGCCGGGTGTGGAGCGCGAAGGACGCGGCCAAGGGCTGGCGCACGACGAGCGATCCGGCCGTCGCGAACGCGGACGAGGTCCGGATCCGTACCGCGCGGTAGTACGGCCCGTCACCCGGACGGGCGAGTCCGGCGCCGCCGCGCGCCCGCCGCACGCACTTCCCGGGAACGCCCGCCGAACGCCGGTCGAACACCCAGCGCAGGGCGGGAATCCGCGTGTCGCGGCCCTCGCTTCACCGGGAGCGTTTGCCTGCTTTTATCCATAACAGATCATGCGACACGTTACGGATTCTTTACCCGCGCCCACCGCATCCTCCGGCGCCCTTCGAGGAGTTGTCACCACGTCCGGCCCCCGGACGCACCACATCTCGCCATCTCCCCGAAGGAGCATCATGTCCGCGAACCTTCCCCTCGCCCGCCGTATCGCCCGCACCGCGCTGATCGTCGCGGCGGGCGCGGCCCCGGTGATCGGCGCGGCCGGCTCCGCGAGCGCGGCGGCCCTGCCGGCGGCCCCCGACCTGGGCTCGGTGAGCGCGCTGGACGGCGCCGCCGTGGGCGGCACCCTCGACAGCGGCGCCCAGAAGGCCACCAAGACGGTGGGCGACGCGGGCGGCAACGCCGTCAAGCAGGGCGTCCCGGCGGCGGGCAAGGCCGTCGGCAAGGCCGCCAAGACCGCCACCCCGGCCGTCCAGAAGGCCGCCGGCGACACCGCGGGCGGCGCCGGCAAGCTGCTCGGCGAGACCGCCGCCACCGCGGCGGAGGGCGCCGCCGCGACCCAGACCACCCAGCAGGTCGCCCCGGCCGCCGCCACCCCGGCCAAGGCGCCCGCCGTCGGCGGCCTGCTCGGGGGCCTGCCGCTCGGCGGCTGATCCCGTACCCCCAGGAGCACGTACGGGAGGGGCCGGGGAGCGCACATCACGCGCTCCCCGGCCCCTCCCGTACGTCTGTGCCGCCCTCAGGCGAGCCGCTTGACCGCCGCCTCGATCCGCTCGTCGGTGGCCGTCAGCGCCACCCGTACGTGCCGCGCCCCCGCCTCGCCGTAGAAGTCGCCGGGCGCGACCAGGATCCCCAGCGCCGCGAGGTGCGCCACCGTGTCCCAGCAGGGCTCGTCGCGCGTCGACCACAGGTACAGGCTCGCCTCGCTGTGGTCGATCCGGAAGCCGTGCGCCTCCAGGGCCGTCCGCAGGGCGGTGCGGCGGGCCGTGTACCGCTCCCGCTGCTCCCGTACGTGGGTGTCGTCGCCCAGCGCGGCGACCGTGGCCGCCTGCACGGGCGCGGGGGTCATCATCCCGCCGTGCTTGCGGACCGCGAGCAGCTCGCCGAGCACCTCCGCGTCGCCCGCGAGGAAGGCCGCGCGGTATCCGGCCAGGTTGGAGCGCTTGGAGAGCGAGTGGACGGCCACGACGCCCTCATGCGTACCGCCGCAGACGTCCGGGTGCAGTACGGAGACGGGCTCGGCCTCCCAGCCCAGCTCCAGGTAGCACTCGTCGCTGAACACCAGCACGTCGTGCGCGCGCGCCCAGGCGACGATCCGCGCCAGCTCGGCCGCCGGCAGCACCGCGCCGGTCGGGTTCGACGGCGAGTTCAGCCAGAGCAGCTTCAGCCCGGCGGGGTCCAGCTCGGTCGGGTCGGTGTACGGAACGGGCTCGGCGCCGCAGAGCCGCGCGCCCACCTCGTACGTCGGGTAGGCGAGGCGCGGGAAGGCCACCCGGTCGCCCGCGCCCAGCCCCAGCTGGGTCGGCAGCCAGGCCACCAGCTCCTTGGAGCCGACCACCGGCAGCACGTTCCGGTGGGTCACCCCGCGCGCGCCGAGCCGCCGTTCCACCCAGCCGGTCAGCGCGTCCCGCAGCTCCGCCGTACCCCACACCGTCGGATAGCCGGGCGAGTCCGCGGCCCCGGCCAGGGCCCGCCGGATCAGCTCGGGCACCGGGTCGACGGGCGTGCCGATGGACAGGTCCACGATCCCGTCCGGGTGGGCCGCCGCCGTCGCTTTGTACGGCTCCAGCCGGTCCCAGGGGAAGACGGGCAGGCGCGAGGAGACTCGCGGGGAAACTGCGGACACGTGCTCACTCTTCTCTCGTACGCGTGGGCGTCACGGCACACGACGCGGAAAACCGCGGTCCCGTACAGCGGCGAGCCGTACGGGACCGGGGACGCGGGGCGCTGTCAGCCGTTCTGGGGCGGCAGCGCGGCGACGAAGGGGTGGTCGCGCTCGATCAGACCGAGCTTGGAGGCACCACCGGGCGAGCCCAGCTCGTCGAAGAACTCGACGTTCGCCTTGTAGTAGTCCTTCCACTCGTCCGGGGTGTCGTCCTCGTAGAAGATCGCCTCGACCGGGCACACCGGCTCACAGGCTCCGCAGTCGACGCATTCGTCCGGGTGGATGTACAAGGACCGCGAGCCCTCGTAGATGCAGTCGACCGGGCACTCCTCGATGCACGCCTTGTCCTTGACGTCGACACAAGGCTGCGCGATGACGTAGGTCACGCTGTCGTTCCTCCTCGATAGGGCGCGGCGGGCCGATCTGCGGCTCCGTCCACGGGCGCGCGGGAGCGCGGCGTCGTCGATGCCCGCATCTAGTATCTCCGTTCTTGGGCGCGATCCGAACAAGAGGGGCGGACGGAGCTGTGGAATTCACTGCCGGCGGACGGCTTGAGGTCCGGTTGAGCCCCGCTGACGTGGGCAAACGCGTATCGGTCAGACAGTTGACCGGGGGTGGTCCCGGTACGGAGAAGTTCACCGACACCGTAGGCGTTCTCACATCCTGGGACAACGGTGTGCTGCTGATCACACGGCGTAACGGTGAGCACGTGGGCGTACCGGAGAAGGCCCTGGTCGCGGGCAAGGTGGTGCCGTCGGCGCCCGCCCGGCGGCGGGGCCCTGCGGCCGGCTTCGAGGAGCTGGCACGCACGTACGCGCGCGCGTGGCAGCCGGTGGAGAGCGAGCGCCTGGGTGAGTGGACGCTCAGGGCGGCGTCAGGGTTCACCCGCCGCGCCAACTCGGCGCTGCCCCTGGGCGATCCGGGGGTGGGCCTGGACGAGGCGCTGGCGCGCACGCGCGCGTGGTACGAGCGGCGGGGGCTGCCCGCGTACGTACAGACGGCGACCGGCGCGCCCGGCACGCAGGAGGCGCTCTGCGCCGAACTGGAGCGGCGCGGCTGGCGCTCCGAGGTGACGGCGGAGGTACGGACGGGGGCGCTGGCGCCCCTCGCGGACCGGGCGGCGGACGACCGCGTCCACCTCGGCCGCGCGGTGGACGAGAGCTGGCTGCGCCGCTACCAGCGCACGGGGACACCGGGGCCGCAGGTGCTCCAGGTGCTGAACGCGGGCCCCTCGGTGTGGTTCGCCACCGTGCCCGGCACGGCGGACGAGGTTCCGGCGGCGATCGGCCGGTGTGTGGTCGACGGGCGCTGGGCGGGGTTCATGGCCGTCGAGGTGGGGCCCGCGTACCGCCGCCAGGGGCTGGCGACGGCGGTGATGGCGGCGCTCGCCCGGCGCGCCCTCGACGAGGGGGCGTCCGCCGCGTGGCTCCAGGTCGAGTCGGACAACGACGCGGCGATCGCCCTGTACGCGGGGATGGGATTCACCGTCCACCACCGTTACCACCACTACCGAGCGCCCTGAGAGCGTCTCGACAACTCGACAACAAGGCCACGACAAGGACGGAAACGGTATGCATCCGGAATCCGCCGACCGGCGCCGCCTCTTCGCCGAGGAAGCCCGCGCGGAGAAGCCCGATCTGGCGACGCTCTGCCTGCTCGTGGGCGCGGAGGGCGAGCCGGAGCTGGGGGAGAAGGGGCTCGACGCGGCGCAGGCGGAGCTGGACCGGCTGGCCGGGCTGCTGCCGTACGGACTGAGCGGCACGCGCGCGTGGGCGGCGGCGCTGGGCGAACTGCTCGGCGCCCGCTGCGGTTTCCACGGCGCGCCCGCCGACTACGAGCGGCTGGAGTCCTCCCTGCTGCCCGCCGTCCTGCGCCGCCGGCGCGGGCTGCCGATCCTGCTCTCGGTGGTGTGGATCGAGGTGGCCAGGCGGGCGGGCGCGCGGGTGTACGGGGTGGCGCTGCCGGGCCATTTCGTCGTCGGCTTCGGTGACCCGGAGACGGCGGACGAGCAGATCCTCGCGGATCCGTTCGCGGCGGGCCGGATCCTCGGCCGTGAGGAGACGGACCGGCTGCTGACGGACCGTACGGGCCCGGGGGCGGGCCGGGCGCCGGGGCTGCCGCCGGCCGCCTCGCCCGCCGCCCCGCTCGACATCGTCCAGCGTGTCCTGAACAACATCCGCGCCTGGGCGGCGGCCCGGCCCGAACGTACCGAGGTCGCCCTCTGGGCGGTCGAACTCTCCCTCCTGCTCCCGGCCCATCCGGCCCGGCTGCGCTACGACCGGGCCCAGTTGCTGGTCCAGCGCGGGGAGTTCCTGCGGGGAGCGGCCGAGATGGAGGAGTACGCGCGGGTGGTCGCCGCCGTCGAACCGGCGACGGCGGAGGCCATCCAGCGCCGCGCGCGAGCGGCCCGCACCCGGCTGAACTGATCGCGGGTGCTGTTCCCCGGACATGCCGGAGCCCCCGCCCGAGGGGGGCGGGGGCTCCGGCGCGGTGCGTCGGACCGGGTCAGCTCGGTTCGAGGTCGATCGTCTGCGTGCGCTCCGCTTCCGTCTTGCCGCGCAGCGCCTTCTGCATGGCCGCGGCCACGTCGGCGGACGAGACGGGGTACTGCTGGCCGTCGCCCTTGGTGATCGTGATGCCGTCGAAGACGCCTTCGAGGAGCTGCTCGATGGCCTTCTTGTCGTACTCCTCCACCAGCTTCCCGTCCACGGGCTTCATGGAGAGGATCTTCGGCAGGGAGATGGTCGGCCCGAACTGAATCTGTTTGCCACCCGCCCGGATGGTGACCACCGCGGACATGGCGGGCTCGGCGAACTCCTTCATCGCCCGGTCCAGTTCCGCCTGGTCGATCGTCGGATCCTTGGTGGCGACCGGCAGTTCGACCGGGTTCTCCTGCCCTGTCTGGACCTGGCTGCGGTACGCGTCCCGGGTGGAGATGATCGAGTGGTTGACGTCCAGCGCCTTGCCCGGCTTGCCGGGGACGGCGACGGCCTTGTCCGGCTCGAACCGGATCGTGCCCTCGATGGCGGAGCCGGAGGTGCCCGCCAGGTCCGCCAGGGCCGCGGTGAGCTTCTCCTCGTCGACGGGGATCACCGGCTCGGCGATCCGGGCGACGCCGAAGAGCGAGCCGATGACCGAGACGGGGTTGTAGTCGTTGCCCGCCGCGCCGCGGACCGTGGCCTGGCTGTCGAAGCTCAGTCCGGCCTTGTCCGGGGTGAGGTTCTCCGTCTTGCCGCCGACGTTGAGCCGCAGCGGCTGGGCGGCGCGCTTGCCGAGGGTGGCGTCGAGCTTGGCGACGGCCTCCTCGCGTGTGCCGCCGCCGATGTCGACGCCGAGGACGGTGGTGCCCTTGGGCACCTCGGAGTGGTTGACGAGCAAGCCCGCGCCGTAGGCGCCGCCCGCGATCACGATGACGGCCACCCCGAGGAGGGTCAGCTTGGAGCGGCCCTTCTTCTTGGCGGGGGCCGCCGCGGCCGGCTTCGCCGCCGCGGCCGGGGCGCCCTGGGACGAGCCGACCGCACCGGGGAAGTCCGGCGCGGAGAAGCCGGCGTCCTGGCCGGGCCCGCGCGCCACGCCGACCTGCGGTGCCGGGCCCGGGAAGGCGTTCTGGTGCTCCGGCGGCACGACGGGGATCCCCATCGTGGCCGCCGCCCCGGAGACCTGGCCGGCGCCCGCGCCGACCGGCTCGGGAGCCTGCTGCTGCGGGGTCAGTACGGCGGTGTCGTCGGACAGCCGCGGACCGGCGCCCTGACCGGCCGTTCCCGGCGGGCTGCCCAGGGAGGCCGGCGGGGTGCCGAGCGACGCGGTGCCGGTGACCGGCCCGGTGGTCGGACCGGTCGGGGCGCCGTCGACGCCGGGGATACCGAACGGCGGGGTGTTCCCGCCCGGCGCGAAGGCGTTGACGGCGGCGCCCGCCGCCGCGGGGGTGTACGACTCGGGAGCGTACGGCTCCGGGGTGTACGACTCGGGGGTGTAGGACTCGGGCGCGTATGGCTCCGGGGAGTACTGCTCAAACGGCGATTTCGCGCCACCGGCGCTCCCCGGCGCGGATCCGCCCGAAGGGGCCCCGCCCGAGACGGCCATGGCGCCCGCGCTCATCCCGGCCGCCGTACCCGCCGCCGTACCGCTCCCGGAACCGGAAGCGGAACTCGAACCGGCGCCGGTCCCGGAGCCCGAGCCCGTACCCCTGCCCGTACCGTCCGCGCCCGCCGTGCTGACGCCGGCGCCGTTGGTCGTGCCCTGGGACGGCTTGCGCGGGGCGAACCAGTCGCTGGTCGGAGTGGTCTTCTCCTCGGTCCGCTGCTCCGGCGCGGGCTCGGTCTCCCGGGGCTCCGCGCTCTCCTTGGGCACCTCGGGCCGGGGCATGCTCACCGTGCGCTCGGCGGCGGCCGGGATGCCCCGGCCGTTCGCGCTGTCGCTGTCGCCCACGGGTGTGCGCATCACGACCGGGGGAATCGGCCGCGAGCCCGGGATGTTGATCCGGATGCGCGTGGTCAGTGTGGTCTCGGTCTTGGGCTCGTCCGGCTGTGGGGCGGACTCGGCTTCCTTCTCCTCCGGGGCGTCCTGCTGAGGATGCAGCGACGGGTACTGGCGGGAGCCGTAGGGCGGTGTCCCGGAGGGGTACGCCGCGGCTCCGCCGCGCCCCTGGGGCCCGGAGGACGAACTGTCAGTTTCACGACTCAAAGCAGGTTCTCCCGGTTGGCTCCGCCGCCCGTTCTTACTGGCTACTCAGCTGTTTCAGGTCCCCCACTGCCGGAGGCGAGGGGAAGGCCCGGAGCGCGCACCACCATACTGGCCTCCGCCGGAGGAGACCGGACGAGCACGGCAAGCGGGATGCTTGCCGACCGTGCGGCCGAGGTCAATTCGGCGGGGGCCGGGCGCGTCACTTCCCCATACGTGCGGACTGAGTGCCCGGTTGCGGCAACCGCGACATCGTGGCACACATCACAGCCACCACCATCCCGCCGAAGAGGAAGACCAGCGGTCCGAGACCGGCGGCGAAGGCCGCGTCACCCTCCGGCCGGCCGACGCTCAGCCAGATCGTGGCGATGAGCCAGCCCGCGGCGGGCGCGCCGACGCCGAGTTGGGTGCCGGTGACGAGCAGCCCGCCGTAGAAGAGCCCGGCGGTGGCCAGCAGCGCGAGGATCAAGCCGCCGGGGAACCAGCCGCCTTGGGCGATCGCCCCGGCGACGCCGACGAGCACGCCGAGCACCCCGAGTCCGACGTACGCGGCGATACGGCCCGGCCGGAACCCGAGCGGGCGCGCGAGGAAGCCGCCGGGCTGCTGCCCGCTCACGCGGTCGCCCCTGAAGCCCCGGACGCGCCGGAAGCCCCGGAAGCGGCCCCGGACACCCCGGCGACTCCCGCGAAGAGGTCGCTCTCGCGCTCCCCCTCGGGCGCGCCGGACACGCCCTTTACCAGCTGGTAGTACTCGGCGGCGAACATCGGCTGGCCGAGATCGTTCGAGAGCGCGAAGAACAGCCCGTCCACGGCGATCTGTGTCGCGTGGGCGCGCATGGCGGCGGACTTGCGGTCCCGGTAGGGCGCGCCGTCGATCGCCGCGGTGATGTCCGCGTCGGGGACCACACCGGGGAGGTCGTCGACCTCGGCGACACCGAAGAAGCTGGAGCCCGTCGCGCGCAGCCGGGCGAAGCCCTCTTCGGCGACGGAGCGGGGGATCCGGTTCCAGTAGATCTTGTCGATGGTGTGGGGGGCGCCGAGGGCGGGGGCGAAACCGCTGTCGGCGGCCAGCTCGGCGGCGCGCATGGCGACGCGGTGGGCCTGGATGTGGTCGGGGTGGCCGTAGCCGCCGTTCGGGTCGTACGCGAGCAGGACCTGCGGGCGCAGTTCGCGGATCACGGCGACGAGATGGCCGGCGGCCTCGTCCAGGTCCGCCTGCCAGAAGGCGTTGGCGCGGTCGTTCTGCGGGAGGCCCATCATCCCGGAGTCCCGGTAGCGGCCGGGCCCGCCGAGGAAGCGATGGTCGGTGACGCCCAGTTCGCGCATCGCGTCGGCGAGTTCACCGATGCGGTGCTCGCCGAGGCGGTCGTCGCGGTCGGCCGCCAGATGGGCGAGTTCGGCGGGGATGACCTCGCCCTCCTCGCCGAGGGTGCAGGTCACCAGGGTCACCAGGGCGCCGTCGGCCGCGTACCTGGCCATGGTGGCGCCGTTGTTGATCGTCTCGTCGTCGGGGTGCGCGTGGACGAGCAGCAGACGGCGGGCGGGGAGATCGGTCATGGGGACAGCCTACGAGGCATGACAAACCGGCCCCTCGGCCGACCAGTGGGCGATGGTATCGGCCGAGGTGGGCGCCCTGCGGAGGACGGGTGCCCTGCGGGGCACTAGAACTTCAGTCCACCGATCATCCCGGCCACGTTGGTGGTGAGTTCGCTGATGGTGGGGGCGATGGAGGAACTGGCCATGTAGAAACCGAGCAGCATGCAGACCACCGCGTGTCCCGCTTTGAGCCCGGACTTCCGGACGAGCAGGAAGACGACGATCGCCAGCAGCACCACCACGGAAATCGAGAGTGCCACGGCGGTTCACCTCCATAGATATTCAGTCGGGAAGACGCAGCATGCATGTGCCCGGCAGATTCATACCCAGCTATCGCTAGGGATCATAACTATCCGTGGATACGCATCGATCGGTGCACGGCAGCACATGGGGGCGCACGGACTGGCGCGGGGTCGGCCAGGTGGGTCGCACAGTTTCGGGCCGGTTGGTTTCGTCGCACGTCAGCGCTCCGGAACGATTCATTCCGCCCACGGTGGCGGCCCGTCGCCCGCACCTGAATTTCCCTGGTCCGGCGGCAAAAAAGATCTTGATACACAGGGGCCTCCGAGGGGTCGCCGCACCGGGCCCGCACGGCCCGCCCGCCCGCGGGCGCACATGCAACCGGCCGGGACTCCTGGAAGTCCCGGCCGGTTTACGGCACCCGCACGGCCGTACGTCATTCAGACTGACGGGTCCGTATATCGGTGAGGCGTCGGCGAAGTTGCCTCCGTGTTAACGAAATTGATGTGTTTTACAACGTTTCGTCCGTCTCAGGTGGTGTCGGTACGGTCTGCCGCTCCGCCGCGAAGTGACACGCCGACGGATGCGCCGCGGGCCCCGCCCGGTCGCGGAAGACCGCCGGCACCGCCAGCTCGGGCACCTCCACCGCGCACCGCTCCCGCGCCTTCCAGCAGCGGGTGCGGAACCGGCAGCCGGACGGAGGATTCGCCGGCGACGGAACATCACCCGAAAGAATGATCCGGTCGCGGTGCTCGCGGGCCGTGGGGTCGGGCAGCGGCACCGCCGACAGCAGCGCCTGGGTGTACGGGTGCGTCGGATGGTCGTAGATGGCCGCGTCCGGGCCGATCTCGGCGAGCCGGCCCAGATACATCACCCCGACCCGGTCGGAGATGTGACGGACGATCGACAGGTCGTGCGCGATGAAGACGTACGCGAGCCCGAATTCGGCCTGAAGTCGCTCCATCAGATTGATGACCTGCGCCTGGACGGAGACATCCAGCGCCGAGACCGGCTCGTCCGCGACAATGATCTCCGGTCGCAGCGCGAGCCCCCGGGCGATCCCGATGCGCTGGCGCTGGCCCCCGGAGAACTGGTGCGGATAGCGGTTGATGTACTCGGGGTTGAGCCCGACCACGTCCAGCAGCTCCCGCACCCGGCGCCGCCGGTCGCCCCTCGGCGCCACCTCGGGATGGATCTCGTACGGCTCCCCGATGATGTCGCCCACGGTCATCCGGGGGTTGAGCGAGGTGTACGGGTCCTGGAACACCATCTGGATGTTCCGGCGGACCGCCTTCAGCGCCCGCCCGGAGAGCCGGGTGATGTCCTCGCCCTTGTAGCGGATCGTGCCGGAGGTGGGCCGCTCCAGGTTCACCAGCGTCTTCGCCACGGTCGACTTGCCGCAGCCGGACTCCCCCACGATGCCGAGCGTCTCGCCGGGCGCCAGGTCGAAGGAGACACCGTCCACCGCCCGGACGGCACCGATCTGCCGGCGGCGCAGAACGCCCTGGGTCAGCGGGTAGTGCTTGACCAGATCCCGGACCTCAAGAATGGGCTCGCTCCCGGACACCGCCCCGGAGGCTGCGGCCACGGACCCGGCCCTGGGCTCAGCCACCGGCTCGGCCATCGAGGGTCTCCTTCCAGAAGAAGCACGCGCTGCGACGGCCCCCGCCCGCGTCGAGCAGCGGCGGCACCTCCGTACGGCAGATGTCCTGCGCCATCGGGCAGCGCGGGTTGAACGCGCAGCCGGGCGGGATGCGCAGCAGATTCGGCGGCAGGCCCTTGATCGCGTACAGCTCCCGGCCCTTCTGGTCCAGGCGCGGGATCGAGTCCAGCAGCCCGCGGGTGTACGGATGGGCGGGCGCCCGGTAGATGTCGTGGACGGGGGCGGTCTCGACGATCCGGCCCGCGTACATGACGGCGATCCGGTCCGCGACATCCGCGACGACCCCCAGATCGTGGGTGATCAGGATGAGGCCCATGTCCAGCTCCCGGCGCAGCTCCGCCAGCAGATCCATGACCTGGGCCTGGACGGTCACATCGAGGGCGGTGGTGGGCTCGTCCGCGATGATCAGGGCGGGTTCCAGCGCGAGCGCCATCGCGATCATGATGCGCTGGCGCATCCCGCCGGAGAACTGGTGCGGATAGTCGTTCACCCGCTCCTTCGCCGCGGGGATCCTGACCCGCTCCATCAGCTCGACGGCCCGCGCCTTCGCCGCCCTGCGGTTCAGCCCCCGGTGGACGATGAACATCTCGCCGAGCTGGGCCCCCACGGTCAGGACGGGGTTGAGCGAGGAGAGCGCGTCCTGGAAGATCATCGCCAGTTCGGCACCCCGTACCCGCCGCCGCTGCTCCTCCTTGAGCTTCAGCAGGTCCCGGCCCTGGAAGAGCACTTCGCCGCCGGTGATCCGGCCGGGCGGCGAGTCGAGGATGCCCATGATCGCCTGCGCGGTGACGGACTTGCCGGAGCCCGACTCCCCCAGCACGGCGAGCGTCTCGCCCGCCCCGACCGCGTACGTCACACCGTTGACGGCCCGGGCGACCCCGTCGCGGGTGCGGAACTCGACCTGGAGGTCGCGTACTTCCAGCAGCATGTGCGGGGCTCCTCAGCGCAGCTTGGGATCGAGGGCGTCGCGCACCGCGTCGCCGAGCATGATGAACGCGAGTACGGTCACGGCCAGCGCGCCCGCGGGCCAGAGCAGCATGTGGGGGGCGTTGCGGATGTACGGGGAGGCGTCGGAGATGTCGATCCCCCAGGACACGGTGGGCGGTTTGAGCCCGACGCCGAGGTACGAGAGGGTCGCCTCCAGCGCGATGAACGTGCCCAGCGCGATGGTCGCGACGACGATCACCGGCGCGATCGCGTTGGGCAGGACGTGCCGCAACAGCATCCGGGAGTTGGACGCGCCGAGCGCCCGTGCCGCCTGGACGAAGTCGTTCTGCTTGACGGTGATGACGGAGCCGCGGGCGATCCGGGAGATCTGCGGCCAGCCGAGCAGCACCATGAAGCCGATCACCGGCCAGACGGTGGCGCTGGTGACCACGGAGAGCAGCACCAGCCCGCCGAGGACCACCGGGATGCCGAAGAAGATGTCCGTGATCCGGGAGAGGACCGCGTCCCAGGGGCCGCCGAAGAAGCCGGCGAGGCCGCCGAGGACGGAGCCCGCGACGGCGACGCCCAGGCTGGCGAGGACACCGACGACGACCGAGGTCCGGGCGCCGTGGACGGTCCGGGTGTAGACGTCGCAGCCCTGTCCGTCGAAGCCGAACGGGTGGCCGGGCCGGGAGCCCTCCTGGGCCCTGGCGAGATCGCAGGAGAGCGGGTTGCCACTGGCGATCAGCGACGGCCAGACCGAGATGACCACCAGAAAGAGGATGATCAGCCCGGAGATCAGGAAGACGGGGTTACGGCGCAGATCCCGCCAGGCGTCCGACCAGAGGCTGCGCGGCCGGCTCGCGGGCCCACCGCCGGGTCCACCGCCCGGGCCGCCCGGGGCCCCCTCCAGCGTGGTGCCCTCGCTGGTGGCGAGGTCCATGGCGGCACCGGCCCCGGTGGCCGCGATCGCGCCGTCATCGTCCCGGTGGCGGGAAGGCCGCGGCTCAGGCATACCGGATCCTCGGGTCGAGAACGGCGTACAACAGGTCGACCAGCAGATTCGCCACGAGGAAGACGATGACGAGCACGGTCACGAAGCCGACGACGGTCTGGGTGTTCTGGCGCAGGATGCCCTGGTAGAGCTGGAAGCCGACACCGTGGATATTGAAGATCCGCTCAGTGACGATCGCGCCGCCCATCAGCGCGCCGATGTCCGTACCGATGAAGGTGATCACCGGGATCAGCGAGTTGCGCAGCAGATGCCGGGTGATCACCCGGTGCCGGGGCAGCCCTTTGGCGACCGCCGTACGGACATAGTCGGAGCGGACGTTCTCGGCGATCGAGGAGCGGGTCAGCCGGGTGACGTAGGCCAGCGAGACGGAGGCGAGCACCAGCCCCGGCAGGATCAGCTCGTCGAGCGGCGCGGCCGGGGAGACCGACGGCTCGACGATCCGCCACTTCACACCGAAGAGCAGCTGCGCCAGCAGTCCGGTGACAAAGGTCGGTACGGCGATGACCACCAGGGTCAGCATCAGTACGGAGGTGTCGACCGGCCGGCCCCGGCGCAGTCCGGTGAGCACCCCGAGGACGATCCCGAGGACGATCTCGAAGGCGATGGCGACGATCGTCAGCCGGAGGGTGATCGGGAAGGCGGTGGACATCAGGTCGATGACCTTCTGTCCGTTGAAGGCCGTGCCGAAGTCCCCGGTGAAGACATGGCCCATGTAGGTCAGGTACTGCTGCCAGACGGGCTTGTCGAGGCCGAAGTCCTGGCGCAGCCGCTCCTCGGTGGCCGGATCGCAGGTGCGGTCGCCGCAGAGTCCCGCGATGGGGTCGCCCATCACATTGACCATCAGGAAGATCAGCAGGGTGGCGCCGATGAAGACGGGGATCATCTGCAACAGGCGCCGGATCACATAGCGTCCCATGACGGCTCCTGGGGGTGCTGTCCGACGGTGGGTCAGCCGACCTTGATCTCGTTGTAGACGGGGACGCTGAAGGGGTTCAGCTCGACGTGGGAGAGGCGCTCGGCGTAGCCGGCGCTGCCGTTCTGGTACCAGAGCGGGATGGCCGCCATCTGGTCCCTGACGACCTCCTCGGCCTGCTGGAACTTGGCGATGGCGGTCTTCTTGTCGGTCTCGGCGTTGGCCTCGTTGACCAGCTTGTCGAACCGGGGGTTGCTCCACTTGCCGTCGTTGGACGAGGCGTTGGTGTAGTAGAGCGGCTGGAGGAAGTTCTGGATGAGCGGGTAGTCCATCTGCCAGCCCGCCCGGAACGGGCCCCTGAGCTTCTTCTGGCCGATCTGGTTGCGGTAGTCGGCGAAAGTGCCCACCGGACTGCCCACGCACGCCTTGTCGTTGCCCAGCGCGTTGTTGATGCTGTTGCAGACGGCGTCGACCCACGCCTTGTGGGAGCCGGTGTCGGCGTTGTACGTGATCTTCAGCCGGCCGCCGGGGATGCCGCCGCCCTCCTGGACGAGCTTCTTCGCGGCGGCGGGGTCGTACTCACAGGCCGAGCCGCAGAGCCCGGCCTTGTAGCCGCCGTCGGCGCCGAGCACCGGGGAGGTCCAGTCGGTGGCCGGGGTGCGGGTCTTCTGGAAGATGGTCTCGGTGATCTGCTTCCGGTTGATCGCCCGGGAGAGACCGGTGCGGACCTTGGCGGCCCTCGGGGTGTTCCACGCCTTGTCGTAGTACGGGAAGGCCAGGGTCTGGATGATGCCGGCCGGGGTGTTGATGTAACGGCCGTTCAGGTCGGCCTTGGCGTTCTTCAGCTGGGCGGCCGGAACATCGTCGACGAGGTCGAGGTTGCCCGCGACGAGGTCGGTGTACGCGGTGTTGTTGTCGGTGTAGACCTTCAGGTCCACACCGCCGTTGACTGCCTTGTCGGGGCCCGGGTAGTCCTTCCGGGTCCGCAGTGACATCTCGGAGCCCTTGGTGTAGTTCCGCACCGTGTAGGGGCCGTTACCGACGGGCTTGGCGAGCCAGGCCGCGTGGTCGTCGTAGAACGCCCGGGGCAGCGGCGCGAACGCCGCGTACCCGAGGGTGTCGGGCCAGGTGGAGAAGCGCTGCGAGAGCTTGACGGTGAAGGTGCGCGGGCCGGTGACCTTCAGCCCGGAGAGGGTGCGGGCGGTGGGCTGCCCGGTCTCCGGGTGGACCTTGTCGTATCCGTCGATGTACTGGAAGAAGTAGGCGTTCTTCTGGTTGTTCCTGAGGTCGGCGCCGTAGTTCCAGGCGTCCACGAAGGACTTGGCGGTGACCTTCTCCCCGTTGCTGAACGTCCAGCCGTCCTTGACGGTGACGGCGAAGTCGGTCGAGTCCTTGGTCTCGATCTTCTCCGCGACCGCGTTCTCCGCCTTGCCGGTCTTCGGGTTGTAGCGCACCAGCCCCCGGAAGATCATGTCGAGGACCTTGCCGCCCTGGACCTCGTTGGTGTTCGCCGGCTCCAGGGGATTCTGCGGATCGCCCCACGAGGACCGGACCACGCCGTCGGCGCCCCCGCCGCCGCTCCCGCCACTGCCCCCGCCGCCGCAGCCCGCCACGGCGAGCGCGGCACCGAGCGCACCGGCGGCCCATCTGGTATGTGCGACTGCCCGCATGAAGTGGCTCCTCAGATGTGCTGCCGATCCGTAGGAGCCAATATCGACCGGTGGAACCCCGATCGCGCGGGAGATACCTCCACTCAGGGGAGAAATCATCCGAATGTATGCACATAGTGACGAGCGGATAGACAGACGGACAGACAGCCGGGCATACGAGTGCGGGCGGCATCCGTCACCTTCCGGCTCCGGACACCGCCCGCACACGTATGCCTGTCAGGACGTCATGCCGCGTGGACGACGTCCCGCTCTTCCGCGAAGTGGCACGCCGACTCGTGCGCGGCCGGGGTGTCCGCGTCCTTGAAGCGCTCGGGAATCGCCAGCAGCGGCACCTCGGTGGAGCACCGGTCCTGCGCCTTCCAGCAGCGGGTACGGAAGCGGCAGCCGGACGGCGGATTCGCCGGCGACGGGACATCGCCGCTGAGGATGATCCGCTCACGGCCCTCGCGGGCCTCCGGGTCGGGCACCGGGACCGCCGACAGCAGCGCCTGCGTGTAGGGGTGCGTCGGGTGGTCGTAGATCTGGGTGTCCGTACCGATCTCGGCCATCTTGCCCAGATACATCACCCCGACCCGGTCCGAGATGTGCCGGACGATCGACAGGTCGTGCGCGATGAAGAGGTACGAGAGGTTGAACTCGTCCTGGAGCTTCGCCATCAGGTTGATCACCTGGGCCTGCACGGAGACGTCCAGCGCCGAGACCGGCTCGTCGCAGATGATGATCTCGGGGTTGAGCGCGAGCCCCCGGGCGATGCCGATGCGCTGGCGCTGTCCGCCGGAGAACTGGTGCGGATAGCGGTTGATGTACTCCGGGTTGAGCCCGACGACATCCAGCAGCTCCTGGACCCGGCGTCGGCGGTCGCCCTTGGGCGCCACGTCCGGGTGGATGTCGAAGGTCTCGCCGATGATGTCACCGACGGTCATCCGGGGGTTGAGCGAGGTGTACGGGTCCTGGAACACCATCTGGATGTTCCGGCGGACCGCCTTCAGCGCCCGCCCGGACAGCTTGGTGATGTCCTGGCCCTTGAAGAAGACCTCGCCGGCGGTCGCCGTCTCCAGCATCATCAGGAGCTTGGCGACCGTGGACTTGCCGCAGCCCGACTCACCGACGATACCGAGGGTCTCCCCCTGGTAGAGGTCGAACGAGATCCCGTCCACGGCCTTGACCGCGCCGACCTGTTTCTTGAACAGTATGCCCTGGGTCAGCGGGAAGTGTTTGACGAGGTCACGGACCTGGAGGATCGGCTCGCCCCGCTCCACCGGCGCCTCGACGGCGGCGATGGCCGCGTCCTCGGTGACCGCGTCGACCACGTCCACCTCGGTCACGTTCGGGGTGGCGTCCACGGCCTCGCCACGCTTCTTCGGCTCAGCCATGAATCGTCTCCTTCCAGAAGTGGCACGCGCTGCCGCGGCCGGGCAGAACGGCGCCGTCCGCCTCGGTGACCTGGTGCAGCACCGGGGTGTCCGTACGGCAGATGTCCTGGGCCTTCGGGCAGCGCGGGTTGAAGGCGCAGCCGGCCGGGATCCGCGTGAGGTTGGGCGGCAGGCCCTTGATCGCGTACAGCTCCTGGCCCTTCTGGTCCAGGCGCGGGATCGAGTCGAGCAGTCCCCGGGTGTACGGGTGCGCGGGACGCTTGTACAGCTCGCGCACGGGTGCGGTCTCGACGATCCGGCCGCCGTACATCACCGCGATCTTGTCCGCGACATCGGCGACGACGCCGAGGTCGTGGGTGATCAGGATCAGACCCATGTTGTACTCGCGCTGAAGCTCCGCCAGCAGGTCCATGACCTGGGCCTGCACCGTCACGTCGAGCGCGGTGGTCGGCTCGTCCGCGATGATCAGGTCGGGCTCCAGGGCCAGCGCCATGGCGATCATGATGCGCTGGCGCATACCGCCGGAGAACTGGTGCGGGTAGTCGTTGACCCGCTCCTTCGCCGCCGGGATACGCACCCGGTCCATCAGCTCGATGGACTTGGCCTTGGCCTCCTTCTTGGAGAGGCCCTGGTGGACCCGGAACATCTCGCCGAGCTGGTAGCCCACGGAGAGCACGGGGTTGAGCGAGGAGAGCGCGTCCTGGAAGATCATGGCGATCTTCCGGCCGCGGATCAGCCGGCGCTCCTCGTTGCTCATCTTGAGCATGTCCTGGCCGCGGAAGAGGATCTCCCCCTTGGGGATACGGCCCGGCGGCATGTCCAGGATGCCCATGATCGCCTGCGCGGTCACGGACTTGCCGGAGCCCGACTCGCCGAGCACGGCGAGCGTCTCACCGGCGGCGACGCTGTAGTTGACGCCGTTGACCGCTTTGGCCACACCGTCCCGGGTGTGGAACTCCACGTGCAGGTCACGGACTTCGAGCAGCGTGTCGCCGTTCTTGTTCGCGCCGCGCGGGGAGGAGGCGTCCGCCGTCATGTCGGTGATGGTCATATGTGCCTCCCTCAGCGCAGTTTGGGATCGAGGGCGTTGCGTACCGCATCGCCGAGCATGATGAACGCGAGCACGGTGATCGACACCATGACCGACGGGATGATCAGGACGAACGCGGCGTTGCGCAGCTGTTCCTGGCCGGAGGAGATGTCGACGCCCCACGAGACCGCCGGTTCGGCGAGGCCGATGCCCAGGAAGGACAGGGTGGCCTCGGCGGCGATGTAGCCGCCGAGCGCGATGGTCGCGACGACGATCACCGGGGCGATCGCGTTGGGAAGGATGTGGCGGAGCAGGATCCGGCTGGTCGAGGCGCCGAGCGCCTTGGCCGCCATCACATAGTCGGCCTGCTTGACGGTCAGCACCGAACCGCGGGCGACTCGGGCGATCTGTGTCCAGCCGAGGAAGGCCAGCGAGAGGATCACGACCCAGACCGAGCGCTCCTCGAAGGAGGTCAGGACGACCATCGCGCCGAGGGTGAAGGGGACGGCGAAGAAGATGTCCGTGATCCGGGAAAGCACCGTGTCGGCCAGACCGCCGAAGTAGCCGGCGAGCATCCCGACGGTGGTGCCGAGCACGGTGACGAGCGCGGTGACGACGACAGCGACCAGGATCGAGTTACGGGCGCCATAAATAACGCGCGCGTAGATCGAACGGCCCTGTACGTCGTAGCCGAACCAGTCCTCCTTGAAGAAGTGCGTCCAACTGGGCTTCTGGAGGTAGCGGTTGGCTAGGTCCGCGTAGCGCGGGTCGGCACCGGTGAAGAGCTGGGGGAAAGCCGCCATCACCACCAGGATCGTGATCAGGACGCCGGAGGCAACGAAGAGCGGGTTGCGGCGCAGATCGTGCCAGGCGTCCGACCAGAGGCTGCGGGGCTTCTCGGCCTTCGCGGGCGCCGCGGCGGGGGCGGGGGTCACGTCGACCGTCGTGCCGGCCGTCGCCGCCGCGGCGGTGCCGTCGGCGGGTCCGGTGTCCTTGAGTGTCTCAGGCATAACGGATCCTCGGGTCCAGGACCGCGTAGAGCAGGTCGACGAGAAGGCTGGCGACGAGATAGACGACCACGATCAGGGTGACGATCCCGACGACCGTGGCGCCCTCGCGCTGCTTGAGCGCGCCGAACACGCTCCAGCCGACGCCCTTGACATTGAAGATACCTTCGGTGACCACCGCGCCGCCCATCAGGGCGCCGAGGTCCGTACCGAGGAAGGTCACCACGGGGATCATGGAGTTGCGCAGCAGATGGACGCCGATGATCCGGCGGCGCGGCAGGCCCTTGGCGACGGCGGTGCGCATGTAGTCGGAGCGCAGGTTCTCCGCGACCGAGGTACGCGTCAGCCGCGCGACATACGCCAGGGAGAGCGAACCGAGGACGACGGCGGGGAGGATCAGTTCGTCCCAGCTGGGGTCGCCGCTCACGTTGGGCGCCACCCAGCCGAGCTCGAAGGCGAAGAGGTACCGGCCGAGGAAGGCGAGCACGAAGGAGGGGACCGAGATCAGCAGGAGCGTCAGTATGAGCAGCGCGCGGTCCCGCAGCGAGTCGGCCTTCAGTCCCGCGAAGACCCCCATGGAGATGCCCACGACCACCGTGAAGGCGAAGGCGAAGATCGTCAGCCGGGCCGTGATCGGGAACGCGTCGGCGATGATGTCGGCGACGGGCTGGCCGCTGGCGATCTGGGTGCCGAAGTCGCCCTGGAGCAGGCCGGTCAGATAGTTCCAGTACTGATGCCAGAGCGGCAGGTCGAGACCGAGGTCCTTCTTCATCGCCGCGATCTGCGCCGGGTCGACGGCCTGCTCCCCCGCGAGCGCGCGCACGGGGTCTCCGGGCAGCGCGTACATCATGGAGAAGACCAGCAGGGTTGACCCGATGAAGACCGGGATCATCTGGAGCAGTCGCCTCGCGACATAACGCCCCATGTGTGCCTCCGATTGAACTACAGAGCCCGGGGCCGCTCCCCTTGGTGCGGGAAGCGACCCCGGGGTCTACCGCCCCGTCGGGGGCGGCTGATGACCGAGTGGGGGATGGCCCGGGGGCCGGCTACTTGACCGTGACGTCGGTGAGGACATAGTCACCGTGGAAGTCGATCGCCACATTGTCGACCGACTTGGAGTAGCCACCGTTGGTCTTGTACTCCCACAGCGGGATCGACGGCATCTTCTCCAGGAGGAGCTTCTCGGCCTCCTGGTAACCCTTGACCGACGCGTCCAGGGACTCGGCGTTGTCGCCCTTCTTGAAGGCGGCGTCAACCTCCTTGTCCGAGAAGAAGCCGGTGTTGGCCTCGGCGCCGGTGGCGAACAGCTCCTTCATGAAGTTGACGTTCACCGGGTAGTCGGCGACCCAGCCACCGCGGTACGCGGACTTGACCTGCTTGGCGTCACGCGCCTCCAGGTCGGTCTGGAAGTCCGGCTTGGCGTCCGGGACGCAGTCCACCCCGGTGGAGTTGCGGATCGACTCGCAGACCGCGGTCACCCACTCCTTGTGTCCGCCGTCGGCGTTGTACTGGATCCACATCTTGTTGCCCGGGATGCCACCGTTGTCGGCGACGAGCTTCTTCGCCTTCGCGGGGTCGAACGTGAAGACGTCGGTGTCCAGCTCCTGGTGACCGGCAACCCCCGGCGGAGTGAAGCTGGTGGCCGGCTTGCGGGTGCCGTTGAGGACCTTGTCGGTGATCGTCTTGCGGTCGATCGCCATCGACAGGCCCTGAACGACCTTGGGGTCGACGCCCTTGAAGGTCTTCGAGTAGAACACCGGCGTAAGGAACTGGAGGCCGGCCCACGCCTCGTCGATGACCCGGTCACCGAGGTCCGACTTGTACTTCGGCAGGTCCTGCGGGCCGACCTGCTTGACCAGGTCCAGGTTGCCGGACAGGAGGTCCTGGTACGCGGCCTCGATGGTCGCGTAGTTCTTGAAGAGGATGCCCTTGTTCTTGGCCTTGTTCGGACCCTGGTAGTCAGGGTTGGCCTTGACCTGGATCAGCTTCTTGTGGTCCCACTTCTCGAAGATGTAGGGGCCATTGCCGATCGGGGACTGGCCGAACGCCTTGGGGTCCTTGTAGAACGCCTCGGGCAGCGGGGCGAAGGTCTGGTAGCCGAGCTTGTACTCGAAGTACGGGACCGGGCCGGTCAGCTCGATGGTGAAGGTGGTGTCGTCGACGACCTTCAGACCCTTCATCGTCTCCGTCTTCGCGGCACCCTTCTCCGGGTGGACGTCGGAGTAGCCGGCGATGTCGGAGAACCAGAACGAGTTCTGCATCTTGTTGTCGACGTTGGAGTACCAGTTCCACGCCTTGACGTAGGACTCGGCGGTCACCGGGGTGCCGTCATGGAACTTCCAGCCCGACTTGAGCTTGACCGTCCAGGTCTTGGAGTCCTTGGAGGTCACCGACTCGGCGTTCGTGTAGACGATGCCGCCGTCCTTGTCGAACGTCAGCAGCTGGGTGAACAGCGACCGGATGACGTTGGAGCCAACCGACTCGTTGGTGTCGGCCGGGATCAACGGCTTCTGCGGCTCGCCGTTGTCCATGGAGATGTAGCCGGCAGGCTTGCCCTTCTCCTTCGAAGCCGAGTTGCTGCTGTCGTCATCCTTGCTACCGCCACCACAGGCAGTCGCCGACAGAGCCACAACAATCGCACCGACTACCCACTTGGCGCTCTTGCCACCACGCATGGGTTCCTCCTCATGAGTCCACTAGTCACATCAAGAGGGGCATATCTACGCGCGCAGACACCCCTGCCTGCAGCCGCTTCGAGTAGCCCCGAGTGTGCTCGTGAGTCGGTGCGCGCCCCACAGCGCATGACTCATTGACCCGAGCTCAATGGCCAACTATTAAGTACGACAGGGCCGTAAACCACAGTTAAATAGTCTCGTTTTGACAACATGCCACGCCCCGTCCGCCCGAAATGCGGACAAAGGGAGCGCAGACAGACACCCGCGAAACGGACTGTTAACACGCGCTCCGGAGATAACGGTTCGCTATGCGAACGCCGGGCGGGCGAGCAAGTATCGCACCAAACCGTACAAAACGGACGCCCCGGTCGCGCCCGCGCAGGAAGGCGAGGCGGCCGGGGCATCACGAGCATCAGCCAGAAGTCAGCAGTACTTCTTCTTCGCCGTCGCCGCCAACGACGCCTTGGGCACGGAGTCACCGCAGCGGAGGCCACCCTCGACGTCACTTGTCCACGACTTCACCTTGCCGTACCTCTCCGTCTTGACCCACTTGGTACCCCTGTCGCAGCGGTACTGAGTGTAGTAACCGGACGCCTTCTTCGTGCCGTGGAAGAACACGTAGGTGCCCTTCTTCGACAGCTCGTACTTCACCGTCTCTTCCTTGGTGCTGGTCCGCTTGCCCTCGGCCTTGAGCTCAAGGCCCACGTTCGCCTCAAGGCTGGCAATCGCGACCTTCCCGCTCACCTTGGTACCCGCCGTCGCCGTCACGGACGCCGTTACCTCATTGACCTTCTTCGTACTAAAGGTCTTCGTCACGACGCCGCCGGTGTAATTCTCCAACACCTTCCGATGCGTCACGACCCACGACTTGCTCACCGACGTCCACGTCAGCTTGGTGGCCCCGGGGTTGCACATAGGGTCGTTGGCCATCGGCGCAGCTACGGCCGGAGTGGCCATGGCGAGAGACACCGCCGCCCCCGCGAGCGAGAGAGCGATCAACTTGCGCATCACTTACCCCTTTTGCTAAGCAAATATGAAAATCAGAGACATAAAGTCCCACCCACCCCAACCTGGCGGGGAAACGATTATTCACCACGTCATAACCAAGCTCCACCCATTTGAGGTTTACATGAGGTGACCACGTCAATCCTTCACAAATCGCACTCCGGTCTCCGCATAGGAACGGCCCGGTTACTCCAACCGTGGAGTAACCGGGCCGGTCAAAAAAACCGAGTCAGCCGTGCTTGGCGCGCGAGGCCGCGCGGCCGCGCAGCTTCTGGTCGAGGACGACCTTGCGGATACGGACGGTCTCCGGGGTCACCTCGATGCACTCGTCGTCGCGGCAGAACTCCAGGGACTGCTCCAGCGACAGCTTCCTGGCCGGTACCACGTTCTCCGTGGTGTCCGCGGAGGCGGCACGCATGTTGGTGAGCTTCTTCTCCTTGGTGATGTTCACGTCCATGTCGTCGGCGCGCGAGTTCTCGCCGATGATCATGCCCTCGTACACCTCGGTGCCGGCCTCGGTGAAGATGACACCGCGCTCCTGGAGGTTGACCATCGCGAACGGCGTCACCGTGCCCGCGCGGTCCGCCACCAGCGAGCCGTTGTGCCGGGTGCGCAGCTCGCCGAACCACGGCTCGTGGCCCTCGAAGATGGAGTGCGCGATACCGGTGCCGCGGGTCTGGGTCAGGAACTCCGTACGGAAGCCGATCAGCCCGCGTGAAGGAACGATCCACTCCATACGGATCCAGCCGGAGCCGTGGTTGGTCATCGTCTCCATACGGCCCTTGCGGGTCGCCATCAGCTGGGTGATCGGGCCGAGGTGCTCCTCGGGGGAGTCGATGGTCATGCGCTCGATCGGCTCGTGCGTCTTGCCGTCGACCTGCTTGGTGACGACCTCCGGCTTGCCGACGGTCAGCTCGAAGCCCTCACGGCGCATCTGCTCGACCAGGATGGCCAGCGCCAGCTCACCGCGGCCCTGCACCTCCCAGGCGTCCGGGCGCTCGGTCTCCAGCACGCGCAGCGAGACGTTACCGATCAGCTCGCGGTCGAGACGGTCCTTGACCTGGCGGGCGGTGACCTTGTGGCCCTTGCCGCCCTTGCCGACCAGCGGCGAGGTGTTGGCGCCGATGGTCATCGAGATGGCCGGCTCGTCCACCGTGATCAGCGGCAGCGCGATCGGGTTCTCCGGGTCGGCCAGCGTCTCGCCGATCATGATGTCCGGGATACCGGCGATGGCGCAGATGTCACCGGGGCCCGCCTTCTCGGCCGCCTTGCGGGTGAGCGCCTCGGTCATCAGCAGCTCGGTGATACGGACGTTGGACATCGTGCCGTCACGCTTGATCCAGGTGACGGTCTGCCCCTTCTTCAGCTCGCCCTGCTCGACACGGCACAGCGCGATACGGCCGAGGAAGTTGTCGGCGTCCAGGTTGGTGACATGGGCCTGGAGCGGCGCGTCCTCGTCGTACTCGGGGGCCGGGACATGCGACAGGATCGTGTTGAAGAACGGCTCCAGGTTCTCGCTGTCCGCCGGGACCGTACCGTTCTCCGGCTTGGTCAGCGAGGCGATGCCGTCCCGCGCGCAGGCGTAGACGATCGGGAACTCGATCTGCTCCTCGGTCGCGTCCAGGTCCAGGAAGAGGTCGTACGTCTCGTCGACGACCTCGGCGATCCGGGAGTCCGGGCGGTCCGTCTTGTTGATGCAGAGGATGACCGGCATCTTCGCCTGGAGCGCCTTGCGGAGCACGAAGCGGGTCTGCGGCAGAGGGCCCTCGGAGGCGTCGACCAGGAGCACGACGGCGTCCACCATCGACAGACCGCGCTCGACCTCGCCGCCGAAGTCGGCGTGGCCGGGGGTGTCGATGATGTTGATCGTGATCGGGTCGCCACCGGTCTTCGGGTGGTACTTCACGGCCGTGTTCTTGGCCAGGATCGTGATGCCCTTCTCACGCTCCAGGTCGTTCGAGTCCATCATCCGGTCGTCGAGGTGCTCGGCGGCGTGCGCGGCGAAGGCGCCGGCCTGCTTCAGCATGGCGTCGACCAGAGTGGTCTTGCCATGGTCGACGTGGGCGACGATGGCGACGTTACGGATGTCGTGGCGCGTGGGCATGCTGGCTGGCGCTTCTCTCGATCGTGGGTGCGGCGTTGTTTTTCCTCGTACGCCCGCCGGGCGGACACGCGCGGCTGGGTCCCATGGTACGGGCCTGAGGCGTCCGGGGCTTCCCGGCCCGATCGGAGAGGCCGGAGTCACAGTGGTGCGGTGGGGTGCCGATGTGGGGTGAAGGGGTGGGGCTGCCCGGGTCATGGACGGGTACGAGCTTGCCCGCCGGACGGGCCGGCGGGCAAGTGAATTGATTGGTTTCTGAGCTTGGGAAGCGGCTCTGACCTGCTTTTCTTCTCCGGGTCGGGTCCCCGTTCCGCTCCCGTCGCCTTCTTTTCGCCCGGTCTTCTCGCGCTACTCCGCGCGGGCCGTCACTTCTTCTTCTTGTCCGTGAGGTCGGGGCCCATCGCGCCGGCCGTCTTGTACCCGATGTCCTGGTAGCGGGGTGCCTCGAAACCGAAGGCGCCCGCGTTCCGCAGCCCCGGCTTGGCGGCCACCAGCTGCGGACGCTGGTAGAGCGGGATGGAGCCGGCGGCGGCCCAGATCCGGGCGTCGGCCTGCCGGACCAGATCGCGGGAGGTCTTCTCGTTCAGCTCGGAGACCGCCCGGTCGAAGAGCTGGTCGATGTGGTCCGTACCGACCCGGGTGTAGTTCTGCTCCACCAGCAGGGATCCGTCGCTGGCGGGGATGGGCTTGGCGTAGATCGGCCGGCCGTCGGTCGCCGGGTAGGCGGTGGCGGGCCAGGAGTAGAGGGCCAGGTCGTAGTCGCCGGAGGCGATGTGGTCCTTGAAGTACCCGTTGTCGGCGACCTTGGTGATCTCCGTACCGATGCCGATACGGTCCAGCATCCGCGAGATGCGCTCCCCGACGCTGCGCAGCGAGTCGCCGCGCTCACCGGCCGGCAGGACGAAGCGGAGGGTCAGCGGCTTGCCGTCCTTGCCGAGCGGGCCGCTCTGCGCGAGCGCCTCGGAGGAGTCCGGGGACGGGGCGGGGGCGGCCGTGCCGCGCGGGGCGTAGGCGCCCGCCATGCCGCCCGGCTTCTTGTCGTGGGAGTCCTGGGCGGCGTTCTGCGCGGCGTTCACGGTCTGCTGCCGGGGCTCGGAGTCGTCGGCGCGGGCCGCCTGGTGGCGCAGCGCGACGCCCTGGACGGCGGCGGCCGGCGCCGGCGCGAGGATGTACGTGGCGGACTCGGGGCGGGGGGCGGTGTTGCCAGGCTTGTTGTCACTGCTGACGATGTAGAGGCCCTCGTCGGAGGCGGCGTCGGACGCGGCGTCACCGGCCGCAGGCGCGGCCTTGGTGCCGGCCTTGGTGCCGGTGGCGCCGCCCTTGTCCTCCGACGACTCGTCGTCCGACTTCTCCTCGTCCGCCGCCCCCTCCGGCTTGCTGCCGGCCTTGGTCCCGGCCGGCTTCTTCTTCGCCCCGCCCGGCGTCCAGCCCGCGTCGGCCAGCAGCGCCCGCGCCTCGTGCGTGTCCTGCTTGCCGAGGGCCCGGCTGCTGTCCGCGTACGCCTGCTGCCCGGCCAGCGCCAGATGGCTGCCCGGCGGCTTGGCCGAGAGTCCGAGCGGCTTGAGCACGAGGTCGGCCAGCTCCTGGCGGTCGAGCGCGCGGGCCACCGCACGCCGTACCCGCTCGTCGGCCAGCGGGCCCGACTCGCCGTTCATCGCGAGCTGCGTGTAGGCGGGCTCCAGGGACTTGCGTACCTCGAAGCCCGCCAGCCCCTTCTGCTCCTTGGCGTAGGTCTCGACGGCCTCGGTGGTCCGCTGCCGGGCCTCCTGGGCCTCCTCGGCCTTCTCGTCGTCCGAGCCGTACGCCTCGGCCCAGGACCGGAGGGCGGAGGCCGGGGTGATCGTGGCGCCGGGGCCGTGGGTGAGCTGCTCCGTACCGTGCGATCCCTTGTCCCTGATCGCCAGGGCGATACGTTTCGCCGCGCCGGTGTCGATCTCCGCGACATCGAGCCGGCCGGCGGCCAGGGCCGCCGCGCGCTTGTCGCGGGGGACGGCGCTCAGCACGATCGAGTCGAGCTTGGCCGGCTCGCCCCACCAGTGGGGGTTGCGGACGAGGATGGTCTCCTTGCCGCCGCGGTCGACCTTCTTGACCTGGAAGGGGCCCGCGGTGATCTTCAGCTCCTTGCGCGCCCCGTCGTTGAAGGAGTTGGGCGTCCCCATCACCGACTTGGGGTAGAGGGGGGTGAAGAGCGACTTCCAGTCGGCGTACGGCTTCTGGAACGTGACGCGGACCTCCAGGTCGTTCGCGCCGCGCTCGATCTTCTCGATCCGCTCGTACCCGGCGTTGCGGGCCGTCCAGTACGCGGAGTCCTTGCCGCGCAGGGCGCGCCACTGGGCGACGAAGTCCGGCGCCCCGATCTCGCGGCCGTCGCTCCACACGGCCTTCTGGTTGAGCTTGTAGAGCACGACCTGCTTGGGCTCGCGCTCGACGATCTTGGCGGACTCCAGATAGTCCGGGTTGAGCTGCGGCCGGCCGCTGCGGTCGAGGGTGAAGAGTGAGGGCAGTACGGCCTCGGCGATCCGGCCGGTGGTGGCGTCCGCGTCGGCCTGGAAGGCGTTGAACGTCGCGGGTACGGAGTCGACCGCCCAGCGGACGGTGCCGCCCTGCTCGACCCACTTCCGGGCGGCGGGGGCGACATCGGGTGCCGCCGCGGAGGTGGTGTCGCTCTCGTCCGCGTCCGAGGTGCACGCGGACAGCACGGGCAGGGCGAGAACGCCGCTGGTCAGGAGCGCGACGGAGCGGAGCGTACGGGAGCATGTCCTCCCGCGTGGGCCGACGTGGGACATGGCTTGTACCTCTTCGTCCTGTTTGTGGAATTTAGAGATGATCACACCTATTGCCCACTCACTGAAGGGGACGGCACGGCGACGATGGCGCAGACACGACGTTTTACCGACAAACGCCACCCGGGTGGCCCAACCGCACTCCGGGCGCGGCTCCCCGCACTCTTCCCAAGCAAGGTGTGACGCGCGACACTCGCAGTCATGTCCACGTACCGTCCGCGACCGTGGAAACGAGGACGACCCATGTCCCTTCAGGACGACTTATCGGCGGTCAGGCACCGGCTCGACGACCTGGTCCGCGCGGTCGAGCGGCTGGAGCGGAGCGTCGCCACCACCGGCCCGGCGCACACCCCCGGCCCCCCGCGCACCGTCGGCCCGGACACCCGCCCGGACGGCCCGGCGCTGGTCCCCGTCCCGGACACCCCGTACGACAGCAGCCTGTGGACGGACTCGGACGACGAGGGCCTGGGCGTACGGAACCGCAGGGCGCCGTAGCGCCCTCCGTGGCACCCCTCTCCGCCACTCCCCTCCAGAGCCACTCCCTCCAGGAACGTCCAGGACCGTCGAGGCCCCAGGAGACGCTTTGGCCACCGGAACCGACCCCTCGCCCTTACCCCCCACAGGTGTACGCGGCCCCTCCCGCGCCGCCATCGCCGCCCGGCATCTGCGCACCGACCGCTGGTGGCTCGCGCCCGCCGGGACCGCCGCCGGGCTTCTCGCCTTCGTCGTCTACTCGACCTGGCGCGCCTTCGCGAACAGCCACTACTACGTGGCGCCCTACGTCTCGCCGTTCTACTCGCCCTGTCTCGCCGAGAGCTGTGTCCCCATGCGGCACGGCCCCAACGCGGAGCTGTTCGGCGGCTGGTGGGGCCTGTCCCCCGCCCTGCTGATCCTGGTCTTCCCGCTGGGCTTCCGGCTGACCTGCTACTACTACCGCAAGGCGTACTACCGGGGCTTCTGGGCCTCGCCGCCCGCCTGCGCCGTCGCCGAGCCGCACCGGAAGTACACCGGCGAGACCCGCTTCCCGCTGATCCTCCAGAACGTCCACCGGTACTTCTTCTACGCGGCGCTGCTGGTCGCCTGTGTGCTGACGTACGACACGGTGCTGACGTTCCGCGACGCCGAGTACGCCTGGGGCCACGCGGGCCTCGGCTCGCTGATCTTCCTCGTCAACATCGCCCTGATCTGGGCATACACCGTCTCCTGCCACTCCTGCCGGCACATCCTCGGCGGCCGGCTGCGGCACTTCTCCCGGCATCCGGTGCGCTACCGGCTGTGGGGCTGGGCCGGAAAGCTCAACAACCGCCACGCGCAGCTGGCCTGGGCCTCGCTGATCAGCGTCGCCGCCTGCGACTTCTACGTCTATCTGCTCGCCACCGGGGCCTTCGCCGATCCGCGCCTCTTCTGATCACGAGGGAGAACCGTCCGTATGACGCAACTGGAACGCCGGCCCTGGGACGTGGTCGTGGTGGGTGCCGGCGGCGCCGGGCTCCGGGCCGCCATCGAGGCGCGCGAGCGGGGTGCCCGTACCGCCGTGATCTGCAAGTCCCTCTTCGGCAAGGCCCATACGGTGATGGCCGAGGGCGGTATCGCCGCCTCCATGGGCAATGTGAACTCCGGCGACAACTGGCAGGTCCACTTCCGCGACACCCTGCGCGGCGGCAAGTTCCTCAACCAGTGGCGGATGGCCGAGCTGCACGCGCGCGAGGCGCCCGACCGGGTCTGGGAGCTGGAGACCT
The DNA here is from genome assembly GCF_003344965.1 of Streptomyces paludis. Taxonomy (NCBI): domain Bacteria; kingdom Bacillati; phylum Actinomycetota; class Actinomycetes; order Kitasatosporales; family Streptomycetaceae; genus Streptomyces; species Streptomyces paludis. Next base: position 5,214,744 of record NZ_CP031194.1, on the reverse strand, counting down.
GGGGCGCGCTCTTCGACCGTACGCCCGACGGCCGGATCTCCCAGCGCAACTTCGGCGGCCACGAGTACCCGCGCCTCGCGCATGTCGGCGACCGTACGGGCCTGGAGCTGATCCGTACCCTCCAGCAGAAGATCGTCTCGCTCCAGCAGGAGGACTTCCGCGCGTACGGCGACCACGAGGCACGGCTGAAGGTCTACCAGGAGTGCACGGTCACCCGGCTGCTGAAGGACGGCGACCGGATCGCGGGGACCTTCTGCTACGAGCGCGAGTCCGGCCGCTTCTTCGTGCTGGAGGCGCCCGCCGTGGTCCTCGCCACCGGCGGCATCGGCAAGTCCTTCAAGGTCACCTCGAACTCCTGGGAGTACACCGGCGACGGCCACGCGCTGGCGCTGCTCGCGGGCGCGCCCCTGCTGAACATGGAGTTCGTCCAGTTCCATCCGACCGGTATGGTCTGGCCGCCCTCGGTCAAGGGCATCCTCGTCACCGAATCGGTGCGCGGGGACGGCGGGGTGCTGCGCAACTCCGAGGGCCGGCGCTTCATGTTCGACTACATCCCCGATGTCTTCAAGGAGAAGTACGCGGAGACCGAGGCCGAGGGCGACCGCTGGTACGAGGACCCCGACCGCAACCGCCGCCCGCCCGAGCTGCTCCCCCGCGACGAGGTGGCCCGCGCCATCAACTCCGAGGTCAAGGCGGGGCGCGGCTCGCCGCACGGCGGTGTCTTCCTCGATGTCTCGACCCGGATGCCGGCCGAGGTGATCCGGCGCCGGCTGCCGTCGATGTACCACCAGTTCAAGGAGCTGGCCGATGTCGACATCACGGCGGAGGCCATGGAGGTCGGCCCGACCTGCCACTACGTGATGGGCGGTATCGCCGTCGACTCGGAGACCGCCGCCACGCCGGGCGTCCCCGGGCTGTACGCGGCGGGCGAGGTCGCGGGCGGTATGCACGGCTCCAACCGGCTCGGCGGAAACTCGCTCTCCGACCTGCTGGTCTTCGGACGGCGGGCCGGGCTGTACGCGGCCGGCTACGCGGCCGGGCTGGGCGGCGTACGCCCCGCGCCGGACGAGGCGGGGATCGACGCGGCGGCGCGGGAGGCGCTGCGCCCGTTCGGCGCGGACACGGACGGCGCGGACGGCGCGGATACGGGCCGTGGAGCCGCCGCCGAGAACCCGTACACCGTCCATCAGGAACTCCAGCGGACGATGCACGACCTGGTCGGCATCATCCGCCGTGAGTCCGAGATCGCACGGGCCCTGGATCGCCTCGCCGAGCTGCGCGAACGGGCCGAGCGCGTGGTCGTCGAGGGCCACCGGCAGTTCAACCCCGGCTGGCACCTCGCCCTCGATCTGCGCAACATGCTGCTGGTCAGCGAGTGTGTCGCGCGGGCGGCCCTGGAGCGTACGGAGAGCCGGGGCGGCCACACCCGCGAGGACTGGCCGGGGATGGCGCGCCACTGGCGCCGGATCAATCTCCACTGCGCGATCGAGGGCCGCCGGATCGCGCTGACCCGGCGGACCACCGAGCCCATCCGTCCGGACCTGCTCGCGCTGTTCGACAAGGAAGAGCTGGTCAAGTACCTCGCCGAAGAGGAGCTTCAAGCATGAACACGCCCACCTCCTCGCCCTCGCCCTCCTCGTCCTACGAAGCGAAGTTCAGGGTCTGGCGCGGCGACACGGACGGCGGGGAGCTGACCGACTTCGCCGTCGAGGTCAACGAGGGGGAGGTCGTCCTCGACATCATCCACCGGATCCAGGCGACCGCCGCCCCGGATCTCGCCGTGCGCTGGAACTGCAAGGCGGGCAAGTGCGGTTCGTGCAGCGCGGAGATCAACGGGCGGCCCCGGCTGCTCTGCATGACCCGGATGTCCGTCTTCCCGCGCGACGAGACGGTGACGGTCACCCCGCTGCGCGCCTTCCCGGTGATCCGCGATCTGGTCACGGACGTGTCCTTCAACTACGCGAAGGCGCGGGAGATCCCGGCGTTCGTCCCGCCGCCCGGGGTCGCGGCGGGCGCGTACCGGATGCGGCAGATCGATGTGGAGCGCTCGCAGGAGTTCCGTAAGTGCATCGAGTGCTTCCTGTGCCAGGACACCTGTCATGTGGTCCGGGACCACGAGGAGAACAAGCCCGCGTTCGCAGGTCCGCGCTTCCTGATGCGGGTGGCCGAGCTGGACATGCATCCGCTGGACGCGGCCGGGGAGTCGGGGATCGACCGGGCACGGAGCGCGCAGGACGAGCATGGACTCGGCTACTGCAACATCACCAAGTGCTGTACGGAGGTGTGCCCCGAGGGCATCCGGATCACGGACAACGCGCTGATCCCGCTGAAGGAACGCGCGGTGGACCGCAAGTACGACCCGCTGGTGTGGCTGGGCAACAAGATCGGCCGCAGACGGGAGTGAGCGCAGGGGCAGCCCTCTCGCGGACGAGGATCCGGTAGAGGTGTCCGGTCGCGGGCTTTCCCGTGCGGACATAACCTCCGAATTGTGATGACCTCCGTGCGCCGCGCCCGCCTCCGGAGCCTCGTCGCCGCGCTGCTCCTCGGCTGCTGGCTCGCGGTGTCCGGCACCGGTGCCTCCGGTACCGCCCGCGCCGAGCAGCCGGTGCCGCTGGACCGCCAGGGCCAGATCACCGACAAGGTGGGCGCGCTCGGCACCCGGAGGGGCGAGGTGAGCCGGGCGCTGGAGCGGCTCGACAGCGAGCGGCACGTCCAGCTGTTCGTCGTGTACGTACGGGACTTCTCCGGGCACTCCGCGCAGAGCTGGGCCGACACGACGGCCGCCCGGGGCGGCCTCGGCCGGGACGATGTGCTGCTCGCGGTCGCCACCCACGACCGGGTCTACGCCTACTCGGCCGACCCCGCCGCGCCCTTCACCGCCGCGCAGCTCGCCGAGGTCGCCAGGACCGCCGTCGAGCCCGCGCTGCGGCAGAACGACTGGGCGGGGGCGGCGATCGGCGCGGCGGACGGTTACGGGGCGGTGCTGGCGGGCCGGCCCGTGCCGACCCCCGCCATCACCCCCGGGCCGGCCGATCCGGGCGGCGCGGCGACGGGCGGGGGCGCGGCGGTGAATCTGGTGCTGCCGGTCGTCGTGGTGCTCGCCGCGGCCGGGATCGCCGCGTACACCTTCGCCAAGCGCAGACGGCGGGCGGCGTCCCGTACGACACCGGGCGGCGGGCGCGGGGGCGGACCCGGGGACGGGAACGGCGGCTGGGGTACGGGCCCGTACCGGCCGCAGCCGCCCGCCGAGGTCCCGCTCGCCGAGCTGGACGGCCGGGCGCGGCGCGTCCTGGTCGAGACGGACGACGCGCTGCGCACCAGCCAGGAGGAACTGGGCTTCGCCACCGCGCAGTTCGGCGAGGAGGCCGCGGCGCCCTTCACGGACGCGGTGGCCTTCGCGAGGGGCGAGCTGACCGTGGCGTTCCGGCTGCGCCAGGAGCTGGACGACGCGTATCCGGAGGACGACGCCACCCGCCGCCGGATGCTGGCGGAGATCATCGCGCGCTGCGCGGAGGCGGACCGGCGGCTGGACGCGGAGTCCGAGGCGTTCGACCGGCTCCGGGCGCTGGAGCGCAACGCGCCGCGCGCGCTTGACACCGTCACGGCGTCCTACCAGGAGCTGACGGGCCGGGTCGCGACGGCCCGCGAGACCCTGGCGGCCCTGCGCGAGCGGTACGCGGACTCGGCCGCCGCGCCGGTCGCGGACAGCGCCGAGCAGGCCGCGGACCGGCTGACCTTCACGGCCACCGCGCTGGCCGAGGCGGGCCGGCTGGTCGCCGCCGGGGACAACGGCCGGGCCGCCGTGCACGTACGGGCCGCCGAGAGCGCCGCCGGGCAGGCGGCCACGCTGGCCGAGGCGGTCGAGCGGCGCGCGCGGGAGCTGGCGGAGGCCGCCGGGCGGCTCCCCGGCGCGCTCACGGAGACGGAGACGGATCTCGCGGACGCGCGCGGTCTGCTGAAGGGCACCACCGCCGGGGTGTCGACGGCCGACCTCCAGGGCCGGATCGGCCGCGCGGAGGCGGTGGTCCAGGAGGTACGGGCGGAGAGCGGCGCCGGCGGGCGGTACGACCCGATCGACGCCCTGCGCCGGGTCGAGGAGGCGGACGCGGTGCTGGACGAGGCGCTGACCGGGGCGCGCGAGCGCGAGGCGGGCGACCGCCGGGCGGGCACGCTCCTCGACCAGGCGATGCTCACGGCCGGCTCGGCGATCGGCGCCGCCGCCGACTACGTCACCACGCACCGGGGCGCGGTCGGCAGCGAGGCCCGCACCCGGCTGGCGGAGTCGCAGCGCCGGCTGGAGTGGGCGCGCGGGCGGGCGGCGACGGGCGACGCCCAGTCCGCGCTGGCCGAGGCGCAGCGGGCGGACGCGCTGGCCCGGCAGGCGCAGGAGCTGGCCGAGCGGGACGTGCGGTCGTACGGGAGCCGGTACGGCGGCGGCCCGTACGGGAGCGGCCCGTACGGCGGCGGGAGCGGCGGCATGGGCGGCGCGGTGCTCGGCGGCATCCTGCTGGGCGGCCTGCTCGGCGGCGGGGGACGCGGTTCCGGTTACGGCCGGGGCGGTGGATTCGGTGGCGGAGGCTTCGGCGGCGGGGGCGGCGGTCCGGGCAGCTTCGGCGGGGGCGGGACGCGCGGCCGGATGGGCGGGGGCGGCCGTTTCTGACGTACGACCCGCCGCCTCTCCGACGTACGACCCGCCACCTCATCACCTTTCACCTTTCCCTTCCCCATTTCCCGCGCGAGGAGCGGAACCATGACGAAGCAGACCATTCTCGGCCGTGTCACCCAGCTGGCGAAGGCCAATATCAACGCCCTTCTCGACCAGGCCGAGGATCCCCAGAAGCTGCTGGACCAGCTGATCCGCGACTACACGAACAACATCGCGGAGGCGGAGGAGGCCGTGGCCGCCACCATCGGCAATCTGCGGCTGCTGGAGCAGGACCACCGGGAGGACACCGAGGCGGCCCAGGAGTGGGGTGTGAAGGCGCTCGCGGCCAGCAGGAAGGCCGACGAACTGCGCGCGGGCGGCCGGACGGCGGACGCGGACACCTTCGACAATCTCGCCAAGGTGGCGCTGGAGCGGCAGCTCCAGTCGGAGAAGGAGGCCCGGACGGCCGAGCCGACCATCGCAGCGCAGACGGAGGTGGTGGCGAAGCTCAGGACCGGTCTGGAGCGGATGCGGGCCAAGCTGACCGAGCTGCGCGCCAAGCGCGACGAGCTGGTGGCGCGGGACAGGTCGGCGCGGGCGCAGAACCAGATGATGGACGCGGTCAAGAGCATCAACGTCCTCGATCCGACGAGCGAGATCGGCCGCTTCGAGGACAAGGTACGGCGTGAGGAGGCGCGGGCGGCGGGCAAGCAGGAGCTGGCGGCGTCGTCCCTGGACGCGCAGTTCGAGCGGCTGGACAGCCTCGGGGACAGCGCGGAGGTCGAGGCGCGGCTGGCGGCGCTGAAGTCCGCCTGACGGCACGGACACGGCACGGCCGGTGTTCCCCCGTACCTCACCGGCCCGGAGAAGAGAGCGGGAGGACACCGGCACCGGCCCGTACCGCCGCCGTCAGTACATGCTCAGCAGCTGCTCCACCGTCGGCTCGGCGGGCGCCCTGTCCCCGTCGGGCAGCGCGAGTTCGAACCAGACCGACTTGCCGCGCGGGGTACGGCGCGAGCCCCACGCGGCGCTCAGCAGCCCGACCAGTTGCAGCCCCCGGCCGCCCTCGTCGGTGTCGCGGGCCCGGCGCCGGCGCGGCTGTACGAGCCCGCCGTCCCAGACCTCGCAGACGAGCGTCCGGTCCCGCAGCAGCCGCAGCCTGATCTCTCCTTCGCCGTACCGCAGGGCGTTGGTCACCAGCTCGCTGACCAGCAGCTCCACCGTGTCGACCAGCGGTTCGAGATCCCAGGCGATCAGCTGCGCGCGGGAGAGTTCCCGGGCGCGGCCCACCGAGCGCGGCTCGCGCGGGAGTTGCCAGTCGCCGACCGCGTTGTCCGGCAGCCCCTGGATCCGGGCCATGAGCAGGGCGATGTCGTCCTCGCCGTGCCGGGTGTCGAGGGTGTTCAGCACATGGTCGCAGACGTCCTCCAGCGGCCGGCCGGCGTTGGCGAGGGCGGCGCGCAGCGCGGTCAGCCCCTCGTCGAGCGGCTGGTCCCGGGACTCCACGAGCCCGTCCGTGTAGAGCGCGAGGAGCGATCCCTCCGGCAGGTCCACCTCGACCTGTTCGAAGGGCTCGCCGCCCACCCCGAGCGGCATCCCCGGCGGTACGTCGAGCATCAGCGCCTCCTCGCCCGGTTCGACCAGGGCGGGCGGGAGATGGCCGGCGTTGGCGAAGGTGCAGCGCCGGGTGACCGGGTCGTAGACCGCGTACACACAGGTGGCGAGGTAGACCTCGGAGAGGTCGGCGTCCCGCGACTTGTGCGCGACCCGCGACGCCTGCTGGGCGCCGCTGGGGGTGCCGAGTCCGCGCGCGATCTCGTCCAGCGCGGAGAGCACCTCGGCCGGCTCCAGGTCGAGCAGCGCCAGGGTCCGTACGGCCGTACGCAGCTCCCCCATGGCGACGGCGGCCCGCAGCCCGCGCCCCATGACGTCACCGACGACGAGCGCGGTGCGGTGGCCGGGCAGTTCGATGACGTCGAACCAGTCGCCGCCGACCTCCGTGGCCGTGTTGCCGGGCAGATAGCGACAGGCGATGTCCAGCCCGGCGGCCTCCGGGTCGCCGGGCGGCAGCAGGCTGCGCTGGAGGATCAGCGCGCGCTCGTGCTCCCGGCGGTAGAGGCGGGCGTTGTCGATACAGACGGCGGCGCGCGCGGCCAGCTCCACGGCGAGGGCGCGGTCCCGCTCGCCGAACGGTTCGCTGCCCTTCGTACGGGAGAAGGAGACGAGCCCGATGACGGTGTCGTGCGCGACCATCGGAACGGCGAAGCTGGACTGGACGAGGCTGCCCGGCTCGCCCGGGATGGCCCGGACCTGACCGCTGCGCAGGGCGCTCGCGCTGAGCGAGCTGAACGGGAAGCGGTGGACGGCGCCGACCTCCGGCGGTACGTACTCCTCGTCGTCGGTGCCGACGGGCCCGGTCAGCGGACCGTCGGAGACGGCGCTCGCGAAGGCGACCCGCCGCAGCCGGGCGCTGCCGCCGCCGGACTCGGCACCCGAGGACTCCCAGCGCCCCGGCGGTGCCTCCTCGCCGGTGAGCAGCGACTGGTAGAGGTCGACGGAGGCGAGATCGCAGAAGCCGGGCACGGCGACATCGAGCAGCTCGCGCGCGGTGGTCTCCAGATCGAGCGAGTTGCCGATCCGGGCGCTCGCCTCGTTGAGGAGCGCGAGGTTACGGCGGGCGCTGGCGGCCTCACGGGCGGCGGCGTGACGGTGTGTGACATCCGTACCGACGCCGGCGATGCCGATGGCGCGCCCGGAACCGCTGTGGACGCGGTAGAGGTTCATCGACCAGTTGCGGCGCTCCTGGTCGGCCGGCCGGACGCCGACGATCGGGAGATCGGTGACGGGCTGTCCGGTCTCCAGGACCCGCTTGAGCGCGGCGGTCAGCCGGTCGGCCTCGGCGCGGGAGAGGTAGTCGTACGCCGTACGTCCCCGGTGATCGGTGACGCCGCCGCCGAAGACGGTGGCGAACCGCTCGTTGGCGCGGCGGACCTTCAGGTCCGTTCCGAAGAGGAGAAAGCCGAAGGGAGATTGGCCGAAAATGGCCTGCGACGAGGCAAGGTCGGTTTCGATCCGGCGCAGCGCGTGGACGTCCACGACGATGCAGAGCGCGGCCCGTTCACCGCTCTCCGTCTCGCTCGGCATCACATAGACCTCGGCGAGCCCCTGGGGCCCCCTGCCCCCCACCGCGCGGAACGGGACGAGCCCGGTCCACTCCTTGCCGTCGAGGATCTCCTTGACCTTGCGACGGCCGCGTGGCCGCAGCTCGGAAGGCATCAGCACCTCGACCGGGTCCCTGCCTCTGACCTGGTGCGCACCCATGCCGAACAGCTCGGCGGCCCGCTCGCTCCACTGATCGATCAGGCCGTCGGGGCCGATCGAGAAGGAAGCGGCCCTGATGTAGTCATAGATAGAGCCGGGCGGACTGCTCTGCCATACGACGTCGCCCGCCGCCCCAGATATCTCGCTCACGCGACCGTCCCCTCCAGCTCACGCACCGGACCGGCCTTGCCCGCAGTATTCAGCACTACGGCCCCGGCCGGCACGCCGTTCACGATCACAGCACACTCTCGCTTCTTTTGAGCCGAGTCCAAGCGTGATCGTTGTCCCTTCACACTTCTAACCAGAGAGGGGCAGCTCGAACCACACGGTCTTACCCGTCTTCCCGCGCCGAGTCCCCCAGCGCCGCGCGGAACCGGCCACCAGCCCCAGCCCCCGGCCCCCTTCGTCGTCGGGACCGGCAGGACGTTCGACGGGGGGATCCGGCAGCGGATCGGAGACTTCCACGAGAAGCGCGGGCCGGCCGGCGACGACCGGGCCGCCGGCCGCGAGCCGTACCCCGATGGGTCCGGAGGCGTAGCGCAGGGAGTTGGTCACCAGCTCGCTCACGAGCAGGACCGCCGTCTCGGCCACCGCGACGGGCAGGCTCCAGTCACGGAGCGTGTCGCGCACGACATGGCGGGCGGTGCGTACGGCGTCGGGTGCGGCGGCGAAGGTCCACTCGGCGCGCGCGCCGTCCTCGGTGTCGAGCAAGCCGACCACATCCCCGGACCGACGGTGGACCACTGGGCCCGACCGGGTCTGTCCGGGCGGGCAAAGAGGGATATACCCGATAATCGTGACAACTACCGCATCCCGCTGCCCCGATCACACCGACCGCGCCAGATCAACCGCATCAGACCGTCAGACCGGATGTCAGACCGGATGCGCGCGCAGCCGCCCGGCGGCCTCGGCGACGGCCGGGCGGTCCTGGTCGAGCCAGTCGACGGTATGGATCTCGTCCGGGCCGAGCCAGCGCAGCTCGTCGTGGTCCTCCAGCGGCCGGGGCGTGCCGGAGACCAGCGCGGCCGTCCACACCTGGAGGACAAGACCGGGCTTCAGCGGCCAGGCGCCGGGGATCCGCTCCACCGGCCGCGCCTCCACACCGAGTTCCTCGCGCAGCTCGCGGACGAGCGCCTCCTCGGGCAGCTCCCCCGGCTCCACCTTGCCGCCGGGCAGCTCCCAGCGGCCGGCCAGCTCGGGCGGCGCGCTCCGGCGCGCGGCCAGCAGCCGCCCCCGGTCGCACACCGCGCCGGCCACCACGACACGATCACTCACGTTCATACGGGGAGCCTAGGGCGCGCCTCTCCCGAGGCAGGACCCGGGCACCGCCCGGCACGCGCCTGCGCCCTGCCCCGGCCATGACCTGCCCCGCCCAGCCCCGCTCCTGCCCGTACGGGCAGGGGTCAGGGAGTCGTCTGACCGATCCGCTCCACCGAGTACAACTGCTTGTGCCCGCGCCCATCCAGGCTGTCGGCTATTTTCTGCGCCTCGTCCTGCGTCGCATACCGGCCGACGCGGTAGCGCGCACCGTTGTCGTCCTGCCGTATCACCAGCCAGGGGAGCCCGGATCCGCCGTCGTTCATCGCGCTCCCCCCGCCGCCGACCTGCATCTCTCCGCTGATCTCCAGGAAACCGCAATCTGCATATGCCTGAGCGTACGCCTGACCTTTACTGAGCGGATACGTGTTTTCACCAAGAGATACGCATCCGGCCAACAAAACGCCGAAAACCAGGGGGCGGAAACGCCCTGTTCACGCCCCCCAACCTCGGCACACCCCCGTCACGGGCGCCCCGTACGCCCCGTCAAGTCCGTACGAGCGGCATGAAAAAGGACATCCCGCGCCGGTCCGGGAACCGGCGCGGGATCACATGGGCGGACAACAACGTCCGATACCAGTCACTTGACAGAGAGGTGATACGCGAGTCGGTACCGGTCGGCGGGGATGACCACGTCCGCCGTCTCCACTGCCCGTCCGGACGCGAAGTACGTCCGCTCCAGGACCATCACCACATGGCCGGGGACTCCCCCGAGCGCCAGCAGCTCCTCCGCGAGCCCCGGGCGCGCGCCGACCTCCTCCACCACGTTGTCCACGACGATGTCGATGGCCGCCATCCGCTCGACCACCCCGCAGCCCCCGAGGGGGCCCTCCTCGGGCAGCATCACCGGGGTGCGCCCGGTGACCGTGAGGGGTTCCCAGGACGTCGAGAGCATCATCGGCTCGCCGCCGTCCCGGAAGACGTAGCGCGTACGCATGACGCGCTCCCCCGGCTCGATCCCCAGCCGCTCGGCGATCTCCGGGGGCGCCTCCCGCTGGTCGCTCCTGGACTCCCAGGTCCCGCGCGCCCCGGCCTCCGACTGCTCCTGCCGGAACGGGCTGGAGCCGGCCGGCGGCCGGTAGCCGGAGCGGGCGATCCGGCGCGGCACCGGCCGCTCCCTGACATACGTCCCCGACCCGGAGCGGCCTTCGACCAGCCCCTCGGCCATCAGCACCTTGCGTGCTTCCAGCGCGACCGTGTCCGAGACGCCGTACTCCTGGCGGATACGGGCCTGCGACGGCAGCCGGGTGTGCGGCGGCAGATCACCGTTGACGATCTTCTCGCGCAATTCGCTCGCAACGCGCAGATAGGCGGGCTGCTCACCGAAGGCCACGGGCCACTCCCATCAGCTTGACAGACAGCAACAGAGTGGCAACCGTGGGTTGTTGACCGCAAGCATGGGCCAGGGTTTCACCTGAAGTGATGAGCCGGGGTTTACACCCCGGCTCATCTGTAAGGATGGCTTTTCGGTGGCTCCGGTGGCGGCTGTACAGAAGGACGGGATCGTCATCACCGAGGCTTCCGGAACCGTACGGCCGCCCCCGGCGGCAGCTGCCCCGCCAGCGGCAGATCCGCCGCGTGCACGACCCCGATGACCGGATAGCCACCGGTGACCGGATGGTCGGCGAGGAACAGGATCGGCTGCCCGTTGGGCGGCACCTGGAGCGCGCCACGCACCATGCCCTCGGCGGGCAGCTCGCCCGCCCGGGCCCGGCCGAGGACCGGCCCGGCGAGCCGTACCCCCACCCGGTTGGACCGGCTGGTGGCGGTCCACACCTCGCCGTACAGCGCCGCGACCGCCGCCGCGTCGAACCAGTCGTCCCGGGGCCCGGGGACGACCCTCAGGACGAAGTCCCTGGGCAGCGCGGCACGCGGAGCGAGGTCCACACCCGGCATGGCGCCGCCCGGCGGGGCCAGCGGCAGGACGTCCCCGGCCGCCAGCGGCGCGGGGCCGAGCCCCGACAGCAGATCGGTGGAGCGCGAGCCGAGCGTGGCGGGCACCTCCGGGCCACCGCGCACCGCGAGGTACGTACGCAGCCCGGCCACGGGCGCGCCGAGCGCAAGCACCTGCCCGTCGGCCACCGCGAAGGGCACGTCCATCCCGAGCGGCCGCCCGTCCAGCGCCGCCGGGCAGGGCGCCCCGGTGAGCGCGGCCCAGACGGTGCCGGGCGCCCCGTCGGCCCCGCGCGCGTCGATCCGCACCCGCAGCCCGCCGTAGGTGGTCTCCAGCGCGGCGGTGTGCTCCGGGTTGCCGACGAGACGGTTGGCCAGCGCCAGGGAGGGAAGGTCGGCGGCGCCCGAGGCGGTCACCCCGAGATGGGCCCAGCCGGGCCGGCCCAGATCCTGAAGGGTGGTCAGCGGACCGGGATCGAGAATCACCAGGGCCCGCGCGCGCCGTACCCGTACGTTCCGTACGGCCGGCGCGCTCATCGCGGCACCTCCCGCAGCCGTACGGTCCGGCCCGGGACCAGCAGGGCCGGCGGATCGCGCCGCTCGTCCCAGAGGGGGAGCGAGGTCGTGCCGAGGAGCTGCCAGCCGCCCGGCGAGGAGCGAGGGTAGATCCCGGTGAACCCGTCCGCCACCGCGACGGCCCCGGCGGGCACCTCCGTACGCGGCTCGGCGCGCCGGGGCAGCCGCAGGGCCGGGTCCGTCCCGGTCAGATAGCCGAAGCCGGGGGCGAAGCCGGCGAAGGCCACGGTGTAGTCGGGCGCGGTGTGCCGGGCGATCACCTGGGCCGTCGTCAGCCCGGTCAGGGCGGCGGCCTGGGCGAGGTCTGGGCCGTCGTACCGTACGGGCACGGTCAGCGGTGCGAGAGCGGCCCCCGCCGCGCCCGGTGTATCGCCGGTCGCGCCGCCCGTCACGGCGGCGGCCCGGCGCGTCACCTCGGCGGCCAGCGCCTCGTGCCCGGTGGCCGCCGGGTCGTAGGTGATCAGCAGGGTACGGGCGGCGGCGATCAACTCCCTTACACCATTCGGGATTTCACGCTCCAGCGCGGCCCGCAGGGCGAGCACCTCGCCGGTGCCGGCGAGGTCGACGATCAGCGCCGCGCTGCCCACGGCACGCACCGAAAGAGCCGGCGGCGGCGTCATCGGCCGGTGAAGGGCCGGGGACCGTGGCCCGCGCGGGTGAGTTCCGCGTGCAGCAGCCGGGCGATCGCCACCGCGTCCGGGGTGTCGCCGTGCACGCACAGGGAGTCGGCCTCGACCGGGACCTCGGTGCCGTCGACGGCGCGGATCACCCCGTCGGTGACCAGCCGCAGACAGCGGGCGACGATCGCGTCGGGGTCGTGCAGGACCGCGCCGGGCTCACGGCGCGGCACGAGGGTGCCGCTCGGCGTGTACGCCCGGTCGGCGAACGCCTCCCGCACACAGCGGAGTCCGGCCTCCCCGGCCCGCCGCAGCCACGCGCTGCCGGGCAGCCCGAGCACCGGCAGGGCCGGGTCGTACAGCCGTACGGCCGTCACCACGGCGGCGGCCTGCTCCTCGTGGTGGACGATCGCGTTGTAGAGGGCGCCGTGCGGTTTGACGTACGCGACCCGCGCCCCGGCCACCCGGGCGAAGCCGTCGAGGGCGGCGAGCTGGTAGAGGACGTCGTTGACGAGTTCCGCCGGGTCCATGTCGATGAAGCGCCTGCCGAAGCCGGCCAGATCGCGGTAGCCGACCTGGGCCCCGATCGCGACCCCGCGCCGGGCGGCGCCCTCGCAGACCTTCCGCATCACGGTCGGGTCGCCCGCGTGGAAGCCGCAGGCGACGTTGGCGCTGGTCACGACGGAGAGCAGGGCGTCGTCGTCCCCCAGCCGCCACGCGCCGAAGCCTTCGCCGAGGTCGCTGTTCAGATCAATCCGTTTCATGCCGTGCAGACTGCCGTACACGGCCCGCCCGCGCCGGAAAACCACAGGCTCCCCGCCCCACCCCGCGCCTGCGGCGAGTACTCCGCCGACTGGTCCCCCACCGCGACCAGGATCGACTGGCTGCGCGAGCGCGGCTGGCCGCTGCTGCGCGGGATCGCGGAGTTCTGTGCGTCGCTGAGACCGGGCGCGGAGGCAAGCGAGGTAAGGGTGACGGTACGAACACCCCCCGGCGCCGAGCCACCAGGAATCACCGAACTATCCGTAACCAAGAACCAACCACGCCCGACAGGGCTCACAACGGCCCCCGGGTGAACGGCTCGGTCCGTACCGCCAGCCACTCCACCCCACCCCAGGCGGCCAGCGCCACCACCCCGACCACAACCCCCGCGGCCACCCCCTCCCGAACCTTGAACCCCCCGACCCCCAACGCCCAGACCCCCATCGCGAGCGCCGGCATCCCGACCACCAGCAGCGGCAGCTCGACATAAACGAGACTCCAGTCCCGCTCCCCCTCAAACACCCCCACCAACCCCGGCCGCGCCCCATGACTCCACACCCCAAGCCCCACAAAAAACCCACCCACCACTGCCAAACACCCAGCCCACCCACGCGTCTCCATACAACTCACCGACGCCAGAACCACCCCACCGGTTCCGCGGTCAGCAGCGGTAGCAGGCCGCGAGGATGACAACCTCTCCATCCACGACAAGGCAAAGGGGCCGCCTCCCCGAAGGAGCCGACCCCTTATGAACCGCCGCGTGCCAGGCGGTCAACGTGGCGCTTTCTCATGCGTTCAGACGTTGAAGCGGAACTCCACCACGTCGCCGTCCTGCATCACGTACTCCTTGCCCTCCATGCGGGCCTTGCCGGCTGCGCGGGCGTCGGCTACTGAGCCGGTTTCGATCAGGTCGGCGAAGGAGATGACCTCGGCCTTGATGAAGCCCTTCTGGAAGTCGGTGTGGATGACACCGGCCGCCTCGGGGGCCGTGGCGCCCTGTTTGATGGTCCAGGCGCGGGATTCCTTGGGGCCGGCCGTGAGGTAGGTCTGGAGGCCGAGGGTGCGGAAGCCCACGTGGGCGAGGGTGGCGAGGCCGGGGTCCTGCTGGCCTACGGACTGGAGGAGTTCGAGGGCTTCCTCGTCGTCGAGTTCGGCGAGGTCGGACTCCAGCTTGGCGTTGAGGAAGATGGCCTCGGCGGGGGCGACCAGGGCGCGCTGGTCGGCCTTGAAGGCGTCGTCGGTCAGCTCTTCCTCGTCCACGTTGAAGACGTAGAGGAACGGCTTCGTCGTGAGCAGGTGCAGTTCGCGCAGCGGCTCGGCCTTCTCCGTGCCCTGGACGATGCCGGCCGAGAAGAGGGTGTCGCCCCGCTCCAGGATGGCCTGGGCCTCCTCGATCGCCTTGACCTGGCTCACCACGTCCTTCTTGATGCGCGACTCGCGCTGGAGGCGCGGCAGGACCTTCTCGATGGTCTGGAGGTCGGCGAGGATCAGCTCGGTGTTGATCGTCTCGATGTCGTCCTTGGGCGAGACCTTGCCGTCGACGTGGACGACGTTCTCGTCCTTGAAGGCCCGGATGACCTGGCAGATCGCGTCGGACTCACGGATGTTCGCCAGGAACTTGTTGCCCAGCCCCTCGCCCTCCGAGGCGCCGCGCACGATGCCCGCGATGTCGACGAAGTCGACCGTGGCCGGGAGGATCTTCTGGGAGCCGAAGATCTCCGCGAGCTGGTTCAGCCGCGGGTCGGGGACGCCGACGACGCCGACGTTGGGCTCGATGGTGGCGAACGGGTAGTTGGCCGCCAGCACGTCGTTCTTGGTCAGGGCGTTGAACAGGGTCGACTTGCCGACATTCGGCAGACCGACGATTCCGATCGTGAGCGACACGTTGGCGACTTCCTGGAGTGAGGGCTGCCGGCGGGCGGTGCCGCCGGCTTTTTGAGGACCGGTCGCCCAGTTTACGGGCGCCCGCCCGCCTCCCTCGCCCGGTGCGGGACGTCCCCGTCGTGGTCCGCGCGCCGGTCGTGACACGCCCGGGTGACTCGAACGTGGCCCGAAGGTTTGCCGGATTTCCCAAAGCGCGTGTCCCGCACCCGATTCGTCCCCCTTCGCCGCCTACGTTGTCCGGGTGGAGCAGCAGAGGACATACCAGCCCCCGCGCCGTCACCGGCAGCAGCGGCCCCTCGCGGCGCAGCGCACGGCGACCGGTGGCGGCGCTGCGCCGCACCCGCCGTCGGCGCGCCGGCGGCAGGTCCCGCCGGTGGTGCTCCATCTGCGCCGGCTGCCCAATCCCCGCTTCACCGGCCTGGGCGCCGGGCTGTTCGCGACCGCCACGATGCTCTTCTTCGCCTTCCTCGACCAGCTGCTCTTCGAGGGCTCGCTCTTTGTCTACGGGCTGCTGTTCCTGCCGGTCAGCGCCGTGACGGCGCTCTGGGTCCGGACGGCGGACCTGGTGACGGCGCCGATCGCCGTGCCCATCGCCTTCGCCCTCGGCGTCCTGCCCGTCGCCGGAGGCACGGAGGGCTTCGGCGGGCAGGTCATGGGGCTGGTCACCACGCTCGCCGTACATGCCGGCTGGCTGTACGGCGGGACGCTCGTCGCCGGGCTCATCGTGTCCGTACGCAAGGTCCGGCAGCTGAGCCGGCGGCGGCTCACCCGGGAGGCCGCCGCCCGGCGCCCGGGAGCGGCGTTCCCCCGGACGCGCCCCCGGGCATGAGGCCGGGGATCTGTTCGGTTTCGGCGCTCGCGCTTCAGCGGCCCGCCGCCGCCATCGCCGCGCCCACGATTCCCGCGTTGTTCTGAAGCTCCGCCGGGACCATCTCCGCCCTGATCCCCTTGATCAGCGGCAGGAACTTGTCGGCCTTGCGGCTCACCCCGCCGCCGATGATGATCAGCTCGGGCGAGAACAGCATCTCCACATGGGCCAGATACTTCTGCACCCGGTGGGCCCAGTGCTCCCAGCTGAGATCCTCGTCGTCCTTGGCCTTCGTCGAGGCGTGCTTCTCCGCGTCGCGGCCGTGCAGCTCCAGATGGCCCAGCTCCGTGTTGGGCACGAGCTTGCCGTCCATGAAGAGGGCGCTGCCGATGCCCGTACCGAAGGTCAGCAGCAGGACCGTGCCCTTCCGGCCGCGCCCGGCGCCGAACGCCATCTCGGCGACGCCCGCCGCGTCCGCGTCGTTCAGGACGGTCGCCCGCAGGCTGAGCCGGTCGCCCAGCAGCTGTCCCGCGTCCGTACCGATCCAGGTCTTGTCGACATTCGCGGCGGTGCGGATCACGGATCCCGTGACCACGCCGGGGAAGGTGATGCCGACCGGGCCCGACCAGCCGAAGTGCCGGACGACCTCGACGACGCCGTCGGCGATGGCGTCGGGCGTCGCCGGGTGCGGCGTGAGTACTTTGTAACGCGGTTCGACCAGGTCACCACGGTCCAGATCGACCGGCGCGCCCTTGATGCCCGTACCGCCGATGTCCACTCCGAAGACGTTCATGGACACAACGTTACGGCCAGCCTCCGACAGTGACGTCCGATACGTGGCACACGGGCGGCGTACCGGCCGGTACGCGCCCTTACTTCTTGGCCAGCTCCGCCGCCTCGGCCCGCAGGTCCCGGCGCAGCTCCTTCGGGAGCGAGAAGGTGATCGTCTCCTCGGCGGCCTTGACGATCTCGACATCCTCGAAGCCGTGCTGCGAGAGCCACTCCAGGACGCCCTCGACCAGTACCTCCGGTACGGACGCGCCCGAGGTGACGCCGACCGTGGTGACGCCGTCGAGCCATGCCTCTTCGATCTCGTCCGCGCCGTCCACCAGGTACGAGGAGCCCGCGCCGGCGCCGAGGGCGACCTCGACCAGCCGTACCGAGTTGGAGGAGTTCTTGGAGCCGACGACGATCACCAGATCCGCGTCGGCGCCCATCTGCTTGACCGCGATCTGCCGGTTCTGCGTGGCGTAGCAGATGTCGTCGCTCGGCGGCGCGATCAGCAGCGGGAACTTCTGCTTGAGGGCGTCGACCGTCTCCATCGTCTCGTCGACGGAGAGCGTGGTCTGGGAGAGCCAGACGACCTTCGACTCGTCGCGGACCTCGACGTTCGCGACGTCCTCGGGGCCGTCGACCAGCGTGATGTGGTCGGGGGCCTCGCCGGACGTGCCGATGACCTCTTCGTGGCCGTCGTGGCCGATCAGCAGGATGTCGTAGTCCTCGGCGGCGAACCGTACGGCTTCCTTGTGGACCTTGGTGACCAGCGGGCAGGTCGCGTCGATGGT
This sequence comes from Streptomyces paludis, assembly GCF_003344965.1. NCBI lineage: Bacteria > Bacillati > Actinomycetota > Actinomycetes > Kitasatosporales > Streptomycetaceae > Streptomyces > Streptomyces paludis. Next base: position 5,197,356 of record NZ_CP031194.1, on the reverse strand, counting down.
GGCGAGCCGGCGCTCGGCGGCCTCCTCGTGGACGACCGGGGCGACGCCGTGCGCCGAGAACATGACGATGGACCCCTCGGGGACCTCGGCCGTCCTGTCGACGAAGATGGCGCCCTTGTTCTCCAGGGTCTTGACGACGTATTTGTTGTGGACGATCTCGTGCCGGACATAGATCGGCGCCCCGTACTGCTCCAGGGCCTTCTCCACGGCGATCACAGCGCGGTCCACACCCGCGCAGTAGCCGCGGGGAGCGGCGAGGAGGACGCGTTTGCCGGCGCGGCGCGCGGCGTCTCCACTGGGGGTGGCGGCGGGCGACGGGCGAGACGTAGCAGTCATGCCTCCCATCGTAAGGCCGTTCAGAACAGGCGGAGGTGTCTGCCTGCCGCCGGGACCGGGCCCGTACGACGGCGGCGCGACGGCAGCACGACGGCGGCGCGACGACGGGCGATGTCAGAGGTGGCCGATACGCTCCTTCCCATGGCTCTTCTCACGACCGCGGAGGCCCCGCTGCCCGTCGGCGAGGTGTCGCGGCTCATCGGCGGATGGATCGACCGGCTCGGCGGGATCTGGGTCGAGGGGCAGATCACCCAGCTCTCGCGCAGACCGGGCGCGGGGGTGGTCTTCCTGACGCTGCGCGACCCGTCGCACGACATCTCGCTGAGCGTCACCTGCTACCGGCAGGTCTTCGACGCGATCGCGGACGTCGTCTCCGAGGGCGCGCGGGTCGTGGTGCGGGCGAAGCCCGAGTGGTACGCGCCGCGCGGGCAGTTGTCGCTGCGCGCCACGGAGATACGGCCCGTCGGCATCGGTGACCTGCTGGTGCGGCTGGAGCGGCTGAAGCGGTCCCTGGGCGCGGAGGGGCTGTTCGCGGCGGACCGCAAGAAGCCGCTGCCTTTTCTGCCGCAGCTGATCGGGCTGGTGTGCGGCCGGGCGTCGGCGGCCGAGCGCGACGTGCTGGAGAACGCGCGCCGGCGGTGGCCCGCGGTGCGGTTCGAGGTGCGGAACACGGCGGTCCAGGGCGTCAACGCGGTGGCGCAGGTCGTCCAGGCGGTGGAGGAGCTGGACGCGCTGCCGGAGGTCGATGTGATCGTGGTGGCGCGCGGCGGGGGCAGTGTGGAGGATCTGCTGCCGTTCTCCGACGAGCAGCTGGTACGGACCGTGGCCGCGTGCCGTACGCCGGTCGTGTCCGCGATCGGGCATGAGCCGGACTCGCCTTTGCTGGACCTCGTCGCGGATGTCAGGGCCTCGACCCCGACCGACGCGGCGAAGCGGATCGTGCCGGACGTCGGCGAGGAGCTGGAGCGGGTGCAGGCGCTGCGGGACCGGGCGCTGCGGAGCGTACGGGGGTTGCTCGACCGGGAGGAGCGCGGTCTCGCCCACGCGCTGGCCAGGCCGGTGATGCGGCGTCCGCGGCGGATGGTCGAGGAGCGCGCGGCCGAGGTGTCCGCGCTGGCCGACCGGAGCCGGCGGGTGCTGCGGCACCAGCTGGACCGCGCGGACTCCGAGCTGTCGCACACCCTGGCGCGGGTGGTCGCGCTCTCCCCGGCGGCGACGCTGGAGCGGGGGTACGCGGTGCTCCAGCGCCCGGACGGAACGGTCGTACGGTCCCCGGCGGAGGTGACGGCGGCCGAGGAGCTGCGCGCCCGGGTCGCGGAGGGCGAGTTCACGGTGCGGGTCACCGAATGAGCGGATCCCCCGCCCCCGCTTAAGACTCTTAACTTTCTTTACTGAGGTGGTTCGCATGGCCAGGACGGATACGGAAAACGCGGCGGACGCGGCGGCGCCCGGTTACGAGCAGGCGCGCGACGAGCTGATCGAGGTGGTGCGCCGGCTGGAGGCGGGCGGCACGACCCTGGAGGAGTCGCTCGCCCTGTGGGAGCGCGGCGAGGAGCTGGCCACGGTGTGCCGCCACTGGCTGGAGGGCGCCCGGGCGCGGCTGGACGCCTCGCTCGCCGACGAGAAGCCGGTGGACAAGGACGAGTGACCGGGCGTCCGGAGCCGTAGTCGTCCCGGTACCGGGGGCGTCCGGAGCCGTAGCCGCCCCTGGCGCCGGGGCGTCCGGAGTCAGGACGTACGGCGTCCAGAGTCAGGACGTATGAAATGGATCACCCCACCCGGATTTCGTTGAAGATTCACACATTCCGGTTGTAGGGTGCAGTTGATCGCTCGATCTGCTGCCCATTCGGAAGGTACGCCCAAAAATGTCCCTCGTTCTCGAAGACACCGCTCAGGACCTCCTCTTCCGCGAGGCCCACACCGCCAACACCTTCTCCGACGAGCCGGTGACCGAGGAGCAGATCCAGGCGATCTACGACCTGGTCAAGTTCGGCCCCACCGCGTTCAACCAGTCGCCGCTGCGCGTCGTCCTGGTCCGCTCCGCCGAGGCCCGCGCGCGTCTGGTCCCGCACCTGTTCGAGGGCAACCAGGCCAAGACCGCCGCCGCGCCCCTCGTCGCGATCCTCGCCGCGGACAACGAGTTCCACGAGGAACTCCCCCGCCTCTTCCCCGCCTTCCCGCAGGCCAAGGACGCGTTCTTCAGCGAGCGCGCCGCCCGCGAGCAGGCCGCCACGCTCAACGCCTCGCTCCAGGCCGGCTACTTCATCATCGGCGTCCGCGCCGCCGGTCTCGCCGCGGGCCCGATGACCGGCTTCGACCCGGCCGGCGTCCAGAAGGAGTTCCTGGACGGCGACCACACGCCGCTGGCGATCGTCAACATCGGCAAGCCCGGTGACGACGCCTTCTACCCGCGCTCCCCGCGCCTGGCCTTCGACGAGGCCGTCACCACCGTCTGATCTCACGCGACCGTCCGATCGCGCCGGCTCTATCGCACGCGAAGCGCCGTACGGACGAAGCGCCGTACGGACGCGGACAGCGGAAGGCCGCCGCCCCCTGATCACCAGGGGCGGCGGCCTTCACCGTTCCGTCGGCCGCGCCGCTCAGCCGTCGTCGCCGGTCTCCAGCGCCGCCGCCATCTCCGCCAGCCGCTCGTACGAGGCCGTGCCGGTCACCACCGTCGTGACAGCGTCGCCCGGGCGGACCAGGGCGCTGTACTTCGGCCCCTCCCAGCGCTGCCACTCCTCGCCCGCCACCCGCTGTGTCTCGCCCGTGTCCACGGCCTTCTGGGTGACGTCGTGCACGTACTTCTTCGGGGGCGCCGTGGACTGCTCGACCGCGACGTACTCGCCGTCCGGGTCGAGGAAGCCCAGGTGCCAGGCGTCGCCGCTCTGCCGCTTGTACGTGACCGACGTCGGCTTCCATTCGCCGGCCAGCTCCGCCGGTGCCACCACCGGATACGGCGCCGCGCGCCGGGCGGTCGCCAGCTCCACCCGGTAGTCGACGGCCCGGACGGGGTCGCCCTTGTCGTCATGCGGAATGAACATGTAGATCGCGGCGACGACGAGTCCGATGACCGCCATCGACAGGAACATGTCCCGCACTGTCTGTCTGCCTCGCATACCTGCCACGGCTCCATCGTCCCATCACCCCCTCGCGCTCATACGTGGGCCCCTCTGCTCAATCTGTCGCCGTGCGGATAGAGTCGTATCACCCTCTTATCCGGCCGTCGCCGTACAGAAAGGTGCGCTCGATGACCGATCATCAACTGCCCTCCCCCCTCGAGGTGTCTCCCGAGGCCCCCGACCGCAACCTCGCCCTGGAGCTGGTCAGGGTCACCGAGGCCGCCGCCATGGCGGCGGGCCGGTGGGTCGGCCGGGGCGACAAGAACGGCGCGGACGGCGCCGCTGTGAACGCCATGCGCACGCTCGTCTCCACGGTGTCGATGAACGGTGTCGTCGTCATCGGGGAAGGCGAGAAGGACGAAGCCCCGATGCTCTTCAACGGTGAGCACGTCGGCGACGGGACCGGCGCCGAGGTGGACATCGCCGTCGACCCCGTCGACGGCACGACGCTCAACGCCAAGGGCATGCCCAACGCCATCGCGGTCCTCGCCGCCGCCGACCGGCACGCCATGTTCGACCCGTCCGCGGTCTTCTACATGGACAAGCTGGTGACCGGCCCCGAGGCCGCCGACTTCGTCGACATCAACGCGCCCGTCTCGGTCAATATCCGCCGGGTCGCCAAGGCCAAGCGCTGCGCGCCGGACGATGTCACGGTCGTCGTCCTCGACCGCCCCCGCCACGAGGGCATGATCAAGGAGATCCGGGAGACCGGCGCCCGGATCAAGTTCATCTCGGACGGCGACGTGGCCGGTTCGATCATGGCCGCGCGCGAAGGCACCGGTGTCGACCTGCTGATGGGCGTCGGGGGCACCCCCGAGGGCATCATCTCGGCGTGCGCCATAAAGTGCCTGGGCGGCGTCATCCAGGGCAAGCTCTGGCCCAAGGACGATGTGGAGCGGCAGCGCGCGATCGACGCGGGGCACGATCTGGACCGGGTGCTCTCCACCGACGACCTGGTCAGCGGCGACAACGTGTTCTTCGTCGCGACCGGCATCACGGACGGCGAGCTGCTGCGCGGGGTCCGCTACCGCGCGGAGACGGCGACCACCCAGTCCCTGGTGATGCGCTCCAAGTCCGGCACGATCCGGCAGATCGACTCGACGCACCGGCTGTCGAAGCTCCGGGCGTACAGCACGATCGACTTCGACCGCGCCAAGTAGCCCGGCCGAGCGGCCCGGCCGCGCGACCGGCCACCCGCGCGGTGCGTACGGACGTGAGGGGGCGCCCCCGTTGTGCGGCGGGGGCGCCCTCGCTCCCTCTCCGTTTGCGTCTCCGCGCCGCGTCCGTACGCCCCGGTGCCGTCCCCGCACCGGTCGTCCGTACGGGCGCGCCCGGGGTCAGCCGGCGGCGGCGACCCGGTCGCCGGTCGCGGCAGCCTTGCGCAGCTCCACCTCGCGCCGTCTGCGCCGGGCCAGGGCCACCCGGCGCTCGGCCGCCGTCAGCCCGCCCCACACCCCGTACGGCTCGGGCTGGAGCAGCGCGTGTTCCCGGCACTCGACCATGACCGGACACCGGGCGCAGACCCGCTTCGCGGCCTCCTCCCGCGCCAGCCTCGCGGCTGTCGGCTCCTTGGAAGGGGCGAAGAACAATCCGGCTTCGTCACGGCGGCACACCGCCTCCGAATGCCAGGGGCCGGCCTGATCCTCCCGAGCGGGACTCCGCTGCGGCGGGACGGCGGAGACCTGCAGGGGCTGATGCGGCAGTTGCAGCACGGTCTACTCCTGACGACGGCTTCGCGAGCGAGAGACGATGAGGCTCTCCCTACCCGCTGTACGCACTCCTATGCACTGAGTGGTACCCACTTCCGGCGTTCGGAACGCAGTGCGGAATTGGCCCGCTTCGCCGCCGTGGACAGTTATGGCTGGAAACAGCCGTAAAAGCGCCGGAAGTTGAAATGTGAAATGCAAGAGCCGCGGAGAGTCCGGCCGGGCCGGAACCGTTCCGGGCGGGGCCGGGGCGGTTCAGGTCATTCGGGCGGTTCAGGTACCGAGGTGCTTGCGCAGACGCTTGTGGAGATCCGCGATCAGCTTGCCGCGCTTCGGTTTGGCCTCCACGTTGCCGAACACCGAGTAGCCGTTCACGACGACGGTCGGCGCCTCCGGATCCTCGGCCACCAGCGCCTCGACCTCGAAATTGCCCAGGATTCCCGTGCCGTTGCCCCGCAGGGAGATGTTCTGCGGAACGCTGATCTCGACATTGCCGAAAATGGACGTCGCGTTGATGACCGTGATCCGCTGGGTGAACAGCGCCTCCGTGAGGTCGATCTCGACATTGCCGAAGAGCGCGAAGGCGTCGGTCCTGCGGCCGATGCGCCAGCGGCCCTTGCGGACCGAGCTGCTGAAGATCGCGACCACGTTCTCCGTGCCGGCCGGGTCCTCCGGACCGTATCCGTACGCCTCTCCCGAGGGCGCGGCGGCGGCGAAGGCCGGGCCCGCGTCGGCGCCGGGCGCCGGCAAGTCCCGTACCAGCGGCTCCAGTTCGCCGACGGTCTTGGCCCGGTAGACGGAGTCGATCCGCTCGGCATGCTCCTCGGCGTCCAGCCGCCCCTGCGCCAGGGCCTCCCGGAGGATGTCCGCGACCCGGTCGCGGTCCGCGTCGGAGGCCCGGATGCCCACGGGCTCAGCGGGGGCGGCCGGCTTCTGGGGGTGCTTTTCGAGGTCCACGGCACCAGGGTAGCGAAACGCGATAGATCGCGACTAGTCCACGGCGCGGACATTACGGCGGAAGCCAGCATTCCGCGCCGTCGCACCCCCGCCGCGCCTCACCGCGCCCCCGCCACACCCCCCGCCGGAGCCGGGCCGGGGCCGGGCCGGGGCCTACTGAGCCTTACCTCACAGAGGTCCTGTCGGTGCCGCGGCCTAGGCTGGAGGGCGCCGCTGCCAATGGAGGCCGCGCCGCCGTCTGTCGAGTGAGGAATGGCCGTAATGCCGGAATTTGCGTACTCCGATCTGCTTCCCCTGGGCGCGGACCCCACGCCGTACCGCCTGGTGACCGCCGAGGGCGTCGCGACCTTCGAGGCCGACGGGCGTACGTTCCTCAAGGTCGCGCCGGAGGCGCTGCGCACGCTCGCCGCCGAGGCCATGCACGACATCTCGCACTATCTGCGGCCGGCCCACCTCGCCCAGCTGCGCAGGATCGTGGACGACCCGGAGGCGTCGTCGAACGACAAGTTCGTGGCGCTCGACCTCCTGAAGAACGCGAATATCGCGGCGGCGGGCGTACTGCCCATGTGCCAGGACACCGGTACGGCGATCGTGATGGGCAAGCGCGGACAGAACGTACTGACCGAGGGCGGCGACGAGGAAGCCCTTTCGCACGGAATCTACGACGCGTACACCAAGCTCAATCTCCGCTATTCACAGATGGCCCCGCTCACCATGTGGGAGGAGAAGAACACCGGCTCGAACCTGCCCGCGCAGATCGAGCTGTACGCGACCGACGGCGGCGCGTACAAGTTCCTTTTCATGGCGAAGGGCGGCGGCAGCGCCAACAAGTCGTTCCTCTACCAGGAGACCAAGGCGGTCCTCAACGAGGGCTCCATGATGAAGTTCCTGGAGGAGAAGATCCGCTCGCTCGGCACGGCCGCGTGCCCGCCGTACCACCTGGCGATCGTGGTGGGCGGCACATCCGCCGAATTCGCGCTCAAGACCGCGAAATACGCCTCCGCGCACTATCTGGACGAGCTGCCGACGGAGGGCTCCCCCACCGGCCACGGATTCCGTGACAAGGAGCTGGAGGAGAAGGTCTTCGAGCTGACGCAGCGGATCGGGATCGGCGCCCAGTTCGGCGGCAAGTACTTCTGCCACGACGTCCGGGTCGTCCGGCTGCCGCGGCACGGCGCGTCGCTGCCCGTCGCGATCGCCGTCTCCTGCTCGGCCGACCGCCAGGCCCTCGCGAAGATCACCGCGGAGGGTGTCTTCCTGGAGCAGCTGGAGACGGACCCGGCGCGCTTCCTCCCGGACACCACCGACGAGCACCTCGGTACGGACGCGGGCGTGGACGACAGCGTGGTGCGGATCGATCTGAACCGCCCGATGGACGATGTCCTCGCCGAGCTGACGAAGTACCCGGTCAAGACGCGGCTGTCGCTCACCGGCCCGCTGGTCGTGGCCCGCGACATCGCGCACGCCAAGATCAAGGAGCGGCTCGACGCGGGCGAGGAGATGCCGCAGTACCTGAAGGACCACCCGGTCTACTACGCGGGCCCGGCGAAGACCCCCGAGGGGTACGCCTCCGGCTCCTTCGGCCCGACGACGGCCGGCCGGATGGACTCGTACGTCGAGCAGTTCCAGGCGGCGGGCGGCTCGAAGGTGATGCTCGCCAAGGGCAACCGCTCGAAACAGGTGACGGACGCCTGCGGCGCGCACGGCGGCTTCTACCTCGGCTCGATCGGCGGCCCGGCGGCCCGGCTGGCGCAGGACTGCATCAAGAAGGTCGAGATCGTCGAGTACGAGGAGCTGGGCATGGAGGCGGTCTGGAAGATCGAGGTCGAGGACTTCCCCGCGTTCATCGTCGTGGACGACAAGGGCAACGATTTCTTCACGGACCCGGCCCCGGCGCACACGTTCACCTCGATCCCGGTGCGCGGGCCCGGTCTCGGATGACGCTTGGGTCGCCTCTTTCGAGGGACATGTGTTCGGCGCGGGAACACCCGCGATCACTCGGACGCTCTCCCTCGTAGGAGGTACGACCACCATGACGACGGACGACAGCCAGTACCGCACCGAGCACGACTCCATGGGCGAGGTGCGGGTCCCCGCGCACGCCAAGTGGCGGGCACAGACGCAGCGCGCGGTGGAGAACTTCCCCCTGTCCGGGCAGCGGCTGGAGCGCGCGCACATCGCCGCGCTGGCCCGGATCAAGGCCGCCGCCGCCAAGGTCAACGCCGATCTCGGGGTGATCGGCGGGGACGTCGCCGCGGCCATCCAGGACGCGGCGGCGGAGGTCGCGGAGGGGCGCTGGGACGAGCACTTCCCGGTGGATGTCTTCCAGACCGGCTCGGGCACCTCGTCCAACATGAACACCAACGAGGTCCTCGCCACCCTCGCCACCGAGCGCCTGGGCCGGCCCGTCCACCCCAACGACGATGTCAACGCCTCGCAGAGCTCCAACGACGTCTTCCCGTCCAGCATCCACATCGCCGCGACCGGCGCCGTCACCGGCGAGCTGATCCCCGCGCTGGACCATCTAGCCGCCGCGCTGGAGCGCAAGGCCGAGGAGTTCGGCGCGGTGGTCAAGGCGGGCCGTACGCATCTGATGGACGCCACGCCCGTCACGCTCGGCCAGGAGTTCGGCGGTTACGCCGCGCAGGTGAGATACGCGGTGGAGCGGCTGACCGCCTCGCTGCCCCGGCTCGCCGAACTGCCCCTGGGCGGTACGGCGGTGGGCACCGGCATCAACACCCCGCCCGGCTTCTCCGCCGCCGTGATCGCCGAGGTCGCCCGGACGACCGGGCTGCCGCTGACCGAGGCCCGTAACCACTTCGAGGCGCAGGGCGCCCGCGACGGTCTGGTGGAGACCTCGGGACAGCTGCGCACCCTCGCCGTCTCCCTCACCAAAATCGCCAACGATCTGCGCTGGATGGCCTCGGGCCCGCGCACCGGACTGGCCGAAATCAGCCTCCCCGATCTCCAGCCCGGCTCCTCGATCATGCCCGGCAAGGTCAATCCGGTGATCCCGGAGGCCGTCCTGATGGTGGCCGCGCAGGTCACCGGCAATGACGCGACGGTGGCCGCGGCCGGCGCCGCCGGGAACTTCGAGCTGAACGTGATGCTCCCGGTCATCGCCAAGAACCTGCTGGAGTCCGTCCGCCTCCTCACGAACGTCTCCCGGCTGCTCGCGGACCGTACGGTCGACGGCATCGTCGCCCACCCCGAGCGCGCCCGCCGGTACGCGGAGTCCTCGCCGTCCGTCGTCACCCCGCTGAACAGGTACATCGGGTACGAGGAGGCCGCCAAGGTCGCCAAGAAGTCCCTCGCCGACGGCGCCACGGTCCGCGAGACGGTGCTGTCGCTCGGCTATGTGGAGCGCGGGGACCTCACCCTGGAGCAGCTCGACGAGGCGCTGGATGTGCTGCGGATGACACGCCCGTAAAACCTCGGTGCGACCCCGGTGCCCGGGCGGAGGTGTGCCCCAAGTGCCCCTGGGACAGCGCCTAGGATCTGCGCATGACAGCGACGGTGAGTGGGGCGGACAGCCAGACGGCGGGCGGGCGATGGGCGCCCGGGGAGCAGATCCTGTGGCGGTACCGGGAGAACGCCGGGGACCGGGTGCACATCTGCCGTCCCGTCACGGTCGTACGGGACACGGACGAGCTGCTCGCCGCCTGGCTGGCGCCGGACACGCCGTGCGTACGGCCGGTGCTCGCCGACGGCACCCCGGTCCACCAGGAGCCACTGGCCACCCGCTACACCAAGCCCCGCACGGTGGTGCGCGACCGGTGGTACGGGATGGGCGTCCTGAAGCTGGCGCGGCCCGGCCAGCCGTGGTCCGTATGGCTGTGGTGGGAGCGCGGCTGGCGCTTCCAGCACTGGTACGTCAACCTGGAGGAGCCGCTGACCCGCTGGGCCGGCGGTGTCGACTCGGAGGACCATTTCCTCGACATCGATGTCTATCCGGACCGCAGTTGGCGCTGGCGCGACGAGGACGAGTTCGCGCAGGCGCAGCGGGACGGGCTGATGGAACGGTCCCAGGCGCGCCGGGTCGAGGAGGCGGGCCGGGCCGCGATCGAGACCATCACCGCCTGGGGCGCGCCGTTCCGGGACGGCTGGGAGCGCTGGCGCCCCGACCCGGCGTGGCCGCTGCCGGACCTGCCGGACGGCTGGGACCGCGCCCCGGTCCGGGCGGCGGGAGCGGCCGGGGCGGCCGGAGCCACCAGAGCCGCCGGGAGAGGTCTCGTGAACGGTCCGCATCCTCGCTGACCGCCCGGCGGCCCCTGATCCGGCCGCTGAACCGGGTCGGATCCAGGCCGGATTCGGTCCTGATCGGCCCTTCTGGCATACCCGATCGGCGCATGCGACGTCATGAGACCCTTGATAGGACCCCAGGGTCCAAACGTAGGATCGCCTTCCGGAAGGCAGCGGCGTAGCAATTGACGTGCGTGGTAACCAGACTGACCAATGGTCACACCGCGGCTCGCACCACACGCCAGACTGTTGACCGGTACGACCACAGAGCACAACGACCGTGAGTCACTACGAGGGGGTGGAGCCGTGCATGCGGGCTGCCGCTCCTTCGACGCCACCTGCCGCGCGGTGGTCTCGCCCGGTTCTGTCGCCCCGCGACAGCGCCGGTACGAAGCCGCCGCGCCGCGGTCCCGGCCCGGACGGACGGAATCCCACGCGTGACGGAGCACCCCCCTTCCCATGAAGGCCGGCAGCCCCTGGTTGCCCGGCCGCAGGAACGCACCCGGCCGCGGCAGGAGGCGGGTGCCTCCGCCGTGCCGCAGCCCGCGGTGCCGTCCCCGGCCCCCGACCCCGCCGGGACGGCGCGGCGCGAGGGCGACCGGCTGCGCTTCGTGGGAGCCGCCACCCGCCGGATCGCGCGCGGCATAGATCTCGACGAGATCGTCCTCGGGCTCTGCCGGGCGACCGTGCCGACGTTCTCGGACGCCATACTCGTCTATCTGCGCGATCCGCTGCCGGTGGGCGACGAGCGGCCGGTGGCGCCGTTCGTGCTGCGGCTGCGGCGCACCGACCGGCTGCGGCTGACCGACGACGACCCGGAGAACGCCCTCGGCGCCGGCGGTCTGCCGGTCCAGGTCACCGAGGGGGTGCGGCTGTCGCTCCTCGATCCGCAGTCCGATGTGCTGCCGGCCGCCGAGCTGTGCGAGGTGCACGCCGGCGGCGCGCTCTCGGAGGTGCTGCGCGGGGTGCGGCCGGTCTTCGGCGACTCGGCCGCCGCCCGCGCGGCGCTGCCCGAACTGCTGGGCGCGGACCGTACCGTACCGTCCGGGCACCGGGCGATCCTCGCGCCGCTGCGCGGGCGGCGGCGGGTGATCGGCGCGGCCGTCTTCCTGCGCAGACCGGACCGCTCGGCGTTCGAGTCGAACGATCTGCTGGTCGCGGCGCAGCTCGCCACCCACACGGCGCTCGGCATCGACAAGGCGGTGCTGTACGGCCGCGAGGCGTATATCGCCGACGAACTCCAGCGCACCATGCTCCCGGAGAACCTTCCGCAGCCGACCGGGGTGCGGCTGGCCTCGCGCTATCTGCCGGCCGCCGAGACGGCCCGGGTCGGCGGCGACTGGTACGACGCGATTCCGCTGCCGGGCAGCCGGGTCGCCCTGGTCGTGGGCGATGTGATGGGCCACTCCATGACCTCCGCCGCGATCATGGGCCAGCTGCGTACGACCGCGCAGACCCTCGCCGGACTCGATCTGCCGCCGCAGGAGGTGCTGCACCATCTGGACGAGCAGGCCCAGCGGCTCGGCACGGACCGGATGGCGACCTGCATGTACGCGGTGTACGACCCGGTCGCGCACCGGATCACCATCGCGAACGCCGGCCATCCGCCGCCCATACTCCTGCATCTGGGCGGCCGGGCCGAGGTGCTCCGGGTGCCGCCCGGGGCGCCGATCGGCGTCGGCGGGGTGGACTTCGAGGCCGTCGAGCTGGACGCGCCCGCGGGGGCGACGCTGCTGCTCTACACGGACGGGCTCGTCGAGTCCCGGCTGCGGGACGTGTGGACGGGCATCGAGCAGCTGCGGGAGCGGCTCGCCGCCACCGCCCAGCTCACCGGCCCGGACCACGCGCCGCCGCTGGAGGCGCTCTGCGACGACGTCCTCGACGTCCTCGGCCCCGGCGACCGGGACGACGACATCGCGCTCCTCGCGGCCCGCTTCGACGGGATCGCGCCGAGCGATGTCGCGTACTGGTCGCTGGATCCGGAGGACGCCGCTCCGGGCCGGGCGCGGCGGCTGGCCCGGCGGGCGCTGGCCCTGTGGGACCTGGAGGAGCTGAGCGACTCGGTGGAGCTGCTGATCAGCGAGGTCGTGACCAACGCCGTGCGGTACGCGGAGCGCCCGGTGACGCTGCGGCTGCTCCGTACGGACGTACTGCGCTGCGAGGTCGGGGACGACTCGCCGCAGCTGCCCCGGCAGCGGCGCGCCCGCGACACCGACGAGAACGGGCGGGGGCTGTTCCTGGTCAACCGGCTGGCGCGGCGGTGGGGGGCGACCCGGCTGTCGAGCGGCAAGGTGGTCTGGTTCGAGCTGACGACCCGGCCGCCGGCCGTCGTGTCCGCCGTACCGCAGTAGACGGCACAGCTCCACACCGAGCGGCACAGAGCCGTACAAATGTTGCCGACGTCGTATCGCGGGGTTTAGCTGGGGCAGGCGGCCGTAGTGACCGCTGTCCCCGCCCGGGCCGGTTCCGTGCCCGGGCGCCCTGACGACGGGAGGACATTCGTGGCCGCGGCATCCCCCACTCCGTTCACGACGAACAGCGTCGGCATCCCGGTGGAGAGCGACGAGCACTCGCTCACCATCAGTTCCGACGGTCCCATCCTGCTCCAGGACCACTACCTCATCGAGAAGATGGCCCAGTTCAACCGGGAGCGGGTCCCCGAGCGGGTCGTCCACGCGAAGGGCTCCGGAGCGTACGGCGTCTTCGAAGTGACCAACGACGTCAGCCAGTTCACCAAGGCGGATCTCTTCCAGCCGGGCCGGCGCACCGACATGCTGGCCCGCTTCTCGACGGTCGCCGGTGAACTCGGCTCGCCCGACACCTGGCGCGACCCGCGCGGCTTCGCGCTGAAGTTCTACACCGAGCACGGCAACTACGACATGGTCGGCAACAACACGCCGGTCTTCTTCGTCCGTGACCCGATCAAGTTCCAGGACTTCATCCGCTCGCAGAAGCGCCACCCGGTGACCGGGCTGCGCGACAACGACATGCAGTGGGACTTCTGGACGCTCTCGCCGGAGTCCGCGCACCAGGTGACCTGGCTGATGGGCGACCGGGGCATCCCGAAGTCGTTCCGGCACATGAACGGCTACAGCTCGCACACGTACATGTGGGTGAACGGCGCGGGTGAGCGCTTCTGGGTGAAGTACCACTTCAAGACCGATCAGGGCATCGAGTGTCTCTCCCAGGCGGACGCCGACGAGATGGCCGGCTCCGACGGGGACCATCACCGGCGCGATCTGTACGAGTCGATCGCCGCCGGGAACGCGCCCACGTGGAGTCTCAAGGTGCAGGTCATGCCGTTCGAGGCGGCGGCCGGCTACCGCTTCAACCCGTTCGATCTGACGAAGGTGTGGCCGCACGGCGACTACCCGCTGATCGATGTCGGCCGGATGACGCTGAACAAGAACCCGGAGGACCACTTCGTCCATATCGAGCAGGCCGCCTTCGAGCCGTCCAATCTGGTGCCGGGCATCGGCCCGTCGCCGGACAAGATGCTGCTCGGACGGCTCTTCTCGTACCCGGACACGCACCGCTACCGGATCGGGCCGAACTACACCCAGCTGCCGCCCAACCGGGCCCGGTCGCAGGTCAATTCGTATGCCAAGGACGGGCCGATGCGCTACGAGCCGGCCAACACCGCGCGGCCGTACGCGCCGAACTCGTACGGCGGCCCGGCGGCGGACACCGAGCGCTTCGGGGACCCGGCGGGCTGGGCCTCGGCGGGCGAGATGGTGCGCGAGGCGGCCAGGCTGCACTCCGAGGACGACGACTGGGGCCAGGCGGGCACCCAGGTCCGGCAGGTGCTGGACGACGCGCAGCGGGACCGGCTGGTGTCGAACGTCAGCGGGCATCTGAAGCAGGGGGTGTCACGGCCGGTGCTGGACCGGGCGCTCCAGTACTGGCGGAACATCGACAAGAAGATCGGTGACCGGATCGCCGCGAAGGTCAACGGCGGCTGACGGCCGTACACGGGTCAGGAAACGGGCAGGAAACGGGCAGGGCCCGCGGATACTCCTCCGCGGGCCCGGCCCGTTCTCGCGTACCGCCAGGATCCGTTACGGCAGGAGCGGTACCCGGTCCGATTCGGGATCGTCCTCCCCGGCGGTGGGCGTCGGTGACCCCTCGCCGGGATCCGCGCCACCGCCACCGCCACCGTTGCCTCCACCGCCGCCGCTCGTCGTCTGGCCGGGGGCGGGCTCGGTGGTCGGCGTGGTCGGTTCGAACGTCGGAGTGGTGGGCGGGGCGCTCCGCGTCGGGGTGGGGCTGGGCTCCTTCGTCGCGGACTCGGTCGGCGTCGGGGAGTCCGACGGCGACGGGGTCGGGGACTCGGTGGTGGGCGTCACCGACGGCTCGACGGGCTCGGAGTCGGCGATGTCGAGGTCGAACTCCACGTCCGAGCCGCCGTTCAGCGCGCCCAGGGTGTAGTCGGCCCAGATCCGGGCGGGGAAGCCACCGCCGTTGGCGCGGCCGGAGTTGGCCGTACCGGTCAGCGTGACCTGGCCGCCGCCCTCCTTGGTGGACTCGCCGTACAGCGCCACGACGGTGGCGAGCTGGGGCGTGTACGCGGCGAACCACGCGGAGACGTTCTTCTCCGCGGTGCCGGTCTTGCCCGCGGCGTGGTAGGCGTCGGTGTACGCGGCCCGGCCCGAGCCGTTCTTGACCACGTCCTGGAGCACCTCGGTCACGGTGTCGGCGGTCTGCCGGCTGATCACCTGCTTGCCGATCGCGTCGGGCGGGGTGACCGGCTTGCGGTCCCGGTGCTCGGCGGACTTCACGATGGTCGGGGTGACCTTCTTGCCGTGGTTGTCGAGGGTCGCGTACACCCCGGCCATGTCCCAGGTGGAGGCGCCCATCGTGCCGAGGGTGATCGCGGGCCGCTCGGGGAAGTCCTTGTCCCGCATGCCCAGCGCGAGCGCCGTGCGCTTCACCTTGGCGGGGCTCACGTCCACGACCATCTGCGCGAAGACGGAGTTGATGGAGAGGTCCATCGCCTTCTGGACATCGACCGGGCCGTAGCTGCGGTCGTCCTCGTTCTGCGGGGCGAAGGGGGTGTCGCTGCCGACGACGGGGCGCTTGCTGGTGCCGTCGTACTTCGTCGCGGTGCCGATCTTCTCGCCGTCCTGTGTCTCGGAGCCGTTCTCCAGCGCGGAGGCGAGCACGAGCGGCTTGAACGTCGAGGCGGGCTGGTAGTCGGAGCGGGTCGCGTTGGATATCCAGTGCTCCGTGGCGCCGACGCCACCGTAGAGCGCGAGCACATGGCCGGTCTTCGGGTCGACGGAGGTGGCACCGGCCTGGACCGTCGCGTCGGTCTTGTTCTTCTTCCGGTCGAGCTTGCTCTCCAGCTGCGCGTCGACCGACTTGACGAGCTGCTGCTGCTTCTTCCGGTCGATGTTGAGGGTGATCGTCCAGCCGCCCTTGGCGATATCGGCCTTGTCGACGCCCTGCGCGGCGAGTTCGTCGTTGGCGGCCTCGACCAGATAGCCGGTCTGGCCCTCCATCCCGGGCGCGGCCTTCGGCTCTTGCGGTACGGGGAACTTCAGGCCGGCCCGCTCCGAGGAGTCCAGCCACTTCTTCTCGACCATGTTGTCGAGGACGTAGTTCCAGCGCTGCTTGACGAGCCGCTTGCTGGTGGCCGAGGCGGCGGCCCAGTCGTACTGGCTGGGGGCCTGGAGCAGCGCGGCGAGATAGGCGCCCTGGGACACGTTGAGCTTGACGGCGTCGACGCCGTAGTACGCCTGGGCGGCGGCCTGGATGCCGTACGCCTGGCGGCCGTAGTAGCTGGTGTTGATGTAGCCGACGAGGATCTCGTTCTTGGACATCTTCTGGTCGACCTTGAGGGCGATCACCAGCTCTTTGAGCTTGCGGGAGACCGTCTGGTCCTGGGTCAGGAAGTAGTTCTTGACGTACTGCTGGGTGATGGTCGAACCACCCTGCTTGCCCTTGCCCGAGAGGGTGTTGAGCAGTCCGCGCGCCGTGCCCTTGAAGTCGACGCCGTTGTCGTTGTAGAACGACTTGTTCTCGGCGGCGACAAAGGCGTGCTGGACCTCGACGGGTATCTTGTCCAGCCCGACGATCTCCCGGTTGACCTGGCCCGTGCGGGTCAGGATCGTGCCGTCGCCGTACTTGTAGACATTGCTCTGCATCACGGCCTGGGCGTTGGCGTCGGGCACCGGGACCATCAGATAGACCGCGAAGAGCCCGCCCATGGTGAGCAGGCACAGGGCGAAGAACGTCCCGAGCATCTTCTTCCAGGTGAAGAGCCTTCGTATCAGGCTCTTCCGCTCCTTCGCCGCGCGGGGCGCCGCGTGCTGTCCCGCCCGTCTGGCTTCCGCTCGGCCCATCGCCGTGTCGCTCCGCTCTCGCTCTTGTCGTCAGGTCTCGTCAGGTCTCGTCCGCACAGCTCACCCACCGGAATCAGCTCAGAAAGCTAACACCACCCGCTGTGACAAAGGGCGACTGATCCGTTCTTTTGGGACGTGACAATCAGCACCCATCCCACTGGAACCGACTCATGGGAACGCCGGAGGGTTGCCTCTCCCGGACGGGGAGTAACGGAATCCGGTCCTCCCGGCGTCCGGGCGCGGTTTCTCACGGGATCTCACGGGCTCTCACGGGCCCGCCCGGTGCCGGGGTCCCGGCCATCACCCGTACCGGCAGCGCCCGCAGCGCCTCCCGCAGGGCCTCGGCGAACGCCTCGAACTCGGCGGCCCGCGCCGCGCCGGTCCGCATCGCCAGCGCGATCCGGCGGGCGGGCGCGGGGGCGGTGAAGTACCCGGTCGCGAGGCGGTCGTTGCGGCCGGTCTCGACCCGTACGGCGGTACGCGGCAGCAGCGTGACGCCGAGGCCCCCGGCGACGAGTTGGACCAGGGTGGAGAGGCCGGCCGCGGTGGTCGTCACGGGCACACCGTCGGCGCGGCCCGCCTCCCGGCAGACGTCGAGCGCCTGGTCGCGCAGACAGTGGCCCTCGTCGAGCAGCAGCAGCGGCAGCTCGCGCAGCACCTCGCGCGGCAGGTCCCGGCGCCCGCCCGCCTCGTGCCCGGCCGGGGTGACCAGGACGAAGTCCTCCTCGAACAGGGGGAGTTCGGTGACGGCCGGATGCCCGAGCGGTACGGCGAGCAGCAGCAGGTCCAGCCGGCCGGCCGTGAGCCCGTCCAGCAGCGACGCGGTCTGCTCCTCGTGGACCTGGAGGTCGAGCACCGGATAGCGCTCCCGGACCAGCCGCAGCACGGACGGCAGCAGATACGGTGCCACGGTGGGGATGACGCCGAGCCGGAGTGTCCCGGTGAAGGGCGCCCGTACCGCCTCCGCCTCGTCCACCAGCGCGCCGACCTCGTACAGCACGGCCCGCGCCCGGACCGCGAGCCGGTCACCGGCCGGGGACAGCAGCACCTTGCGCGTCGTACGCTCCACCAGTCGTACGCCGAGGACCTCCTCCAGCGCCGACACGGCACCGGAGAGCGCGGGCTGGCTCATGCCGATCGCGGCGGCGGCGTCCCGGAAGTGCAGATGCTCGGCCACGGCGGCGAAGGCGCGCAGCTGCGCGAGGGTGGGCTGCTTGCCCCGCGGGGCGGGCGGGGGGCCGAGGCGTTGGCCAGGGGGCTGTCCGACAGTCACTGATAGGTACCTCCGATCACGGCCACCGAGTCTAGCTATTTCTATGATCAATGTTCCCTGTGCCACCATCAGTAACGGTCCACCCTCCCGGAAGCCCCCAAAGAGGACTTCCCTCCCTCGCAAGGAGCGCGCGTGCTCACCGTTGGTGACAAGTTCCCCTCGTTCGACCTGACCGCCTGTGTGTCGCTGGAGAGCGGCAAGGAGTTCGCGCAGATCGACCACAAGACCTACGAGGGCAAGTGGAAGGTCATCTTCGCGTGGCCGAAGGACTTCACCTTCGTGTGCCCGACGGAGATCGCGGCCTTCGGCCGGCTCAACGACGACTTCGCCGACCGGGACGCCCAGGTCCTCGGCTTCTCCGGCGACTCCGAGTTCGTGCACCATGCCTGGCGCAAGGACCACCCGGACCTCACGGACCTCCCCTTCCCCATGCTGGCGGACTCGAAGCACGAGCTGATGCGGGACCTCGGCATCGAGGGCGCGGACGGCTTCGCGCAGCGCGCGGTCTTCATCGTCGACCCGAACAACGAGATCCAGTTCACGATGGTCACCGCCGGTTCCGTGGGCCGTAACCCCAAGGAGGTCCTGCGGGTGCTGGACGCGCTCCAGACCGACGAGCTGTGCCCGTGCAACTGGAACAAGGGCGAGACGACGCTCGACCCCGTCAAGCTCCTGTCGGGCGAGTGATCCGGGATGTCACTCGATGAGCTGAAGTCCGCGCTGCCGGACTACGCCAAGGATCTGAAGCTGAACCTCGGTTCGGTCATCGGCAACAGCGAGCTGCCCCAGCAGCAGCTCTGGGGCACGGTGCTGGCCTGCGCGATCGCCTCGCGCTCGGCACGCGTGCTGCGCGAGCTGGAGCCGGAGGCCCGGGAGAACCTGACCCCCGAGGCATACACGGCCGCCAAGTCGGCCGCCGCGATCATGGCGATGAACAACGTCTTCTACCGGACCCGGCACCTGCTGTCGGACCCGGAGTACGGAACGCTCCGCGCCGGTCTGCGGATGAACGTCATCGGCAACCCGGGTGTGGAGAAGGTCGACTTCGAGCTGTGGTCGCTCGCCGTCTCCGCCGTCAACGGCTGCGGCCAGTGCCTCGACTCGCACGAGCAGGTGCTGCGCAAGGCGGGGGTGGACCGCGAGACGGTCCAGGAGGCGTTCAAGATCGCGGCGGTGATCACGGCGGTCGGCACGACGCTGGACGCGGAAGCGGTCCTGGCGGAGCAGCTCTCCGTCTGACGCTCCGGTACGGAACGGAGAGCGGCCCCGCGGGCCCGGCGATACGGGCCGGGTGCGCGGGGCCACTTCCGTACGGGCCCTCCACGTGCGGGGCCCGTTCCGTGCCGGACGGCCGGTCACTCCTTGAGCGCGGCCATCAGATCCGTCATGTCGGAGATCAGTTCGCCTTCGATATCCGAAATATTGATCGTCTCGGACGGGTCGGAGTCGTCCGTCGTGCCGGTCACCGGATTGACGGTCGAGAACGTCCCCAGACTGACGTCGATCGCGAACTCTGCCTGGCCGTCCAGCACGCTGAGCCGCATGTTGAAACCCGGCGTCTCGCTGACCAGATAGGCGTGGTCCCCCAGATCGGTCACCCCCTCGACGGTGGGCTTCCCGTCCCCGGAGGGCGTCAGATCGGCCAGGGTCGCTTCGAACTCCGGCGCCGGATCCGTTTCCTTGTGCCGGATGTAGTCGATCCGGACGTTGGCGTACGTGGTGGGCGGCGTCCCCTCGTCCGCCTTGTCCGGCCGGCCCGGCATCAGCGTGACGCGGCAGACGGCCCGGTCGACGGCCAGTGTCTCGTCCGCCCCCGCCATGTTCTCCGTCCGCCGGCCGATACGGTCGGTCAGGGCGGGCAGTTCGGCGGCGAGGCAGAGGTTGCGGCTGATGCCGTACCCCCGCAGGTCCGGGCCCGGCCGGTGGTACGCGTACAGCCCCCCGGCCCATACGGCGGAGGCGACGACGGCGCCGCCGAGCGCCCAGACCCAGGGGCGGCGGCGCGGCGGGGCGCCGGGCGGGTCCTCGGCGTCGATCGTCTCGTACGTACCGTCCTCGAAGTCCGGGCCGGTCCCGGCACCGGAGCCGGGACCTGGCCCGGGGTCCGGCCGCCCGAAGCCGGCAGCGGGGACCGTCCCGCCGCCGCCGGACGTGCGGGGAGCCGGCACCGCCGTCTCCTCCCCCTCCAGCTCCGGTTCGGATATCACGCCGGCTCCTCCCCCGCCTCGGCCACGGCCGGCGCGGCGGCGGGCGCGGACGCGGACGCCGCGGGCGTCTGCGCGGGGTCGGACTTGGCCGTGCCGGGCGCCGGGGTCGGGGCAACCCGGTGGGCCGTCGCGCCGTGCGGCGGGGGCGAGTTCCGCAGCTCGTGCTCCCGGCTGTACGCGCGCAGATAGCCGACGACGGTGTTGGTCACGGCCACCAGCGGTACGGCGACGACCGCGCCCGCGATGCCCGCGACCAGACCACCGGCGGCGACGGCCAGCACGACGGCCAGCGGATGCACCCGTACGGCCCGGCCGAGGATGAACGGCTGGAGCACATGGCCCTCGATCTGCTGGACGCCGAGGACGACGGCCAGGACCATCAGCGCCGTGAACACGTCCTGCGTGACCAGCGCCACGACCACCGCGAGGGCGCCCGAGACGACCGCGCCGACCAGCGGGATGAAGGCGCCCAGGAAGATGAAGACGGCCAGCGGCACGGCCAGCGGGACATTGAGGAAGTACAGCCCGAGGCCGATGAAGACGGCGTCGATCAGCGCCACCAGCACGGTGCCGCGCACATACGCGGTCAGGGTCGACCAGGCGCGCGGCCCGGCGCCCGCGACGCCCTCGCGGGCCTGGGCGGGCACGAGCTTGAGCGCCCAGTTCCAGACCTTCCGGCCGTCGTACAGCAGGAAGAGCGTCGAGAACATCGCGAGGAACATCCCGGTCAGCAGCTCGACCATCACGGTCAGCCCCTGGAGCCCGGCGGAGGTGATCTTCGCGGTGTTCGATCCGACGGCGTCGCTCAGCGACTTGGCGACATCGTTGATCTGGTCCTCGGTGACATGCATCGGACTGTCGAGCAGCCAGCGCTTCAACTCGTTGATGCCGTCCGTGACCCGGTTGGAGACATCGTCGAGATTCTCCATGACCTGCCACACCACGAACCAGCCGACCAGCCCCAGCAGGGCGAACCCGGCGACCGCCGTAAGGGCGGTGGCCAGCCCGCGCGGCATCCCGATCCGCTTCAGCCAGGCGACCGTCGGCTGGAGGAGCGCCGTGATGAGCAGCGCGATCACAAAGGCCACGACGACCAGTTGAACGGCGCTGATGACCCGCATCAGCACCCAGAGCATCCCGGCCAGCACCAGCAGCCGCCAGGCGGCCTCGCTCGCGACCCGCATCCCCCAGGGGATGGCGGAGGCGGGCTCCGGCCTGGCCGGCACGGCCGGCGCGGCGGATACGGGGCCGAGGGGGGCGCCATCGCCCCGGGCGCCGTCACCGGCCGGCCCGTCACCGGACCCTTCGCCGGACCCGGAACCGCCTCCGGAACCCGGACCGGCGCCCGTCCCGGATCCCGTGCCGGTCATGGCGTCGTCGGCGGCCTCGGCCTCGGCGCGGCGCTGCTCCAGGCGTTCTCCCACCCGGTTCAGCTCCGCGCCGACCTGACCCAGCCATGCTGGCACTCTTGACATGAGATTCCCTCTTCCCCCCGGCGGTCTCCCCACTCACGCTCCCCCCAGAGTGGTCCGATTCGAACGGTACACGGGCGCGGCGAGGCCCCGGGAGGGCGGACACGAACGGCCGCGGGCCGTGTCCTCCGGGTGGAGAGGACACGGCCCGCGGCCAAAGCGTGTATGAGCGGTACGCCTACCGGGCGATGCCTAGTAGGAGTGGTGGGTCTGCCAGTACGACCAGGCGCCGCAAGGGCTCCCGTAACGCTCGTTCATGTAGCCGAGGCCCCACTTGATCTGGGTGGCCGGGTTGGTCCGCCAGTCGGCGCCGACCGAGGCCATCTTGTTGCCCGGATACGACTGGACCAGACCGTACGCGCCCGAAGAGGGGTTCTCCGCGAGGTAGTTCCAGGTGGACTCGCGCTGCACGATGTTGCTGAAGCACTGGAACTGGTCACCCGGCACGATCGACCGGGCGATGGCCTGGACCTCGGCCACCGTGTAGGAGGACTGAAGGGTGAAGGAGCCGCTGGCGGCGGTGGAGCGCACTTCGCTGCGGCTGGCGCGCTCCTCCTCTTCCTTCTTCTTCTTGGCCTCGTCGGCCGCGCGCTGGACCTCGTCATCGGCGGCCTGCTTCTTCGCCGTGGCGTCCTTGGCCGCCTGGAGGCGCGCCGATTCCTCGGCGGACTTCCGGGCGGAGGAGTCGGCGGCCGCGGCCTGCGCGTCCGCCTGCTGCGTCAGCGACGCGGTCTGCACCTGGGCCTGCTGGCCCGCGGGGATGTCTGCGAGAAGCGTCATGTCGGCTGCGGTCGCCTCGAAATCGTTCGAGGTCGTCTGGGGGTCGCCCGAGGCAACACCCACGACAGCGCCGACGGTGGTGACCGCAGTGGCAGATGCCACAGCAAATCCCCGGACCGCCGAGATCCGGCTCACACGGTGTCCTTCCAGCGTCGCCCGCCCACGTGACCTCGCGAGCGCGATCGTGCCCCTGGCACTGGCCTCCGCACTACTCGGTCACGGGGAGACACGGGCCCGGTGGGCAATTCCCTTGCGGGAACGGCCGCGTGGTGCGCGGGCGGCATACGGCGGCAGTTGTTGAGTTGTGTGGTGCAGCATCTCTGGGGATGCACGTGTGCCGCATGCGGGGCCTGACGGAAGCAAGACTCTGCCGGAACCCGGCACCGCGAGGCAATTCTTGGTCACGTGGGAAAGCTCACACCTCGTTTGCCTCATCGGTTCGCTGGAAATACCGGCGCAGCACGGCGCCGCCCGGCTAAGCTGTCGCGCTTCCGCCGGGCGGCGCCAACTGTGGTGATAAGCGATCAGATCTGGCCGTCCTCCAGCATTTCGGTCACGAGCGCGGCGATCTGCGAGCGCTCGGAGCGGGTGAGCGTGACATGCGCGAAGAGCGGATGCCCCTTCAGCTTCTCGACGACGGCCACGATCCCGTCGTACCGCCCCACCCTCAGGTTGTCGCGCTGCGCCACGTCGTGGGTCAGCACCACCCGGGAGTTCGCCCCGATCCGGGAGAGGACCGTCAGCAGGACGTTCCGCTCCAGGGACTGGGCCTCGTCGACGATGACGAACGCGTCGTGCAGCGAACGGCCGCGGATGTGCGTGAGCGGCAGCACTTCGAGCATGCCGCGCCCGAGCACCTCCTCGATCACCTCACGGCCCGCGACCGCCGAGAGCGTGTCGAAGACCGCCTGCGCCCAGGGGCTCATCTTCTCGGCCTCGGTGCCGGGCAGATAGCCCAGCTCCTGCCCGCCGACCGCGTACAGCGGCCGGAAGACCATCACCTTCTGATGCTGCCGGCGCTCCAGGACCGCCTCCAGCCCCGCGCAGAGGGCCAGCGCCGACTTGCCGGTGCCGGCCCGGCCGCCCATCGACACGATGCCGATGTCCGGGTCGAGCAGGAGATCGAGGGCGATGCGCTGCTCGGCGCTGCGGCCGTGGATGCCGAACGCCTCCCGGTCGCCGCGGACCAGCCGTACGTTGCCCTCGGGCGTGACCCGGCCGAGGGCCTTGCCGCGCTCGGACTGGAGCACCAGACCGGTGTGCACGGGCAGCTCGCTCGCCTCGGGCACATAGAGGGTCTCCTCGGTGAAGAGAAGGTCCACCTGGTCCGCGGCGAGCGTCAGCTCGCTCATGCCCGTCCAGCCGGAGGAGCTGGCCGGGTCGGTGATGGCCAGTTCGGCGCGGTACTCCTCGGCGAGAAGTCCGACCGACGACGCCTTGATGCGCAGCGGCAGGTCCTTGGAGACGACCGTGACGTCGTACCCCTCGGCCTGGAGATTGCGCGCGACGGCGAGGATCCGTGAGTCGTTGTCCCCCAATCGGAAGCCGGCGGGCAGGATGCCGGGATCAGAGTGGTTGAGCTCGACGCGCAGCGAGCCCCCCAGATCACCCAGGGGGATGGGTGCGTCGAGACGGCCGAACCGGATACGGAAATCGTCGAGCAGGCGCAGGGCCTGCCGGGCGAAGTAGCCGAGCTCCGGATGGTGCCTCTTGGCCTCCAGCTCCGTGATCACCACGATGGGGAGCACGACTTCGTGCTCCTCGAAGCGGGACATGGCGTTGGGATCGGCCAGCAGGACGCTGGTGTCGAGAACATAGGTGCGCCTGTCGGGCATGCGGCGCTTTGTGCTGGTCACCACGGAAGGACGTACCCCCTCGGCTGAGGTCGGGGTGCGACGGCGTCGCGGGCGGACGACCGGGCTCCGGCCCCATGCGCGGGCCGACGCTCCGGCCCTCCACGTCGCCCGTACGGCTGCGCGCACGGTCGTCCTGGTGCAAAGGGCCTCCCGGGCGGACGGCTCCATGCCGTCCGCTGAGATGCGGTGTCCTCTGACCTGATCTTTTCGGACACCGACCTGGAAGAGGTATTCCCTCGAACACGCGCCGCCATGCCACGGCATACGGCGGACGGTGGATGAACCCGTGGTGAACCGGCTGCGACCCCTCGGGGCACCCCGCCGGAGGAGGGGCCGGGTCAGGTGCCGTAGCGGCGGTGGCGGGCCGCGTAGTCGCGCAGCGCGCGCAGGAAGTCGACCTTGCGGAAGGCCGGCCAGAAGACTTCGCAGAAGTAGTACTCCGAATGGGCGCTCTGCCAGAGCATGAACCCGGAGAGCCGCTGCTCCCCGCTGGTCCGGATGACCAGATCCGGATCCGGCTGGCCCCGGGTGTAGAGGTGCGAGGAGATCAGATCGACGTCGACGATCGAGGCGAGGTCCTCGAAGGAGGTCCCCTTGCTCGCGTGGTCCATCAGCAGGGAGCTGACCGCGTCCGCGATCTCCTGCCGGCCGCCGTACCCCACGGCGACATTGACGAGTATCCCCTTATTGGCCGCGGTGGCCTGTTCGGCCTCCTTCAGCACGGTCTGGGTATGGGCGGGCAGCAGATCCATCGTGCCGACGTGGTGCACGCGCCAGCGGCCGTCGGCGGCCAGATCGGTGACCGCGTTCTCGATGATGCCGACGAGCGGCATCAGCTGCTCCTCGGGACGGCTCAGATTGTCCGTGGAGAGCATCCAGAGCGTGACGACCTCGACATTGGTCTCCGAGCACCAGCCGAGCAGCTCCTGGATCTTGTTGGCGCCGGCCTTGTGTCCCTGCTCCGCCGTACCGCCGGACGCCCGCGCCCAGCGGCGGTTGCCGTCGAGGATGACGCCGATGTGCTTCGGCGCCTGCGCGAGATCGAGGCGCCGTTCCACCCGGCGTGCGTAGAGCCGATACACCAGGTCGCGCAAGTTCACTGAGTCCACCTCTCGATTCCAGGGGGACCGGCCACGTCCACCGACGGGATCCTGGGGCCGGCCCGGGGACCCCGAAGCCGTCACATTACTGCGCGCCCGGCACGCTCACCCAACCGGTCTGTCACAAGTGCGTGATAACAAGTCCGTGATAGGGAGGGAAGCATGAACAATTCTCCCTCCTACCGCGCGGCCGACGACCGGTACGCATCCATGGAGTACCGCCGCAGTGGCCGCAGCGGGCTGAAACTGCCCGCGATCTCCCTCGGCCTCTGGCACAACTTCGGCGATGACCGAACCCTTGATTCCCAGCGCGCGATCCTGCGTCGCGCCTTCGATCTGGGGGTTACGCACTTCGATCTGGCGAACAACTACGGGCCGCCCGCGGGCTCCGCCGAGTTGAATTTCGGCAAGATCTTCGCTCAGGACTTTTCGGCCTACCGGGATGAACTCATCATTTCGACCAAGGCCGGTTATTTCATGCATTCCGGCCCCTATGGGGAATGGGGCTCCCGGAAGTATCTGCTGTCCTCGCTGGACGCGTCTCTGAAGCGGATGGGCCTCGACCACGTCGACATCTTTTATTCCCACCGTTTCGATCCTCACACCCCGCTGGAGGAGACGATGGGCGCGCTGGCCTCGGCGGTGCGCAGCGGCCGGGCGCTCTACGCCGGGGTGTCCTCGTACACCGCGGCGCAGACCGCCGAGGCGGCGCGGCTGCTGCGGGAGATGGGTGTCCCGGCCCTGATCCACCAGCCGTCGTACTCGATGATCAACCGCTGGACGGAGGACGACGGGCTGCTGGACACGCTGGAGTCGGCCGGCATGGGCTGTATCTCCTTCGTCCCGCTCGCCCAGGGCCTGCTGACGGACAAGTACCTGACGGGCATCCCGGCCGGGTCCCGGGCCACCCAGGGCAAGTCCCTCGACCCGGACCTGCTGTCGGACGAGGTGCTGCGGCGGCTGCGCGGGCTGGACGGGATCGCGCGGGCGCGGGGGCAGTCGCTGGCGCAGCTGGCGCTGACGTGGGTGCTGCGCGACCCGCGGATGACCTCGGCGCTGATCGGGGCGTCGAGTGTGCGGCAGCTGGAGGAGAACGTCGCGGCGGTGGGGGCGGGCCCGCTCACGGCGGCGGAGCTGGCGGAGATCGACACGTTCGCGGTGGACACGAAGGGGACGAACATCTGGGCCGACCGGAAGTGACGGACGCGGCACCCGGTCCGGTGGGCAGAAAAAACGGGCCGGTCCGTGGGGGGGATACGGACCGGCCCGAGGGGGGGTTTCCACCATAACCCTTCGTGAGCGTCGATGGGGGATTCAACGCGACCCGACCGTGTCCGGGCGCGTCCCGGGCGGCCAATCCCTTCGCATAACCGCAGGAAAAGGGGGGTTTCCGGCGCTCTGGACCCGGCTGTGGCGAGTATGCGCCACACCGTCCCGTAACGCTCAGGAGTGGTACGGAACGAGCGGTACGGGCCCGGTGGGCCTGTCTGGCCCGCGAGGTGCGGCGGGCGTGGCGGGCCCGGCGGGCTTGACCGCCTCGATCAGGAAGCGCGTCGTCGTCGCCACGAAGGGCCCCTCGGCCTCGATCCGGCGGTGCAGCTCCGCCAGCCGGTCGTGGTACCGCTCGACGGTGAAGTCCGGCACCATCCAGACGACCTTGCGCAGGAAGTGGACGACGGCCCCGATGTCGTGGAACTCGGTGCGCAGGGCTGCCGTACGCAGGTCGACGACGTCGAGCCCGGCCGCCCGGGCGGCGCGCGCGGCCCGCTCGGGGTCGCGTCCGGACCGTTCCTCCGGGGACCGCGGGCCGCGGAAGAACTCGACGAGTTCGAAGACGCTGGCCGGGCCGACCTCCTGGGAGAAGTAGGTGCCGCCCGGCCGCAGGACCCGGGCGATCTCCGCCCACCACACCGTGACCGGGTGCCGGCTCACCACCAGGTCGAAGGCGCCGTCCGCGAACGGCAGTGTCGGCGCGTCGGCGGCGGCCACGACCGTGGCCCCCAGCGGCCGGAGCAGCGCGGCGGCCCGGACGGCGTTGGGCGGCCACCCCTCGGTGGCGACGGCCGTCGCGGGCCGGTCGGGTACGGCGGCGAGCGGTTCCAGGGCGCGGGCGAAGGTCTCGCCGCCCCCGGTCTGGACATCCAGCACGGCGGTGGCACGGGCCACCCGCTCCCCCATCGCCCGCGCGTACCCCCAGGGCGGTCGGGCCTCGGTGGCGCGGCCGTCGAACCAGGAGAAGTCCCAGCCGTCGACGGGGACGGCGACGGCCTCGGCGACCAGTTCGTCGAAGGTACGGGGGGATGTCCTGTCGGCCATGGCGGCGATGGTGGCAGGGCGGCGGCCGGGGGCGCGAACGCTTTTCCCCGTACGTACGGGCGCGCGTCAGGGCGTGGGCGTGGGCGTCGGCGTGTCAGGCGGCGGCGAGGGCACCCAGGAGGATGCCGAGCAGCGCGCCGACGATCATGAACGGCCCGAACGGGATGGCCGACTTGCGGCCCGCCCGGCGCAGCAGCATCAGCCCGACCCCGTACACCGCCCCCAGCAGGAACCCCGCGAACGCCCCGACGAACAGCACCAGCCAGCCGTACCAGCCGAGGGCGACCCCGAGCGAGAGCGCGAGCTTCACATCCCCGAAGCCCAGGCCGTTCGGGTTGATCAGGAACAGCACGACGTAGCAGCCACCGAGCGCGAGACCGCCGAGCAGCGCCGTCGCATACGATCCCGCACCGCCGGGCAGCAGCGCGGCGGCGCCCAGCAGCACCGCCGCCCCCGCGGCGAGCGGCAGGGTCACCTGGTCGGGGAGCCGGTGGACCCGGCGGTCCACGAGCGCGAGCAGCACGGCGAACGGGGTGAGCAGCAGCCATACGGCGAGTTCGGGGCGGGCCCCGGTGCCGGCGGCGAGCACGGCGCAGACGAGAGCGGTGAGGAGCGGGACGGCGACGAGCCCGCCGTAGCGCGGGCCGGCCGGTGCCGGGGTGCCGGGCTCGGAGGCCGCCTCGGTCGCTGTCTCCGTACGCGCCTCCGCGCTCGTGCACGCTTCCGCGCTCGTGTGCGCTTCTGTTCGGGTGCCGGCGACCGGGGCCGTCGTGGTGGCGCAGGGCGGGCAGACCGGGCGGCCCAGCCAGCCCCGGGCGGGGCCGGTGAGCGTGTGGCCGGCGGGGCAGGTGTCGCGCCAGGGAACGTCCGGTTCGACCGAGAGCCGGTAGGCGGCGCGCGGCAGCGGGATTCCGGCGGCCGCGCCCCACAGGGCGGCGGCGGCGATCAGCGTGGCGTACACAACACCGAGCCTAGGGCGGGCCGCTGGGCCCGGTCGTGGGTCCAGGGGCCCAACCGGCCGCATCTCAGGACCCAGAAACGCCCGGACACGGCGACGGCTCGCGGAGCGGGCGTTACGGTCTGGCCATGGGTACTTGGCGGAATGGCACCGGACGGCTGACGGTCGAGGGGCGGGACTCCACGGTCGCCCTGGAGATCGCCGCTTCGTACGGGACACGGCGGCGCGGGCTGCTCGGACGCGACGGGATCGAGGGCGCGCTGCTGATCACACCGTGCAATAGCGTGCACACCTTCCGGATGCGGTTCCCGATCGATGTGGCCTATCTGGACAAGGAGTTGAACGTCGTCGATGTCCACACCCTCAAGCCGGGCCGGCTCCCGCTGCCCCGGCTGAAGGCCCGCCATGTGCTGGAGGCCGAGGCCGGGGCGATGGCGCGCTGGGGGCTGAGGCCGGGGGGACGGGTGACGGTGAGCGGGAGCGGGAGCGGGAGCGTGAGCGGGGTTGAGGCCGAGCGCGACGACGCCGCGGGCCCGGCTGCGTGAGTTCGGCAACGTGAGTTCGGCTACGTGAGTTTCGCCGCCTGGGCCGCGGGCAGGGCCTCGGGCAGTTCGGGGGTCGCCGCGCCGTCGAGGTTCGCGGTGTAGAAGGTGGCGACCGTACCGCCGACCCGTACCACCTGGAACACCAGCGGTACGGGCGTACCGCCGAAGTCGCCCGTGACCTGGTAGGCGAGCGTGTCGTCCCCCACCTCGGGCACCCGTAGCCGCTTCACCGCCGTATAGGTCGACGGGCCGTCGTCGCCGCCCTTGGCGGTGAAGCCGCCGGCGCAGCTCTCGACGGCGGCGCGCAGCCCGCGGACGAGCGCGGTGGCGTCCTTGGTGCCGTGGGCGGTGAGGAACTCGGAGACGGCCGGGGAACCGTTGTCGGGGCCGGTCAACTGCCGGTAGGCGACGGCCTTCGCACGCGGCTCCGGCCTGCCGCCGATCACGGCGGTGAGGGGCGCGCACGCGGCGGTGTCCGCGCTCTCGCCGCCGGGCGGCGGCGCGTCCATCGGAGCGACGCGGAAGCCCGGGACATCCCCGTCGGCGAGCACCGCCGCGTCCAGCGCGCGCTGGTCCAGCACTCTGCCGTCGCTCGCGCCTATGCCGGTGAGGGCGGGCGGGGGCAGCGCCTCCGCGGACTTGGCGGACTCGGCGGACTCAGCGTTCGCCGGTGGGCTCGACCGCTCCTGGGTGGTGGGTGCCGAGTCCCTCTTCGTCTCCGTACCGCCGCCGCAGGCTCCCGCGAGCCCCAGCGCCAGCACTACCGCCACCGCGCTCGCGACGGCCCGGCACGTCCGGTTCCGGTTCCGCGTCCGGTGCGTCTCGTTGTGCATGTACGGTCTCCCTCGTCGCTCGGTGCTCACTCCCGATCCGTTCCGGTCAGCCGCCGGACGGCCACGGCGGCTGCGCGGGCGCCCGGCGCCACCACGGGCTCGCCCCGGCCCGTACTCCCGCGGCGCGCAGGGCGGCTCCGCCGTCGTCCACCGTGTGCGTCCGGAACAGCTCGTCCAGCTCGGTGACGGCGTTCAGCAGCGCCGTCCGCTCGGCCGGGGCGCAGCGGGCCACCTGCGCGTCGAAGAGGTCGCGGGCGGCCAGCGCCTCCGCGTACAGCTCGGGGAGGTAGCGCCCCCCGGGCTGCCAGCCCGCCGCCATGCGCCGTCCCAGCCGCTCCCAGATGTGCAGCGATACGGCGGCCGGGCCGCCGTCCGGGCCGACGGCCGCGGCGACAGCCGCCGCCACGGGGGTCGGTACGGGCTCCGCGCGCAGGATCTCGGCGAGCGGGCCCACTTGGGCCTGGGGGAAGGCCGCCACGGGGGTCTCGACGGCGTCGACGGTGTACGTCGGCGGGTCGTCGTCCGAGGCGACAAGCCGGGCCCGTACCGCTGGAGCCACACCGGTCCGGGGGGCTTCGCGAGCCAGGTCGGGCGCCGTCAGCCAGTACGTCTCCGGGTCGATCCGGTCGTCCGGGTAGAGCACCGCGACCCCGGCCCCCCGGGCGAACTCCGCCGCCAGCGCGGCCTCGTCGGCGGGGGCGCCCGGCGCCAGGGCCGCCGACTGGAGCTGCACCTCCAGGCTCTGCACGACATCGCCGCGCACCGGGTGGTACGTACACAGGACGGGCGCGTCCCAGTCGCGGTCGGTCTGGTCGCTGTCGGCGTGACGGACATCGACCCGGCCGGGATCGAGCCGTACCGCCCGCGCGAGGGCGGCGACCTGCTCGGCCGGGGTCAGGGACCGGCTGAGCAGGAAATTGCAGATGACGATCACGAGTACGTTCCCTCATAGATGCTGCGGGCCTTTTCGACCGCCTGAGGATTGTTCTTGAACTTCGGATTCATCTCCAGCTGCTTGAGCGATTTGGCGTCCCCTTTGGCTATCAGCTGAAGCGCCGAATACTCGACCCGATCCAGTTTGACGAGACCGGGGCCCTCTTTCGGGAAGACCGTGCCGTTCGACTTCACTTCGTAACTGCGTCCGTTGATGCGATATGTGTTCCCGTCGGGGTCGAGCTTCGCCCTCCCCTCGGCGATTCCCTTGATGTCGTCGTCGATCTTCTTCTGCATTCCGTCGAGGATGACGGTGTTCGACTCCTTGACCTCGCTGCCGACCGATCCCTTGATGGTGTGCCGGTGGTGCGGCCGCCTCAGCGTCTTGCCCGCTGCGGGCCCCGGCACATTGTCGGCGACGGGCCACTCGCAGCTGTTGCTGACGGCGACGGTGACGGTCTTGCCCACACCCGCGGAGTGGGTGCGGAGGCCGGCGAAGCGGAACGTGGGGGTGTTCGGCGCGCGACCGCCGTGGGTGAGGAGTACAAGAGTGCCGCGCGGTGCGCCGCGGCTCACCGGGCAGGTGGCGGGCCGCTGCTCCTTCGGCTTGTCGCCCGGTTTGCCGTCCGGCTTGTCTGTGCCTCCCCCGGGTTTCTTCTGTTTCTCGGCGTCGAGGGCCTTGCGGGCGTCGGCGAGCTTCTCCTCGGCCTTGCCGACGCGCTTGCGGTTCTTGATCAGGCCCGTGATGCCGTCGTACAGCTGGCCGCCGTGCTTCTTCAGCGTCCGTACCAGCTCAACGGCCTTCTTCCACTTCCAGGGCGCGCCGTACTTGGCGGCGAGCTTGCCGGCGGCGCCGCCGACGAGGTTGAGCAGGACGTTGATGAGCGTCTCGGTGCAGGCGCCCATGTCGCCCTTGGTCACACAGTCCAGCACGTCGGTGATCCCCAGCTCGTCGGCGAGGATCTTCGCCAGCTCTTTGGCGGCTTCCTTGGCCTTGTCGGAGTCGGCCTGCTCGGCGGCCTGGGCGTCCTGAAGCTCCTTCAGCGCGGCTTCGTAGTCGAGCTGGGCCTGGCTGCTCGCCGGTGTGTCGCCCGCGTCGACGTCCGACTCTCCGTCTCCGTCAACGTCTCCGCCGCCGGTCACGGGGGCGGGATCGGGGTCAAGGGCAGACCCCGCCTCCTCGTCCTGGCCACCGCCTTGTGTGCCACCGCAGTTGTCACCGCCGGTGATGCGGCACACCTGCGTACGGATCCCATCGGCGACGACCGGCCCCACCCCGGTCAGCACCAGCGCGGCGACGATCCCGGCGACAACGGCCACCAGGCCGACGTACTCGATGGCTCCCTGTCCGCGCTGCGCCTTGCGCAGCCCTAACAGGCGGGCATCCGTGCGTGGCGTGGCCACGCGTACACGACGACAAATCTGACGCACTACCCCCAGTGGCGACATATGAGGGAGATTAGGCGCCCGAACGGGCCCAGTCCTGGGCCCTGGGGCCCAACTACGGGCTCAAAAGAGAGCGGAAAGGGGCGGCCGGCACGGAAAGGAACGTGGAGGGCATGGGAAGGGCACGAAAGAGGCCCGGCCCCCGGCGTCGTGTCTCTCCGCCGTGGACCGGGCCTCTCCGGTCGCGTGTGCCGCGATACCTCTACGTCAGTTCCGCGGTTCCGGAACCGCCACTGACCGCCGCGGCCAACCGCTGCTAACCGCCGCTAACCGCCGCGTGGGAAGGAGACCTCCACGCGACGGTTCTTCTTGCGGCCTTCCTCCGTGCTGTTGTCCGCGATCGGGTAGTCCTCGCTGTAACCGCGGATCTCGTAGGTGATGGAGGGGTCGTTGAGCTGCTGGTTGAGGACCTTCTGAACGGCGTCGGCGCGCTGCTTGGAGAGCACCTTGCCGTGCGCGTACGTGCCCAGGTTGTCCGTGAAGCCGAAGACACGGACCTTCGTCGTGCCCTGCTTCTTGATCTCGTTGGCGATGGCGGCGATACGGCCGTTGGCCTGGCTGCTGAGTGTCGCGCTGTCCTTGCCGAAGAGGACTTCGGCCTGGAGCGCGAACTTCACGTTCTCGTTGGTGTCCTCACGGCGCTCGTCGCCGCCCTCGGACTCGACGACGGAGATGATGTCCAGCACCTTCGCCGGCGCAAGCGTGGCACCGGAACGGAGCTTGAGACCGGGCGCGTTACCGTCCACCTCGGGCGGCGGGGACGTCGACTCGGTGCCGGGCGGAGTGCTCGGACTCTCGTCGGCACGGGCGCCCGACGCGAGCGTGAACTGCACGCCGGCGAGGAGCACGGCGGCGGCGAGAGCGGTGGCGGCGGGACGCCTGGCCGCGAGGAGCGCCTGGGGCGTCGTGGGAGCCATCAGGAGATCTCAATCGTGGCGGTGGGCATCAGGGGAAGCTGGAAGTCGACCTTGGTCGTGGACTCGGGCGGAGCGGGGAACTGGGCGAAGAAGTTCACGCTCGCGTTTGCCTTGATGAAGGTGATTCCTGTGGTGGTCAACGGGAACCCATCAGTGTCCCGCAGCACGTAGTAACGCTTCTTCTCCCCCTTGTCCACCAAGGTGATACCGGCGAGTGACCGCCCGGTTCGGCGAACCTGGGTCTCCTGCCCGTTCCACTCGATGGGGGCGGCGAGCTGCGAGCCTGTGGTGTTCTTGATGCTTCCCGCCACCGTCAGGAATCCGCCGTCGTCTCGGTCCGCGCTGTTGATGACGAACTGCAACCCGTTGGTTCCATTGATCGTCACCAATGTCTTGCTGGTGTCGGGCACCGTCGCGCCGCCGTCGCCACCGTCGTCCTTGGGCTTCGCGTCGCCAGAAGCGGAGGACGTCGTGCCGGCAGTCGCGCCCTGGTCCTTGTCCTTGTCGCTGTCCCCGCTGTCGCCTCCACAGGCGGTGAGGGAAACAGTCAGCGCCACAGTGACGAGGGCGGATCCCGCCGCCCTGCGCGCCTTCGCTCCGTGCCACACACTCATGAGTCCTGTTCCTTTGCGTTCGCTCGCGGTCCGGTCAGTCCTTGGCCAGTCGGACGGAGAAGAGGTCGGCCATATCGGGAAGCAGATCGAGATGCTCCGGATCGATCTTCCAGTTCCCTCTGCCGCCGCATACGAGTTCACCCGGTGACTGCGGTTCGGCATTCTCCGGGTCGTCCTCGTCCACCGGGTCATCCCCGTTCCCCGGCGGTGTCTCTTCCACTTCAGCCGCCTCGAAAGTGCACCGGGGCTTGACGATCGCCGTGGCATGGGCCTTGGCGTGCTTGGTCTCCGTGCCCGGCAGGATGCTGGCCCCCACCGGCTTCTGGGTGACGACGTCGACCTTGAAGCCCCAGGAGTACGCGCCGGACCGGCCGCAGCCTTCCAGATCGGCCTTGTTCTCATCCGCGAAACGGGCCGCGGCGGCACAGCCGAAGGGAGTGCCGATCGGGTTGCGGTTGAAGATGCCGTCAAGGAAACCGGGGTTCAGCAGATTCGCCAGCAGGTCGGCGCGGAACACATCTCGGGATTCCTGGGCCGCGGCCAGAGCCGCGGCGTCCGCCGCGGACTGGGCGCTGTTGCGAGTCGCGCCGGCCTGGCCGACCGCGAAGAACGCGAGCGCGAGAAAGAGCAGGCCCGCCACCATCGTGATGTAGATGGGTGCGGCCTGCCCTGACTCGCTGGTCCTGCGAACGGTCACTCGCCGCCACCGCCGCCACCGACGATCTCGCCGACCTTGGTGGTGAGCGAGTTCGCGATGGTCTCCGCCACACCCGAGCCCACGATCGCCGCGATGATCAGCGCCACCAGCACGATCACACCCACGTACTCGACAGCGCCCTGGCCCTTGTCGCGGCGGGTCTTCATCGCCGTGACCGCCGTGTTCGCCCAAGTGCCGACGTAGACCTTGGTGGCGGTCGCGGCCTTCAGCGTGATGTTCGACATGGTGTTCTCCTCCGGTGTCGGCCGGCCGCTGTCCGGCCGACTCGTACGAGTCTTTGGTGTCGTTCGCGATTCCGGCTTCCTCCTGGCCGGTCTCGCTGGCGACATGAGAAACGTACGCCGGAGAGGTGGCACCCGCCATGGGCCTGCGGGCCCAACTGCGGGCCCAACGCGGGGATTGGGCCCGTCGGACGGGGCCGGGGAGACGGTCAGCCATGGCGGCTCGCACCCCCTCGCGCGATGCCGTTCCAGAGGGCGATGGCCTCGCCTCGGCTGGCGGCGTTCAGCTTGGCGAAGATGCGGTTGATGTGGTTCTTGACGGTCTTCTGGCTGATGAAGCAGGCGGCGGCGATCTGCTGATTGGTCATACCCGACGCGATCAGATCCATGATCTCCACCTCCCGCTGACTCAACTCGGAGTACAGGTTCCCGCGTGGCGCGGAATGCCCGGCGGGGGCGGCCTGCTGGCGCCCTTGGAACGAATGTGCCACATCCGCTTGCGAAAGCGAAGCATCTTGAGCAAATTGTTGCCTGCTCAACCCTTGCTCAACTTGCCTCACCTGCGAGTTCGTTGGCGGCATGGGCGGAAAATACGGCGGATGTCCAGGCGGCGCACCGTGTGCGGTTGCAGATAGTTGCTCGGGAACGGCGGGTATGTAGCCGGGGCCGGTGAACGCCGTACCCAGTCCCTCGGGCAGCGGCTCAGCCCCGGCGGTCCCACCCGTACCGTCGGCCCCGCCGGGACCGCCGGGGCCCCCGCCCCGCACCGTCGCCAGCAGCGCGCTGGAGGCGGAGTAGGTGAAGTGGGCCCGGCCCTGCTTGATGTCCTGTACGGCGTGGACCAGTTGGTCGGCGGTGAACTCGCCGTGAACCAGATAGCCGCCGGCGCCCAGCCGCAGCGCCTCGTGGACGATCCGGCTCTCCCGGCTGTACGTCATCATCAGCACCGGCGCGAGGCGCACCAGGTGCGGCAGGGCGGAGATGCCGTCGACGCCGGGCATCCGCACGTCCAGCAGGATGACATCGGGCCGGGTGAGCAGGGCCTGCTCGTACGCCTGTCGGCCGTCCGACGCCTCCGCGACGACCTCTATGTCGTCGCGGCCGGAGAGCAGGACGGTGAGACCGGCGCGTACCACCGGGTTGTCGTCGGCGACCACCACGCGCAGCGCCGGGGCGGCGGGCATCGTCGGCGGGAAGTCGGGCAGTCCCGCGGGAGTGGTCGCGTCGGGTGCCACAGAGGTCGCCGAAAGTGCTGGCGGTACAGGCGGTACGGACGGTACGGAAGTGGGGGGCGGGCTCGCGATGTCGTCCGGCATGGCTGCGGCCTCCTCTCAGAGTGTGGGGAACAGGGTCGGGGGGGGAACGAGGGTTGAGGGGACGTGGGTGGGGGGGGTGGCTGACGTGGGTGAGTGGGTCAGGTCAGTAGCGGGGCCCCTGCGGGTTCTGCCCCCGTCGTGGCCAGAACCACCGCCGGGAGATCCAGCCGTACCTCCGTGCCCCGGGCCGCCCTGCCGCGTCCGATCCGGATCCGGGCCCCGATGGAGGCGGCCCGTTCGACCATCCCGACCAGGCCGAAGTGGCCCGCCCGGCGGAGGTCGTCGAGGGTGGTGCCGGGCGGCAGGCCCGGGCCGTCGTCGTAGACGCTGATGCGCAGCACATCGCCCACGATCCCGGCCGCGACGTTCACGTAGTTGGGGCGGGCGTGGCGCTGCGCGTTCTCCATCGCCTCCGTCGCGATGGTCAGCGCGTGCCGCGCGACGGCGTGCGGCAGGGGCGGTACGGAGGCGTTGCCGATCTGCCGGAAGGTCGCCTCGACCCCGTGGCGGCGCGCGAAGTCGTTCGTACGGGAAGCGAGTTCGGCCAGGACGTCCACGCCGCCGTCGAGTCCGGACTCACGCCGCAGGTCCGAGAGCAGTTCGCGCGACTCGGCCGCCGCCCGGCGCGCCGACCGCGCCACCAGCTCCGCCTGGCGCTTGACGGTCCCGGGGTCGAGCCGGCCGGCCGAGCCGGCGAGGCCGTCGGCCGCCATGGCGAGGCCGTGCAGGGTCTTGGCCACCGAGTCGTGCATCTCGCGGGCGAGCCGGGCCCGTTCCTCCTCGACGGCGCCGGCCACGGCGAGCCGGGCGCGCGCCTCGGTCAGGGCCTGGCTGGCGGCGCCGAAGCCGAGCATGAGGTTGCGCAGGGTGCTGCCGATCGCGCCCG
Source organism: Streptomyces paludis (assembly GCF_003344965.1). Taxonomy (NCBI): domain Bacteria; kingdom Bacillati; phylum Actinomycetota; class Actinomycetes; order Kitasatosporales; family Streptomycetaceae; genus Streptomyces; species Streptomyces paludis. Next base: position 5,160,258 of record NZ_CP031194.1, on the reverse strand, counting down.
CGATGACGCAGAGGCCCGGCAGGAGCAGCGCGGTGAACCCGGCCTTCGCGTCGGGGTTGACTGCGTAGGCGGCGGCGACGATCAGGGACTGGAGCACGGCGAAGACGGCGGCGCCGCGCCAGCCGTACACGAGCCCGGCGAGCAGCGGCGTGCAGATCGTGACGTACGCGAGCGTCGAGTCCGGGGACGCCGTCACCAGGAGCAGCGCGCCGAAGGACATGTCGGCGGCGAGCAGCGCGGGATGGCGCAGCAGGATCGGCCCGAACCGCTCCCAGTCGCGCAGCAGTACGTACGACACCATGAACGTGACGAGTACGGACGCGCTGACGAGCCAGGTCCCCAGCGGCGAGGACGTGCGCGCGAGGGCGAAGGGCGCGGCGAGCGCGATCATCGCCAGCCGGAAGCCGAAGGTCTGCCGGCAGAGCGCCTGGAGGGCGTTGACCTGGATGGGCAGCGGGGGCAGCCGGCTCGGGGCGGTTACCGCCGAGCGGGGTACTTCGCTGGTGTTCCCGCCCGTGAGGGTGAGGGTCTTCTGAGCCATGGGGGTCACCTCCCGTTCGAACAGATCGGACGGACCGGATGGATCGATCGAATCGGATGGATCAGGTGTACTGGATGCATTGGGTGTACTGGACGGACGGGGCTTTTTGGGCGCGTCGGGCGAACGTCTCAACGGGATCGTCGGCCGCGAGCGCCGTCGTCGTGGCGCGGTCAGCCTGACGGTGCGGGTCGTCCGTATCGTCACGTCCGTCTCCACGTCCCCACCCCCGTTCGTCTCCGCCGTCTCCGCCGTCCCTGCCGTCTCCGCCGCCTCCGAGGTCCCTGTCATCCGGAGAGAATGCTCGCGAAGTCGACGCCGGATCCGTAGTAGAAGCTGAGCACGATCAGAATCATGGTGGCGGGCAGCATCACCATGGTCACGACAAGCGTGCTCTTCGGTACGGCCTGGGCCGCGCTGCGCCGGGCGCTCTGGGCGTCCGCGCGGCGCATGTCGTTGGCTATCTGGATCAGCGTGTCGACGATGGGGGCGCCCAGCTCCTCGCCCTGCTGGAGCGCCGTGACGAACATCGACACCTGCTCCGACGCGTTGCGCTTGCGCAACTGCTCGAACGCGTCGCGGCGGCTGACGCCCATGTCCATCTGGCGCAGGGTCACGCTCAGTTCGTCCGCCCAGGGGCCGCTGTACTTGCTCGCGACCCGCTCCAGCGCCTGACGGAAGCCCAGACCGGCGGAGACGACGACGGCGAGGACATCGAGGAAGTCGGGCAGGGTGCGCTCGATATCCGTCTTACGGCGCCGGATGGACGCCCTGATGATCACATCGGGCCAGACCAGACCGTACGCCAGCGCCACCAGCGCCACGACCGTCTGCCCCCTGGCGAGCATCGCGAGGGCGGCGAGCGCGCCGAGGGCGCCGTACACCGCGCGCCGGGCGGCGAACCGGTCGACGGTCATACCGCCCGGGTTGCCCGCCATGTCGAGCCGCCGGCGCAGCGCGTCGACGCGCTTGGGGCCCATCATCCTGAGCACGCTGGGCGCCCAGCGCATGCCCAGCCGGTCGATCCCCGAACCCACGGCGGTGGTACGGGTGGCACCGACCTCAAGGGCCAGCGCGAGGTCTCCCGGCAGCCGGGCGTCCGCGCGGTACATGCGGACGCCGTGGAAGACGCCGTACACACCGAGCCCCACGAGGACGGCGTAGAGAAGTCCCATCATGTGTCTGTCCCCTCCCTTCTCAGACCTTGACCCGGGACATGCGCCCGATCAGGAGATAGCCGACGGCGTACAGGGCGAAGGCGACGACGGTCCCCACCTGGCCCACCACCGAACCCGTCATCTTGTCCAGCGCGCCCGGTGTCGTCGCGTTGATCATCAGCAGGAAGCCGAGGCCGAGCAGGGGGACCGCCAGCGCGGTGACCTTCACCTGCGAGAGCATCGTCTTGACCTCACGGCGGGTCTCCTTGCGCTCCTCCAGCGTCTCCGTGAGGTTGCGCAGCGAGCTGACCACCTGGCCACCCGCCCGGCTGGACAGCACCAGCGTGGTGACGAGCACGACCAGTTCGCGCGAGGGCAGCCGGTCGGCGAGTTCACCGAGGGCGTCGTCCAGCGAGTGCCCGACGGCGAGCTGGTCGGCGACCCGGTGCAGCTCCTCGCCGGCCGGATCCTCCAGTTCCTCGGCGGCCATCGCGAGCGCGGTGCGCATCGCGAGCCCGGCGTGGGTGGCGTTGGCGAGGACCCGGGTCAGCTCGGGGAGCTGGTTGATGAACGCCTCCGTACGTTTCACCCGCTGCCAGTTGAGGAAGGCGTTGCCGCCCCAGACCCCGATCAGCACGGCCAGGGCCCCGAAGAAGGGCGCGAAGACCGCGCCGACGACGAAGTACAGCGACAGCACTCCGCCCGCGACGTACACGGCGTACTCGCCCACCGTCAGATCGAGGCCCGTCGCCCCGATCTTGCGCTCGATGCGCTTGCCGAGCGACGTCCTGCGCAGCCACCGGTCGAAGCCCGCGAAGCGGCGGCGCCGGCCGGTGGCCGTCTCCATCGGTCCCGTGTAGGACATCCGGTCGATGAGCATCTGCTGCTGCGTCTTGCCCGACGCGTACACGTGCACGCCGACGACCCCGAGCACACAGGTGAGCAGTGTGACGCCGATCGTCAGGAGCGGGAGATTATCCATGTCGTGCGGGACCTTCTCGGTGGACGGGGACGGGGAGGGGGGACGGGGAGGGGTGACGGGGGACGGGGTACGGGGACAGGGGCTGCATGGGGTCGGTGGTCGGCGGTCGGTGGTGGCGGCGCGTGTGCCTCAGGCCGCCGTCCTGCGTACGGCCAGCTCCTTCTCCGAGGTCGCGACCCCGAAGGCCGGCGGTACGGGTTCGCTCTTCAGGTAGAGCCGTTCCGCGATCCGGCGCGGCAGCGGGTAGTACTCGAACGTGCCGTGGACCCGCCCGTCCGCACTCATCGGCCGCGCGTGATAGCGGCAGACGGAGACGATCCGGTACTCCTCCCGGCCGTGCGAGTCGACAATGGCGATCTCGGTGATCCGGCGGGAGCCGTCGGCGTGCCGGGTGAGCTGGACGATGACATCGACGGCGCTGTTGATCTGGTCCTTGATCGCCACGAACGGGATCTCCACCTCCGACATGGACGCCAGCGTCTGGAGCCGCATCAGCGCGTCCTCCGCGCTGTTGGCGTGGACGGTGGCCAGCGATCCGTCGTGACCGGTGGACATCGCCTGGAGCATGTCGAGGGTCTCCCCGCCGCGGACCTCACCGACGATGATGCGGTCGGGTCGCATACGCAGGGAGTTGCGTACGAGGTCGCGGATGGTGATCTGGCCCTTGCCCTCGACGTTCGAGGGGCGGCTCTCCAGCGTGATCACATGCGACTGCTGGAGCTGGAGTTCGGCCGAGTCCTCGATGGTGACGATGCGCTCGCCGTTGGGGATCAGCCCGGAGAGCGAGTTGAGCAGGGTCGTCTTGCCCGTGCCGGTGGCCCCGGAGACGATCACATTGAACTTCGCGCGCACCAGCCCGGCCAGCAGGACCATCATCTGCTCGTCCAGCGAGCCGAGGCCGATCATCTCCTGAAGGGTGAAGGCGCGCGGGAAGCGGCGGATGGTGAGGATGGGGCCGGTGAGGGAGAGCGGCGGAATGATCACGTTGACGCGCTCGCCGGACGGGAGACGGGCGTCGACCATCGGATTTGCCTCGTCGACACGGCGGTTGACGGTCGAGACGATGCGCTCGATGGTCTGCATCAGCTGCTCGTTGGAGGTGAAGCGCATCGGCAGCAGCTCCAGCCGCCCGTTGCGCTCGACAAAGACCTGGTCCGCGCCGTTCACCATGATCTCGCTGATGGAGGCGTCTTCGAGGAGCGGCTCCAGAATGCCGAGCCCGAGGGCCTCGTCGACGACCCGGCGGATGAGCTGGGTGCGTTCGCCGGTGGAGAGGACCGGGCCCTCGCGGCTGATGATGTGGCTCAGCACGCGTTCGAGACGGGCCCGGCGCTCGGCCGCCGCGAGCGCGGACATCTCCGCGAGGTCGATCTCCTCCAGGAGCTTGGCGCGGTAGACCCCGACGAGAAGGCTCTCCTCGCTCTGCCCGTTCGTCGGTTCGGGGCTGCTGATGCGCGCTCTGAGGCTCATGACCTCAACTCCCTGGTTCTGCCGGTGTGGTGCGGTGGTGGCGGTGCGGTGGTGGTGCGTACTTCTGCTGAGGGTGAGCGAGGTGATCCGTACCCCGGTCAGTCGAGCGGCATGACCGTGCTGCGCCGGGCGTCCGGCAGGTCGAAGAGCGGCAGGACCGACGGGATCGGCACCCTGGCGGTGACCTTCACCTGCTGGTTCCCCCCGACCACGGTGAAGCCGCTGCCCTTCGCCAGCCAGTCGCTCAGCGCGGCGCGCCCCGCCTGGTCCGCCGTCATCGTGGACTCGCGGTACGTAGCCGCCCTGGCCGCCGCGCGGGAGGCCGTACCGGCCTGCTGCATGGCGTACGCGGCGATGCCGAGCTGGATCGCCGCCAGGGCGGCCACCAGCAGCAGCGAGATCACCCCGACGAACTCGACGGCGGCCTGGCCCCGGTCGCGGGACCGGCCGCTCCCGGGCGGGGTGCCGTGCAGGCGCTTCCCTATTGTCAGCGTGGTCAGCATCGTCAGCTCTCCCTTACCGCGGAGGCGTGGGCAGGCACCGTAAACGGCATGTTGACGCCGGGGAAGAGCAGCGGCACCCGGATCGAGAGGTTCGCCTTCACCTCGGACCCGTCCGACCAGCAGCTCACACCCGTCACCCGCCACGCCCCGGACACGTTCTTCTCCGCCCCGGCCCGGCACGCCGGCGTCCGCGCCCCCTCCGGGGCCACCGCTCCGGCCCGTACCGCCTCGTCCGCCGCGTTCCCCGCGAGCGAGAACGTGTAGCCGATCAGCGCGGCCTGCCAGAGCAGGATGACCGTGGCCAGGATGACCGGGACCATGCCGGTGAACTCGATCGCGGCCTGTCCCCGGTCGTCACGCAGCCGCGCGGCGACTCTGCCTCTCAGTTGAACGCCCATGGCGCAACGTGCCCCCTCGACCTCGTGAACCCTGCCTGTCGGTCTGTCTGCCGGTCTGTCCGTCGGTCTGTCCGTCCGGTCCATCACTTCGAACGGCCGCGGCGGACCCGGATCGAGCCCCGGTCCGCCTCGCCCTTGAACTTGCCCTGCTTCTTCTCCGTGGGCTCCGGTATCTTCACCAGCCCCAGCTCTCCGGCCAGCCCCCACATCGCCTGCTTCACCGTGGATTTGGCCTCCAGGTCCTGCATCCGGCCCGCGTCCACGGACGCCTGCAACTCCTTGAAGTTGGCGGGGATCGTCACCTTGGCGACCCGGGTGCCGGTGATCCGTTCGATCAGCGGGGGCTGGATCTCGGTGCTGCGCGTATGGCGGTTGACGACGGTCACGGTCTCCTCGGCCTTACGGATCTGGAGCCGGTCCCAGAGCCGCACCATGCGCTTGGCCGCGCGCACCGACACCACATCCGGCGTCGTCAGCAGTACGGTCGTGTCGGCCATCTCGATGGCGGCGGCGTTCGCGCTGTTCATCTGGGTGCCGCAGTCGACGACCACGACGTCGTAGCGGTTGCGCAGCGCGCTGACGATCTGCCGTACGGACCGCTCGTTGATCTCCTCGCCGCGCTCCCCCTCCCCCGGCGCCAGCAGCAGTCCCAGCCCGGTCGGGTGGATGAAGACCGCGTCCTGGAGGACCCGGGGGGAGATGTCCTGGATCGATGCCAGGTCCACGATCGAGCGGCGGAACTGCACATCGAGGTACGAGGCGATGTCGCCGGACTGGAGGTCGAGATCGGCCAGCGCGGTGTTCATGCCGGACGCCTTCGCGGCCAGCGCGAGCTGGACCGCCGTGAGGGTCGTACCGACGCCGCCCTTCGCGCCGCTGACCGTGATCACGGTGCCGCCGGGGCCGGTGAACACATCGGCGCCCTGGCCGAGATGGCGCCGTACCCCCACGGACCAGGCGGCCGCCGCCTGGACGCGCTGGGCCAGTTCCTCGTACGAGAGCGGCATGCTGACCAGACCACGCGCGCCGGAGTCCATCGCGGCCGAGAACAGCCCGGGGCTCGGGTCCGTGGTGACCAGGACGACGCCCACCGCGGGGAAACGGAGGGCGACTTCCCGGATCAGTTCGAGCGCCGGCACCGGGCCGATCCGCTCGTGGACCAGCACGACCTCCGGCAGTTCGTCGATCGACTCGGCGGCCAGCCGGGCCAGGGTGTCGATCAGGGTGGTCGAGTCACCGACCGGCCCGGCCGGCTCCGCGTCGGGGAGCTGGCTGAGCAGGGTGGTGATGGACCGGGCGGCGTCGGTTTCGCCGACGACCGGGAGGATTCGGGTGGTCATGCGTCCCTCACTTGTCCCCTTCGAGGGTGTAGGAGTTCTCACCGGGCCGCAGCGTCGTCGGGCTGCCGTCGGCGAGGAGGGCCAGTCGTACGTGCTGGGCGAAGGACTCGGCGTACGCGACGCGCTGGGCGTCCTTCGTCTTGAGGGCGAAGGTGATCGGCACGGCCTGCTTGACCGCACTGCGGTTGCGGTCGTTCTCGTCGGGCTCCAGGACCGTGAGCCGGCCGACGTCGATGACCTTGGCGTTGGGGACGATGATCCGGGACTCCGCCTTGGCGCCGTCGTTGTTGCCGGCGAAGGTGGCGAAGATATTGACCAGGGCGCCCGGGGTGATCTTGCCGGCGACACCGGTCGCGGCGTCGATCATGATGGCGATCTCCTGCTCGTCGTTGGCGAGCGCGGGCCGCTTGACGATCATGTCGTCCTGGAGCAGCGAGCCCTCCTTGAGCTGGGTGACGGCGATCTTCCCGCTGACGATGGACAGATCCGTCACGGCGTTCTTGGAGAGCCAGCGCCGGGGCATCGTGATCTTCTCGAACTGGTCCGGCGAGAGCGGCGTGTACGGCGCGATGTCCGACTTCAGTCGGTACGCCCGCACTTCGGGGCCGACTTTCGAGTTCACGTCGCTGATCACCGAGAGAACACCGGCGAAGGCACCGAAGGCGCAGAGGACCGAGAGGAGAAGCAGTATGACGCCGCGGCGTTGCCGTGAATTCATGAGCGGGACAACCTCGTTCGGTGACGGGGGACGTAGAGCCTGGGCGGGGACGGGAGGGGGAGAGAGGGAGGAGAGGGACGAAGGAGAGGGAGCGGGGAGAGTCCGGGACGGGGTGCGGTGCGGGTCGGGTCAGGTGCCCCGCCGCTGGGGAGCCCCCTGTTTCTCCGCCGGCGCGACCGACCTGACCGGCACAACCGACGTACCCGACACGGCCCGTATGGCCAACGCGGTCGACGCGCTCGACGTGGAGGACCCGCTCGGCGCCGACGCCGAAGCGGCCGGCGGACCGGCCGGGATGAGTGGCGCCGAACAGAAACCGCAGCGGTCACCTATGAGTTCGATACCGCACCAGGAACACACTTCCCGGCGGACCGAGGAGACCAGTTGATAAAGAGTGGAGATATCCGGCATGAAGGCGGCGAATTCGACCATCTTGGCCGTTCCCCACCAGCGCCGCGAATCGGCAGGAAGGGCACTTTCCTCGATACCCCGGACCTGCCACGCCGGCGCCAGTGTCGCGGTGACCCAGTCCGACTGGGACTGTCCCTTCGCGACCATCAGCCGGGTGGCGAAGTCGGGTCCGGTCAGCTCTCCGGACCCGATCTTGATCAGCTGGGGCGCCGGATTGGCGACCACCCCGAACTGCGAACCGGGCACCCAGGACTTGGCGTGCGCCTTGAGGGTCACCGGCACCCGGTCGAGCTTGGCAACGGTGTGGAGCAGCGCTCCGGCGTAGATGTAGTGCGACAGCAGCCGGGCCGCCGAGGCGACCACGCCCGCGCTGAAGTCGCAGATGGACAGCTGCCGCAACTGCCGTACGAGTACGGCGATGCCGAGCGGTGGCAGATCGAGCTTGAGCAGCGCGATCCGGTCGCTCTCCAGCATCGACCGGACGGTGTGCAGCCGCCGTTCGTGCGCCACCGGGATCGTGGCGGGGTAGAGGGCGACGACATAGCCGTGCTGCTCGACAAGGACCTGCATGTCGGCGAGCGCGGCGTCCAGCGGCTGGGCTTCGGGCGACTGTAGCAGCGCAGCGGTGGGCGTCTGATGGTCCGTTGGTGGCAGCACCAGATCAGGGCTGGTGACTGCGATCGCGGTCGGCACGCTGGTTCCCCGTTCGGCTCCGGACACCGGATTATCCGGCATCCGCAGTTCTCTCCCGCTGGATGCTTCTGGGCTTCTGGTCGAGCACTTTATCCACGACCTGGGGTGCGGAGAACACCTATCGGATGTCGGTGATCGGCTAACCGGGCGGTAACCACTGGCAAAGTCGGGCGAAGCAGTCAGCAGTTCACTGGTGTTTCAATGAAAATTCCATGTTTGTGAATTCCGCGGCCCCAGCTCCCCTTTGGGCCCACGTTGGGCCCACGGGCCCACGCCACCCCTGTGCCCACGTCAGTACGCTCCCATTCCGATTCCGCGTGCGAAAAGATACGCGGTCGTGCACGGGGGCGTTCGGATGAGTCGGCAAACGGTACGGAGACGGAGGCGTCCTGGGCGGGACCGGGGCGCCACGGGCACCGAGTACGTGGGAGTCATCGTGGTGGTGGCGGCCGTGGCGGGCGCGATGGTCGGCACGGGTGTCGACCGGACCGTCGCCGCCCAGCTGCGGTGTCTTGTCACCTTCAGCGGCCCGTGCGTGCCGGGCGCGCCCGGGAAGAAGGACCCGGAGGCCAAGACCGACGCCGCCTACGAGCCCGCTCTCTGCCAGGTCACCTCGTTCGCCGACAAGGCCGGCGCCAAGGCGAAGGTGCTCTTCATCGAGTGGGGCCAGGAGTACGGCTTCCAGCAGACGACCCTCCAGTCGAAGACCGACATCAACGGGGACGGCAAGGTCGACGAGAACGACCAGCGGGTCATGATGACGTTCACCGACGCCGCTTCCGTCGCCGCCAAGAAGGACTGGAAACCGGGCGCGAAAATAGGCAAGTTCGGAGCCGACAAGGTCGAACTCGGCGCCGGTATCAAGGTCACCAACGGCGACACATGGGTCTTCGACAGCGAGGCCGAGGCCGCCGCCTTCCGGGACGACATCGAGTTGCTCAAGGCGTACGAGCTGTCCAACCGGAACACCAACGCACAGGGCGGCGGTCTCGGCAACAGCATCCTGTACTTCTTCGGCAAGGGTCCGATGGCCGAGGAGGAAAAGCTCCGCAATCGCATCAACGAGCGGCTCGGCGACCGGCACATCACCTACGGCAAGATCGGGCTTGAGGCCGCCGCGTCCGCCGGGCTGAAGGTGTCGGCGGGCGACGACAAGAAGCTGGGCGCCACCCTCGGCGGCAACTTCAAGTTCTCCCCCGAAGTGACCTGGACCGACAACAAGTTCAACGGGACGAAGGCGTACACATACAGCGCGGCGATCGAGTACGGCTCGAACGTCGGCTACGAGGCGGGGCCGATCAGCGGCGGCGCCGCCATCTCCTCCACCCAGACCGGCACGATCACCGTCACGTACGACAAGAAGTCCGGTGAGCTGCTGCGGATCGACATGACCCGTACGGTCGAGAAGGACAGCACCAGCGACAGCGGGGGCCTCGGCGGCGACAACGGCAAGAGCGGCAAGGACAAGCGGGGCGGCGGCGGAAAGGCGACGGACGGCTCCGGCACCACCGGCATCGACATCGTCACCAACTCCGTGATCATCCCGCCGGGCTCCGACGGCGACCGGCAGCGCGCGATCGCCCAGAAGTGGCTGGACGGCGGCGGCGACAACGCGGCCCCCTTCTCGTACATGTTCGACGATCACGCCCCGACCAGACGGCCCGGCGCCGACGACCCGTTCGGGCAGCTGCTCTTCGACGAGGGGCTCTCCAGCCGGACGAACTACACCGGCGACACACAGGCGGCGGAGTACGGCTTCGAACTGAATCTCGGGCTGAGCCTCGGCTTCTCCGTCTCCACGCACAAGAAGGAAGAGACCCTCAACAAGGCCGAGTTCCTCGGCGCTCCGCACGGAGACAGCCGTACCTATGTCCCGTACAGCTACTGTGCGAACTGACCCGCCGGCGACAGGAGCGCAGACGCCATGAACACCAGAGTCCACAGCCACAGGCCCCTCCGGTGGCCGGCCACCACCGTCACCGCCGCCGTCACCGCCGCCGTCACCGCCGTCCTCCTCACCCTGACGGCCGGCTGCGGCGCCGAATCGGGCACGGGCGGCGGCGGTACGGGCGCGAGCGGCGCCCTCCCCGAGGGCTGGGGCACCCTGCGCACCGCCACGGTCACCGTCGCGTACCCGCCCGCCTTCACCCCGCTGAGCGCGGCCGAACGCGGCAAGTACAACGCGGCGGCGGCGAAACTCACCGAGGACGGCGAGAAGAGCGAGGACGGCGAGAAGGGCAAGGACGTCGGCATGATCAGCGTCCAGCTCGGCTTCACCAACGCCGACACACCGGAGGAGGCGGCGATCGGCGCCGAGGCGGGCATCGCGCTCGGCTCGACCCTCAAGCGGCAGACGGAGATCGAGGTCAACGGCCCCGACGGCGCCAAGGCGGAGGCGCGGCGCGTCGACTTCGAGTTCACCGAGAAGGGCTCCCGCGTCAAGGGCGTGATCGTCGCGGGCATCGACACCGCGAAGAAGGCGTACGCGGTACGGATCGACGCGGTCAAGGGGAAGCTCGGCGACGACGACCTGCGGCGGATCCTCGACTCCATCACCCTCAAGTAGGCGGCGCCCATGGACATCCCGGGCGGTGACTACGTCTTCTTCGTGGGCATGATGCTGCTGTTCGGCTGGCTCACCGCGTACTACGGCCGCCGGCTCGCGGCGGTGCTCCGGGCACTGCGGGCGGGCGGCCGGGCGGTGGGCCGCTGCGTACGGGTCGAGACCGAGCCGTTCAACCGGTCCGACGCGCAGCGGTACTTCTTCACCTTCCGGCTGCCGGCCGGCCGGGAGATCGAGTTCGAGGACCTGGCGACGCGCGCGATGGAGGTGGGCGCACCCGTCACGGTGGCGTACGACCCGGCCGACCCGGAGCGCACGGCGACGGTCGCGGGGCGCGGCAGCTGGTCGCCGGTGGCGCAGTACGTGCTGCTGGTGACGGGGTGCGGACTGGCGGCGGCGGGCTTCACGGCCGTGTTCCTGTTCACGGTGGTCTGAGGAACAGCGCGATCGCGCGGTCGGTGACACACCACACTCATCAACATACGGGGACTTGATGCACGGCGATCTGTTCGGATGTGAGGGGCGATGACGCGGTACGAGTACCCGGGTGCGCCCGCGCGGCGGGACGACGGACGCGGCGCGCCCGTGTTCGCCCTGATGCGCGCCTGGGCGGCCGGCATCATCGCGCTGCTCTTCACGGAGTATCTCCAGGCCACGCTGGTCTACGACTATCTCGCCTCCGACGACAGACTGGAGACCTTCGCCGGCCGGCTGATGCTGATCCATCTGCCGAACGCCGTGTGCATCGCCCTCGCCACCTGGGCGGCGGGCCGCGTCCACAGCGATCCGTACCGCGATCACCAACTCCAGCACCTGCTGGCGGTGTTCGCCGTCCCGGTGGCGGCGCAGGCGGTCAATATGGCGCTCCAGTGGGACGGGCTGGTCGCGGAGGGCGTGCTGATGTCGAACGCGGTGCTGGTGGTGGGGTGTGTGACGGGGTACGCGGTGGAGCGGCTCCAGGAGGACTGAGAGGGCTGGGAGGGCTGAGAAGGCCGGCCGCGCCTCCCTTGGCCCTTGGCCTCACGTGGCTTTCTGGCGCGGCTGTTGGGCGGGGACGGTGGTGCCCGAGTACTCCCCGCCGATCGCCTCGGCCGTGCGGCGCACCAGCGGGAGCAGGCCGAGGAGTTCCTCCGCCGTGACGACGACATTCGGCGCGGACACCGACAGCGCGGCGACGACCCGGCCGTCACCTCCCCGGATGGGCGCGGCGACGCAGTTGATGGACTCCTCGTGGCCGCCGAGGTCGGCGGCCCAGCCCTGTTCCCGTACGGTCGCCAGCTCCTTGAGGAAGGCGGCGGCGTGGGGCGTGGAACGGGACGTGTAGAGGGGGTAGTCGAGGCGCCCGGCCACCGCGCGGCGCTCACCCTCGGGCAGGTCGGCCAGGAGCAGCTTGGCCACGGCGGCGACGGTGATCGCGACGGGCTTGCCGACGCGCGAGTACATCCGTACCGGATAGCGGCTCTCGACCTTGTCGATGTAGAGGACCTCGTTCTCCTCGTACACCGCGAGGTGGACGGTGTGGCCGCACTCCTCGTTGAGCGCGCGGAGATGCGGGTGCGCGATCTCGCGTACGTCGAGGTTCTCGACGGCCTCCGCCGCCAGCGCGAAGAGGCGCGCGCCCAGCCGGTGGCGGCCGTCCTGCTGGCGGTAGACGAGGCCGTGGTCGTGGAGCGTACGGAGGAGTCTGAGCGCGGTCGACTTGTGGACGCCGAGGGCGTCGGCCACCTGCCCCAGGTCGGCGGGGCCCCGCGCGAGCAGCGGAAGGATGCTCAGCGCCCGGTCGACACTCTGGCTCATGGACTGCGTACCTCCGTGTCTGGTTCTGTCACCGTCTCGGTGCCCGTTTCCGTGTCCGCCGTCCAGCCGGGGCCCAGCCGAAGTGTCCCCCAGCCGGCCTCGTCGAGCGCGGCCAGCCGGTCGGCCATGGCCCGGGAGGGCGGCGCGCCCAGGTCGCCGGGGACCGTGAGGGCGGCGGCGGCCATGAGGTGGCCGTGGCGCAGCCGGGCGGCGACGGGCAGGCCGCGCAGGGTGGCGGAGAGGAACCCGGCGGCGAACGCGTCCCCGGCGCCGACGGGCGCGACGACGTCGACACGCGGCGCGGGGACGGAGATGACAGTGTCGGTGTTGTCCTTGTCCTGTGCGCGGGTGTACGCGATGGCGCCCGCGGCGCCGCGCTTGACGACCAGCGTCGCAGGCTCGGGAAGCGCGGCCCTGATCGCGTCGGCGCCGTGCAGGTCCCACGCCTCCGCCGCCTCGTCCTCGCCGACGAGGACCAGATCGGCGCCCCGGGCCAGCTCCAGCAGGACCCGGGTGTCGGAGTCCCGGCGGCGCCACAGGCCGGGGCGGTGGTTGACGTCGAAGGAGAGCAGCGGACGGCCCGGGGCGCGGGCGGTCAGCTCGCGCATGAGGACGAGGCAGCCGTCGGAGAGCGCGGCCGTGATACCGGACAGGTGCAGGACACGGCCCGCCCACAGGCCGTCCCGGGGCGGATTGCCCGGCGCCATGGCGCTCGCCGCCGAGCCGGCGCGGTAGTAGGCGACCTCGTGGGCGTCGGTGGCGCGGTCCGTGGCCGTACGGAAGTAGACGCCGGTGGGGCGCTCCGGGTCGCGGCGTACCCCCGAGGTGTCGACGCCGTACGCGGCGATCGCCTCGGTCAGATGGTCGCCGAAGCCGTCCGCGCCGACCCTGCTGACCCACCGGACCCGGTGTCCGGCGGCGGCCAGCGCGCAGGCCACATTGGACTCGGCGCCGCCGATCGTACGGTCGAAGGACGGGACGTCCGCGAGGCGGCCGGGGCGGGAGGGGAGGAAGGTGACCATGGATTCCCCGAGGCAGACGACTTCCACACCTTCCACGGCTTCCATGCCGTCCCCGCCGGGGTGGTCGTCTGCTGCCGTGGCTGCGGTCGCGGTCACTCGGGGCACTCCTCCTGGCCGGGCAGATCTCGAAGGCACCGGATCTCGAAGGCACCATTGACCCGCTGTCGGCTCGGATGTTAGACAGCGCCGAGCGACATACGCAATGGGCGTTGCACGCAGTGCAACGTACGCGTCTATGGACGAGGGGGAGGGCCCGTGACCGACGAGCCGAGTACGCGGTTCCTGAGCGCGGAAGACCTGAGCACCGAGCGGATCGACCACCGTTTCAAGGGGCTGCCCCCGGATGCCGAGGGGATGACCGTCGGCGCGCTCGCCGCGGAGCGCCGCTCCCTGTTCACCGGCGGCTTCACCACCCCCGTTCTCGCCCTCTCCGCCGAGTCGGTCGAGCACAATCTCGCCCTGCTGGAGACCTACTCCACACGCCACGGCCTCGCCTTCGCGCCGCACGGCAAGACCTCCATGTCCCCGCGGCTCTTCGCGCGCCAGCTGGCGCACGGCGCCTGGGGCATCACCGCCGCCGTCCCCCACCAGGCGCGTGTCTACCGGGCGTTCGGGATCCGGCGGATCTTCCTCGCCAACGAGCTGGTCGACGCGGTGGCGCTGCGCTGGCTCGCCGCCGAGCTGGACCGGGATCCCGGCTTCCGGCTCGTCTGCTACGTGGACTCCGTGCGCGGCGTCGAGCTGATGGACGAGGCGCTCCGGGCGGCGGGCGCGGGCCGTCCGGTGGAGGTCGTGGTCGAACTGGGCGCGGGCGAGGGGGCGCGTACCGGCGCGCGTACGGAGGCGGAGTGCGCCGCCGTCGCGGACGCGGTGGCCGCCGTACCCACCCTGCGACTGGTCGGGGTGGCGGGGTACGAGGGCGAGGTGCCGGAGGCCGACGAGGTCAGCGTCCGCGCCTGGCTGCGCCGGCTGACCGCGCTGGCCGTGGAGTTCGACGCGGCGGGCCGGTTCGCGGAGACCGACGAAACCGACGAGATCATCGTCAGCGCGGGCGGCAGCGCCTGGTTCGACACGGTGGCGGACGTCTTCGCGGAGATCCCGGCGCTCTCGCGTCCCGTACTGAAGCTGCTGCGCTCCGGCGCGTACGTCACACACGACGACGGCCAGTACCGCGCCCTCACGCCCTTCAACCGCGTACCGGAGGAGGGCGCCCTCCAGCCCGCCTTCCGCCTCTGGGCCCAGGTCGTCTCCCGCCCCTCCCCCGGCCAGGCGTTCGTCAACGCGGGCAAGCGGGACGCCGCGTACGACCTGCATCTGCCGGAGGCCCAGGTGGTACGGGACGCGCGTACGGGCGCGATCCGCCCGGCGGCCGGCATCACGGTGACGCGCCTGTCCGACCAGCACGGCTGGCTGGCGACCGGACCGGGGGCCGAGCTGGAGGTCGGCGACTGGGTCGGGATGGGGCTGTCGCACCCGTGCACGTCGTTCGACAAGTGGCAGCTGATCCCGCTGGTGACGGCGGACGGCACGGTGACGGATCTCGTCCGTACCTTTTTCTGAGCCCTGTGGGGCCTACGTCCTCAGGCGGACGCCAGGCGCAGCACCAGCGCCGCCGCCGCGAGCACGATGAAGAGGATGACCGGAGCGAACCCCTTGTCCTTGGCGCGCAGATGCATGATGAGCGCGCCGATGAAGTAGAGGATCACGCCGATCGCCGCCGCGGCGCCCAGGAACGGCACCCAGAGCCCGATCACGAGCCCGGCCGCGCCCGCGATCTTGACGAGGCCGAGGGGGACGTACCAGGAGTCCGGCACCCCGACCTTGGACAGCGAGGCGACGATCGCCTCGGCCCGGGTGATGTCGCCCACGGCGGACGCGGTCAGGGCGAGGGCGAGCAGGATGCCGATGACGGCGAAGGCGATGAACACGGGGGACCTCTCAGCGAAGTGAGCGCGGGCACGGCACGGGTCAGGAGGTGCGGGCGCGGTGCGCTCGGGAACCGGGTCAGGATGACTGCTCCCGAGGCGCGGAGGAAGGCCGGGCGCAGGCTGGTAGCGCCAGGGCCACGATACGAGCCCGCCCTGACACTCCCCGCCGCGAGCCCGTCCCACGCCTCGATCTTCGAGGTACGGGTCCATTCCGCACCTCGGTCTTCTCGGTACGGGCCCGTTCCGCGCCTCGGTCCTCTCAGTGCGGGCCCGTTCCGCGCCTCGGTCCTCCCGGTACGATCCCGTTTCCGCGCCTCGGCCTTCTCGGTACGGGCCCGGTCCCGCGCCTCCGGTCCGCGGCAGCCGGTAGATTGCCCGGGTGAGCGACAACGAACTGGGCCTCTTCCTGCGCGCGCGGCGCGAGGCCACGTCCCCCGCCGATGTCGGGCTCCCGGCCGGTTCCCGGCGCCGTACGCCGGGGCTGCGCCGGTCCGAGCTGGCCACGCTGGCCGGGATCAGCGTCGAGTACCTCACCCGTCTCGAACAGGGCAGGGACCGCAATCCGTCGCTCGCGGTACTCGCCTCGCTCGCCCAGGCGCTGCGCTTCACCGCCGACGACCGTACGGCGCTGGTGCACGCGCTCAAGGCGGTCAGCGGCTCGACGCAGTTCTGCCCGGGGGCGGGCCGGCCCCCGTCCCGTACCGTACGGCCGTCGCTGCGCGCCCTGCTGGACCGGCTGGAGCCCACGCCCGCCGTACTGCTGAACCGGCTGACGGAGGTGCTGGCCCACACCGACGGTTACCGGCAGGTCTTCGGCCCGCTCGGGCTGCTGGACGCGCCGGCGCCCAGCCTGGCGCGGTTCCTGTTCACCGACCCGCGGGCCCGGTCCGCGCATCCGGACTGGGAGGGCGTCGCCGACGGGATGGTCACCCGGCTCAGGGCCGACTCCGCCCCCGACGACCAGCACCTCCGTACCGTCGTCCATGAACTGACCCTCACCGCGGGCGCTCCCTTCGCCGACCGCTGGGCGAACCTGCCGGCGGCGCCGGCGAGCAACGCGGGCGTACGGCGGATCGCGCACCCCGCGGCGGGCGAGCTGCGGCTCGTCGAGGAGACCCTCGCCCTCCCGGAGGCCGACGGACAGCGGCTGCTGATCCACCTCCCGGCGGACGACGCGACGGCCGCCGCCCTCGACTCCCTCACCGGACGGCGGCCGGGGGCGCTGCGCGCGGTCGCGGGCTGAGCTGGGCGGATCGGACCGGGGGCGGAGTCACAAACGGGTGACCGAAGCGCCGAAAGCGGATCCTCCGCGCGCCTTCGCTCGTCTCTTCTCCCGTACGTGGCGGAACAGAAGCAGAAGTGGTGGGGGACATGACACACAAAGCGGCGCGCGGGGCACGTGGTGGCGTACGGTCGGCGGGCGCCCGGGCGCTGAAGGCGACGGCGCTCGTGCTCGCCGGGGCGGCGCTGGTCGCCGGATGCGGCGGACAGCAGGCGGTCCCGACGGACGACGCGAAGGCGCCGGGGGCCGGGGCGGGGAACGGGGCCGGCCTGTCCGTACCCTCCCAGCGCCATGAGACCCCGGCAGCCCCGACAGCCCCGGCGGCCCCCGCGGCCCGTACGGCGCCGAGCATCCCGGAACAGACGTCGAAGCCCGACGCGCGGCTCCCCGCCCCGCTGGTGAACATGGACATCGCGCACGCGGCGGAGGACGGCGGCAAGGCCGTCAACCTCACCATCGACGACGGCCCGGACCCGGTCTGGACCCCGAAGATCCTCAAGATCCTCAAGAAGAACCACGCCAAGGCGGTCTTCTGCATGGTCGGCCCGCAGGCCGAGGCGCACCCGGAGCTGGTCAAGCGCGTGGTGGCCGAGGGCCATCTGCTCTGCGACCACTCGGTGTCGCACGACACCGGAATGGACCACAAGCCGGAGAACTATCAGAAGGACCAGATCCTGAAGGCCGCCCGGCAGATCGAGAAGGCGTCGGGCGGCGTCAAGCCGCTGTACTACCGGGCCCCCGGCGGCGCGTTCACCCCGTACAGCAGGCAGATCGCGGCGGCGGCCGGGATGCGGCCGGTGGGCTGGAACGTGGACTCCAAGGACTTCGAGCAGCCGGGCGCGGCGGCGATCCTGCGCACCGTGCGCAACCAGCTGAGCAACGGCCCGACGCTGCTCTTCCACGACGGCGGGGGCGACAGGTCGCAGACGGCGGCGGCGCTCGGGGAGCTGCTGCCGTGGCTGCGCGAGAACGGGTACGCGTTCAGCTTCCCGGTCCGCTAGGCCCGGCGGCCGGGGGCGCCGGGAGCCGCCTCGGAGCCCGGATGCCCCGCCCCCGCTAGGGCGTCCGGGCGGGGCATCCCGGCAGGGCATCCGGGCACGTCACCCGCGCGGGGCAACGTGGGGAAAAACACCAGGCGGCCTCCGTTACACGGCCGTAAGGTGGCCGACATGCAGGTCATCCAGTCCACAAAGCTCGCAAACGTCGGTTACGAGATCCGGGGCCCCGTCCTCGACGAGGCGATGCGGCTGGAGGCGGCGGGCCAGCGCATCCTCAAGCTGAACACCGGGAACCCGGCGGCGTTCGGTTTCGAGTGCCCCCCGGAGATCCTTGAGGACATGCTCCGCAACCTCGGGGACGCCCACGGCTACGGCGACGCGAAGGGGCTCCTGTCGGCGCGCCGCGCGGTCATGCAGCACTACCAGACCAAGGGCATCGAGCTGGACGTCGAGGACATCTACCTCGGCAACGGCGTCTCCGAGCTGATCCAGATGTCGATGCAGGCGCTGCTGGACGACGGGGACGAGGTCCTCGTACCGTCCCCCGACTATCCGCTGTGGACGGCGTCGGTGTCGCTGGCGGGCGGTACGGCCGTGCACTACCGCTGCGACGAGCAGTCGGACTGGATGCCGGACCTCGGCGACATCGAGCGGAAGATCACCGATCGTACGAAGGCGATCGTGATCATCAACCCGAACAATCCCACCGGCGCCGTGTACGACGACGCGATGGTCGCCTCGCTCACCGAGATCGCGCGGCGGCACAATCTGGTCGTCTGCTCCGACGAGATCTACGACCGGATCCTCTACGACGGCGCGACCCACACCCCGACGGCGGCGATCGCGCCCGACCTGCTGACCCTCACGTTCAACGGGCTCTCGAAGAACTACCGGGTGGCCGGCTTCCGCTCGGGCTGGCTCGCGGTCTGCGGCCCGAAGGCGCACGCCTCCTCGTACATCGAGGGGCTGACGATCCTGGCCAATATGCGGCTGTGCGCGAACATGCCGTCGCAGCACGCGGTGGCCACGGCGCTGAACGGCCGGCAGTCCATCCAGGAGCTGGTGGAGCCGGGCGGCCGGATCCTGGAGCAGCGGAACGTGGCGTACGACCTGCTCACCCAGATCCCCGGCGTGACATGTGTGAAGCCGAAGGGGGCGCTGTATCTCTTCCCCCGGCTGGACCCGAAGGTCTACAAGATCAAGGACGACCGGCAGATGGTCCTCGATCTGCTGCGCGCGGAGAAGATCATGGTCGTGCACGGTACGGGGTTCAACTGGCCCGAGCCCGATCACTTCCGGATCGTGACGCTGCCGACGGTGCAGGACCTGACGGACGCGGTGACGCGGATCGGGACGTTCCTGGAGGGGTACGCGCAGCCGTAGGGAAGGGGCGCGGGCGGCCATGCCTCTTCCGCAACTTCCCCGGACGCCCCCCGAACCTCCCCGGACACCACTCAACTTTAGACTGAATCCAAGGTAGGATGGCCTCCTGACGATGCCAGGAGGCCCTCTCATGTACGAGCCGATCCGTACGAAGTCGGTCCACACCATGGCCGGCGCCGACGCCGGGTTCCCGCACCGCAGCCGCGACGAGGAGCTGGACATCCAGCTCGCCGGACATCTGTCCGCGCTCCTCGCCGTCACCGACGAACTGGGGCTGGGCGCGGCCGCCGAGGCCATAGCCACCCGGATCGCCGGACTCCGGGGCACCCCGCCGGTCCGCCACGCGGCCCTCACCGGCCACGACCCGGCCGCCCTCCACCGCCGCGCCCTGGCCCTGGCGGGCCGCGCCCTGGTCGTGGCCGCCTCCCGCGCCGACACGGGCGCCGCCATCCTCGCGGCGGAGCGGATGGACGCCCACACAGCGGCACTGGCCACGCCGGACCTCATCGGCGCGCGCTGACGGCCCTCCCCCATGCCATCGGCGGCCTCGCCGTCGTCGGTGGAGTCCTCGGCGGCGGAGTCCTCGTAGGCGGAGTCCTCCTCGATGGAGTCCTCCTCGGTGGGGCCGTGACGAACTCGCCCCGTACGGGTATGACGTACCGCGGCCCCCGGAGCCCTCGCACGGTTCCGGGGGTCGCGGCACGTTCGCTCATCCGGCGAACGTACGGACGGGTGTGTCAGCCCAGGCGCTGGACCAGCGCGCGGTACTCGTCCCACAGCTCCTTCGGCGCGTGGTCACCGAAGATGTTGAGGTGCTCCGGCACGAGCGCGGCCTCCTCGCGCCAGACCTCCTTGTCGACCGAGAGCAGGAAGTCCAGCTCGGACGGGGAGAGCGCCAGACCGTCCGTGTCGAAGGACTCCTTCGTCGGCAGGATGCCGATCGGCGTCTCGACGCCCTCGGCCGTACCGTCCAGACGCTCCACGATCCACTTGAGCACCCGGCTGTTCTCGCCGAAGCCGGGCCAGACGAACCGGCCGGCGCCGTCCTTGCGGAACCAGTTCACGTAGTAGATCTTCGGGAGCTTGGCCGCGTCCTTGTCCTGGCCGACCTTGACCCAGTGCCCCATGTAGTCGCCCATGTTGTAGCCGCAGAAGGGCAGCATGGCGAACGGGTCGCGGCGCAGCTCACCGACCTTGCCCTCGGCCGCCGCCGTCTTCTCCGAGGCGACGTTGGCGCCGAGGAAGACGCCGTGCTGCCAGTCGAACGACTCGGTGACCAGCGGGACGGCGGAGGCGCGGCGGCCGCCGAAGAGGATGGCCGAGATCGGCACGCCCTTGGGGTCCTCCCACTCGGGCGCGATGATCGGGCACTGTCCGGCGGGCACGGTGAAGCGGGCGTTGGGGTGGGCGGCGGGGGTGCCGGACTCCGGGGTCCAGTCGTTGCCCTTCCAGTCGGTGAGATGCGCGGGCGGCTCGTCGGTCATGCCCTCCCACCAGATGTCGCCGTCGTCGGTGAGCGCGACATTGGTGAAGACGGAGTTGCCCCACATCGTCTTCATCGCGTTGGCGTTGGTGTGTTCGCCGGTGCCGGGCGCGACGCCGAAGAAGCCTGCCTCCGGGTTGATCGCGTAGAGCCGGCCGTCCTCGCCGAAGCGCATCCAGGCGATGTCGTCGCCGATGGTCTCCACGGTCCAGCCGGCGATCGTCGGCTCCAGCATGGCGAGGTTGGTCTTGCCGCAGGCGGACGGGAACGCGGCGGCGACGTACTTCGCGTCGCCCTGGGGAGGCGTGAGTTTGAGGATCAGCATGTGCTCGGCGAGCCAGCCCTCGTCACGCGCCATGACGGAGGCGATACGCAGCGCGTAACACTTCTTGCCCAGCAGCGCGTTGCCGCCGTAACCGGAACCGTACGACCAGATCTCGCGCGCCTCGGGGAAGTGCGAGATGTACTTGGTGGAGTTGCAGGGCCACGGCACATCCGCCTCGCCGGGGGCGAGCGGTGCGCCGAGGGTGTGGACGGCCTTCACGAAGAAGCCGTCGGCGCCGAGTTCGTCGAGGACCGGCTGTCCCATCCGGGTCATGGTGCGCATGGAGGCCGCGACATAGGCGGAGTCGGTGATCTCGACACCGATCGCGGAGAGCGGCGAGCCCAGCGGGCCCATGCAGAACGGCACGACGTACATGGTCCGGCCGCGCATGGCGCCGCGGAAGATACCCCGGTCACCGGTGAAGATGTCGCGCATCTCCGCCGGCGCCTTCCAGTGGTTGGTCGGGCCGGCGTCCTCCTCCTTCTCGGAGCAGATGTACGTACGGTCCTCGACGCGCGCCACGTCGGAGGGGTCGGAGGCGGCGTAGTACGAGTTGGGCCGCTTGACCGGGTCGAGCTTCCGGAACGTGCCCTTGGCGACGAGTTCCCCGCACAGGTTCTCGTACTCGCTCTCGGACCCGTCGCACCAGACCACCCTGTCCGGCTCTGTGATGGCTGCGATTTCGTCCACCCAGGAGATCAAGTCCTGATGCTGGGTGGGGATGGTGAGGGGAGCCGCGTTTTCGCGCGCCACGATTGCTCCTTGGTGAGGGTTTCGGGTGTTGTGCCCCTTGGGGGCTGCGACCCGGATGCTTCGTAGCCGCTCATCCGGTGCCGACCGCACTCATTTGATCATCCGATGATCGTGCCCATCTGTCCAGAGGGCCTCACACGTGAGCATCGCCACTCGTTCCGGGGCAGACCGGCGCGACTTCCGGGGTTTTCCAGGCCGTTTTCCAGGTCTTGACCCTTCCCGTGCCCACGGGTCTCCCCGGACCTCCCCCGGCTTCCCCGGACCCTCCGCGCTTCCGGCTTCTCCTCGCGCCCTCCGTACCCCACCCCTCCCGAACCCTCCGCGCGCGAAGCGGAACCGATCACACCGAGTCCGGAACCCGCTGTACCGAGACGTAACCTACGGAACCGTAGGTAGCATGAGCCCCATGAACCCTGCCGCGTCCGATCCGTCCGCGAACCCCCCGAGCACCGAAGGGGGGCCGGCCGGGATCCTGCCGTCGAGCCCGGTCAAGCCGAAACTGCGCGGCTGGCTGCACGCGGGGATGTTCCCCGCCGTCCTGGTCGCCGGGTCGGCGCTGATCATCCTGACGGACTCCACCCGCGCCCGGATCGCCTGCGGGATCTATGTCCTGACGGCCTGCCTGCTCTTCGGCGTCAGCGCCGTCTACCACCGCGGCACCTGGGGACCGCGCGGCGAGGCCGTGCTGCGCCGGCTCGACCACGCCAACATCTTCCTGATCATCGCGGGGACTTACACCCCGCTGACCATGCTGCTGCTGCCCGCGTCGACGGGGCGGACCCTGCTCTGGGCCGTGTGGGCCGCCGCCGCCGCGGGGATCGCGTTCCGGGTGTTCTGGGTCGGCGCGCCGCGCTGGCTGTACACGCCCTGCTACATCGCGATGGGCTGGGCCGCCGTCTTCTTCCTCCCCGATTTCCTGCGCGCGGGCGGCATCGCGGTGCTGGTGCTGGTCATCGTCGGCGGGCTGCTGTACAGCGCGGGCGGTGTGATCTACGGCCTCAAGCGGCCCAACCCGTCACCTCGGTGGTTCGGCTTCCATGAGGTGTTCCACTCCTTCACCCTGGCCGCGTTCGTCGTGCACTTCGTCGGCATCTCGCTGGTGGCCTACCAGCACTCCTGACCCACCCGGGCCGGGAAGACCCCGACCGCCCCGAACACCCGGAACTTCCAGCACATTTCGAGCATCCGGCACCTCATCCGGTACACCACGGCCGCGGTTGCCTCGCCAGGACGGCGAGCGCAGCCGCGGCCGTGTCCGTGGCCGGGACGCCACGGCCACCCGCCAGGTCCCGGCCCCGACCGTCAGCACGACCACCCCGACCACGGCCATCTCGCCGCCCAGCAGAAATCCCCCCACGCACAGCACCGCCACGGCAGCGGCCAGCGCGTGGATGACGTACCCCATTCCGGCCTCCCCTCCGTACGCCGACCACCACTCCGATCACCGCGCTTGATCACCACATCCGATCGCGTACTCGATCACCGACCGTTCGCCATTCCTTTACTCATCGTCACATGCCACACGCACAAAACAAGATGGCGTCAAGTCGCCAACCTGACCGGCAGGCATTGACGGCTCCTCGATTTTGAGAGTTACTGTCACTTGACATCAACTCGCAAGGGAGGCTGCCATGACCCGCCGCTGGTGGGCGCTGGGCGCCCTGGTCACGAGCATGCTCGTGCTCGGACTCGATCTGACGATCCTCAATGTCGCGCTGCCGACGATGGCCGACCAGCTCGGCGCGAGCACCGGCGAGCAGCAGTGGATGGCGGACGTGTACATCGTCGTGTTCGCCGCGCTGATGCTCCCGGCCGGTCTGCTCGGCGACCGCTTCGGCCGGCGCCGGATGCTGATCGCCGGGCTCGTACTCTTCCTGGCCGGCTCGGTCGTGGGCGCGCTCGTGCACAGTGTCGCGATGGTCGTCGTCGCGCGCGCCGTGATGGGTGTCGGCGGCGCGCTGGTGATGCCCCTGGGCCTCGCCGTGCTGCCGTCGCTCTTTCCCGACGCCAAGGACCGGTCCAGAGCGGTCGGCATCGTGTCCAGCACCTTCGCCCTGGGGCTGCCGCTGGGTCCGGTCATCGGCGGCTGGCTGCTCGAACACTTCTGGTGGGGCTCGATCTTCCTGGTCAACGTCCCGATGGTGGCCATCGGGATCACGGCCTGTGTGCTGCTGCTCCCCGAGACCAGCGATCCGGCCGCGCCGAAGGTCGACGCCCTCTCCACCACGCTCACAGCGGCCGGACTCGGCGCGCTGATCTACGGCATCATCGAGGCCCCGGGCCGGGGTTGGGGCGATCCGCTCGTGGTGACCGCGCTCTGCTCGGGCGTCGTACTGCTCGCCCTGCTCGTGCTGCGGGAGCGCGGTACGGCCCGGCCGATGCTGGATCTCGCTCTGCTGCGGGAGCGCGGATTTCTGCTCAACACGGTGGCCGCGACCCTGGTCATGTTCGTGATGTCGGGGCTGCTGTTCCTGCTGCCCGGCTATCTCCAGATCGTCCTGGGCAACAGCGCGCTGGGGACGGGGCTGCGGCTGCTGCCGATGATGGGCGGGCTGGCGGTCGCCGCCCGGATCAGCGGCCCGCTCGCCCAGCGCTTCGGACCGCGCGCCGTGATCAGTACGGGGCTGGTGGTGCTCGCCTTCGCGGCGCTGCTCGGCAGCCGGACCTCGGTGGAGAGCGGTTACGGCTTCACGGCCCTGTGGCTCTCCATAGCGGGCATCGGCTTCGGGTTCTCGGTGGTGCCCGCGATGGACGGCGCCCTGGGCGCTCTCCCCGCGGACCGGGCGGGCAGCGGCTCGGGGCTGCTGATGACCGTCCGGCAGGTGGGCAGTGCGGTCGGCATAGCCCTGCTGGGCTCGCTGGTCGCGGCGCGGTACGCGGCGAGGCTCGACACCTCGGGGCTGCCGGGGCCCGCCGCGGACGCCGCCGGGGACTCCGTGGTGGCGGCGCATATCGTGGCCGAGCGGCTGGGGGCGCCGGGGCTCGTCAGCTCGGCGGATGCCGCGTATGTCCACGGTCTGGGGCTGGCGTTGCTGGTCTGCGGTATCGCGGCGCTGTTCTCCGCACTGCTGGTGGCACTGCTGCTGCCGAATCCGGCGCGGGAGACCCCGGACCGGGACCGCGCCGCCGGGCCGGCCCCCGTAGACAGTCCGGCCACTGGAGCCGGGCCGGCCACCGGAGACGGCGGGCCGGGCCCCGTACCTGGGCCGGAGGTGGCTCCGGAGACCACCGATGCCCGACAATAAGCACCATGGCCGCCACCTCGTACACCCCGCTCGAACAGCAGCTGGCCTCCCTGGGGCTGCGCGAGCGCAAGAAGCTCAGGACCCGGATCGCGATCAGAGGGGCGGCGTTCCGGCTGATCGCCGAGCAGGGGTACGAGGCGACGACCGTCGAGCAGATCGCGGAGGCTTCGGAGGTGTCCCCGTCCACGGTCTTCCGGTACTTCCCGACCAAAGAGGACATCGTCCTCACCGACGAGTACGACCCGCTCATGGCAGCCAGTCTGCGTTCCCGGCCCCTCGACGAAAGCCCGCTGGACTCCTTCCACTTCATCATGGACCAGGCCCTGCGCGACGTCCTGGTCAACGATCACGAAGAGCTGGTGCTGCGCAGCAGGCTGCTGGTCCAGGTCCCGGCGCTGCGGGCCCGCATGGCCGAGACCACGTCGGTCACGGCCAGGATGCTCATCGAGATCCTCGCGGAACGCACCGGCCGGGAGCCGGACGACCTCGAACTGCGCGTCTTCACCTCGGCGGTCCTCAGCGCGCTGAACGAGGTCAGCCTGTACTGGGCCGAGCACGACTGCCAGGGGGATCTGCCCGCACTGGTGCACCGCGCCCTGGACAGCCTCGAAAACGGACTGCCTCTCTGAGCCGCACGGATCTGAGCTGTACGGACCCGAGCCGCACGGACTCGGCCGCCGAGGGGGACGCTCAGGGCGACGGCCGCGTCATGTGAGGGAAGGGGGCGGTGCCATCAGCAGCCGGGCCGTCACCGTCTTCGGCCGCTGGTACTCATGCAGGGCCAGCGCGCTGAGGTCCGTCCCGTGGCCGGACGCGCCCCGGCCGCCGTGGGGCAGTTCCGCCGTCTGGACGAGATGGCAGTTGAGCCAGGTCTCCCCCGCGTCCAGCCGCGCCGCGAGCGCGAGCCCGGTCGGCAGGTCCCGTGTCCAGACGCTCGCGGCGAGCGCCTGCGGCACACCGTTCGCCAGGGCGACGGCCGCCTCGACGCTCTCCGCCGCCTGCACGGTGAGCAGCGGCCCGAACACCTCCTCCAGCACCGCCGGATCGTCGTCCGGCAGATCGGCGAGTACGGTCGCGGGCCGCCAGTAGCCGCCGTCCTCGCCCGCGCCCGGCGCCGTATCCCCGCTCACTGTCACCTTCGCCGCCGAGGAGGCCACGATCCGGTCGTAACGGGCCGCCTGGTCCGCGTTGTTGAGCGGGCCGAAGTCGCGGCCCGCGACGCGCTCGCGCATCGCGGCGCCGAGCCCCGCGAGCGCGGACGCGTAGTTGGCGCGGAGCGTGATCACCCGCGCGGGGACGGCGCAGCTCTGGCCCGCGTTGTACGTGGTCGCCGCCGCCAGCTGTGCCCAGGTGTCCTCGGGCGCGTCGGGCAGGACGACGACCGGGCTGTTGCCGCCCAGTTCCAGGCTGACCCGGCGGGTGCCCGCGCGCGCCGCCACCTCGGCGCCGGCCCCCGCGCTCCCGGTGAAGGCGACCATGTCCACCTCGCCCGCGACCAGCAGCCGGCCGGTCTCCCGGTCGCCCGGCAGCGCCGTGAGCACGCCCTCGCCCAGTGCCTCGCGCGCGTGCTCGGCGAGCAGTTCGAGCGCGTCCGGGGTGGTCTCGGCGGGCTTGGCCACGACCGTGTTCCCGGCCGCGAGCGCGGGGGCGCAGCGCCACGCGGCCATCATCAGCGGGTAGTTCCAGGGGACGACGACCCCGATGACTCCAAGGGGCTCCCAGCGGACCCAGCTCTCGTGACCGGCGACGAGCGCGCCCGCCGCCGGGGCGGGCTGGGCGCGCACCGCGCCCGCGTAGAAGCGGAAGAGGTCCGCCATCTGCTCGACCTCGCCGGCGGCCTCGTGCGCCGGCTTGCCCGTACCGGCCCGTTCCCGTTCCGCGTAGGCGTCGGCGTGCTCCTCGATCAGCGTGGCGAGCCGGTGGAGCCGCCGGGAGCGCTCCTTCGGTGTCAGCGCGCGCCAGTCCGGCAGGGCGCGGCGGGCCGCCGCGACGGCGGCGGTGACCTGGGGCGCACGGGCGGCGGGGCGGCTGCCGCGGGCCCGGCCCGTACGGGGATCGATCAAGGTCGTGTCAGGCACGGGGACTTCGGGCACGGTCGGTTCCTCCAGAACTGATCAACTGATGTCATAGGCGCGCAGCCAGAGTTCCAGTGTGAGCACGAGCCAGAGCTTCCCGCCCTGCCGGGGCAGCAGCGCCCCCTCGCCGCGCAGCCACGCCCGTACCGTGTCGGGCCGGAACAGCCCCCGGGCGCGCGCCTCCCGCCCGAGCAGCAGATCGTCCGCCAGCTCGCGCAGCGGCCCGCCGAGCCACTGCTGCACGGGGACGCGCATACCGCTCTTGGGCCGGTCCACGACCGTGTCGGGCAGCAGGTCCCGTACGGATTCCTTCAGCACCCACTTCTCGGTCGCGCCGTTCAGCTTCCAGCGCGGCGGGGTCGCGAACGCGTGGTCCACCACCCGCCGGTCGAAGAGCGGGGAGCGCCCCTGGACGGACTGCGAGGCGGTGAGCCGTTCGACCTTGGTGAGGATGTGGTGGGCGCCCTTGGTGCGCAGATTGCAGTGCAGGAGCTGGTTGAGCAGATGGTCCATCCGGCCGTCCCGGGCCTCCGGCCGCAGATACGGGGTGACGAAGCGCTGCGGCGCGGGCAGGCCGGTGAGGGCGTGCAGCGCCTCAGGGGTGAGCAGGTCGGGCAGGTCGGCGAAGCACTTGCGGTACGAGCGGAGGTAGGCGGTGGCGCGTACGTCGTCGCCGTGCCCGTACCCGTCCCCGTACCCGTCGTCGGGAAGGTCGCCGCGGCGGCGGTGCATCTCCTGCACCAGCATCGGCAGGTTCTTCGGCCCGCCGAACACCGGGTCGCCGCCTTCCCCATTGAGCACGACGCGCAGCCCGTCACCCGCCACGGCCTCCGCGAGCATCAGGTTCGGGACGGTCAGCGGGTCGCCCACCGGGCTGTCGAGCAGCGCCGCCGCCTCGGCGAGCCGCGCGGCGACGGCGTCGCCGGAGACGGTGAGGATCCGGTGGCGGGTGCGGCAGTGCGCGGCGACGAGCCCGGAGTAGCCCAGCTCGTTGGGGAGTTCGTCGCCGAAGCTGATGGAGTACGTGTGGACGGGGTGATCGTGCAGCTTGGCGGCGAGGGCCGTGACCAGCGAGCTGTCGACGCCGCCGGAGAGCAGCACCCCGACGTCCTCGCCCGGCGGCAGCCGCATCGCGGTGGCCTCTTCGAGCAGCTCGCGCAGGCGCAGAACGTACGGCGCGGGCGAGGCAGCACCGTCGCCGCCGGCCTTCAGACGCTCCTCCGGCTCCCAGTAGTGCGTCTCCGTCACGGTCCCGTCGGCGGCGAGCCGCAGACACCGGCCCGGCAGCACCTCGCGTACGCCGCGCAGCAGTGTCTCCTCGCCGGGCAGATAGGCGAACGTCAGGAAGGACCGTACGGCCGCGAGGTCGAGCCCGGTGCCGCCGGCGGCGACGAGCGCGGGCCAGCGGCGCAGCGCGCGCAGGGAGGTGGCTGCGGTCCAGGTGTCGTCGGCGCGCGCGTAGAAGAGGGTACGGGCGCCCATATGGTCACGTATCAGGACGAGTTCATCCGGACCACCGCCCTCCGCGTGCTCGTGCACGGCGAGCGCGAACATGCCTTCCGCCGCGCGGATCCCGGCCGCGCCGAGCCGTACCCAGCAGCGCAGCAGCAGCTCCCCGTCCGGGCAGCCGGGCGGGGCGGGGTCACCGGCGACGGTGAGCGCTTCGAGCAGGTCCGGCCGGTTGTGGAGGGTGACCTCGCCGACGGCGGTACGGCCGTACGCGGCGAAGGGCCCGGTGGCGTACCCCGGTTCGTCCGTGACCAGCGCCAGATGGGGCGTGCGGACCGCGCCACCGCCCGCGCCGGCCCCGTACCGTACCGCCGCGCCCATGGCGGCGAGATGGCCCGCCGACCGCTCGGGGGTCGGTGCCAGACAGGCCACGAAGCGCGCCATGGCTCCCTCAGCTCCCTCTTTGTCCAAAGTCCTCGTCTCTATCCAAAGTCGTCGTCGCTCCAGCCGCTGTCGTCGTCGGAGGACCAGTCGCCGTCTCCGCCGCCGCCACCGTCACCGCCACCACCGCTGTCACCGCCCGAGGCCGAGGAATTGGCCTGCTGCTGCCGCAGCGCCTCCTCCTCTTCGGGAGTGAGATGTGCGGGCGGCAGCTGCGCGGCGGTCACCGCGAGGGTCGCGAGCCCGATGCCGCCCAGGACCGCACCCATACGCCCGCCGAACGACGTCCTGTTGACGAGGACGCGCTCGCCCCCGTCCCAGACCGTACGGCCGTAGCCGATGTCCCGGCCGTAGGTCACCGTGCCATCGGCGTACCGGCGTTTGATGATCCCGTCGCCGAGCAGCTCGTCGGTGCCGGCGGCGCCCCGGTTGTCGTGCCAGCGCACGACCCGGCGGCCGTCGGCGACATCGCGCCGCCGCCACTCCTCGCGCCCGTCCTCGTACGTACGGTGGACGCTGCTGTCGGCGAGGAGTTCATCCCTGTACGGGGTTTCGCGTGGCCGGTTCATCGTCTGTCGTCCTTGTCTCGCCGCCCGGCCGGTTCTCCGCCGGCCATGTCATGAATCCCGCCGTACGCAGCGTGCGCAGCCCCGTCCACACGGAGTGGACGGGCGTCCTGGGTCCGCACACCAGGCGCAGGACGGTACGCAGCAGCCGCGCCGGGGGTACGGACTCCACCTCGGCGAAACGTCCCGCCGCCAGCCAGGCGCGCTCGCGGGCGGTGAGCGTGGCGGGCAGCCCGGCCGGGAGGCCCGGCCCCTCTCCCGCACGCTTCCCTGGCCCCTCTCCCTTCCCCTTCCCCGCCACGAGATGGAGGGCCATCGCGTGCCGGGGCACAAGCCCCAGGGACACGACCCTTACGGGTCCCGGCGCCCCCTCCACCCCGTCCCGTACGCGCGCGGTGAGCGCCATTCCGGCCGCGCTCGCGTCGTGCAGTACGTGCACGGTGGCGCCGTCGACCCGGCCGAGACCGGCCACGAGCCGGGGATCGAGCGGCAGATCGTCGGCGGCGAGCACCGGGCAGGCGGCTTCCAGATGCAGATCGTTGGCGAGGAGCATCCGGGCCACGGAGCGGCTCTGGCAGACGAGGAGGCGGGGAAGCCCGTAGTCGTAGAGGTCGGGTTCGCACGGTTCAGCAAGCGGGGCCACGCGGCTACCGCCACCGCCACCCCCGCCCAGCAGCCCCCCGAGGTCACCGCCCCCGTCCGCGTACCGCCGCAGCGCCGCCTCAAACCGCTCGTACGGTACGGGCGGCGCGGGCGTACGACGGACGCGGCGGGGGTACGCGTGCAGCGGGCGCAGGGCGCGGCACACCTCGTAGTACAACTGGCGCTCGGTGAAGCGGATCCGGCCGGTCAGTCCGGGCGCGCCCGCGCGGGCGACGGCGCGTTCGAGGGCGCGCGCGAGCGCCCGGTCGATCAGCGGATCCATCAGAGGATTGATCAGCGGAGGCCGCCCTTTCACGCGGCGCCCTCCACCGGCCAGGTGAGAAAGCCGAGGTCCTTGGCCCGCTGGTCCGCCGGAACACCCGTGCCTGCGACGCGTTCGACGACCCGGGTGACCGTGGCGAGGAGCTTGGCGGGCGGTACGGCGGCCAGCGTGCCGGTGTATCCGTCGGCGAGCCAGGCCACCTCGGCGCCCGTCAGCGCGCCGGTCGCGCTCACGCCCTTGAGCGCGGCGACCACCTCGGGGCGCGGCTTCTCGCCGCGCAGGGGCAGCGCGTTCGGCACGTTCATCACGGAGCGCGGCGGCATCCCGGCGTCGACCACCCGGCGGCCGGGCAGCGCCTCACGGACGAGTCCGGTCAGCCGGCAGCCGAACGGATCGGCGTGGTGCAGCACGATGACCGGCGCCTCGCCCGGTACGTCCCGTACACCCGCGACGTCGGTGACCAGGGCGAGCCCGTACCGCTGCGGAACGCCGTTCGCGGCCAGGAACGCGGCGATGGACGTGTCGGGGCAGAGCAGCACGGCCGCCGGCCGCTCCGGCCGTACGACGCCCTTGAGCACCCGCTCGTCCACGACCCCGGTCGGGAGCGCGCCGTACACCACCATCCAGCGGGCCATCATGAGGGCGTTGAAGTGGTCGTAGGGCAGGGCCTGTCTGCGCTTGCGGCGGGCGGCGGCGCTCACGATGAGCGCGATGACCGTACCCACGAGGAAGAGCCCCCCGAACGCGGTGGCGACGGCCGCCTCCTCCCCGATGCTGACCCCGAGGGCGATCAGCCCGCACCCCACCACGACCGCTACGGCGGAACACCCCAGCGTCCCCGGGAGATCGCTTCCCTGCTGCCGTGTCCTGCGGGAGGCCGCGAACCACAGCTGGCTGACGGAGACCGACAGCTGACCGTCGCCGGACAGCTTCTGGACGAGCCTCCGGACCCGGAGGTCATGGAGTCTGAGCGCGTTGCCCTTGGGATCGAAGGCGTAGACCCGGTGACACTTGGAACACGTCATGTTGGGCCGCTCCTTGCGGAGCAGATTCTGGGCGCAGTGCGGACAGATCACCGGGGCCCCTCCAGCGCGTACGCGGCCCGCCGCAACCGGGCGGCGAGCCGCTCCCGTACGGAGACGGCGCCGATGCCACGGGTGGACTGGAGGCGCTCGATGTCGCGGAGGGATGCGGCGAGGAGGGCGTAGTCGGTGGCGACCCGGTCAAGCGTCCCGAGGGACCGGGCCGCCCGCCCCGTCTCCCCGATCCGGCGCTCGGCCTCGTCGGCGGTGATGGCGTAGTCCTCGTGGTCGATGCCGAAGCCGGTGTTGGCGGCGAGGATGTGGAGCGGCCGGCCGCCCCGGTTGGCGAACGAGTGCGGCATCATCGACGGGATCCGGATCATGGCCCCGGGAAACAGCCGCACCTCACTCACCCGCCCCCGCTCCACGTCGTACAGCCCGCACGCCGCGTGCCCGAGGCTGAGCACGATGTGCTCCCCGCCGTGCGCGTGCGGCGTGAACGCGCTGCGCGGCCCGACGACCCCGAGCTTGAACGTGGCGTTCGACGGCCGCTCGGGCGAGGTCCGCGCGTCCCCCACCAGATAGTGGGCGAACTGCCCCGTGTCGATGAACCGCAGAAACTCCTCCCGAGGCCCCAACTCCCGCGCCCCACCCCGGTCCACGAACAGCACCACACCGTCGGGCCGCAGGCTGAACACCTCAACACCCCGAGGCAGCACCCCGGCCAACTTCTCCATCCCGCGCATTGATTCCCCCAACGTGCGCCGATCAGCCGTACAGCCGCGCCGATCACCTGTGTCGACCACGAACACGATCGCACCGTAACCCCGCCCCGGGAACACCCAGAGCGAACACAATGAACGCCGACAACTGTCACGATGAACACAAAGCGTCCACCCCGACCGCACCCCCACAACCACCACAGCCACTTCGCCACACAACAAGACGTGACAACCCCACCACGCCCCCGAAGGCGGCGTGCGGGGCAGGAGCGGCGAGATGCAACCAGACAACCTTCCCGGGCCCGTCGCAGTCATCCACGCCCGCCACACGCGGCGCAGGCCGCTAGGTCCTGTCCGGCGGATCATGTGACCTTCTGACCGGTCGCTCGTTGGTTCGGGTATGGGTCGGGGGGATTTGATGAACCGCGAGTGGTCGTTGCTGGAGCCGCATCTGCCATCTCTGGGTGGCCGGGGCGGCCGGTGGAACGACCACCGCACCGTGGTCAACGGGATCCTCTTCCGGGTCCGGACCGGTGTCCCGTGGCGTGACCTGCCGGAACGCTATGGCTCGTGGAAGACCGTCCATGAACGGCATCGCCGCTGGTCGGCGGACGGTACCTGGGACCGGATCCTGCACGCGGTCCAGGCCGACGCCGACCTGGCCGGGCGGATCGACTGGTCGATGATCGGCATCGACTCGACGTCCTGCCGGGCCCATCAGCACGCGGCCGGCGCCCGCAAGGCCCGTCCGCAGATCCCGAAAAAAGGACGACGCCCCGGCACCACCGCCCCGACGAGGGACTCGGACGGTCCCGGGGCGGCCTGACCTGCAAGATCCACCTCGCCGGCGAAGGCGGTTGCCGCCCCATGGCCCTCCTGCTCACGCCGGGTCAGTGGGGCGACGCCCCGCAGATGGTCGAGGTCCTGGACCGAATCCGGGTCCCCCGGCCACGGGGCGGACGCCCCCGAACCAGGCCCGACCACGTCAGCGGCGACAAGGCATACAGCTCCCGCCGAAACCGCCGCTACCTGCGAAGACGCCACATCCGGCACACGATCCCGGAACCGAAGGACCAGCGGGCCAACCGCCAACGCAGAGGCAGCAGCGGTGGCAGACCCGCCGGCTTCGACCGCGACCGCTACCGGCGCCGCAACGAGGTCGAGCGGACCATCAACCGGCTCAAGAACTCCCGCGCGGTCGCCACTCGTTACGACAAACGGGCCTACGTCTTCCACGGCACCGTCACCGCCGCCGCGATCCGACTCTGGCTCCGCCAGTGATCCGCCGGACAGGACCTAGTCCGAGGCGTCATTCACCTTAATCCGCAGCCCACCACAGGCACGTGGCACGTACCACGTCTCGATCTCCCGCCCGGGCGACACGTGCGCGTGCCGCGTTGGTGAGTAACTCCGAGAGGATCAGCAGGGCCGAGCCCAACACACCGAGGGTGCCGACTCCACCGCAATACAACGGCGCGCCGCTCTCCGTCGCCGCCCGTCAGACGACCTCCACGACAGTTCGCCGCAACAGCGGCTCCTCGAAGAGATGGACAATAAACTTCACCATTGATGACGCTCCTTCGAAGCGTTGTCCACGCCCCCGGACCAACAAGACACTCGACGACGCGGCTGAACACTTCGGCTTCATCGGGTACGAGGAGACCTCGCACTACATCCGATCGCTTCAGTCCACCTTGGCCGCGGGCCTGTTGCAAACACCCACCTATGCTCGCGCAGTCATCAACGCAGCTTCAGACTGCATTGACCCACGACGGAGTAAAGGCACTCGTCACAGCAGGGATCGAGCGCCAAGGGGCACCGACCGGCGCCAAACCGCCCAGCCTGTGCGTGATCCGGGGGGAGGTGGCATCGCGACTCCGAGTGGACAGCGCCGAGGTCATGGACAGGCAGCTTGAGCACTTGCCCAAGACGGCGGACCGTCCAGGCGTGAACTCCAGATCATCGCCGACCGGGCGGGAGCCCACGCCGGCCTGTTCGGGTCGTTCGTCCTGTTCAGCTTCCCGAACCTGGCCTTCTCGGACGTCGGATGCGTGGAGCACCGCACAGGAACGCTTTACATGGAGACCCCGTCGGAGACCGAGGAATATACGCTCATCTTTGATGCACTCCGGTCGATCGCCCTGAGCCCAGGGGACAGCCTCGACCTGATCTCGCGGATACGCCCCGCAGGGAAGTCGAGAGGAACCACGGATGACCACCCTCGACCTGCACGGCGCGGCCTGGCGCAAGAGCAGCTACAGCGGCTCGGGCGGAGACTGCGTCGAGGTCGCCGACCTCGCCAGCACCACCTCCGCCGCCGTACGGGACAGCAAAACCCCACACGGAGCGGCTCTCACCTCCCCCGTCGGCAGTTGGTCGTCATTCGTCACGTCGCTCAAGCGCGGGAACTTCCCCATCTGACCGACCCGGCCCCAGCCCCACCGGCCGTCCCCACTCAAGCATGTTGATCACCTACGCGATCAGGGCGCGCGCCTGTCGCCCTTAGCAGGCAATGCCAGCAAGCCCGGCGGACATCCGCGCATGGGCAGCGATCTCGCTGAGCCGCTCGATCGCCACCTGCGCGGTGGCGAGTGCGATGGCCTGTACGCGGTCCGGTCCCAGGAGGCCCTGCGGCCGGAGGCCGCTCTACTGCCCCGCCTCCGGATACCTCGCCAGAAATAATCCTGACAGGGCTCCCGATCGTTGGACGGGAAGTGGAAGACGGTCAAGCAGTCCTCGTTCGCGGCGATGAAGTCCTTCAGTCGCGATCAAGGAATTGTTGGGCCGATTACCCACGAACCACCCCTTTGTACACCACCCGTCCCGCTGACGTCGCCGTCAACTACTGCCGCCAGACACCCCAGCGGCCCCACCGGAAGCCTCTCGGTGGAGCCGCTGCAATTTCTCGGAAGCATCGAACGGCTGCTTTATAGCCCCCAATTCCCTATGAGCTGCGGCCTGGATCCATCAGCCAGCTTCAAAAAGAACTCGTCAATTCGGTCCGCATATGCGAACACCGAGGCGTCCATACCGGCGAAGAATTTTCCAGACGACGACAAGTAAACAGTGAGGTGAAACGCGTCAATACCCAAAGGGCACAGGAATTCACCAGCCACCCCTGAACAGCGCCCAGCAATCCTCACGTCACGCTCAGTGCACACCCTCATGGGGTCAAACTCGGTCCAACAGAATATCTCTCCGCCATTCAACTCGATGCTGGGCGGGTGCTCGATCCGAAGCTGCCAGAACTCCTCCAAAAATCGGCGCGCCACAGTCGGCACATCGAAACCAACGAGCCTCATCTCACGGACGAGCCCAGAGACATCGGTAGCGCGTCCCGGCCTCCAGCCTGCCGCTTCGATCAACTGGCGACCCCGTCCGTAGATAGCCATCTCCATGCTCACCTTCCGACCGATAGGTCAGTCGCGCCACGCCTCACTAGTACACTCTGGCAGGATAGACACGCCGCCTCGGGTAGGCCCGTAGAACTTCTGACAGTGAGAAATTCGATATCACTGAACTCAAGCGAACGTCCGAACATGTCCTCAAAGTCAGCCGCGCGATTGGCAAACAGCGCATTACAGGCGCGTATTTCGGCACAGTTGGCCGCATCGCCCCCAAACATCTGCCCGCCATCTCCAGCAGCCTTCTGAATCTCAGGTTCCAGGTAGGCAGGACGAGAGGAAGCTCCGGAATAGCCAACCTCCGTCATGTCCGTGCCCTTAATGCGTGCAACCGAAGCCATCGTGGCATCTTCCGGCGCCTGCTTTGCAGCGGCACGAGCAGCAGTGCCCATATCCGGGCCACAGGAATTGTGGACCAGGACCGGTGTCTTCCCCGCGACAACATAGTACGTGTGGAGTTTGGCGACCGAGAAGTTGTAGGTGCGGACGTGGTCCGTGTAGGCGTCGTTCCGGACGATGCGCGCGGTGGTGCCGTTGGGGGTGTGGAGGGTGGTGCCGGGTTTGAGGTCGGCGGCGTTGATCCAGGCGTTTTCCTTGGGTGCCCAGAAGGGGTGCTCGGCCGTGGCGGTGATGTTCTTGTTGCCGTCGGGGGTGGCGATGGTGAGCTTGTTCAGCTCCTTGTCGCCCTCACTCGGCAGGAGTTCGGTGACGGGCTGGGCGCTGGTTTCGCCGGTTGCGGGGTTGGTGGCGAGGACCTGGTCGCCGACCTTGATGTCCTCGATGTTTTTGGTGGTGCCGTCGGCGAGGAGGACGGGGGTGCCGGCAAGGAAGCATGCCTGGACCGGCTTTGCTGCCGTCTTCGATCCCGCCTTGGCGCCTGCTACGGCACCGCCCGCCTTGGCTCCGCCTGTTCTGCTGACGAGCTTTGAGCCGACGGCTTTGATTCCCTTGGCGGCGACATTGCCGAGCGCTCCGCCTGCCGCGCCGCTGATGCCGCCGATGACGGCGCCCTTGCCGATGGCTGCGCCGTAGCCCCCGATGCTGTGGTCGGCGTCGGAGTTCATGGCGTTACCGACGGCCGCTCCTGCCGCACCGGCTATGGCACCGCAGCTCGCTCCGACGGCGACTGCGCCGACTCCACCGGTGACTGCGCCGGCGCCCACCGCTACGGCGCCGCAAGTCACGCCGACGGTGACTTCGACGGTGATCGTGATGATCTCCGTCTTGTACTTCTTGAACCAGCCGCCGATCTTGCACAGCCCGCCGCAGGGTTCGGGCTTGGTCACCGTGACGGTCTCGGTCTGGGTGAAGGTGACCGTCTTCTGGGAACCGCCGGAGGAGCCCGAGTTGCCGCTGTTCTTGTTGTCAGCGGGCGGATCCTTCGGGCCTCCGCCGTAGTGCTGTGAGGGGTTCTGCTTTCCGTGGCCACAGATGTCCGCCGGGCACAGCCCCGTCGGGTCGCTGCTGCTGATCGGGCTGTTGTTGCTGTACGCGTACCCGTTCATCTGGAGCGGGTCGGTGATGTCGATGATCGGGTCGGCGCTCAGGAAGCGGCCTGCCGCCTGGTCGTATTCGCGGGCGCCGAGGTGGGTCAGGCCGGTGGCGGTGTCGTCGATGCCGGAGCCGAGGTAGCCGCGTTTGTTGGGCCAGGTGGCGGGTTTGGTGCCACGGGTCTCGCCGTACGGTTTGAAGGCACGGCGGGTGACGCTCTGGCCGGTGGTGAGGCTGACGGTGGTATTGGCGGTGCCGACCGCGTCGGTGATGAGGACGTTGAGCTGGTGGCCGGTGCTCGCGCCGTTGGTGGTGGTGCGTACGACGGTGGGTGCGCCGGCCTGGGCGTAGGCGCGGGACGCACGGGTGATCTTGCCGGTGGAGTCGGTGGTCAGCTCGGTCTCGCCCAGGTACAGGGTGGAGCCGGTGGGCGAGTTCTCCAGGAGGCGGTTGCCGTCGGCGTCGTAGACGTAGCGGGTGGTGACACCGTCGACGGTGATCGTGTCGAGCTGGTCCTCGGCCGTCCACTCCAGGCTCTGGGTGGATTTGGCGAGGTCGCGCAGGGTGGTGTTGCCCACCTTGTTGTTCGAGTAGGCGCTGCCCTGGCCGGTCGGTGTGGAGGCGACCGAAGTGAGGATGTGCGGCTGCTGGACGAGGCTCTGGCCCGCGACCGTGGTGCCGTAGCCGTACTTGAAGGTGGTGTTCTTCGTGGCGTCGGCGGTGTTGTGGTCCGTCAGCGTGGCGCGGTTGCCGAGCCAGTCGTACGTGAACGTCTGCCGGTAGGCGGTGGTGCCGGTCGAGACCGTCGAGGCGAGTGGGGCCGCGGTGGTCAGCGAGGCGGCCAGTCTGGTGCTGGGGCTCGCCGCGTCCGTGGCGAGGGTGGGGGCGTCGGCGACCGGGCCGCCCGAGGGGGCGCCCGTCTTGGTGTAGCCCCAGTTGGTGCCGCCCGAGGAGCGGCATCCGGTGCCGCCCTGGTTGGGAGTGATGTTCGACGTCCAGGCATGGACCAGCTCGCCCAGCGCGTCATAGGTGTAGCACTGGTTGTCCCAGGTGGAGGAGCCGGTCGTCTCCGTGAGCTTGCGGGCGTTCGAGGAGATCTTGCCCGAGGCGTCGTACGAGTAGTAGCTGTCGGAGACTCGGGGCTCTCCGACGCCGCCGTTCTCCCGGTCGGTGACCGTGCGCTGGAGGCTGCCGGAGTGCTGGTCGACGAAGTTCGTCGTCCAGACCCGGCCCGGCTGCGAGCCGTTGACGCTGCGCAGGGCCTCGCCGTACGGGGAGTACGTGACGTCCGAGGTGTACCAGTCGATACCCGAAGTGGACTCCGGGAGGCCGTCGTCGTCGTAGCGCGTGACGACCTTCTCCTTCGCCAGGCCGCCCTTGGCCGGGAGCGTGACCGACAGTGGCTTCCCGGTCGGCGTGTAGGCGTAGGAGTAGGCGTACGTGCCCGAGAGCCCGGTCGTCATCGAGTTGACGGGAATGACCGTCTCCCGGCCGGTGGGCCGGTAGTCGGTGTCGTAGCCGGTGATCCGGTTGATGTACTCGGCCTTGGACGCGTCGCGCCGGATCGAGGCCGCGGGCAGGCCGACCGCACCGGACACGGTGTCGTACTTGTACTCCTTGATCGGGGCGGCGGTGGCCGAGCCCTCACGGATCGCCGTGGTGCGGCCCAGCACGTCGTACTCGGTGTGGAGGCTCTTGCCGAGCGCGTCGGTGGTTCGGATCTGGCGGTCGGCGTCGTCGTACCCGAAGGAGCTGGAGCCGGTGTCGGGGTCGGTGGAAGCGGTGAGCCGTCCCCGTACGTCATAGCTGAACGTCCAGGCGTTTCCGGCCGGGTCGGTGGCCCTGGTCTGGTTTCCCCGGGCGTCGTACGTGTAGTTCGTCGTCCGGTAGGACGAGACGCCGTCGGCCGCGGTGTAGTGCCGTACGGAGGTGACACGGCCCATCGCGTCGGTGTAGCTCTTGGTCGCCGGAACGCTGGAGCCGGGCGGCTTCACATAGACCGTGGTGTCGGTATAGGTGGTGTACGTGGCGTACTTGAAGCCCGCGCCGTGGTAGACGGACGAGCGGACCACTCGGTCCATGCCGTCGTACCGCGTCTTGACCTTGCTCGGTACCAGTGACTCCGATTTACGGGCGAAGAGCTTGGTCTCCGGACCACCCTTGGCGAGGTATCCGCTGGTCTGCTCCCGCACCAGGCCGTGGTCGTCGTACTTGGTGTCACTGATGATCCGGCCCGCGCCGTGGGCCTCGCTCTGGGTCTGCACCTGGCGCATCAGACCGTCGTAGATCGTCACCTGGTGCGAGTAACCGCCGTCGTCCTCAAGGGACTTCACCGTCACGGCGGCCGGAGTCGTCACCTTATTCGTCGCGACGGCGGGCTGGTAGGCGATCTCCACGTCCGCGTTCTTGCTGCCAGCGCGGGACGGGGACCAGCCCCTGACGACCCGGCCGAGCGCGTCGTACTCGGTACGGGTGACGCGGCCGTTGGTGTCGGTGACGGTGAGCGGCAGCGCGCGGCCGGGGTCGTAGGTCGTGGTGGAGGTGTGTCCCATCGCGTTGATGGTCTTGACGGCGGTGACGGGGCCACCGCCGACCGGTGTGAAGACGGTCTCCGACGTGCCGCTCAGCGGCTCGCTGACCTTCCGGAGCCGGCCCAGGTCGTCGTACGAGCTGGTGGTGGTCACGGAGTGGGCGCTGCCCGTGCCGTTGATCTCCGCCAGTGTGGTCTCCAGGCCCTTGGTCGGGGCGGTGCCCCACGCCTGGTCGTCGTAGGACGTACGGACCGAGCTGAGCAGCTGCGTCTCGGGGTCCGCCGTGTCGAATGCGGAACAGGGCGTCGCGGTGGAGCGGGTCTCCCTGGCCTTGCCGATGATCCAGGCGGAGGTGTTGTGGAGATACGTCGTCCGGACGCAGACCTGGTTACTGCGCGTCTCACCCGTTCCGTTGGGCTTGACGACCGACATCTCCAGCTGCGTGGGCAGCCCGTACGTGTCGTCCACGGTGGTCTCGGTCCGGACCGCCTGCCAGCTGCTCTCGACGCTCTGAATGGCGTCGGTGCGCGCCACCCACACACGCTGGGCGAGCAGCGGATCCATCTCCGTGCCGTCCTCGGCCTCGCGTGCGCGGGACGCGGTCTGCTTCGACCGGGGGAAGGTCAGGGCGCGCTTCAGCAGCCGGCCCTCGGAATGCTCGTAGGTGAGCGTCTCCGCGGTCATTCCGGCGAACTGCACCGCGTCGTCGGCGAGCAGTTCCACCGCGCCCTTGGAGTCCTTGACCGCGCCGCCCGTGCCCTGGAAGAAGCGGGTCACGGTGTACGACTGCGAGTTCGGGTCGCCCTGCTCCGAGCTGGACTTGCTGCCCCGGGTGACGGCGACCTGTCCGTAGCCGCGCCACACACTGTGGGTGCGCAGTGACGGCCGCGTGAACTCGTCGTCGCTCTTGTCCCAGGCAGGAGAGGTGTACGTGTAGGAGGTCTTGACGTTCTTGCCGAACGACGTGACCCGGTCCCTCTCCGTGACCGAGTCGACGACATACTTGTTGAACCACGCCTTGGCCGGCTTCTTCACATCACCGTCCGGGGACCACCGCACCGGGTAGCAGGTGTCGTTCTTCTTTCCCTTGTCGGTGGCGGGTTCGGCGGCGCAGCCGCCGGTGTACTCGACCTCGATGTCCCCACCGTTCTCGGTGGCGACGACACCGATGCGCGGGCGGGTGAATCCGGGGTTCTTGGTCCCCGATCCCGAGGTCACGAGGTTGGGAAGCTGACGGTCCCGCAGCCGGTCGCGCAACGGGGAGGACGAGCCGACGGTGTAGTGGCCGAAGCTGACGCCGTCCGCGGACTGGACGGTGCCGGTCGTGTCCCCGGGCGCGAAACCCGTACGGGTCACGGAGTTGAGCCAGAGGCCGGGCGAGGTGTCGTACCACTCCGCGGGGAAGGACTGGCGAAGTGTGTAGGTGTCCACCTTGCCCAGCCCGCTCTGGCCGGGGCGGGCCGCCTTCGTCGTGATCGTGTCGAGCCGCAGCTGCGTCCAGAAGGAGGGGAAGGCCGGGCACAGCTTGGAGTTGGACTTGCAGTTGAGGTTGCCGGGCGTGTCCCACCAGGGGCGGTACGCGCCGGGGTCGTCGGTCTTGGCGAAGTTGGCGGCGTCGCAGGCGGTGGCACTCTTGAGGCAGCGCTGCTTGACACCGAACTCGACAGTGGCCGAGGGCTTGGTCAGGTCGGAGGCGCGCATGCCGTACTCGATGGAGAGCGGGTAGGCGGCGCGGTCGTACTTCTCCGGTGTCTTGGTCTTCTTGTTGACGGCGTAGTAGTTGGTCTCCTGCTTCCAGTTGACGACCATGGCGTTGCCGTGGACGTCGACGACCTTGTCCATGCCCCATCGCCATGCCTGCTGCTTGCCGGCGCCGCAGCGGGAGGCGGCGAAGGTGGCGGCGTAGCAGGGCTCACCGGGGTGGTTGCCGAAAACAGGAACGGTGGAGACCGAGGAGGTGTTGGCATGGCCACCGCCAACGGCGTTCAGACCGTAGTAGTACGTCGTGCCGTCGGGGGTGGTGACGACCCAGTACTCGCCGTCGTCGTCGGCGTTGGTACCGCCGGTCTTCAGCTCGACGCGGGTGCCGTCGTCGTTCTGCGGGCGGTAGAGGTTCGTGGTGCCCACCCGGACCAGTTCGACCGTGCGACCGCCCAGCGACATCACCGCGTTGTACGACAGCCAGCACAGGTCGGACGTCTTGGTCTTCGTGGCCGTGTTGTTGGGCGTACCGGCCTTGAGCTTCTTGGTGTCGTCCTTGCAGGAGCGGTAGCGCCGCTCGATGTGGCCCGGTTCGTAGTCCCAGCCCTCGCCGATCCAGGACGCCTGGGGCGAGGAGACCGCGGTCTTGCCGTCGACCTGCTGTGAGTCGTAGTTCAGCGAGATGTTCGGCGAGGGACCGGCGGGGGTGGGCGGCACGGTCAGCGGATACGACCAGGAGAAGGAGCCGGAGGAGCCGCCGGCGGCCCAGTTTCCGCTGGACGCGAGCGGGGTGGCCTTGAACGAACCGCCGTCTCCGGCGCCGGAGTCGGTGACTCCGAGTACGGCCGTGGAGCCACCGGCCGCCGCCGCGACGGTGTTCGTCGTACCGCGGTACGCGGCCTGCTGGACGGTGGGACGGCTGTCACTGGCCGACAACGGCGCGGAGACGGGCGCGGCCAGGCCCTCGGCTGCGGGGTCCACCGTGGCGGTGACGGTGCCGTCGAGGGTGTTGTTGACCGACTCCAGTTCCTCGTACTCCTGGCACTCCTCGACATCGGGCGTGGTGAGGTAGCACTCGGGGAACTGCACCAGGCGCAGCCGTGAGGCCCAGTCCGCGCCGTACAGGTTCTTGAACTTCTTGTAGTCGAACCGCACCGACACCGGAACCACTCCGGCGGGCGGTGCCTGCACGGTGACCACCGCGCCGTCCACACCGCGCTCCACGGTCTCCGCGCGGCCGGCCACCGCGACCTTCCACGTGCCGGTGGGCGTCGGCTCTCCTTCTGCCTGCCCGAGGCTGACCGGCAGGTTCCCGACGGGGGTGGCTGCCGGGGAGGCCGTGCCGTCGGTACGGACCGTACGGGCGGGGGCCGTTGCCGTTCCGGAGCCGAAGGTGACCTCACCGCTGGCGGCGGGCGGCACGGTGGTCGTGCCGGTGGGAGCCTGCTCCAGGTCTTTGGGGGTCTCGGTCTTCAGGCTTTCGAGGTTCTTGTCGACGATCGTGCCCGGCATCTCCTTTTCCTGGTCGAGTTCCTCCAGGAACACTTCGGTGAGTCCGACGCTCTCGGGATCCGGTGGCAGCGCGAACGCCTGGGCCGGCAGCAGGGTCACCAGCAGGGCAAGGCCCACGGCGGGCACCACGGTGCGGCGGACACGGCGTCGACGACGGCGAGTTTCAGACAGACGAGACACGCCAGATCCCCCCGGACCATGTGGCACGGCACCGGGCTGGGCCGCACAGGACGTCATGCAAGAACGGGCTGATTCTGTGGGGGCGCTGTGAAGAAAAACCAGGGAAAAAGCGACTACGTGATCATCATCACGGTAGGTAGCAGATCAATTACCCATCAGGGAACGGGAATCGTGAGGCATCCGATCAAAAAGGCCGCCAACCGGCGACATGACCCGCATCGGTCACCACACCAGAAACACCTCACCATCGGATAATTGTTCGAGAGATTCACTCCTTTTGCACCCTTATGACATCTTCTCGGGTGGCCGTGCCGCTACGAGAAAGGAGTGAGCGAGGCGGCGGCTCCGGCCGAGCCGCGCTCCACACCGGAGGCCGGCCGGCTCCGCGGAGGGTGACGGATGTTCACCGATGGGTCATGATCTGCTCGCTTGTTCCGTGCTCTCGGACTCCTTTGCCCGGGTTCGCGCGAGGAGCGTCGTTTCTCCGGTCGGCGATCCACCGGGCCACCGGGGCCAAGGGGGAGGGATCTCACTCATGTCGTCGCCGCCACGCCGTTTCCGCCTGCCGGGCCGGCGCACCATCGCCACGGCCTGCGCGGTCGCCGTCGCCGCGACCGGTCTGACCTACGTGGGTCTGCGAGGGGCCGATCCGGGGTCCGGCAGTGCTCCGCCGCCGTCCCGGTCGGCGGGGCCGACGGGGACGGCGGGGACGGCGGCGAGCGAGAGCGATGCCATCACCACTGCGGCGAAGACCGGCAAGCGAGTGGAGGTCGCCTCCCTGCGAACCGCCAACTCCACCACCTGGGCCCGCCCGGGTGGGCAGATGCTCCGTGAGGTTCACTCCTCTCCGATCCGCGCCAAGGTCGATGGCGAGTGGAAGCCGATCGACCGGTCACTCCACCGCACAGACCGCGGCTGGGAACCCCGGGCCACCAACACCGGCATGGTGTTCTCCGCCGGCTCGGA
Source organism: Streptomyces paludis (assembly GCF_003344965.1). Taxonomy (NCBI): domain Bacteria; kingdom Bacillati; phylum Actinomycetota; class Actinomycetes; order Kitasatosporales; family Streptomycetaceae; genus Streptomyces; species Streptomyces paludis. Next base: position 5,116,284 of record NZ_CP031194.1, on the reverse strand, counting down.
GAACACCGGCGGGAAGGGGGACGGAGACCGCGAGGCGCGTACGTCTCGTGCGTCGGAGCACCGGGTCTCGCTGCTGAAGGGTACGACCGCGAAGGCGGACGGAGTGGCGAGTCCGCTGGTCACCCTGCACACCAACGGCCATGACATTCGGCTCACTTGGCCGGGACCGATACCGGAACCGATCATCGACACCAACCGAGCGCTCTATCCCGAAATCATCCCCGGCGCGGATCTGGTGCTCACCGCCGACGACGAGGGATTCGCCCAGCTCCTCGTGGTGAAGAACCGCACCGCCGCCGCCGACCCGCGCGTCGCCCAGCTCTCGTACGGCCTCTCCTCCCCCACCCTCACCTTCCGGCTCGACCCTTCCTCCGGCATCGTCAGCGCCGAGAACGCCTACGGAGACGAGGTCGCGATGTCACCGACCCCGGTGATGTGGGACAACGCCGGGGCTCCGGCCGTCACCGACAGCGAGGTGGGTGCGACCGCGCAGCCCACCGGTCCCGAGGTGCTGCCGTCCGAGCCGGAGGAGCCCGAGGAGCCGGAGGAGACCCCCTCGGCCGACGCCGACGACGAGCCCCAGTCCGACGAACAGACCGACGAGGACGAGGAGGAGCTGCCGACCGCGAGCGACGAGCCCGTTCCGGCGGTCTCCGAAACACCCCTGCCGACCGCTCCTCCGGAGCCGACACCGGAACCGTCGAAGAGCGGGCCGGCCGCCACCCTGTCGCTGCCCGCGCTCGACGGTCCGTCCCCCGACTCCCACGGCGCGCTGGTCGAAACGGATCTCTCCGGCGGTAACTGGGTCATCACCCCGGACAAGAACCTCCTCTCCGACCCGTCCACCGTCTTTCCTGTCTTCATCGATCCCTCGGTGAAGAAGGGCATACAGAACTGGACCACGGTCTACAACCGCTACCCGAAGGCGACCTTCTACAACGGCAAGGGCTTCAACAAGGGTGGTACCCACGAGGCGCGGGTCGGCTTCGAGTCCGACACCTGGGGCACCTCACGCTCCTTCTTCAACCTCGACTTCGACACGGACGGGACCATCAAGGGCGCGGTCATCAAATCGGCCAAGCTGACGGTCCTGGAAACCTATGCCTGGTCGTGCAGCGAGCGGGCCATGAGCGTCCACCTCACCGGCGAGATCGACTCGAAGACCAATTGGAAGAACGCCCCCAAACTCCACAACGGCAACAAGATCAGTACCAAGAGTTTCGCGCACGGCTGGAAATCCAGCTGCCCCGACGCGTTCGAGAACTTCGACGTCAAGAAGGCCGCCCAGCAGGCCGCCGACAAGGGTGGGAAAACCATCACCTTCGGCATGCGCGCCGTCAACGAGGACTCCCAGTACGCCTGGAAGAAGTTCGCCGCCAACAGCGACTTCAGCCCGAGGCTCGAAATCGAGTACAACCGCCGTCCCACCGCCCCCACCGGCCATTACCTCAACCCCGAGGCCAAGTGCACCACGACCAAGCCGTACGCACGGATGGCCGCCGGGGAGATCACCTTCACCGCATCGTCGACCGACAAGGACAAGAACCTCGACTATCTGGACTTCGATCTGTGGCCGACCGGCAAGTGGGCCGCCACCGGTGACCTGCTCAAGTCGACCGGGAAGGTGTCCGTCGGCATAAACACCGGAAGCGCCCGGGTCACCACGAACTCCTTCTCCACCAGCAAGCTCACCAACGGCACGGTGTACTCGTGGCGGGTGCAGGCTTTTGATGATATCGGCGCCACCTCGGGCTACTCGCCGAAGAAGGTGCCCTGCCGCTTCGTCTTCGACACGAAGGCGCCCACCCCGCCCGAGGTCACGTCGAAGGACTTCCCCGACGCCGACGAGGACAACGATGGCTTCGGCAACAAGGAAGAGGACACTATCTGGAGCAAGATCAAGTTCGGTACCGCCGGCAGCTTCACCTTCCGCGCGCTGAACGAAGACGTCGTGGCCTACGAGTACGGCTTCAACGATTCCAGTTACCCCTTCTCCCTCGCTCGCAAGGACGGAACCAAGACGACGGTCAGCGCGACCATCAAGGACGCGAAGCCCCCGTCGGCCGGCCCCAACGTGCTCTTCGTACGGACTGTCGACGGCGCCGGCAACGTATCCGTCCCGACCAAGTACTTCTTCTACGTCGCGCCCAAGTCGAAGGCCGATGCCCCCGGCGACTTCACCGGGGACGGCATAGCCGACCTGATGACCGTCACGGAGAAGGGAAATCTGGGGCTGTACGCCGGACAGATGAACAAGGACCTCACCAAGGTCAGCGGGAAACTGGGCTACTCGATGCCCGGCGCGTACCGCGACAACCCGAACAAGGACCCCAACGGCGACAAACTCGCCCCCTTCGTCTCGGCTCCGAGCGCCCACTTCAACAATGCCCTGATCACCCACAACGGGGATGTGTACGGCGGCGACGGCATCCAGGACCTCATTGTCCGCGTCAACGGAAAGCTCTGGGTCTACCCCGGCGACGGCTACGGCGCCGTGAACATCAGCAAGCGCCGCGAGATCCTCCTCCCGGCCAATGCGCCCGCCCCCGACACCTTCAGCCAGATCGTCTCGGCGGGCGACGCCAACGGTGACGGCAAAGCCGACTTCTTCGTCACCGTCGGCGAGGCGTTGTGGGTGCTCATCGGCTACAACGGCGCGACGGTCGAGACGGCCACGCGGCTCTCCGGCTCCGCCTGGGGCAACCGCGACCTCGTCACCGTCCTCGACGTCACCGGCGACGGTGTCACCGACATCGTCTACCGGTCCGACGTCACCGGGCGGCTGCTCCTGCGTACCGGCATCAAGGCGGCCTCGGGCGGCGTCGACTTCAACTCGCTTACCTCCGCGGCGAATTCCGGTACCGGAACCGATGCTCAGTACGGAGCCTCCGGCTGGTTGAGTTCGTCCATCCCGCATCTCATGGGCACCCCCGATGTCACCGGGGATGGCATCCCCGACATCTGGGCGGTCTTCGCCAACGGATCCGTACGCCTCTACACAGGCAGCAAGACGGCCCTCTCCGGCAGCGGCACCGAGATCATCGCGCCGGCGAGCTACTGGAAGACACGGCAGACCATCGGCTGAGCACGCGGTCCGGAGCCGGTCGCGCCACGGCCGGCTCCGGCGGCCGCACCCCTGGGGTGTGGCCGATGCCCAGGGAGGTCAGTCCCAGCCTAAGAGCATGAGCGGCACCCTAGTCAGTAGCCATCGGGTGGAAGTTGACGCGTTCGCTGATGATGGGGAAGCCGGCCTTGGTGAAGTGGGCGGCCATGGGGAAGTTGCCCTGGTCCGTCGCTCCGCTGACGTACTGTGCGCCGCGTTCGGCGAGGTAGTGGGTGCACTCCGCGAGGAGGTCGTAGGCGTAGCCGTGGCCGCGGTGTTCCGGGAGGACTCCGATGAAGCCGATGGTCGGGCCGCTGGGGTTGTGGGCCGGGATGTGGATGCCGGCCAGGTCGCCGTCCGGGGTGTGTGCGAGCTGCCACCACTCCCGCGGGGAGGGGCACCAGTGGAAGAAGTCGAGCTCCTCCTGGGCGGCCCGGTCGAGGCCGCCCTCCGCGATGGCGCTGATCGCGTGAGCGTCCAGGGTGGCGGAGTGGATACGGCGCAGCGCGTCGAAGAACACGGCGTCGTCGGGTTCGGGGCTGAAGCGCAGGCGTCCGGGCCGTTCGGGCAGTCCTCGCTCCGGGGTCCAGCGGTACAGGAAGCGTTCCACCAGGAGTTCGTAACCGGCGGCCCGCGCGGCGGCGAAGCGCGCCTCGGCGGCGGCGCGCAGAATGGGCTCGTCCCGTCGGCCGCCGGGCAGGTTGATCTCCAGCTCGACCCGCCAGGGCGCGGAGCGCAGGAGTTCGGCCCCCGCCGCCTCCTCGCCCTCGGCCACATCGAACCAGTTGATGTTGACGGGCTCCGCGTCGTCGGGGCCGCCCCACCACGCACCACGCGCGACAACCTCGCCGTCACGCAGCGCGACGCGCTTCCAGTCGGGGCGGAAGCGCGTACGCCGATGGCCTTCGCGGGCGTCCAGCGGGTCGGGGAGTGCGTCGAAGAGATGGGCGTCGCTCGCGGAGAGCGCGCGGATGATGACCGGACCGGTCATGGAATTCCTCCGGGATACGGACTGCGTGAAGCGCTCCCGGTCAGAACTCGCGAACCACGCCGGGACAGCGGAAAAGGGAGCGCATGAATGGTGTGAACCGCACGGCACTCGCCTCCTTCCGGCCATCTCAGGGCGTGGAGCCACACCGTATGTGCCCCTCCACCGGTCCGTCCACGGATTTTCGCGTCGACGGGGCTGGTCCTCTCCCCGTCCGGGTGAGGAACAGCCCCATGTACAGACGTCGGACCGTCAGTCGTGCGTCAGTGGTGGTGTGCTCCCGTCACACCGCCTCCCGTCACATCGCCCTTTCCGCACGCCAGCCCGTCCCCGTTCCGGTCCAGCCCCAGCGGGTCCTCCCTGCCGTTGAGCTTCAGCCGACCGTACGCGTGCGCGGCCAGCCAGTCGCAGCGGGCGGCGGGGGTGGCGAGGCTGTCCGGGAAGGTGGCGGGGACGCAGACGTCGGGCGGGCCGTAGTGGCGGTCGCAGCCCGCGACTTGAGGGGGTACGGGCGCCGACGCGCGCCGCTTCTGCGGTTTCTTCTCGGGCTTCGCCAGGTCCGTCGCGAAGTCGTGGATGTGCGCCGACTCCAGCGCACGTTCCGCCAGGGCCGCCGGGCCGCCCAGGTGGACCCATTCGGCGACCGACGGGACACCCGCCGCGTCGACCGCGAAGAGCATGTACCAGCCGGGCGGCGCCAGGTTGGGGTTGCTGGTGACGTTGAGGTCGATGGTGCGGGGGTCGTCGGGGTCGACCGTCAGCGGCAGGTCCACAAAGCGCTGGTTGGGGTCGGAGGAGTGGGTGACGGCGGCCGGGCGGATCAGCTCGGCCTTCACGATGGGGCGGTCGACGGTGATGCGCCGGGTGTCGCCGTACAGCCAGTGGTCCCCGGCGACCGAGGTGATCTCCGGGCGCGGGCCCTTCAGCAGATACGGCGGGGTGTAGAGCGAGACCTTGTGGTTCCAGGTGCCGTTGCCCGGGTTGTCGCCCGTCGCCATCACCCGGCCGTCCGGCAGCAGGAACGCGGAGGAGTGGTAGCCGCGCGCCTCCGGGTCCGGGGCCACCGGGGTGAAGGTGTCGGTCGCCGGGTCGAAGAGGGACGACGAGAACACCGGGTTGGCGCGGTTGTGCAGTGCGCCGCCCGTCTCCAGCACCTTGCCGTCCGGCAGCAGCACCGCCGAGCCGTACATCTTGCCCTGCGCGCCCGTCTGCGGCTGCGGGCCCGCGCCCGTGCCGAGATCCACCGTTCCCTGAGGCAGCAACGGGCCGTGCGTATAGGTGGGGTTGGGCTGCTTGAGGTCGATGAGGTCCGTGAGGCGGTTCGCCTCCGGGTTCGAGTCGATGTTGCCGCCGCCGATCGTCAGCACCCGCTGATCCTGCGCGGGCGGCAGCAGCACACTCGCCGACTGGTCGCGCTCGTCCTTGTTCTGGAGCCCGGCGACATCCGTCACCGTGTTCGCGTCGTAGTCGTAGATCGACGCGCCCGTGCCCGGGGTGCCGTTGCCGAAGACATGGCTGCCCGAGTAGAAGAGCCGGCCGTCCTGCATCAGGATCATCGACGGGTACAGCCCCCAGTACGACCACGTCTGGTTGACCTGCCACAGCGGCAGCCACTTCTCCTCGGCCGCCGACCAGCGCTCCGCCGTCACCGAGCCGCTGGAGTCCTCGCGCAGCCCGCCGAAGGACATCACATCGCCGTTGCCCATGATCGTCGCCGACGGGTACCAGTGCCCGTCGTTCATGTCGTTCGTCCTCGTGTACGTCTCGGTGGCCGGGTCGAAGACGTACGAGTCCTTGTAGCCCTGGTAGCCGACCGTGCCGTCCGCCGACGGATAGCCCTTGTTGCCGCTCATCACCAGCACCCGGCCGTCGGAGAGCTGGACATGGCCGGAGCAGAACATGTCGTCGGGCGTCGGGATCGTACGGTACGAGCCGGTCGCCGGGTCGTATACGGCGGAGGTGAACGTGCCCGCCTCGAACAGGTCGGTGTCGTTCCCCGAACCCGCGATCAGCAGCACCTTGCCGTTGTTCAGCACCACCGAGTGCATCGAGCGCACCGGGTTGTCCGTCGGCAGGACCTCCCACTTCCCGTCGGCACACTCCTCGGCCGTCCCCGTGCACACCGGGTCCGGCGGCTCCGCGACGACCTCCTCCATCGCGTAGTCGTCGGTGGTCACACTGCCCGTGCCGTAGACGGAGACACCCCAGCTGATCCGGTCGGTGCCGGGCGGGACGACGGGCGTACGGACCGACGCCTGCTGGTAACCGGCGCTCAGATCAAGGGTCTTGAGGTCCGTCCAGTACTGCCAGCCCGCCACCGTGTCATGGCGGAAGACCGTGATCGCCGCGTCGGGAGTCGTCGACTTGTACCAGACGGAGAGGTCGTACTGCGCCCCCTCCGTCACGGCCGGCGCGCACGCCGCCGACTCCGTGATCAGCGCCTTGCGGTCACCGTCGACGCTGCGCGTCAGCTCGACCTTGAGCGCCTTCGTACCGGAATGGGCGTCGGCCACGACATCGAAGCTGAAGTCGTTGTCGCCCCAGCCGGACCGCTCCCAGCAGTACGGCATCCCGTCGGCGCCGGTGCCCGCCGTCTCGAAGCCCGGGTTCTTGATCAGGTTCGGGCCGGCGACGGCGGGGTGCTGGGTGCCGAGCAGCAGACCGCCGGTGAGGGCGGTGACGGCGAGGAAGGCGGTACGGGTGCGGCGGGAGGGGCGAGTGCGGTCGGAGAGGAAGGGGGAGCGCAGCCGTGCGCCGGTACGTGTTCTCATCGGCTCGCCTCGCTGACCGTCTCCATCCGCTCGGCCGGCGCGCCCGGCCTGCCCGTACGCACCACCGTCCCCCGGCCCTTCCCCCGCCCCTTCCGGGGCGCCCTCCGCTGCCGCTTCGGCAGATACACCAGCGCCTCCGTCCCCACGAACCGCAGCACAAACGTCGCCAGCAGCCCGCACACCGTCGCCGGCAGCACCCCCATCCCGGCGTACGTCACCAGCAGCGCGATCAGCGGAATCCGCAGCAGCAGATCCGCGTTGGCCAGCAGCGCGAACCGGCCCACCCGGTCCGCCCAGTGCCGGTGCGCTCGCCTCCCCCGGAACAGCAGCCCCTCGATGAGCAGGAAGTTCCACGCCACCCCGAACTGGTTGGCCACCACCTCGGCCGGCAGATAGTGCGCCCCGGCCGCCGTCAGCCCGTACAGCACGAGCAGGTTCGGTACGAAGCCGGTCAGGCCGATCAGCCCGAAGGCGACCATCCGGGCGGCCGGGGCGGCCGTGCGGAGTTCGACCAGGTGACGCAGGAAACGCAGGCCCTCCTTCGCCGTCGACTTCGACTCACCGGCGAACCGGTCGCCGAAGACGAACGGCACCTCCGCCGGGCGCTCGGGGCGGCAGCGTACGGCCAGCTCCAGCAGGATCTTGTAGCCGAGCGGACGCAGCACCTCCGCTCCCTCCGATGCAGCCTCCGAGGACCCGGCCGCGGAACCCGCCGAGGACCCGGCCGCTGAACCGGCCGCAGCAGCCACAGCGGACCGTCTGATCGCGAAGAAGCCGCTCATCGGATCGCTTATCCCGCGCAGCCGGCGCGGGAACAGCGCCTTCGTCAGCCAGGTCGCGGAGCGCGAGACGGCGATACGGTAACCGCCCGCCAGCCCGGCCCGGCTGCCGCCCTCGATATACCGGCTGGCCACCACGAGATCGGCGCCCTCGCGCTCCCCGGCCGCGACCAGGTCGGGCACGAGCGCCGGCGGGTGCTGGAGATCGGCGTCCATGACGACGATCCAGTCCGACCCGGCGGCCCTGAGGCCCTCGACGACCGCGCCGCCGAGTCCCCCCACCGGCTCCTCGCGGTGCAGAACGTTGACGGGGAACGGGCAGTCCAGCGCGGCCGACGCGATGACGGCCGGGGTGTTGTCCGTCGAGTCGTCGACGAAGAGGACCTCGCAGGGCAGCCTGGCCGGTACGGCGTCGGTCAGCCGGCGCAGCAACTCCCGTACGTTCCCGGCCTCGTTGAAGGTCGGGATGATGACGGTCACGGCACCCGGCTCGGCGACGGCGGTCGACTCCAGGGCGCCGAGGCTCAGTTGCCCGCGTACATCGCCGTCACTGCCGCTGCCACCACTTCCCCTACCGCCACTGCCGTTACCGCCGCTGCCGCTACCACCGCTGCCGTTACCGCCGCCCGCGCCCGGCAGCTCCGCGCCGTTCTCGGAAAGATCGCTCATCGCTCGTCGCCTCCCACGATCTGCCGGATCTCGATCCGGTCCTCGCCGTCCCCGAAGACGGCCACAGCGGTCGAATGGTCCAGCGCCGCCCGCACATTGGGCAGGTCGCGCGCGTCGCGCCGTACGGTCGGAGAGGCGACGACATAGTCCAGGTCGCGCCAGCCGCCCGGCATGGTCTTCGTGACCGCCGGGTCGAGATCCGCCTTGTAGAACCAGATGGCGCCCAGGCCCGGTTCGTAGCCCGCGTGGACGAGGTCGAGCCAGAGCGCGTCGTCCACCAGCACCCGCGCCCGGGACGGGTCCGCCACCTCGGTCGCCATCCAGTCGGCCGCCGCGCGGTACGACGCGTTGTCGTCCGCCGTCAGCGCCGTACGGTCGCCGTCGTACCAGCGCGGTACGACGAGTACGGCGGCGCTCGCCGCCAGCGCCACCAGCGCCGTCCACCGTACGGCGGACAGCCCGCGCCCCTCCCCCGGACGGCGCCACTTGCGCAGCACGGCATGGCTGACGGAGGCCGCCGCGCCCGCCAGGACCAGCGCCAGGAACGGCAGCCCCTGGATGATGTACATCGCGGGCAGATAGCCGGACGGGCGCATCGCCACCGCCGTCAGAATGACCACCGCGAGCGCGGGCCCCGCCAGCGCCCGCGCCGTGACCGACCAGCGCAGGGCCGCCACGAGCAGCACGGCCGCCGCGATCCCGCCGAGCGGCAGCACCCGGTCGTAGTAGAGCCAGGACTGGAGCACCCCGTACGAACCGGAGCCCGGGTCGAGGACGAAGCCGGAGCCCGGCCGGCTCATCTGGTACGTCACACCGTCCCAGAGCGAGACATGCCCGCCACCGGGCAGCAACTCGCCCTTGAGCAGGGCGAACAGCGGATACGAGAGCCCGATCAGCACACACGCGGTGATGGCGCCGGTCAGCGCGAACTTACGGGTGTCGCGGTGGCTGTTGCGCCACATCGTGACAAGCAGCGCGGGCAGCACGACGAGCATGGTCTCTTTCGTCAGCACCCCGACGGCGGCGGCGATCCCGGCCGCGAAGTGGTGCCAGAGATGCCGGTGGGGCGAGGCCGCGAGACAGAACGCGAGCAGCGTCCACATGACGGCGATGTTGTCGAGGAAGATCTCCCGCTGGAGCACCACGGAGAGCGGCGACAGCCCGAACAGCGCCATCGCGAGCCCGGCCGCCCAGCGCGGCAGCAGCAGCCGGCGCGCGAGTACGTAGACGAGGACCGCGCTGGCGGCGCTGACGAGCAGCATCGCGACGCGCATCGTCGCGACGGTCATCGAGTCGGGCGACAGGAGCGCCGGCAGCCAGGTCAGGAAGGCGATCTGGAGCCAGCCGAGGGGCGGATGGTCGTACCAGTACGTGTAGTGGGCGAGGCCCCGGCCCTCCTGGACGGCCCACGCCTGGGCGAGGTAGGTGCCCTCGTCGTCGCTGAGCGTGGGGTAGTGCTGGATGTTCCAGCCCTGGACGGCGAGGATCGCGAGGAGGAGGACGCCGCAGAGGACGAGGTCGGCGCGGGAGCGGCGGAAGCGGACGACGGGGCGGGCGAAGAGCTTCGGGGCGCGCGAGGTGTGCGGGGTGTGCGAGGCGCGCGTGTCCGTCCCCGCCCCTGCCCCCGTGCCCGTACCCGTAACGCCGTCTGATCTGTCAGGTCCGGAAGGCGGTCTCCGCCCGTCCGTACCCATACCCGTTCTCGAACCCGCGTCCGGTGTCACCGCGGGGAGCGTGGAGGTCACGCGTGGACTTCCTCTCGGAGATGCGCGCCGACATGGCTGGTCAGCTCCCAGTCGCTGCGCCCCCGGTGCTCGCGCCACACGGCGCGGATGGCCGCTCCGGCGAGTAGCACCTGGTAGAAGGGGCCGCCGACGACGAGCTTGAGGTAGTGCGCGAGCCGGACCCGGAGTCCGTACTGCCGGCCGAAGTCATGGAGCCCGACGACCTCGAAGACAAAGGTGACCAGGGCGGTGACCAGCGGCAGGAAGCTGATGAACGCGATCGTCACCGGTACGTCGAGAAAGAGCGCGACGCAGATGTTCAGCGGGATGATCACACCGGTGAACGCCTGGAGGAACGGGGTCATCAGGGTGTAGCGGGCGAGCATCCGCTGTCCGCGCGTGGGCAGTTGGCGCCAGTCGTTCTTGCGGTAGACCTGAAGGAAGCCCTGGTTCCACCGGGTGCGCTGCTTGAGCAGCGACATCAGCGAGTCGGGGGTCTCCTCGCGGGTCACCATGTCGGAGTCGTACGCGACAACGACCTTCTTGCCGACGCTGGAGAGCCGTACGCCCAGATCGCAGTCCTCGGCCAGGCAGTTCTGGTCCCAGCCGCCGGCCGCGCGCAGCACCTCGGTCCGTACGAAGACGGTGTTGCCGCCGAGCGGGATGAAGCCTTTCTGCGCGTGCAGATGGAGCCGGCTGCGGAACCAGAAGAAGTACTCCAGGCAGTTGCGCAGGCTGTACCAGCTGGAGTGGAAGTTGATCAGCTGCACTCCGCCCTGGACGACATCGGCGCCGGTGGAGCGGAACGCGTGGTCGACATGGGTGAGCAGGGCGGGATGGACCTGGTCCTCCGCGTCGAAGACGCCGACGACATCGCCCGTGCAGTACGGGAGCGCGGTGTTGAGCGCCTTGGGCTTGTTCTTGGCCTCGTGGGTGTCGACGACGACCCGGACCCGGTCGGGGGCGCGGGCCGCGGCGCGGTCGGCGACCGCGGCGGTCTCCGGGTCGTCGTGGCCGACGATGACGATGATCTCGAATGCGCTGTGGCTGGATTCCAGCAGCCGTTCGATGGTGTGCTCCAGCACCGCCTGCTCATGGCGGGCGGGCAGGAGCAGCGAGAACGAACCCTGCCGGCCGCCGTCGGGCGGGTCGAATCTGGTGGCGGCCAGTGTCTCCGGCGTACGCCAGGCGTGCATCTGCCACCAGAGCGTGAAGGCGGCCATCCAGAACAAAGCGATGGATATCACCGCAATCAGCGCAGCGGTGAACACGGACAGGAACAATTGGCCCCCCTCGGCCGGGGCGGACCGCGGCAAGGCCCCCCTGGCCGCCGGTCCACCCGCTCAGATCCCCCTGGCGCGCAGGTTCCCCCCTGGCGCGCTGCTGTGTGCGGTCGTTGAAGACCATAAGGGGGACCTGTGACGGGAGAAGGGCCGATCGGGTGAATACTGCGTTTCAGTCCGATTCACGACCCGTAGGAAACAGGCCACCTAGGACGCACCTAGAACCTGCCCCTACTCGAACACACCCAATTCGGCTCTTAGTTCGCTTACTTCGGTGGTGGGTGCCGAGCAGACGAAACGTCGGCAGACGTACGCGGCGGCCTTGCCGGCGACGAGCGGCCGGTCCGCGAGCAGCGGGAACTCAGGTGCGCCCCCCGCACCACCTGACGGGCCGCCCGCCGTACCGTCCGGCTCCCCGACAGCCACGACGGCGCCGGGACGGGTGCCGAGCAGCGCGGCAAGGTGCAACGCCGCTCTTGTGCCGTCCCCCGCCGGTCCCACGACGGCGATCTCGCGCGGCCCGTCGAGGCGCGCCTCGGCGACCGCGAGCCCCCAGCCGATGAAGCGCGGCGCGCGCGGCCCGAGCGCCTTCACCACCCCGAGGGCACCCTCGGCCGCGTCGCGGTGGGCGGCGGAGCCGGTGTGCGCGGCGTACGAGAGGAGCGCGCCGGCGGCGGCCGTCCAGCCGGAGGGGGTCGCGTTGTCCATCGGGTCCTGCGGACGCCTGATCAACTGTTCGGCGTCGTCGGCCGTATCGAACAGCGTGCCACCGCTCTCCGCCACGAACTTGTCGAGCACAATGTCCAGCAAGAATCCGGCGAATTCCAGCCACACTCCCTCGCCGGTGACGCTCGCGAGCGCGAGGAACCCCTCGGCGACATCGCCGTAGTCCTCCAGCACCCCGGCATTGGCGCCCACCCGGCCGTCCTTCGACGTACGGGCCAGCCGGGCCGCGTCGTCCAGATGCACCCGTACGAGCAGATCGGCGGCCTCGGTGGCCCGCTCGATGAGGTCGGGCCGGTCGAAGTACGCGCCGGTCTCGGCCAGTGCGGCGATCGCGAGCCCGTTCCAGGCGGCCACGACCTTGTCGTCCCGGCCGGGCCGCGCCCGCTCCTCGCGCGCGGCGAGCAGCCGTGTCCGTACGGACTCGACGCGCTCCGCGTCCACCAGCCTCTCACCGACGGGGAGTTGCAGCACGGAGGCGCCGGCCTCGAACGTACCGTCGGCCGTCACGCCGTAGTACCGCTCGGCGAACTCGGCGTCCGCCTCCCCCAGCACCGCGCGCAACTGCTCCGGCGTCCAGACGTAGTACGCGCCCTCCGCGTGCTTCCCGCTGCCGGTGCCGTCGTCGCTGTCGGCGTCGAGCGCGGAGGCGAACCCGCCCTCGGGCGTACGGAGTTCCCGTACGAGGAAGTCGGCGGTCTCGACGGCGACCCGGCGGGCGAGATCCGATCCGGTGGCCCGCCAGAGGTGCGCGTACACCCGGCACAGCAGGGCGTTGTCGTACAGCATCTTCTCGAAGTGGGGCACCACCCACTCGCGGTCCACCGCGTAGCGCGCGAAGCCGCCGCCCAGCTGGTCGTAGATCCCACCGCGCGCCATCGCCTCGCAGGTGTGCGCGGCCATCTGGAGCGCGCCCTCGGAACCGGTACGGGCGTGATGACGCAGCAGGAACTCGACGACCATCGACGGCGGGAACTTGGGCGCCCCGCCGAACCCGCCGTGCTGCGCGTCGTACTCCCGCGTCAGCCCCAGCAACGCCTGCGACACCTCCTCCTCCCCCGGCACCCCGTCCCCACCGTGCGCCAGCGACCGCCCGGCCAGCTCCCGCACAATCCGAGCCCCCACCTCGGCGACCTCCTCCCGCCGATCGGTCCACGCGGCACTGACCCCCTCCAGCACCTGCGGAAACGACGCCATACCTGCACGGGGCGCGGGCGGAAAGTACGTACCGAAGTAGAAGGGCTCCGCATCCGGCGTCAAAAACACCGTCATAGGCCACCCACCCTGCCCAGTAGCCGCCTGCACGGCCTCCATATACACCGCATCCACATCGGGCCGCTCCTCACGGTCCACCTTGACGCTGACGAAGTGCGCGTTCAGGTACTTCGCGGTGGTGACGTCCTCGAAGCTCTCGTGTGCCATCACATGGCACCAGTGACACGCGGAGTAGCCGACCGACAGCAGAACGGGTACATCACGCCGCTTCGCTTCCTCGAACGCCTCGGGTCCCCACGGCCACCAGTCGACCGGATTGGCAGCGTGCTGAAGCAGATAAGGCGAGGTCACATCAGCTAGCCGGTTCATACGGCCCAGCCTCTCACAGCGCCTCCCGCGACCGGTGAAACGCTGACGAGCCCGCCTCACTTAGCCGAATTGCACTTATGCGCCATGACGTGGTGGGCGGCTCCTTCCTTTCCGAGTCGGGCAGCCCGGCACCTCGGAACAGTAGGCTTGGCGCAGCAGCGCCGGACCTGCCGAGGCCTCTCGAAGGAGGTACACCATGACCGCCGAGATGGTGGCGCCCGCGTGGATGCACACGCAGATCAGCGCGGAGCAGTACGACTCCTGGTCCGAGGAGCAGTGCGCCGGCATCGAGATCGTGGACGGGATGGTCGTCGTGAGCCCGAGCGCCTCCAAGCGCCACAACCGGCTGGCCCGCATCCTGGCCAACGCCCTGGACGCCGCCGCGGGCCCGGACTGGAACGCGGACACGGACTTCGACGTCCGTCTACAGGACGTTCCCCTCACCAATCGCCGCCCTGACGTCGTCGTCTACCGGGCAGAAACCATCGACCTCACGCCCACCCGACCCGAGCACGTGCTCCTGGTCGTCGAGGTGGTGTCGCCCGGCTCGGAGACCACAGACCGGATCGTAAAGGTGGACCAGTACGCCAAGGCTGGCATCCCCTTCTACTGGCGCATTGAACAGGCCGCCACCGGTGTCCCAATCGTGTACACCTACGTCCTCGACCCCGCCACCAAGGCCTACCGGGACGGCGAGATGTTCACCGGCACGGTGAAGGCCACCGCACCATTCCCTGTCACGGTCGATCTTGGGGTCCTGTAAGGACCCGAGAAGCCGCCCGGCTGTCGACGCTTGACCGTCAGCGTCCGCATCGCTTCTTCTCGGACCAATCGGGGCGGCACCTACAAGACCGACCCGGGCTTGGGCCTACAGCCGTCCGCGTACGCGGACGTCGCCGTCAGCGGCGAGACAGAAGGGCACCGGGAGACAAGAGCGATGCCCGCCGAGTCGAGCGTAGAAGCTCGTGCGGCGATCCTGGCCGCGCGAGACAACGGAGCAGCAACCGCCCGGCTGGCACGGTCAGTCAGGACTCACATAGCTGGTGATCACCATGTCGAGTCCCGCCACCGAGACGAAGGCGCCGAACGCTGGCTGCGACTGTCCGCCAGCGCGGTGGTCGGGGGCATCCTCTGAGGTTTCCTGAAAGTCGAGGCCTGGAGAAAACTTGGTTGGCACAATGGCGAAAATATCGAATCGTCTCCGTCTTCGACGACGATGAGCGCTAGGAATGATCTTGGACGACGCCAGCGAGGGCGAACGGATCTTGGCTCAAACCGCTTCGCTGTTCGCTGCCAGCGGCGATCTGGGCACTCTCGATCTGCTGCGCGCTGTGCAGCGCGTGGACTTCGAGCAGACCGACGACGGTTTCGTGACTGAGAGCAACTGGCATGACTACTACTGGGCAGCCGTGTTCTACGTCGAGGAGATCGATCGACCAGCGTTCACAACTGATGTGCTGACTCATGTCCAGCCCACGCTGACCGAGGTGTGCAAGCAAAACAGTCGTAGCGCTGTCGACCGGATCGTGGTCCGGCCAGTGCTGCCCGAACCAGCGGCTGATTGGCGTCAAGCTCTCGTCCCCGCCGCTACTCGAGCGACCGGTGTCGCTGAGAACCGGATCACAGAGGTCACGCGGCGTCGAATCATCGACATGCTGAAGCTGAGCGGCTTGAGCTGGTACGGCGCTCTGACTGACGCCGAATTCCTTGAGCGCATCTATGACCTGGGCAAACTACCGAGCACTGATAGTCGGTTCGAGACGGCCGAGGGGGACATTTACCAGCACCGGTTCAATAACGATGACTGGCAGGAGGACTGGATCTTCACCGATATTCGGTTCGACCTGCTGCGCGGCAGCGACGATACCTTCCTGCGCTTCCTTGCCGAGATGGTCCACCCTGTCGTGCGTCCGGACACGAAGGAGGTGGAACACCTGTTGGAGTTCTTTAACGAGGCCCTGGGGCGCGACAGCTACTCCATCGCTGCGGTCGACCGCATCAGCGGATTCCCCATCTACGCCGGCCGCCGCATCCCCGTCGCGTCCCCAGCGTCGCTCACCGCACGGGACAGGTAATCGAACGTTGACAGCTTCTCATCGAGTTCCGATACCACCGGCTACGAGATCGTCCGTGGCCGCGGCCGCGGCGAACGCAGGGACTATGCACTCGACCCTGCCCGCTGGAAGCACGGTGGCCAGGCGGACATCTTCCTGGCCACCCACAAGACAACACGGACTCGCGTCGTGTACAAGCGCCGCACCTCGTCATTGGATGACCCGATTGCGCGGATGAAGCGCGAGATCGAGATATCGCAGGTCCTCGAAGGCCACGCCCACTTCATGCCGATCCTCGACGCCAACGCCAACGAGGACTGGATCGTCATGCCCATCGCCGAAGCCACTGCTGCAGAACGCCAGAACGAGTTGCGGAACCCTCAGCGCATCCTTGGCCTGGTCAACAGCCTCATCGACGTGCTGTCAACGGCACACCAGCATGACTGGCTTCACCGTGACATCACGCCCTACAACGTGCTGCTACTCGACGGTCGCTGGATGCTCGCCGACTGGGGCCTCGTGCGACGCCCCCGTGGCCAGACCACAAAGCCCGACCGCACCCGCTCCTCCATCGGCACCGAGGGCTTCGCCGCGCCCGAACTCTCAACCTCACCGCATAACGCATCCCCGGCGAGTGACATCTACAGCATCGGCCGCTTGGTCGCCTGGGCATTGACCGGCGAGCGACCCCGACCTAACGTCCCGCTGTATCCAGGTCCAGAATGGGGAGCCTGGCGCACCGTTGTCCGACAAACTACCGAGCAGGAGCCCCAGAATCGTCCGCAGACCGTTCAGAGCCTCTTGGCTTTGATAAACAGTCAGCTTGCCGGTCCTTCAGTTTCGTTGGAAAGCCGTGTCCGTACCCTGCTCGTGGGCGCGAAGGAAGGAGAAGGAGACGCCGTCCGGGACGTGATCGGTTTGGCCGTCGAACACCCCCGACATTACGACCTGCATCTCCAAAGCCTTACCGCCCTCCCACCTGCGCCCGCAGTCCAGCACTTCATAAGCAGCCCCGCTCGTGCCGCAACCGTCCTTGGCTCACTCGCCAATCTGGTCAACGGGGATGGGAGCAGACGCGTCCAATTCGGCGAAGCCAACCTGACCGCCCTCTGGCTTCAGCAGATCGTGGCGGAGGCGGCAGCGCTCGAAGCATGGGACCTTCTCGACGAGTCCGTCCGCTGCATGCTGATCTGGGACGGAGCCTGGGACCAGTGGAAGGCACAGAACCAGATCGCCCCGTGGCTACGGCAGCTCTCTGGACACGCAGCCCAAATAGCGGCAGACGCACTCCAAGCGCACCCCAGCTCCGCCAGGCATTTCGGTCGACTCCTCCAAGACGACGCTATCCACAGGGCTATTCATCACGCAATCCAGGAGGCCATAGACCGCAGTCGCTTTTGATGACACAACGCCGACGGCCTGGATACCCCAGTTGCGACTGGGGACAGGCACAGGAAATTGGCGAAAGGGTGAACAGCAAATCCCATGCGCAGCAGCAAGGTGCGGACAAACTCTACACGCGCTGAAGCCGCATTCCGGCCGTCTGTCGGAGCCCTCAGGAGGAACCGCCTGGCTCAAAGATGACAACGATGGTGTCCCACTTCTCCTTGGCCAAGCAAGCAAGACGAGGTCACACCAGCCAGCCGGTTCATACGCGTCAGCCTCTTATAAGCCGGCGCTCTCGACGGCGAAACCTAGACTCGCTGCTCGTCATTCGGTGTCGATGTCGGCCTCTCCTACCTCCCTATCTGCCGACTCAATGCCCAGGCTCTCGATGAACTGTCTCTCCCGCGCGGCCAGATCGTGTTGACGCGCGAAGATGAATGCGGTGTGGTTGTGGGCCTTGAGGTGCTCAATGGACGTTAGGCTGACCCCGTGTGAATCCAGGACATTGGCCCTCCCCTCTTCCGCAAGCCGAATGAGCGCCTGCCGGATTGACATGCCTGGCGGCGTTGTCATGACGATCCGGTTGGCTGGGCTGGATGCCCCCGGAACTCCACTCTGGGTGATGATGTGTCGATAGGTCTCTCCGTGTGCTGTCGCTAGCTGCTCCAGCACGTTTACGGTGCTGCCATCGAAGTTCTTCCGTTCCGGGAACTCCTGCAGATCCCAGAGGAGGTAGGCACGTACCCGCGCACTGCGCAGGTCGAAGCGGTCGGGGAAGGCACGGGCCCGCTCACTCGGACAGCTGAGCCCGCTCTCTCCCTGCGCGAAGTCCCTCATCTGCTGGATCAATCTCCGAACCTGAGCGGCCGCAACTCCGGCGAAGGTACCTGCCAGCGACGTGGTCCAGAACCAGTTCCGGAGTCTGGCTCGTTGCTCCGCTTCCACCTCGTCGGAGAAGTGGAAGAAGACAGCGAGCAACATGATCTGGATGTTGTAGGGGACTAGGCGGCCTATCGGAACCCCGACCTCGCCTTGCAGAAACGCGACCACCTCTTGCAAGCTCCGCTCAGTGTCCTTCACGGCGGTCATAAGATGGCCTGGGACCCTGCCGGCCATCGTTTCCCAGGAAGACCCCCACTGCACGTCCTCCTCGCCAGAGAGCGCGAGGATGGTCTGGAAGATCGTCATGATTGGGATTTCGCCGAAGCCCGAGGCAGCGACCCGCCCCTTGATTTCCTCCATCTTGTCGCTGAGAGTCTCCGGTCCCGTGACTTTGTAGGTCAGGGCGGAGACCATGTGATCGGGCCTCATCTCCTGGCCACCGCTGTTGAGTCTGGAGAAGACCTCGATGGACTGGTGTAGATCGCCACCCTCCATGCGCACCACGGGGACCCTGTAGTTCTTCACGCGCCTGGCGATGCGCTCACTCTCCGCGATAAGGCGGTCGGCCTCCTCCCGAGAGCCAGTAGCATCGGACATCTTCCGCACGCATTCGAGGAAGTCCAGAGTCCTCAGCACGGCTCTCATAGGTAGGTAGTCAGTGGGAGCCGGCTCGCCACTCTTCCAATGCAGGTAGCGCACCCCTTCGTGATCCGATCGGGCAAGCGACCGGTAGACCCACCACATCCAGTCCTCCTGCCGGGTGGACCGTGGGGCGTCGACCGATCGGTAGAGGGACCCAAAGAGCGTCGAGAGCCGCTGGTGCCCGTCCAACACGTAGGCGACTTTCACTCCCTCCGGTGGCGAAGGAATGCTGATTCCGCCGATACTATCAAGGCTTTCAAGCGGCAGAGCCGTCTCCCAGACGAGGAAGCTCCCTATCGGGTAACCGCGCTCCAGACTATCAAATAGTTGCAGCATCTGTTCGGGACGCCACAAGAACGGGCGCTGGAATTTTGGCACACGCAACTCTCCCCGCGCAATCCGCTCCAGCAATTGCTCCAGAAAGTAGGCCTCCGGAACCACGGAGATATCCTTGAACGCCTCGACACCTCCCATGCTCAGATCACACTCCGAATCATTTCAAACATCGATCGCAATTCCTGCTTCGCGTCAAGTCCCAGGCCATCCAGATCTCGCTCCGATATCCCGCCGCGCATCACCTCTTGCAAGAATAAGCTCGGCAGGTCCGTTCCAAATCCCTCCTGAAGGACGATAAGATCCTGCTCTGCTACTCCGTCGTACAAATCGCCGTGGCGCGATGGGACGAAAAACGTCGTCCCCGCCTGCCTGGTGTGCCGTCTCTTTTGATCAGGACTCCGATGCGGCTTACCCTTGAACCCATGCTTCATGTCGAAGTGAGCACGCTGTTCCGGCAAAAGCGCCTTTAGGGATTCCAGGCGCTTGGCCATCGAAGACATTCCGGTAGTTCTTTTCGATTGTCGAGCCAAGACCCGGTTGGGAATATAGTTTTCCATCTCCCGGAAGCTGAGGACATGCGAACTCACGCCTCCGCAGGTTGCAGCATCAGCCTTCTCGTGATTCCCGGTCCGGTCTGCTGGGTAGAAACTATCGCTGTCGATGACAAGAACCACACGCTTGGTCCTAGAGAACTTCGCGGCTTGGTCGACAGCGTGCCAGGCCGCACCGTCCTTGCCGCCACCGTTGTACACACCGAGGCGGCTGCTTTCCTTGGCGTCAACGACGTCCTTGCAGTCCAGCAGGCGCGCGATTGCTTCGATCATCTGCCAGTCATAAAACGCGTTCTCCACAACCAACACGGCCGGCTGCTCCAAATCGCGAATGTCGCTCGCCAGCGTCTCGCCAGCCACCCTGACCACACCGTTGCTTTCACCATGCGGTGCCCAAGCCTGCGCCATGCTCGCCTTCTGTGCGAGCAGCAGGTAGGTCTGCGCCAAGGTCGGGACGTGACGCTGTAGGAACACTTGAAGGATGCCCACGTCGCGCGGGGATATCACCCACTCATGCCGTGCCTCCCTGAAGAACGTGATCAGCTTCAGTACGAGCTCCGCGTTCTCGTCACCCTCGCGGCCCCTCAGCAGGTCAACCGGAATCTCAACGCGCATCAGCGATCCGATTAGCCTGCGCGTCTGCGAGGGCGCGGACCTCTTCGAAGTCCTCTGCGAAGATTCCCCTAGGCCAGTAGTCGAGGTTGCCGAGAGTGTCTAGTTTGATCTTTCGCAAGGAAGCGGATCCATCGGCTTGTTCAACAAAGTAGACTTTCACTTCCTCCGGGCTTAGCTTCCGCTCCGCAACCCGCCGACGCAGCCTGAGGAGGAAGTTCTCACTGTGCGTTTCCACTAGGAATCGCACCCGTGACCCCCGAACGGCGTCAACATAGAGATCGGCGATCGCGGCATGCGCGGACGGATGGAGGTGAAGCTCGGGCTCCTCCACGATTTCGATCACGGACTTCACGGGCGGATCCACCCGGTCCGCAGCCCGTTGGATCACGATCGGGAGGAACTGGGCCACACCGGTGCCTACATCATCGAGGTGGACGACGAGTTCAGCATCATGCCGGGAACGCAGCTTGGGAACGTAAATTCCCGAGCCGACATCGGCGACTTCGAGGCGCCACCCGGGCAGGATTCCTGCCAGCAGGACATTGACCTCGCGGGCGAGCCGGCCACGCCCGTGCATCTCATCCGTGGCGAGCATGCCCAACGCCCTCTCACCCCAAAAGCCGACGCTATCCGATGCTCTGCAGGAGGATCGGAAGGAGCGCTCCGGACTCTTCCTGAAAGGCCCCAGGTACCGGATCTCGTCAAGCTCCTCTCGAATCCTCCTGGTGACTCCGTGCATACCGCCGACGGAGTCTGGCCAGTCTGCAGGATCGGGCAGCAGCCCACGGAACCCGACGCTTGCCTCGTGTCCGTCGACAAGATACGCGCGCTTCTCCGAAGAGTAGGCATCGCGACTGGGAATCCAAGTGAGATTCGTAACCTCTGAGTCACAGGAGATCTCCAACGAGGAAACCAACTGGATTCCCTGGTTGGCGATATTCTGGACCTCAGCGGTGGCATCGACGACCCTGCCACCCTCGATACCGAACGATGCCCCCATGCGGATTCGCCCGTGAGGCGAAGAGCCATGGATCAGATCGGTGAACGTTGGAGGGAATTCCTGGATCTGATCCGAGTCGAGAGGGTGCGGAGAATCCCCTCGGACCCCGGCCGAGAGAAGCGGGAGGGCTCGGACAACCGCACTCTTACCAGCATTGTTCCGACCCAGCACCACGGTGATCTTTCCAAGCTCCACCTCCTGCCGCTCTCTAAAGCAGCGGTAGTTCTCCAGCGAGAACCGTTCCAACGGCATTTAGGCCCCCGCTCGGTAACACCATGTCTGGATGTCTGGCGAGGCCGCGCTGGCCTCAGTGGACTCCGCTCCAGCGGCGCCACAACCTAACTACAGCAATGCTCTCAGACGACGGAAGCTCAGCGATCAGCTGGCGGTCCCCCGGTCGCAGCGCGTCCACCTCCAGGTGGCCACCACGTCCTGAGTGCGGGCGCAGGGCCCCTGTGCCTGAGATAGCGGGAGAGCTGCGGACTACTGGGTTCGCGAGTTCACTGGCACCAGTGACAGCTCGAATACCCCACACTCAGCAGCACGGGCACATCCCGCCGCCGCGCCTCCGCGAACGCCTCGGGCGACCAGGGCCACCAGTCGACGGGGTTGTCGGCGTGCTGGAGCAGGTAGGGAGAGGTCTCATGGGCCAGTCGGTTCGCCATACCTCCCATCCTGCCCCAGCCGGCCGGGCGGCCCGGCTCGCCGGTGTCCGCGCGGCGCCGCTCGGTCAGGCGCCGCTCAGGCGGCGGTCAGGCGCCGCGTGGTCGGTTGGGCGTTCGGGCCCGGGTCAGTTCTTGCCGCCGACGATTACCGGTGTGCCGCTGCCCGAGCCGCACGGGACCGTGTAGACCGGGTTCTCCTTCGCGGCCTCGCGGAACGCGTCGATGCACTGGTTCATGAGGACCTTGTCGCTGAGGGACTGCTCCAGGATCTTGTTCGCCTTCGCGATTCCCTCGGCCTCGATCCGGCGGCGCTCGGCCTCGGCCGTTGCCGTGCGGGCGGCTTCGGTGGCGCGTTCGGTGGCCTGCTGCTGCTGGATCTTCTTGTCGATCTGGTCCTGGAGCTGCTCGGAGGGCTTGACGTTGCGCAGGTTCACGGCCGTCACGGCGATGCCGCGCGGTGCGAGGCGCTGCTTGATCAGGTCGCCGATCTCGGCGTTGATCTTCTCGCGGGCGGAGGTGTAGCCCTCCTCGCTGGTGTGCTGGGCGAAGACGTTACGGACGATCTCCCGGCTGTCGGGGAACACCAGCCGCTCCTGGATCGCCTGCTCCGTCCCCGCGAGCCGGTACAGCTCCACGGCCTTGTCCGGCCTCACCGCCCACTTGACGGTCAGCTCCGCGTACATCACCCCGCCCTGCGAGGAACGCACCTCGACGACCTCCTTGCCGGAGAGGTTCAGGTCGACCGGGCGGGTCGAGAACGTCGTCACCGTGGTGAACGGCGACTTCAGATGGATGCCCGAGCCCCAGGGCTTCCCCACCTTCCCGAAGGCCACCGGCACCCCCACCTGGTACGCGCTCACCACGTGCACACAGCTCACCACGGCCGCCAGTACCGCCCCCAGCAGTGCGAACACACTCCCGATCCGCCACTTGGCCTGGGAGTTGAACCGGCCTACGACGTACAGCGCGACGGCTGCTATGAGAAGGATGACGGACAGCTCGAACATGTTCCCCCCAAGGAACTCAACCAGGCCCGGACCTGGCACTTGCCCAGTTTTTGGCAAAGTCCGGGAAGAGTAACCCACCGCCGGAAACGCCCGGGGGCGCCTCGTCGCGCGGCTTCGAGGAGGCAGCGCCGTACCCCGCCCCACCCCGCCGCGATCCGTACTCGCGCTCGCGCCGCCCAGCCGGGACAATGTGCTCTCACTCATGCTCGCGGAGGGAACGCACATGCGGGAAAGCCACCGCGCCGAGGCCGAGAGGCTGTTGGTGCGTGCCGTGGAGGAGGAAGTCCGGCGTTCCGGCGGGCGGAGCGAGGGCGGCGCGTTGCTGGCGCGGGGGCGCGGGTCGCTCGACGCCCTGGCCGCCGGGGCCGCCGAGGAGTACGCCGCGTATGTGCGCGCGCTCGACGCCGACGCGGCCGGACATCCCTCGCTGGCACAGCGGTTCAGCAAGCAGGCCATCGGGACACCGGCGCTCGTGACGTCCGTGGCCGCCATGGCCGCCGTCGGGGCCGATGTGGCGCTGGGCACGGCGACCGGGATCGCGCTCGGGGCCGGGGCCGTCGTCGCCGTGGCGGGGGCCGCGACGACCGTCGCGAAGGTGACCGTGTCGCACTGGCCGGCCGCCCACCGCCGCGCCGGCGCCGCCGGACAGCCGGGCGGCACCGAGCAGTTGAGGCTCCAGTGGCTGACGGCGCTGGAGGTACGGGGCATCCGCCCGTTCCTCGACCAGCAGCGGGTGCTGGCGTCGGCGACGAAGCGTACGGCCGTCAAGAAGCCCGCCGTCGTACCGCAGTTGCGCGGTGGCGACCGCAGCGCCGCCGCCCGCCGCCGTACGGTGCTGGAGCAGTCCTTCGCCCATCTGCCGGAGCCGGACGGGCCGTTCGCCGGGCGCCGCGCCGAACTGGCGCAGCTCACCCAGTGGGTGCAGGCCGCCCGCGCCTCGACCGAGACGAAGCCGACCGTCGTCGTGCTGTACGGGGACCCCGGATCGGGCCGCACCGAGCTGGCCGTACGGGCGGCGCACCGGCTCAGGGACCAGTTCCGCGGCGCGTGTGTGGTGGATCTGCGCGGCGGCGGCAGCCTGGAGGCGCCGCTGTCGACGCGGGACGCGCTGCTGCATCTGCTGAACCGGCTGGGCGCGCCCCGCGAGCAGCTGCTGTTCCGTGAGGGCTCCTCGCCGGAGCAGCAGGTGCGGCGGCTGAGCGAGCTGTACCACCAGCATCTGAAGGGGCTGCCCGTCACCGTCGTGCTCGACGACGCCTCCGATCCCGCGCAGGTACGGGCGCTGGTGCCCGAGCGCTCCGACAGCCTGGTGCTGGTGACGGCGCGCACCCGCCTCGATCTGCCGGCCGATGTGCCCGCGTGGGTGCACCAGCTGGAGGTGGCCGCGCTGGACGGCGCGGGCGCCGAGGAGCTGCTGCGGATCGCGTCCGGCGAGTCCGCCGAGGCCGCGGCGGGCCCGTACGACTTCCAGTCCGCCGACAGCGTGCGCGACCTGTGCGGCGGGCTGCCGCTCGCGCTGCGGATCGCGGGCTCCTCGCTCGGCGAGCGCACCGCGCTCGAACTGGCCACGGATCTCGCCGCGTACGGCCCGGTGGGCCCCGTCGAGCGGGCCCTGTGGCTGCGCTACACCGACCAGAACGACCAGGCCCGCAGGCTGCTGCGGCGGCTCGCGCTGGCCGGGCGCGCCTCGCTGGGCACCGCCGCGGCGGCGGCGCTGCTGGCGACCGACGAGGAGGAGGCGGCGCGGCTGCTGGCGGCGCTCTCCCGGGCCGGGCTGATCGATCACGTACGCGGCAGCCGCTACCGGCTGCACGATGTCGTACGGGCCTTCGTGCACGCCCGGCTGCGCGAGGAGGAGCCCGCCGAGGAGCGGACGGCGGCGCAGGAGCGGCTGATCCGCAACTACGGCGAGCTGGCCGACTCGGTGATCCGGCTGGTCGACGGCAAGACGTCCACCCGCGCGGATCTCTTCAGGACCGCGGCGAACTCACACGGATTCTCCTCGCTGGACGCGGCGCTGCGCTGGCTGGACGACGAGTCGAGCTTCATCACGGCGACGCTGCGGCACGCCGAGGGCGTCGACCAGCAGGCCGTCCTCGGGCTGCTCGGCGCGCTCTGCGACTACTGCCTGCTGCGCGGCGACCTCTACCGGCTGGGCGAGATCAGCGAGCTGACGCAGGCCGTGGACCAGGGTCTGCTGCTGCGCTCGGTCCAGTGGCGTACGGGTATCGCGGCCCGGCAGCTCGGCGAGCTGGACAAGGCGCGCTCTACGCTCACCTCGGTGGTGGGCCTCTACCAGGAGGCGCAGCACGACGCGGGCGCGGCCCGCGCGCTCTGCTCGCTGGGCATCACCCTGCACCACCAGGGCAATCTCACCGAGGCGTCGGCGAAGCTGCGGGAGGCGCTGGCGCTCCAGGCCGAGCCCTCGCTCGCCGGGGACCGCGGCTGGACGATGCACGCGCTGGCGGCGGTCGAGCGCGACCGCGGCGGCCTCGCGGAGGCGTTCGCGCTGCTGACGTCGGCGCTGGCGCTGCACCGGGAGAGCGAGTCGGTGCACGGTGAGGCGTGGGCGCACTACCAGCTCGGGCAGCTGTTCCTGCGGACGGGCGATGTGGCGCGCGCCGAGAGCGAGCTGCGGGCGGCGCTGGAGCGGTACGACCGGACGCACGACGCCCGCGGCGAGGCGTGGGCGCTGACCCAGCTGGCCCGCGCGCGGCTGGTGGACGGCGAGGCCGGGCAGGCCGTCGATCAGCTGCGCGAGGCACTTGCCCGGCACCGCGAGAGCGAGGACGCGCGCGGCGAGGCGTGGACGCTGTACTACCTGGGGCAGGCGCTGGAGGAGGACGGCGACCGCGACGAGGCGGTGCGCGAGCTGGGGCAGGCGCGGACGAAGTTCTCGCGGATGCGCGATGTGTACGGTCTGGCGTGCGCGCGTCATCACTCCGGGCGGGTCACCCGCGACCAGCGCGCCGCCCAGACCGGCAACCTGCGCAACTCCGGCTTCGCCCGTCAGCTGCTGGTGGAC
Source organism: Streptomyces paludis (assembly GCF_003344965.1). NCBI lineage: Bacteria > Bacillati > Actinomycetota > Actinomycetes > Kitasatosporales > Streptomycetaceae > Streptomyces > Streptomyces paludis. Next base: position 5,090,497 of record NZ_CP031194.1, on the reverse strand, counting down.
TCGCGCGCCGACTTCCACCGGATCGGGGTGGCGCACGGCGAGGCGTGGACCTGCCTGGAGCTGGCGATCGTCGACGCGGGCAACAACCGGCCCGCCCAGGCGCTGCAACTGTGCGACGACGCGCTCGCGCTCTTCACCTCGTACGGTGACCGGCGCGGCGCCGACTGGGCGCGCTTCCTGCGCTGCACGCTGCTGCCGTACGCGTCGGCGGGCGGGGTCGAGGTCGGCTCGGTGGTCGCCGAGCAGGAGCTGGCGGAGCTGTCCGCCGCCGGGCACCCGGCGCGCGAGAGCAAGCTCGCGGAGTCGGCGGCGACGTTCGCGGTGATCCTGGGGCGCGGGGTCCGGCTGGAGGACGGCTGGCAGGCGTGGGACCTGGGCATGGTCCCGAGCCGGCACGCGCGCGAGGTGATGGGCGTACCGGTGGACGTCTCGGCGGACGTGTCGCTGCGCGTATCGGCGGATGTGCGCGGAGACGTCACGCCGACCTGACACCTGAGGCCGTACGCCGTATGCCTACGGCGGCATCCCCGGTCACCGTACGCGCGCGTACGTACGTAGTACGTACGCGTTACGTGTACGGGTGACCGGGGAGGAGCCGGGACGCGCGCTACTCGCCGCCCAGTGGCTCCGAGGGCCGCGCCGTCGCCTTGGGCGGCTCCGGCGTCCGCGGCGCCTCCTCGAAGTTCACCCGCTCCATGTGGCGGCTCATGGACTTCATGAGCATCCACACCCCGCCCGCCATCACGGCGAACACGATGAACCCGAGCACCCCGGGCGTCACCTTGTTCTTGTCCAGCTCCTGGGCGAGGGGGATCACGTGCGTCACCGCTTGGGCGGCGGCCTGAGTCGCATACATATCAGGCATTGTCGCGGACGCCCGCGAAGAGGTCGCTCTCGGGGAGGGATGTGGTGACGAGCGCCTTCGCCAGCTCGTACTCCTCCGTCGGCCAGATCTCCCGCTGGAGGTCCAGCGGGATACGGAACCAGCCGCCGTCGGGGTCGATCTGGGTGGCGTGCGCGATCAGCGCCTTGTCCCGGATCTCGAAGAAGTCACCGCAGGGAACGTACGTGGTCAGCGTCCGCTCGTCCCGCCCGAACTCGTCCCAGCGCTTGAGCCACTCCCCGTACGGCGACTCCATGCCGCGCGACAGCAGCGCCTCGTGCAGCGCGACCGTACGCGGCCGGTTGAAGCCCTGGTTGTAGTAGAGCTTCACGGGCTGCCAGACGGGACCGAACTCGTCCTCCGGGTACTTCTCGGCGTCCGTCGCGCCCTCGAAGGCCACCATGGAGATCTTGTGGGTCATGATGTGGTCGGGGTGCGGATAGCCGCCGTTCTCGTCGTACGTGGTGATGACCTGCGGCCGGAACGAGCGGATCGACCGCACCAGCCGGCCGGCCGCCTCGTCGACGTCCGCGAGGCCGAAGCAGCCCTCGGGCAGCGGCGGCAGCGGGTCGCCCTCGGGCAGCCCGGAGTCGACGTACCCCAGCCACTCCTGCCGGATGCCGAGGATCTCGCGGGCCTCGTCCATCTCCTTCTTGCGGACTTCGTGGATGTTCGCCTCGATGAAGGCGTCACCCTGGAGCTTCGGGTTGAGGATGGAGCCGCGCTCGCCTCCCGTGCAGGTCACGACCAGCACGTCCACCCCCTCGGACACGTACTTGGCCATGGTGGCCGCGCCCTTGCTCGACTCGTCGTCGGGGTGGGCGTGAACGGCCATCAGTCGCAGCTGGTCAGTCAAGACTCGATCCTCAGTGATGTGTCGCATCGGTCGGCTTCTATAGTGACGGATATCGGAGGGCGGAAATTCCGGGTCGCCCGACTCCGAAGGGAACGATCATGACGGCGGTACGCGAGGACCTCCCCCAGGGCCGCTACGGCCGCTCTGCGGACCAGAGCGCGGACCGGCGGCTGCGGATCGTCGGCGGCGCGCTCGGGGCCGCTCTGCTCGTCCTGCTCGGCTGGTACGGCTATCACTACGTGGTCGACCGCAGTGTCTCCGGTGAGCTGATCAAGTTCAAACGGATTTCGGCGACGGCCGTCGAGGCCCATCTCGAAGTCCGCAAGGACCGCGACGCCACCGGCAGCTGTACGTTGCGCTCGATCGCGGAGAACGGCGCCGAGGTCGGCCGCAAGGACGTCCGCTTCGGCGCGGGCGAGACCCGGATCGACACGGTCGTCACCATCCGTACGACGGAGAGCGCGACAGCCACCGAGCTGGTCGGCTGCACGTCCGACTGACCGCCGGACGCGGCCCGGCCCTCACGGTCACGACGCGGCGCCGCCCCCGACGCCGATCCCGCACTGACCGGCGCTGACCTGGGCTGACCTGCGTTGATGGAATTCTGACGGCAATTGTCCTCCCCCTCGCGCCACTAAATTGTTACGCTCGTGGTTTCGCCCACCCGAGAGGGAACATCCTTCTGGGTAGGGCGTTGCTTTGTATTCCGAGTACCTACGAGGAGCACCTGTGACCCAGACCAGCGAGAACGTCACCTGGCTCACCCAGGAGGCGTACGACCAGCTCAAGGCCGAGCTGGACTACCTGTCTGGTCCCGCCCGCACGGAGATCGCTGTGAAGATCTCGGCGGCCCGTGATGAGGGTGACCTCAAGGAGAACGGCGGGTACCACGCGGCCAAGGAGGAGCAGGGCAAGCAGGAGCTGCGGGTACGCCAGCTCACGCAGCTGCTCCAGAACGCCAAGGTCGGCGAAGCACCGGCGGACGACGGCATCGTCGAGCCCGGCATGGTCGTGACGATCGCCTTCGACGGCGACCCGGACGACACCCTGGAGTTCCTGCTCGCGTCGCGCGAGTACGCCAGCTCGGACATCGAGACCTACTCGCCGCAGTCCCCGCTGGGCAGCGGCGTGAACGGCAAGAAGGCCGGCGACACCGCGCAGTACGAGCTGCCGAACGGCAAGAGCGCCACGGTGAAGATCCTCGACGCCAAGCCCTACCGGGCCTGACCGCCCTCACCCGCCCGCCGCACCGCCCGCACTTGTACGAGAAGGCCGGGACGCCACGCCAGGCGCCCCGGCCTTCTCCGTACTCAGCGTCCGTACGGGCTCACCGTCCGTACGGGCGACGCTCAGCCGAGGATCGTGTACCCGGCCGACCGCAGCGCCGCCGCGACCTCCGCGCAGTGCTCGGTGCCCTTCGTCTCCAGGTGCACCTCCACGTCCGCCTCCGTCAGCCCGAGCCGCGGATCGGTCCGTACATGGCTGACGTCCAGCACATTGGCGTCGGCCACGGACAGCACCCCGAGCATTGTCGCGAGCGCGCCGGGCCGGTCGGTGACCCGGAGGCGCAGGCTCAGATAGCGCCCGGCCGCCGCCATGCCGTGCCGCAGGATGCGCTGCATCAGTACGGGGTCGACGTTGCCGCCCGACAGGACGGCGACGACCGGTCCCCGGAACGCGCCGGGGTCTCTCAGCAGCGCGGCCACCGGGCTCGCGCCCGCCGGTTCGACGACCATCTTCGCCCGCTCCAGACAGAGCAGCAGCGCGCTGGACAGCTCGTCCTCGGTGACCGTGCGGACATCGTCCACCAGCTCCTCGATCAGCCGGAACGGCAGATCGCCGGGGCGGCCCACCTTGATGCCGTCGGCCATCGTCTGCCCGGCCGGCACCGAGACCGGGCGGCCCGCGCGCAGCGAGGGCGGATACGCGGCGGCGGCCGCCGCCTGCACCCCGATCACCCGGACGTCCGGGCGCAGCGACTTCACCGCCAGGGCGATGCCCGCGGCGAGCCCGCCGCCGCCGATGCCGACGACGATCGTCCGCACCTCCGGGCACTGCTCCAGGATCTCCAGGCCGACCGTGCCCTGACCGGCGATGATGTCCGGGTGGTCGAAGGGGTGGATGAAGACCGCGCCCGTCTCGCGCGCGTACTCCTGCGCGGCGGCGAGCGTCTCGTCGACGACCTGGCCGTGCAGCCGTACCTCCGCGCCGTACTCGCGGGTGGCGGCGACCTTGGGCAGCGGGGCGCCGACCGGCATGAAGACGGTGGACCGTACACCGAGCAGGGTGGAGGCGAGCGCGACGCCCTGCGCGTGGTTGCCGGCGCTGGCCGCGACGACGCCCGCCGCGCGCTCCTCGGGCGAGAGTCCGGCGATCCGTACGTACGCGCCGCGCAGTTTGAACGAGCCGGTCCGCTGGAGGTTCTCGCATTTGAGGAGGACAGGGGCGCCGATGAGCCTGGTCAGATAACGGCTGCCCTCCATCGCGGTGGCCCGTGCCACTCCGGCGAGGATTTTTCGCGCGCCGCGGATGTCTTCGAGCGTCAGGGGACGGGCGGAGCCCTTGGTGCTGCTGGGGTCGGAGGTGGCGCGGGACGTACCGAAGCTCATGTCAGCCAGTCTCGCAGCTCACTGGCTGAAAAGCGGTCGTCGGCGATCGCGGACGATCACAGTTGATCCGCCCCGGATCCCTCCCCCGGGTCCTCCCCGAGCCTCCCCCGGGTCCTCCCCGAGCCTCCCCCGGGTCCTCCCCGACCCTTCCCCGAGCCCGCGCGCAGCCCTCACCGATGTCGTCGCCGGTTTGTTCAGGGCAGGTACGGTCCCCGTTCCGGCCGCGTACTCTTTCCCCCAACCATCCGACCCCCGCACCAGAGAGCCACAGCCATGCCCCCTGTGCAGGACATGACTTCCGCTGCGTCGGCCGCCCCGGAAAGGCCCGTCGAACCCTCCGACGACGCCGCCCTCCTCGATGCACTCCAGCACCAGGTGGCCGTCTTCGCGCGGCGGGCCGAACAGACCCGGCTCGGCGGGGTCGGCCAGGTGCGCAACTCGATGGACCGCGCCGCGTATCTGCTGCTCAACCGGCTCGATCTGGAGGGGCCGATGGGTGTGAAGGCCCTGGCCGCCGGGATGGGGATCGACTCCTCGACCGTGACCCGGCAGGTCGCGCCGCTGGTCGACACCGGGCTGGTCAAGCGCGCCTCGCACCCGGAGGACGGCCGCGCGGTGGTGCTCCAGCTGTCGGCGCGCGGGCTCGCCCGGCTCGAAGAGGTCCGCTCGTCGCGCCGTGAGCTGATGTCGCAGGTCACAGACGACTGGACGGACGAGGAACGGCACTCCTTCACCACACTGCTGACCCGCTTCAACGGCGCGCTCGCCGCCCGCGCGGCCCGCGCCGCCGGGGAGTCGGGCCCGGGTACGGAGGCCGCGGAGCAGGGCGGCGCCGGTACGCCCTCTTGACCACGGCCCCCCGGCGGGCCGCACGATGAGACCGTGCGAGAGCGGCGGGAGGACCGGGATCGAGGTCGCGCCCGGGAGTTCGAGGCATTCGCGGCGGGCGCGGCCGGCCGGCTGCTGCATGCCGCCGTACTGCTGACGGCCGAACCGTCCACCGCCGCCCCGCGCGCCGAGCGCCTGCTGACGGCCGCGCTGGCCCGTACGTACGCGGAGTGGGACCTGCTTCGGGGCGAGGACCCGTACGACCGGGCGCGCCAGGCGCTGGCGCTGTGCTTCGTCCGGGGCGCGTGGCGCGTCCACTGGGAGCGGCTGAGCCCGCCCCGGCCCGCGGCGGGTCCGGGCGCCGTGGGCGTGCTCGGCGCGCTGGGCCCGCAGGAGCGGCTCGTCCTCGTCCTGCGGCTGTACGAGGGGCTCACCGACCGGCAGACGGCGTCGCTGATCGGGCTGCCGGAGGACCGGGTACGGGCGATCTGCGCGCGAGGGGTGGCGGCGATGCGGCGGGGGCGGGTGTCCCATGCCCGGCGGTAGCGGCCCGTCCGGCGGGAGTGGTACGAGCCGCCGGGAGGCCGAGGTGCGGCGGCTGCTGGACGACGCGCCTCCGGCGGTGCCGGTGGGCCTCGTCGCGCGGGCGACCGCGCGCGGCGCCCGGCTGCTGCGGCTGCGCAGGGCGGTCCGGCTGCTGCTCTGGGCCGTTCTGCTGGCCGCCGCGCTGGTCTTCACCGTCTGGGCGTGGACGGCGCATCCGTGGTACGTACCGCCGGCGGAGACGACACCGCCGCTGGAGGACTGCGGCGGCTGTTAGTCGTTTGCTGTGTGCGGTGGCCGGCGCGGAGATCCCTCCCGGGCCGGCCACCACAGCCCCTTGCTGCGGGCTGTCAGCCCAGCGCCTGCTTCAGGTCGGCCAGCAGATCGTCGGCGGACTCGATGCCGACCGACAGCCGTACGAGATCGGACGGCACCTCCAGCGGCGAACCGGCCGCCGAGGCGTGGGTCATCCGGCCGGGGTGCTCGATGAGGGACTCGACGCCGCCGAGCGACTCGCCCAGCGTGAAGATCTCCGTACGGTCGCAGAGCGCGACCGCCGCCTCCTCGCCGTCCGCGACCCGGAACGAGATCATCCCGCCGAACGCCTTCATCTGCTTCGCCGCGACCTCGTGACCCGGGTGCTCCGGCAGGCCCGGGTAGAGCACCTGGGAGACACGGGGGTGGCGGGCGAGCATCTCGACGACGCGCGTGGCGTTCTCGCAGTGCCGGTCCATCCGTACGGCGAGCGTCTTGATGCCGCGCAGCACCAGCCACGCGTCGAACGGGCCGGCGATCGCGCCCATCGCGTTCTGGTGGTAGACGAGTTCCTCGGCGAGTCCGGCGTCGTCGGTGATCAGCGCGCCGCCGACGACGTCCGAGTGGCCGCCCATGTACTTCGTGGTGGAGTGCACGACGACATCCGCGCCCAGCGCCAGCGGCTGCTGGAGGTAGGGGCTGGCGAAGGTGTTGTCGACGACGAGCCGGACCCCGGCCGACCGCGCGATCCCGGCGAGGGCCGCGATGTCGGTGATGCCGAGGAGCGGGTTGGAGGGCGTCTCGACCCAGATGACCTTCGTACGGGGCGTGAGCGCGGCCCGTACCGCGGCCGGGTCCGAGGTGTCGGCCACCGAGAACTCGACGCCCCAGCGGGAGACGACCTTGGCGAAGAGCCGGAACGTGCCGCCGTAGGCGTCGTTCGGGATGACGACATGATCGCCGGGCGCCAGCAGCGTACGCAGCAGGCAGTCCTCGGCCGCGAGCCCGGAGGCGAAGGCGAGTCCGCGCCGGCCGCCTTCCAGGGCCGCGAGGTTCTCCTCCAGCGCGGTACGGGTGGGGTTGGCGCTGCGGCTGTACTCGTAACCGCCGCGCAGACCGCCTACACCGTCCTGCTTGTAGGTGGAGACCTGGTAGATCGGGGGGACGACCGCGCCGGTGAGGGAATCCGGGGTGTTGCCCGCGTGGATGGCGAGCGTCTCGAAGTGGCGACGCTCATGCTCGCGCTGCTCGCTGGAGTGCTGGTGGCTCATGAGTGCCGAGCCTAGACGAGTAAGTCCGAAGTCCCGTCCGGCCGGCTTTGCGCCGTAACGTTTTTCCACAGCCGCGCGCCGGTGAGTCGGACCGTGCGGAGGGGGTTGCCTGGAGTTGTCCACAGGCCGGACCGGTCCGGCCGCCGGTCCGGGACAATGGGGGGCATGGAGATTCTCTGGTTCCTGATCGCGGTGGGTCTGATGACCGCCGTCGTCGTCCCGTTCATCCGGCGCCGGGCCGGCGGTATCCGGCAGGTGGCGCCCGGATCGCCCGATGCCGCCGATCCGGCCGCCTATGGATTCGTCCGGCAGGAGGAGCTGGACATCCGGCTGCCGGGGCCGGACCAGGATCTCCTCGATGTGCTCGACGTGGTCCAGCGCACCCAGGACTGGCGGGCCGCCGCGCAGCTGCTCGCCGGGACGCCGAAGGAGGGCGAGGTGCGCTGGCAGCGCGTGCAGGCGTTCGCCGGGGCGGCCTCGCTGGAGCTGGGGCAGCAGCCGGGCGTGGGCGCGGCGTGGCTGCGGGCGTGGCGGGCGGAGTCACCGAAGGACGCGGGCGGCGCGGCGGTGCACGCGGAGTTCCTGGTGCAGCAGGCGTGGCGCTCCTCGGCCGCCGGGTCGGACGACTTCCGGATCATCCTGGAGGAGGCGCGTACGGTCTGCGCGCAGGCGGGGCTGTTCGCGCCGGGCGACCCCGTGCCGTACATCACGGAGCTGGCCGTGGCCCGTGGACTGGGCTACTCGCACGAGGAGTTCGACCGGCTCTGGGCGAAGATCATCGACCGCGCGCCGGCCCATATGGGCGCGCATCTGGCCGCGCTGCACTACTGGTGCGAGAAGTGGCACGGCTCGCGCAAGGAGGCCGACGAGTTCGCGACCTCGGCAGCCGCCCGCGCCCCCCAGGGCTCGCTGCTGGCCGCGCTGCCGCTCTTCGCGGTGCACGAGCATCTGCCGGAGGTGAACCTCGTGCGCGGCTTCTACCAGAGCGCGGTGGTGACGAAGGCGGTGGACGGCGCGCTCTACGCGGTGCACTCGGCGCGCCCCGACGATCCGATGCTCTCGCACGTACGGCATCTGCTGATCCTGTTCCTCGTCCGCTGCGAGCGCTGGTCGGACGCGATGAACCAGCTGGTACGGGTCGACGGCCACGTCGGCGCGCTGCCGTGGACGCTGGACGGCGACCCGGCGGCGGGGTACGCGGTGTACCGGGCGCTGGCGGTGGCGGGATACGAGTCGAACGGGGGAAGCCCGGCGACGCTGCCGCGCTGAGGGAGGGCGCTGAGTGGGGACCGCGTCCGGAATGCAGGGAGCGCGCCACACGTTCCCGTGAGTAAGCGCTGTACCTGTTGTACGCCCGCAGCACCCGCCCATGAACGCCCGGCGGCCTCGTCCCGAGGAGGCCGCCGCACCCGGAGGAGACCACCCGATGTTCCTGACGCGCCGCACCCCCGAACTCCCCACCCCCGAGCAGGCGCTCCGGGGCCGCCCCGAGCCCGAGTTCGGGATCCCCGCGCGCCACACGGTCCTGGGGAACCCGCTGGCGGGCCCGTACCCGGAGGGCCTGGAGGTCGCCGACTTCGGCCTGGGCTGCTTCTGGGGTGCCGAGCGGAAGTTCTGGCAGACGCCGGGCGTCTGGACGACCCTCGTCGGCTACCAGGGCGGCTACACACCGAACCCGACGTACGACGAGGTCTGCTCGGGCCTGACGGGCCACACGGAAGCGGTCCGCGTGGTCTACGACCCGTCCGTCGTCTCGTACGCCCAGCTCCTGAAGGTCTTCTGGGAGTCCCACAACCCCACCCAGGGCTTCCGCCAGGGCAACGACGTCGGCACCCAGTACCGCTCCGCGCTCTACCCCCACACCGAGGCCCACACCGAGGCCGCGACCGCGTCCCGCGACGCCTACCAGGAGGTCCTGACCGCCGCCGGCCACAAGACGATCACCACCGAGATCCTCCCGGCGGAGGGCCGCGTCTTCTACCCGGCGGAGGCGTACCACCAGCAGTACCTGGACAAGAACCCGGACGGCTACTGCGGCATCGGCGGCACAGGAGTCACCCTCTCCAGCCCCTCAGAAACCAACTGGGGCCGCTCCTGCCCCACGGGCATCGCCCCGGCGTCGGACCCGTCGGAGCACTGACCAGGGGCTGAAGCCGCGGAGGAAAATCTACACAGACTTCTGTACAGTTCGGTCATGACGATACTGCGCGATGCCCATGAGCTGACGGTCACCGAAGCCTCCAGACGCGGTGTGGCACGGCTGGTCGCGGATGCCGAGCAGGGCTCGGACCTGCTGGTCACCCGTCGGCACCAGCCCGTCGCCGCCGTCGTCGGCATCGACAGGCTCGCCGCGCTGGAGGATGCGGCGACCGACCTGCACGATCTGGCACTGGTCCTGGCCCGCGCCACGGGCGACACGGGACAGCGGACGTCGATGGACGACGTCCTGGCGGCGTTCGGCCACACCCGTGAGTCGCTCGAAGCCCTGCCGGACGACGAGTGATCCATGGCTGATGTCACTTTCACCGACGCGGCAATCGATGATCTGCGGCGTATCGGGCCGGACTCCGTGCCCAAAATCCTCAAGAAACTGCTCATCCTGATCGACGAACCCACCGCCGGGTATCCACTCGGCGGCGAGCTGACCGGTTACCGCAAGCTCATCGTCGGCCGGAACACCTGGCGGGTGGTCTATCGCTACGTCGACGAGAAGTCGGTGGAGATCTGCGAGGTCTGGGCCGTGGGCGCGCGGGCGAACGCGGAGGTCTACGCCGAGGCCACCGCCCGGGTCCGGGAAGCGGGCGGCCACCGCCCCGAGTACAGCCGGCTCGCGGAGGTGGTCGAACGCCTGGGCCGCCTGGCCGGAGTGCTCACCGTGGCCCGGGAAGAGGCAAGAGATCCCGTACCCGACTGGCTCGCCAACCGGCTCATCCATACGGTCGGCGTCCCCCGCGAGAAGGTCGCCGCGCTGAGCCTGGAGGAAGCCGTGGACCTCTGGGCGGAGTTCACGGCGCAGCCGCGATACGAGGATGAGGAGAAGGCGTAGGTACGGGGGGACCGGGCGGCCCGCGTCGTCGCATTCACGGTGACCGACGCGTCGGGGCAGGTTGTACCGGCGCGTAGCCGGGCCCCGCGCGGAAACCGGAAAACGGGCCGGCCGCGCTGGGGAGACGGGGGCGTTCTCTCCCGGCGCGGCCGGTGCGTGGGTGCTCGCGTGGTTACTTGAGCAGGTACGCCTTCTCGATGGTCACGTTGTAGACGTTGCCGCTCTTGTCCGTGAGCTTCGCCTTCAAGGAGACCGACGTGGCCTTCTTCGGGTGGGTCAGGGACAGGCTCCGCTTACCGTTCTTCGTGGTGACGGGGGCCTTGGACCACTTCTTGCCGCCGTCGTAGGAGACCTGCACGGCCAGCGACTTGAAGTTCTTCGCCGCCGGGCCCTCGATGGTCAGCGGGACCGCGAACTTCTTGCCCGCGGGCGCGGTGCTCGTCAGGCTCAGCGCCGGGGTGAAGCGGACCGTCGAGACCGGCAGGTTCACGACCTTGCCGGCCGCGGTGGCCTTCGAGGTGAACGTCCAGTCCGCCAGCAGCCGGGTGGTCGTGCCCGCCACCGCGGCGGGACGGGTCGCGTCCGTGGTGATCTTGAACTTGGCCGACGCGGCCGGCAGCGAGTCCGCCCCTATGCACAGCGAACTCTTTGAGCTGACGACCTTCTTGCCGTTGACCAGGATCTGGGACAGTTGCTTGGACGTCGCCGAGTAGCCCTCGTGGCCCGCGCCGTCGGAGAACTCGGGGATGCAGGCGAACAGTTCGTTCTCGTGCCGCTGGACGCTCGACTTGAGCGCCTTCGGGCTGATCACGCCGATGTTGAACGACTCCGTGTACGTCTTCTTCGCCGTGAACGTCTTGGGCGGGCCCGCTTCGTGCCCGGTGAGCTGGTCGGACTTGCTGTTCGTCTGGGCGGCGCCGAAGGACCACTTGAAGCCCTTGGGCGTCGTGACGTAGTTCTTCACCGTGGCGGGCACGGCGACCGGGTCGGACATCTGGCCGAGACTGAACGAACCGGACGGGGTGTACCAGGTCGGGTAGACAAAGCCCTCGCGGTTCTTGCCCGTTGAACCGAGCTTGAGGTTCACCTGGGCGAGTTCGCTCTTGGCCGTCTTGTGGGTGAAGCCGGTGTAGAACGAGCCGGTGCGGTTGTAGAGCAGGCTGTAGTTGCTGGTGCCCTTCTGCCACAGACCGCCGGCCTGCGCGCTGAACAGCTTCGCCGGCACCGACGCGCCGACCTGGCCGAGGCTGAAGCCCTTGAACGAGTCCAGGGACCAGTTGGCGACGAGCGGGCCGCTCGGCGCGGCGAGGTCGAAGCCCGCGTACCCGTCGATGATCTTCGCGGAGTCGGGCGCCGTGATGCTGATCGGCTTCGCCTTGCGGGCGTCGAGGGTGACCGTGGCGTTCTTGGTGACGTCCAGCTTCGGCTGGACCATCCAGGCGGCGTCCGGTTCGCCCTTCGCCTTGGGAGTCAGCACCACGGCGCTGATCAGGTGCGCGTCCTTCGGGACCCGGACCTTGGCCGTACCGCTGCCGCTGGTGCCGTCCACATCCGCGCTGAAGGCGCTCTTGTGGCCGTAGACCGACGTGGACGACCGGGCGGGCTTGCCCTTCGCGTCGATGAACTTCAGCGTGAGGTCGTACGACTCGACCTCGCGGAGGGTGCCGAAGCTCGTACGGACGCTCTGCCCGCCCTCAGTGGCCTTCGCGACGACCGCGCCGCCGAAGGCGCCGTGCCCCGTACCCACCGTCGCGTTCGAGGTGAGAGCGACATTCGCGGTGCCGCCGGCGGGGACGGTGACCTGCCGCGCGCCGAGGGTGTAGAAGCCGGCCGGGACCGCCTTGCCGTTCGGGCCGACGGTGTCCAGCGTCAGATCGAGGGTGACCGGGACCGTACCGGTGTTGCGGTACGTGATCTGCTTGGTGAGGGGCTTGCCGCTGGTGTACGGCCACAGCTGGGTGCCGAAGCTCAGCGAGGTCTGCTCGCTGATGACGGTCTGCGTGATCGCCTTCGTCAGATCGGCCTGACCGGTGCCCTGCTGGTACGGCGTCAGCCCGGCCGACGGCTTGGCGGCCGAGGTGAGCGCCTGCTTGATGCGCTGGCCACTCCAGTCCGGGTGCTGCTGGGCGAGGATCGCGGCGGCGCCCGCGACATGCGGCGTCGCCATCGACGTACCGGACAGCGCTACGTAACCGGTGCCGGCCGGGTCACCGATGAAGCCCTTGGCTGCCTTCGCGGCGACGATGTCCACGCCCGGCGCGGTGATGTCCGGCTTCAGCGAACCGTCCGCCGTCGGCCCCACGCTGGAGAAGTCCGCGATCTTGCCCTTGCTGTCGACCGCGCCCACGGTGAGCGCCGAGGCGGCGCTGCCGGGCGAACCGACGGTCTGCGCGTCCGGGCCCTCGTTGCCTGCGGCGATGACGAAGAGGATGTTCTTCTCGGCGGAGATCTTGTCGACCGCCGCCTCCACGGGGTCCACCTCGGGCGTGTCGTCGGTGCCGAGGCTCAGGTTGGCTATCTTGGCGCCCTGGTCGGCGGCCCACTGCATCCCCGCGATGATCCCGGACTCGCCACCGAACCCGTCGTCGTCGAGCACCTTGGCGTCCAGGATCTTCGCGCCGGGCGCGACCCCCTTGTACTTGCCGCCCGACTGCGCGCCGGACCCCGCCACGGTCGAGGCGACATGCGTGCCGTGGCCGACGTGGTCGACGGTGTTGCCCGAGCCGGAGAAGTCCTTACGGGCGATGGAGACGCCCTTGAGGTCGGGGTGCGTCTGGTCCACACCCGTGTCCAGGACGGCCACCTTCACGCCCGTACCGTCGTAACCGGCCCCCCACGCAGTCGGCGCGCCGATCTGCGCGACGCTCTTGTCGAGCAGCGCCTTGCGCTTGCCGTCCAGCCACACGCGCTCGATGCCGGGTGCGGCCTCGCGCGCCTCGTTCTGCGTGTCGCCGGCCGCAGTGAGCGCGTCCCAGACGTCGGCGGTCTCGTCCTTGGGCGCGGTGAGCGCCTCGCCGCTGACAGCGGGCAGCGTACGGCGGACGGAGACGTCCGCGTCCGCGATGGCGGCCTTCGCCGCCGCCTTCTGGTTCGCGTTCTTCGCGTACGACACGATCAGCGGGAGCGTCGCCCGGTGCGCGTCGTCGTACTGCGCCTTCAGCAGGCCCGTGACATTGAACAGCCGCCGGTCCAGCTTGCCCTGGGAGACCAGCTCAACCGCGTCCTGCGGGATGACGAAGGTCCCGCCCGCATGCCGGGTGATCGAAACCCGCACCGCTTCCCGCCCCTTGGCAGGCTCGACCCGGCTCACCCGGCCCTTGGCGTCCACATGCACCTTGTCACCGGTGATCAGCGTCACCGTCCCACCCCCACCCGGGGAGGCCGCCGCCGACACCCCGAGGGCGCCATTCGCACCGCCCGCTCCGGCAGCGGTCGCGGCGGTCGCCGGGGCGAACCCGGTGGCGAGCCCGGCGGTGAGCAGCGCCGCAACCATGGCCGCGCCGGTTCTTCTGCTGCTGTTGTTGTTGCTGCTGCTGCTGCTGAACAACTGTCCCCCCAAGGACGATTGCGCACTCTGTCACCGGCAGGCATCAACAGGACCTATCCGTTGGATAGCTGGATCGCGCTGCCGGGGCTGATCTTGTCGCAGAGAGAGATGCGCGACAGCAGTGGGCGGTTGCTTCACATGCGGCGCAATTTTTTGAGGCGGCAGTGGGGACCGTGGGGGTGTCGGGCGCGGGTCAGTACCAAGAGGAAGAGGTAGAGGTAGACCGGGGTGTACGGGAGCGAGGTGCCGAGCGTTGGGCCGGGGCCCGAGGGGTGGCGCCGTACTACCGGTCGGTTCAGAGGCTGGCGGGCGGGTGGGCGGGTGGGCCCTGCGGGGCTGCGCGGCAGAGGAATGGGGCGGCCGGGGTCGTCTCGGCGGCTGACGGCCGTCTGTTGGTTGCGACTCATGCGCCGCTGGGCGCTGTGGGGTTGTTGGGTGCGGGTCAGTACCAAGAGGTAGACCGGGGTGGGTCGGTGGCGAGGTGCTGGGCGCTTGGTGCGGGGTGGGCCGCCCCTCCTCCTGCCAGTGTCGCGCCTCCAGGGGAGGAGTAAAGGGCGCTCCTCCGTCGCGTCGGCTACGCCGATTACGCTGCGCTTCACCCTTGACACCTCCCCTTCCGGCGCGTGTACGGAAGAGGGGGGGCGGCCGGGGGGAGGGGGCCCAAGGGGTCCGCTGTCCTGCCGGTCGGCTCAGGGTCCGGCGGCCCGGTGGGCCCTGCGGGGCTGCGCAGCAGAGGAATGGGGTGACTCGGCACCGGCTCAGCGGCTGACGGTTCGCCGTTTGCTGAGACGCAAGCCCCGCTGGTCACCGTCGCGCTGTGGTGCCCGGAAGGTGGGCGGGTTCTGCTGTCCGGCCGGGTCTGCGGGCCACCCTCCCGCCAATCTGCCCCATATGGGGCGGTTTAGTGAGCGGCCGGAGGCCCCTTCGGGCGGCTCATGCATCCACGGGCGCATTAGCGGCACTCCGGGGCGCATGGACGGTCCCCAGGAGCCCGCCTGGCGCCACACGCGCCCCGGCGGACACTTTCCCGCGCCGCCGGACGGGGCCTGCCGCCCGGTCGGCCCCTCGGGCCACCCACTCCCGCCCGCATGTCCTATATAGGGTGGTTTGGTGAGCGGCTGGAGGCTCCCTTGGGCGGCTCATGTGTCCTGAGGTGCATTAGCGGCACTCCTGGATGCATGGAGCGGCTCCAGGGGGACTGGAGTGACGGGTGGGGCGGGGAGGCTGGCGGGCCGGCGGTGGGCGAGAAGTGCGGGCTCGGGGGCGTTATCGGGGGCGTACTGCTGGTTCGAGGAGTGACAGGGTTCGCTGCCCCGCGTCCAGGGCGGCGCGGATGCCTACCGGCATTGGCAGGTTGGGGCCGGCGTGGCCGAACTCGACGTTGCCCAGGACCGGGATGTCACGGTCACCCAGAACGTCGAGGACGATCTCGCGGAGGGTCGGGGACCCGTCCGTCCCTAGGCCGTCGATCGCGTGCGGGACACCCACCACCATGCCGGAGATCCGGTCGAGGATGCCGCAGTGCCGCATCACCTGGAGATTGCTCCACACATACGATGCGTAGCCGCCCATCTCCTCCCAGAACAGCACCGCGCCGTCGAACCGTTCGAGCGGCAGTGCGTAAGGCGTCGCCTGCGCCAGCACGATCCGGTTGATGACACCACCGAGCAGCCGACCCTCGGCACGCCCCGCGCGCCAGCACTCCCACGACGGAGTGGCAGGCAGCGCACCGATCGGCTCGTCGCTCGTCAACAGCGTCGAGTAGAGCTGTTCAAGCACCGCCTGGCGCGCTGCGGGCGCGGCCTGCCAGTGCCCGCCGAGTCCGGGAGTGGCCAGGTCCGCATGGAAACCCACCAGCCCCGCACGCGCATAGAGCACCAAATGCAACAACGAAATGTCGCTGTACCCGAGGATCGGCTTGGGATCGGCCCTCACCGCCTCAACGTCGATCAGGTCCAGGTAACCGAGCGCCGTCTGACCACCGTCATGCGCGACAATCGCACGCACCTCCGGATCACGCAGCAACCCATTGAACTCCTCAGCAATCTCCACCGGCCGAGCCGCACTCCACCAATGACCCCGCCCCGCCTCAAGAAGCGGCGCCCGCCGCACACGAAACCCCATCCGCTCCAGCACCACCACCGCCCGCTCAAGATCAGGTTCATAGACAGCGTGGAGCGGCCCGGACAGCGCCGCAATGACAACGAGATCGCCGGGACTCAGAGCACGCGGCCGAAGCAGTACCGAAGTGGTCACCGCCGCAGTGTTCCAACACCGCGCAACAACACGCCACGCATTAACCACCACCGGACCGGCCACCCCTGCCCCACCAGCCACTCAGACCCCCCTGGAAGCGGTCCATGCATCCAGGAGTACCGCTAACGCACCCCCGGACACATGAGCCGCCCGAGGAGCCCCCGCGGACCCCATCCGAGCAGCAGAACCCACCCACCATCCGGGCACCACAACGCAACGGCGACCAGCGGGGCATGAGTCGCAACCAACAGCGGACCGTCATCCGCTGAGCCGGTGTGGGACCGCCCCATTCCTCTGCCGCGCAGCCCCGCAGGGCCCACCGGCCCGCCAGCCCCTGAGCCGAGTGGCAGGACAGCGGACCCCTCGGGCCCCCTCCCCCCGGCCGCCCCCCCTCTCCCGTACACGCGCCGGAAGGGGAGGTGTCAAGGGCGAAGCGCAGCGGAGTCGGCGCAGCCGACGCGACGAAGGAGCGCCCTTTACACCTCCCCTGGAGGCGCGACACTGCCGAAAGGAGGGGCGGCCCGGCAGGCACCCGGCGTTCAGCTTCTCGCTCCCGTACACCTCGGTTACCTCTTGGTACTGACCCGCACCCGACAAAGCTCCGCACCGTCAGACATCGAAGCTGTCGAACCTGCCCGCCTTGACGCCGGCCAGCCAGGCAGCCATGCCCGTACGCGAGAAAACCAGCGCGCCCGCGCTGGGGATCTTGCTGTCGCGGACTGCCACTCGGCCGTCCGAGAGGAACGCCGTCTCAAGGCACTCGCCTCCGCCGCCGTTACTGCCACCGGAGAAGCTGCTCTTGCGCCACTCCACATGCGTCAACGAGTCCGCCTGTGACATCTGGCCGTCCCTCTCGCCCTATCTCATTCGAACGACTCCATCGTCGCAGCAACGACATCGACGGAGTCGCCGCATGAGAGCGCCAACTCGGTCAGGATGCCGAAACGCAGTGTCCATGCTCGAACTCGGTCGCGATCCTCGACGTAGACCATACCCGCAGGTCCTTCCGTATAGCCGATGTCGGGAATGGGGTCCGGCAGCGTCAGGATGGCGAAGGGACCTTCCAGCCCGGGACTGCCGCCCGCGTCGCGCGGGAGAACCTGGATGGTCACGTTCGGTTCTTCCGAAACGTCGAGCAGCTTCCGCAACTGACCACGCATGACCTGCGGATCCCCGATGACTCGCTCCAGGACCGCTTGATCGATGACGAAGTGCACACTCGGCCGTGGCTCTTTGAGCAACACATGCTGCCGAATCATTCGTGCGGTAACCCTGCGCTCAAGCTCTTCCGGGTGGCAGGTGCCCGGCGAGACGGCATTCATCAGCGCGCGGGCGTAGTCAGGCGTCTGCAACAGCCCGTGCATAAGCTGCGGCTGGAAGTCGCGGAGCGCGACCAGGCCGCTCTCAATGCTGAGCAACGGCTTCACGGCCTTCGGAAGTTCATTGTCGAACCCGACCCACCACCCCTGCTCAGAAGCAGTGGCCGACAACTGCGTAAGGCTGTCGCGGAGTTCAACATCGGTGACACCGTACGCGTCCAGAAGTTGCTCAGCCTCACGCGGCTTGACCCGGTGCACACGGGTCTCGATCCGTGAGAGCTTCGCGGCGGACCAACGGCCCGCTCCCTTCTTGAGTTCGGCGACCGCCTGCTCCTGGGTGAATCCCGCCTTCTCCCGCAGCCCCTTCAACGAGTCGGCGAGCTGCCAGCGTCGCACCACGGACGCCCCACCGAACTGCCCCTGAGTCATGATCAAACCTCCGCCGTCCAGTGACCCGTTTGAGCGAAAAATGGAAGACCCACTTTTTTCGCATCACCCATGCCACCATAGTGTCACGCAACGGAGTTAACCGATCGCGAACAGTGGAGGATGCCGTGACCGCCGAACCCCTCAACCTCAGCCCCACCCTCACTTCAACCGAACTCGCCACCCTCGCCGACGAGTTGGTCCACGACACCGCGCCCCGCCTCTTCGCCGTAGTCCAGTCCTACGAGCCCGGTGACCGCGACCCCGGTGGGGCCGACGCGCGGGTGGCGGCTTGGGGGATGGCGTTTGAGGAGGGGGCTGAGGTGGTTTCGGTGGACAGTGGGTGCCGGATGCGTGTGTGCTCGCTGGAGCGGGTGGTGCGGATGTTTGGGCGTGGGGCGGATGTCAGTGCTCGGGTGGTGTGGGTGGCCCCGGCGACGTAACGCGGGCGGTGAACTACGTTTTGGGCATGTGCGTTTCCATGGACCGGGCTGAGTTCTCCGAGACGACCCTGTACGCCGGGCGGCTGCGGCACCCCGAGCATGGGTTGATCCATGTCCTCGGGTACCAGAACACCGCCGTCAGCCTCGCCGCCGACGCCAACCCCAGTGGCGGCGGCAACGCCATGCTTCTGCATCTGCCCGCGCGCCGGCGCATGGGCCAGGAGAACTTCCTCTCCGTCGGACGCGCCGGCGAGGTGCTCAGCCGGATGGTCGACGCCGTGTGGCCCATGCCCGTGGGTGCCGCCTCGGCCGGGGCCATGGACTGGATGGGGGCGGACGACGGGCCGCGTGTCGAGGTGTTCGAGCACGACATCTATACGGTGCTGCTCGCGGACGACCCCACCCTCCTGCCCGCCGCCCTCGCCCGGGTGCCGTGGCGCAAGCGGCCACGGCTCGATCCGGAGCTGCTGGAGTTCTACGCGGCCCACTACCCCGGCCACTCACTCGCGGTGTGCTGCTTCGACAACACCGAGGCGGCACGCGCCAAGCCGCTCATGATGTGGTACGCGCCGCACTCCCCCGACCTGCTGGTCCTGCCCGCCCTCGACTGCCACACCGGCGGCGCGCCCGACCTCACCGCCGACGTACCCACGGACCACTGTGTGCTGTACGGGACGGACGTGGCCCCGGAGGGGGGAGCGCCCGTCGACTATCCGGCGGGAATCCGGCATGAGCTGCGGGGGTTCCTGCCCCGGACCGTGATGGGCGCCCACTTCGGCGAAGTCCGCCTCCCCAACGGAGACTTCGCCCTCCACCACGACGATCTGCTCAACGGCCGCCTGGATCTGATCCATCGGCTCCGGCCGGGCTCGATACCTGCTCCGTGAGCGTTACCGTGAGCGTCACCGTCGGGTCCGGCTCTCGCTCGTCCACCAGCGCCGTGAACTCCGGCGTCACGATCGACAGGCGGCCCTCGGCCGTCCGCTCGACCCTCAGCTCCGGCCGCCCGTCCGCCGCGCCGTACCGTATCGCGAAAACGTGCAGGTCATCCGGGGTGTCGGCCAGCGGGGACGCCTCCAGCGCCGATGTCGCGACGATATGGCCCCAGCCCTCGTCCGGGTCGCCGTAGCCCCTCGGGTCCGCCGCCAGTGCGAAGGCCGCCGTCTCCTGGGTGGTGGGGGACGTCGACAGGAAGACGGTCGGGTCCGGCGGCTCCGGGTGCGTCAGGCGTACGTTGCCGGCCGGGGCGTTCGCGAAGCCCTCGGGCGGTGCCGCGATCCGGCGCAGCCGGTCGCCCTCCGCTGTCACGTACGGGAGTCCGCCCAGCAGGTACGGGGTGCCCGGCAGGCGTTCCACCACCGCCGTCAGCCAGAGGCGCGAGCCGTCCGTGACGTACAGCGTCCGCACATGGCGCAGGGTGTGGTCACGGGTCACCACCGGTGTGGTGATCAGCTTGGCCGTCAGGCCGGCCGTACGCCCCTCGGTTACGCGCGCCTCCGCCACCCGGATGCGGCCCATCGGGCGGCAGAGCAGATGTCCCTCGCTCACCGGGCCGAAGCCGTGCTGCCGGTTGACCGCCGCCGGGATGACGACCGTGCCCGCGACCTCGATCAGGGCCGGGGTCAGCCGTTCGTCGAAGGAGACCGTCACCGTACCGGCGCGCAGTTGGTGGCGGGCGGGCGCCTCGCTCGGGGTGCGGTGCCAGCGAGCGGTGTCCTGGATCTGCCAGACCAGCATGAACGCGAAGTGGCCGTCCAGCCCGCCATCGGCCGCGACGGCGTGCCGGGACCAGCGGGTGTCGCCCCGGTAGCGGCCGAGGTCCGCGCCGATCCGGGCGCTGAAGTAGCGCAGGCCGAGGACGGATTCGAACGCCGAGTGCTGCTCGCTGTAGCGCGGGCCGCCGATGTCGAAGCCGCTGCCGGCGAGGCGTGCGTCGAGGTAGCGGGCGAGTTCGTCGCCGTCGTCTGCGAAGACCTGTTCGCCGCTGACCCGGTGGGCCTGGGCCAGGAAGGAGAGGGAGATCGGGCCGTAGTTGTTGTCGTACGCGCCACCGTGCTCGGGGGGCAGCAGGGCGCCCCGGTCGTGTACGCGGTGGGCGCGGATCTCCGTCTCGTACAGGCGGAGGGCGCACGCGCGTACGGCACCGGCCGCCGCCTCCGGCAGGTGCGCGGCCAGCATCAGGCCGCCGGTGACACAGCCGATGGCCTGGTTGGCGGCGGCCTGCGGGTTGAAGTACGTGACCTCGGTGAGCCAGCGCCAGTAGCCGTGGGCGACGGACAGCAGTTCGTCGTACTGCTCGCGGTCGCAGAGCTGCCAGTCCCCCGCCTCGTGCGCTTCCCCGCACGCCGCCTCGTGCGCTTCCCCGCGTGCCGTCCCGCGCGCCGCGTCCAGCACGTTGACCGCCTGGAGCAGCGCCCACACCGTGGACGGCCAGTCGCCGATCGGGTGCGCGCCGGGGGCGAGGACATAGCGCGCGTACGGCAGGCCCGAGTGCTGCGTCCGCAGGTTCGGATAGCCGGGGTTGTCCGTACGGTAGACGCGCTCGCGCAGGTGGAACGCGGTGGAGCGCCGTACGGCCTCGGGCAGCCTGGGGTCCTTCGTACGGTGCCACGCGAGCGCGAGCAGCGCCGTGACGCCCAGGGACGTGTCCCCGATGTCGTCGTCGGCCGCCGGTGATTCCAGGTTCCCGGCCGGGGTGAGCCGGGCCAGCGCCTCTTCCGTGACACGGGCCAGCACCTCGTCGTACGCCGCCGGGTCGTCCGGCAGATCGTGCAGCGACGCCCACTGGTGCGGGAGGAGCGGGAGGGGGAGGGGGAACGGGAGGGGCTGGGGCTGGGGGCTCCGCTCGTCCTCGGCGGACTCCCCGTGTCGCTGCGCTACTTCCTCTGTCACCTTTGCCGCCCTCAGCCCTTCATCCCCGACGTCGCCATGCCCTCCACCAGCCGCTTCTGGAACACCAGGAAGCAGATCAGCGTCGGCAGCAGTGCCAGCGCCGACATCGCGAACATCGGCCCGAACGACGACCCCGCCGTCTTGTCCAGGAAGAGCGTCAGTCCCAGCGGCACGGTGAACTTCTCGTTGTCGGAGAGATAGACGAGCTGGCTGAAGAAGTCGTCGTACGTCCAGATGAAGG
This sequence comes from Streptomyces paludis, assembly GCF_003344965.1. Taxonomy (NCBI): domain Bacteria; kingdom Bacillati; phylum Actinomycetota; class Actinomycetes; order Kitasatosporales; family Streptomycetaceae; genus Streptomyces; species Streptomyces paludis. The sequence goes on along the minus strand of NZ_CP031194.1, from coordinate 5,069,082 downwards.
TGAAGATCGTCGTGGTGACCAGGGCCGGCTTCATCAGCGGCAGGATGACCTTCAGATAGATCTGGCCGGGGTTGGCGCCGTCCATCATGGCCGCCTGGTCGAGTTCGCGCGGTATGGAGCGGATGAACTGGACCATCAGGAAGATGAAGAACGCGTCCGTCGCGAGGAACTTCGGGACGATCAGCGGCAGGAACGTGTTGATCCAGTTGAGGTTGAAGAACAGCGTGTACTGCGGGATCAGGGTCGCCTGCATCGGCAGCATCATCGTGCCGAGCATCAGCGCGAACCAGATCCGCCGGCCCCGGAACTCGAACCGCGCGAACGCGTAGGCGGCGAGCGAGCAGGACAGTACGTTGCCGATCACCGCGCCGATCGTGACGATCAGCGAGTTGGTGAGGTAGAGCGTGAAGGAGTTGCCGGAGCCGGTCCAGCCCTTGGCGTAGTTCTGCGGGTGGAAGTTCTGGGGCCAGAGGGACGGGTCGGTGAAGATGTCCTGGTCGGGCTTGAGCGAGCTGCTGATCATCCACATCAGCGGATAGAGCATGACGAGCGCCACGCCGATGAGCAGGGTGTGGATGAAGATACGGCGGCCGGGGCCCGCCGGGCCCTTCGGTTTCGCGGGCGTGGCGGAGGTCATCTTTGCGAGCATGGACATGTCGTACGTACTCCTCGCCGACTGGTCAGTCGTCGTAGTGAACCCAGTAGCGGCTGGCGATGAAGTTCACAGCCGTGAACAGGGCGATGACCAGGAACAGCACCCACGCCAGCGCGGAGGCGTATCCCATCTGGAAGTCGGCGAAGCCCTTTTTGTAGAGGTAGAGCGAGTAGAGCATGGTCGACCCGATCGGGCCGCCGCTGCCGTTGCTGACGACATACGCGGGGGTGAACGTCTGGAAGGAGCCGATGATCTGGAGGATCACGTTGAAGAAGACGATCGGTGTCAGCAGGGGCAGCGTGATCCGGCGGAAGCGGGTGAACGGTCCGGCGCCGTCGATGGCGGCGGCCTCGTACACGTCCTTCGGGAGCTGCTTGAGGCCGGCCAGGAAGATGACCATCGGGGTGCCGAACTGCCAGACCGCCAGCAGGATCAGGGTGTAGATGGAGGTGTCGGGCGACGAGATCCAGTCCTGGCCCTCGATGCCGAACCAGCCCAGCACCGCGTTGAACAGCCCGTCCTCGCCGAAGATCTGCCGCCACATGATGGCGACGGCGACCGCGCCGCCGAGCAGCGACGGCAGATAGAACGCGGCGCGGTAGAAGCCGAGTCCGCGCAGCGGCCGGTTGAGGAGCATCGCCACGCCGAGGGCGAGGGCGAGCTTGAGGGGGACGGAGACCCCGACGTACACGAGTGTCACCCGGACCGACTGCCAGAAGTTCGGGTCCTCGGTGAACATCCGGGTGTAGTTGTCGGCGCCGGTCCACTGCGCCGGGGTGAGCAGGTCGAAGTTGGTGAAGGAGAGGTAGAGCGAGTCGAGCATGGGCCCGATGACCAGCCCGAACACACCGATGAACCAGGGTGCCAGGAAGAGGAACGGCCACCAGCCCCCGGCGCGGCGGCGGGCCGCGCGTTTGCGTTCGCGCTCCCGGTCGCGTTCGCGGCCGGCGGGGGCCGCCGCGGCCGGCGGCTCCTCCCCGGCCTTGTGCAGTGTCTCGGTGGTCACACTCATCTCCCTGGCTTCTCCTGGCTCGCTGCTCGCGCGGTCTGTCGGCGCGTGGAATCTCCCGGTGCGGGTCGGTTACGCCGACAGGATGCTCTCGGCCTGGTCGAAGTACTCGCTCAGGGCGGCCTTGACCGACTTCTTGCCGAAGGCGATCGCCAGGTTGGACTGGAACAGCAGCTCGGTGATCTGGTTGGCGCCCTCGGGCGGGGCGACGGGCGCGGGCAGCGCGTCGGTGGCCTTGGCGACCCGGTCCGAGACATAGGCGGCGGCGTCCGAGGCGCGCTTGTCGTTCGGGGTCATCTCGGGGGCGACGAGGGCGCGGGCCTTGTCGGTCGGCGGGATGCCGCGCAGCAGCGCCATGTCCTTGATCGCCCCCTCGTCCTGGGCGAAGTACGACATGATCTTGACCGAGTCGGCGACGCGCGAGCTGCGCTTGGTCGCGCTGAGCAGCACTCCGCCGTTGACGTAGTTGCCCTCGCGCGCGCCGGACCAGCCGCCCTGCGGGGTGGGGACGAAGTCGAGGGTGGCGCCGGTGATCGAGCCGCCGGAGTTGTTGAGCCCGGAGTCGAAGGTGATCATCGCCTTGCCGATGACCACGGCGTTCTTGGTGAGGTCGTTGTGCGCGGAGGAGGTGACGGCGCCGCCGGCCGAGGCGTTGATCTTGCGCATCTCGGCCCAGTAGGTCCACCACTCCTCCAGGGTCTCCCTGGTGTAGCCGAGCTTGCCGTCGGCCGTGTAGAGGTTCTGGCCCTTCTCCCGCGCGAAGATGTCGAACGCCTGGTTGGTCGAGCCGCCGCCGTCGTCGACGCCGAAGATCTTGCCGCCGCTGGCCTTGTAGATCTTGGCGGCGTAGCTCTTCAGCTCCTCCCAGGTCCACTCCTTGTCGGGCTCGGTCAGCCCCAGCTCCTTGAGCCCCGTGACGTTGATGGTGACGATGTTGACGCCGATGCCCGACGGCACTCCGTAGAGCTTGCCGTCGACCGTGCCGGCGGCGAGCAGCGACTTGGAGAAGCCGGTCAGGTCCAGGGACTTCCCGACGTACTCGTCGAGCGGTGCCAGCACGCCCTTCTTGGCGTACGCGGCGACCAGCGCCGTGTCCATCTGGACGAGGTCGGGGGCGCTGCCGCCGGAGACCTGGGTGTTGAACTTGTCGAAGTAGCCGTCGTAGCCCGAGTAGCGCGGCTTGATCTTGATGTCGGCGTTCTTCGCGGTGAAGGCTTTCAGTGCCTTCTGGTAGGCGGTGTGGCGCTCGTCGCTGCCCCACCAGGCCATGGTCAGATCGCCGCCGGTGGTGCCCGCCCCGGTGCCCGAACAGGCGGTGAGGACGGAGCCGAAGGTCGTCGCGGCGGCGACCACGCCCGCCGAACGGAGCAGATTCCTGCGCGAGATGGTGTGGCCCACTGGGTGTCTCCCTGGGTGTGCGTGTCGGATACGCCGCCGGCCGGTGCCGTACGGGTTCCCTCGGGGTGCGCTTCCGGGAGCAGCGGCCTCGCCCGGCCGGTGCACTCCTGACGGACGGGGGGTCCCCGGTCCGACCGCCGGTCAACGCGACCGGTGTGACGGGCCGTTCACCGTACGAGCACGCCCTCGTACGGCGGCCGTGCTCTGGAGCACGGCGGGACGCCTCATCCGGAGTCGGATTCCAGCCGACTCGGTAAGCGCTTGCCGAGATATTCACCGAATGGCCGGAAGGAGTCAATGGCCGGACCCCTACCCTCCGGTAACGGTTCGGACTCCACGCGCCACGGCGAGCCTGGTCGCACCGGCCACCGTCCCGCTCTCGCCGACCATGCTGCTGACCGCTTCGGTGGGCCAGCTGAGCCGGGCCAGCTCGGCCCGTACCCCCGGCAGGAGCTGCGGATTCGCGCCGATGCCCCCGCCGAGCACGATCAGCCCCGGGTCCAGTACGGCGGCCACGGCGGCGGCCAGCCGGCCGACCTCGCGGGCGTGCGCGGCGACGAACTCGGCGGCCCGCGCCTGCCCGGTGGGGGCCCCACCGGGCAGGGTCTCCTCGGCCGCGAGCGCGAACAGCTCCTCGGCGGAACGCGGGCAGGGCCCGTCCGCCGGGCGCCAGGCCGCCTCGGCGCGCCGGAGCAGGGAACGGGCCCCCGCGTACGCCTCCAGCCCCTCGTGGACGGAGTCCCGGCCGTCGGCCCAGGGGTAGGGCAGCCGGGCGATCTCGCCGGCCGCGCCGTTGGCGCCGCGCAGCACCCGGCCGCCGACCACGAGACCGAGGCCGATCCCGTACCCGACCTGGAGATAGCCGAATGTGTCGCGGCCCTGGGCGGCCCCCTCGTGCAGCTCGGCCAGGGCCGCGCAGTTGACGTTGTTCTCGATGTGGACCGGGATGTCCCGGGGCAGCTCCAGCGCGTCGACGGCCGCCGCGACGCGCGGGGTGGCGGGCCGGGGCGGCGCGCCGTCCCGTACGGAGGCGACGTCGGGCACGGCGATGACGGCGGCGCGGACCGACGTCCCGGGCAGGCTGTCGAGCACGGCGCGCACGGCCTCGCGCGGGCTCGGGTCGCCGTCGGTGCTGCGGGTGGCGAGCACGGTGCCGTCCAGGGCGCAGCCGCGTACCTCGGTGTGGGTGGAGCCGAGGTCGATGGCGAGCACGGATCCGGCGCTGCGGCCGAGCCCGTACACGGCGGCGGACCGCCCCATGCCGCCGTAGGAAGTGCCGGAGCGGGCGACGAGCCCGGCGGACTCCAGCTCGGCGACGGCGGTGGAGACGGTGGGTTTTGACAGGCCGGCCCGCAGGGCGAGCTGGGGTCTGGTCGCGACCCCGGCGTCGGCCAGCACCGTGAAGACGGTGCCGGCGCTCTCGGTCAACTGCATGCGTCCCCCTGTGCGGTCGGGTGGTGGGGTGGATCGGGTGCTGTGGTCGATCGTGCGGTGGCGCGGGTCGTGCGGTGGCGCGGGTCGTGTGGATCGTGTGGTGGGACAGTGTGGTCCGGCCGTCCGGCCCGGAGCGAGTCGTTGGCCTGCGAGTCGTTCGTCTGCGAGTCGTTGGCCCGGGTCGCGCGTCCCGAGGTTCCGGTTGTCAGACCTCTGTGTCACACCTCTTGACGCACCCTACTTCGTTAGTTAATTTCCTAATCAACTGCGCGGTACTCGCCTGCCGCGCAGCGGTCTCAGCAGTTCCATCCACCGTTCCACCGCACCGAACCCCCGCAGTTCCCGCCACGGTTCGCCCGCCGTGCGCAGTACCGCGCAACGAAAGAGGCCCCGTGCAGGTCCCCCCGCCCCTCACGGTCGGAATCGACGTGGGCGGCACCAAAACCCACCTCCGCGCCTGCGCGGGGGCGGACACCGTCACCGACCATGTCCGTCCTAGCGACGGCTGGCGGCCGCATGACACCGCGGGCGCCGCCGACTGGCTCGCCGCCCTGATCCACGATGCCCTGCCACCGGGGACCGCGCCCGCCGCGGTCGCCGTCGGCGGTCACGCCTGCGAGACCCCCCGGCAGTGCGCCGGTATTCGCGCCGCCCTCCACACCCGGCTCGGTGTGCCCTGCCTGGTCGTGGGCGACGCCGAACTCCTCGCGCCCGCCGCCGGACTGCCCGACGGCGTGGGCCTCGTCGCCGGTACGGGCTCGGTCGCCGTCGGGCGGCTGCCCGACGGCACCGCCGTCCAGGTCGGCGGCTGGGGCGCGGCCCTCGGCGACGAGGGCGCCTCGGCCGGTCTGGTCCGCGAGGCCGCCCGCGCCGTATGGGCCGCCCACGACCGGGCCGAACCCCCGGACGAACTCGCCCGGCTGCTCACCGCCTCCCTCCACGTACCCGAAGTGCCCGCGCTGGGTGCCGCCCTGGAGGCGGCGGCCTCCTTCTCCGCCGAGTGGGGCCGCCACGCACCGAGCGTTTTCGAAGCGGCCGCCGCGGGTTCATCCCTCGCCCGTACGGTGATCGCTGACGGCGGGCGGGCGCTCGCGGAACTCGTCGTGCGGCTCGCCGCACGCGGGGCCTCGGTGGCCGATGTCGTCGTCGCCGGCGGCACCGTACTCGCGCAACCCGCCCTGTACACCGCCTTCACCGAGGCCCTGGCCCTGGCCCTCCCGGACACCCGGACGCACCCCCTGCGGGTGCCGCCCGTCGAGGGGGCCGTCGCACTGGCCCGGCCCCTCACCTGACCCCGCGCCCGCGGCGCCTTCGAAGCCCCCGGAACCCTCGGAGCCCCCGTGACCGAAGTCTCCCGGGCCTTCGGAGCCGTGGCCGCACCCGGCGCCCCCGATGCTTTCGACGATGAGGAGAGCACCGCATGACGACCCTCCCCCCGGCCGGCCCCGACACGCTCGGACGGCGCGGCTTCCTGCTGCGCTCCGCGGGCGTCTCCGCCGCACTGGTCACCGCCCCGACCGTGCTGACCTGGCTGACGCACCCCACCACGGCCGCCGCCGCGCCGCTGACCGGCGCCGCGCCCGCCGCGAACTCCGCCGCGTCCGCCACGGCCGCGCGGACCGCCGCCTTCGTCGACAGTTACACGACCAACACCGTCGCCAACCTCACCCCCGAGACCAACGCCGTCGTACGGATCCTCGGCGGCATGGCCGACGTGTGGAAGACCGGCGACGCCTGGAACACCGGCACCCCGCTCCAGCCCGACGTCCTGCGCGCCAACATGCGCTACTGCGCGCGCATCACCCGCGCACGCACCGACGCGCAGGCCCGCCAGGCGTTCATCTACGACCGCCAGGACCAGAGTTACGCCGCGATCGGCGGCCTCGGCCCGCTCGCCGAGCTGTACCGCGCCGGCGCGAAGGCCGTCACCAGCATCACCGCCGCCCCGGACACCGTCCCGGACACCAAGATCAACGACGCCGTCCCGGCCGGCGCACCCGCCGGGTCCGCGATCGGCGCGGGCTCGCCCGACTCGGAGCTGGGCAAGGTCGTCGAGCTGGTCAACACCCTGCGCGGGCCGTCCGCCTCCAGCAACCCGAGCAAGTTCGCCTACCAGTACCCCCGCCCCTGGCGCATGACCGAGGACAGCAAGGTCGTCGACACCGGGCGGACCGATGACCTCGGCTACCCCGTCTACCGGTCGGACGTCGTGGTCGTCCCGCAGCTGCTGCGCCAGCGCAGCAGCACACCGACCGAGGACGGCGGCTACCCCAGCGGCCACACCAACGCCTTCTACCTGGCCTGCCTGGCACTGGCGTACGCGGTCCCCGAGCGCTTCCAGGAGCTGGTGGCCCGCGCGTCCGAGCTGAGCCACAGCCGCATCGTCGCCGGCATGCACTCCACCGTCGACGTCATCAGCGGACGCACCATGGCCACCGCGCTGGCCGCCGCCGCCCTGTCCGACCCGCGCAACGCCGACCTCAAGTCCGCCGCCGTCCAGCAGGCCGCCGCCTACTTCCGGGCGCGCACCGGCAGCACCGCCGACACCCTGTACGCCACCGCGCACGCGGCGGGCACCGCCACCGACCCGTACGCCGACCGCGCCGCCAACGCCGCCGCCGTCACCCCCCGGCTGACCTACGTGCTGCCCCGGCGGCACGGCCGCGCACGGCCGATGACCGTGCCCAAGGGCGCCGAAGTGCTGCTGGAGACCCGGCTGCCCTACCTCGACGCGGCCCAGCGCCGCGAGGTGCTGCGCACCACCGCGCTGCCCTCCGGATACGTCCTGCTGGACGGCAGCGAACTGTGGGGACGCCTGGACCTCTTCGCTGCGGCCGACGGCTACGCCGCGTTCGACCGGGATGTACGCGTCACCCTGGACGCGGCCGGCGGCGGCTTCCGCGCCGCCGACACCTGGCGCAACGACATCGACGGCGGCGGCGGTCTGACCAAGCGCGGCACCGGCGCGCTCACCCTGACCGGCGCCAACCGGTACACGGGCGGCACCGTCGTCCAGGAGGGCACCCTCACCGCCGCGTCCCCGCACGCACTGGGCCGCGGCGACGTGCAGGTGCGCGGCGGGACCCTGCGCACCGCGTCCGCCAACGGCGGCGTACAGATACGCAGGGGCTACACGCAGTCGGCGGGCACGATCCTGGAGATCACCCCCGGCGCCTCCCACCGTGACCCCGCGCTCGTCGTCGCCCACGAGGCCGTCCTGAGCCGGGGCAGCGCGCTCGTCATCAACCTCGACGCCGAGCAGGCCGCGACCGCGGCCGGGGCCAGGACCGGACTCAAGGACCGCACCGTCCCCGTCATCGGCGCCCGGAAGCTGCGCGGGCGCTTCGACACCGTCACCGTCACCGCCAAGGGATACCGCGCCGAGCCGGTCTACACCGCGAACGGCCTCTCCGTACGGCTGACCAGGCGCTGACCCGCGTCCGCGCAGCCGCAGCCGTAGCCGCCTCAACCGCCGTAACCGCCATGGCCATAACCGGCTGAGCGACCCCAACGGCCTGAGCACACCGAACGACGAAAGGCACCCTCCCGCATGCGCATCCGCGACGTCCGGTCCACCGACCTGTTCACCGGCCCGGCACACGCCCCCCGCCAGGTCGTACGGGTCACCGTGCAGGCCGGCCCCGGGGCCGGCACCGGACCGTCGCGGCTGCGCGTCGAGGGCCCGACCGTCTCCACGCCCGCGCCCGTGCCCGTACCGGCGCTGGCGGCGGGCGAGGAGCGGGTCGTCGAGGCGGGCGTGGTGATCGCCGCGCCCGCGCCCGAGGGCTCGGTCCACCGGGTCACGGCGGTGTGGGAGGAGACCACAGGCCCGGGGAGCGGCGGCGGCTCGGGCACCGGCGCCGGGCGGGCCGGCGGAAGCGGACAGGCCGTCGGGAGCGGCAGCGTGGTCGCCTCGGCCACCGGCTGGACGATGTGGATGATCTCGCACTTCCACTACGACCCGGTCTGGTGGAACACCCAGGCGGGCTTCACCGAGATCCGCCACCAACTGCCCGACCTCCCCTGGGTCGACCGGCTCCGCCCGCCGCACGTCCGCAGCGCCTTCGACCTCGTCCGCGCCCATCTCGACGCGGCCCGCCACGACGAGGACTACCGCTTCGTCCTCGCCGAGATCGACTACCTCAAGCCGCACTGGGACGCCTTCCCCCGCGACCGGGCCGATCTGCGCCGCTTCCTGCGCGACGACCGCATCGAACTCGTCGGCGGCAGCTACAACGAGCCCAACACCAATCTCACCCACCCCGAGTCCACCATCCGCAACACCGTCATGGGCGTCGGCTACCAGCGCGACATCCTCGGCGGCGACCCCCGCTCCGGCTGGCAGCTCGATGTCTTCGGCCATGACCCGGCCTACCCCGGGCTGCTGGCGGACGCCGGACTCGACTCCAGCGCCTGGGCGCGCGGCCCCTTCCACAACTCGGGCCCCGTCGGGCACACCGGCGACATCGAACGGATGGAGTTCCCCTCCGAGTTCGAGTGGATCTCGCCCAGTGGGCGCGGTGTCCTCACCCACTACATGGCCGGGCACTACACCGCCGGCTGGGCCATCCACCGCACCGAGTCGCTCGACGCGGCGATGGCCGCCGCCTACGACCAGTTCGCCTCGCTCAAGAAAGTCGCCGCGACCCGCAACGTCCTGCTGCCCGTCGGGCACGACCACAATGTGCCCTCCCGCTGGTGCACGGAGATCCACCGCGCCTGGTCGGAGAAGTACGTCTGGCCCCGCTTCACCATGGGGCTGCCGCGCGACTTCTTCGCCGCCGTACGCCGTGAGTCGGCGGGCGGAACCGGATCGCCAGCGCGCCGGATCAGCCCGCAGACCCGCGACATGAACCCGGTCTTCACCGGCAAGGACGTCTCCTACATCGACACCAAGCAGGCCCAGCGCGCCGCCGAGACCGCCGTCCTCGACGGCGAGCGGCTCGCCACCCTGGCGGCGCTCCTCGGCGAGTCCTTCCCGGCGGCCGACCTCGACAAGGCGTGGCGCCAACTCGCCTACGGCGCCCACCACGACGCCATCACCGGGACCGAGTCCGACCAGGTGTACCTGGACCTCGTCGGCGGCTGGCGCGAGGCGTACGAACTCGGTGACCGCGTCCGGACGACCGCCCTGCGCGCCCTCGCCTGCCACACCGACACGCGCGGCGAGGGGCAGGCCGTGCTTGTCGCCAACACCCTTTCGTGGCAACGCGACGGGCTCGTGACGCTGCCCCTCGACACGCTGCCTCACGACACCCTGCCGGTCGAGGGCCTTACGGGCTCCCGGCCCGTCGTCGTACGCGACACGGACGGCAAGACCGTCCCCTCCGTGACCGTCCCCTCCGCCACCGGCGCCGGCACCGTCACCTTCCTCGCCCGCGACGTGCCTTCCCTGGGCCACCGCGTGTACCACCTGGCCCCCCTGGCGGAGGGCGAGCAGCCAACCGATCAGGTACAAGAGGAAACGCACGACCAGCCCGCCGCCTGGACCCCCGTCCCCGGCGCCACCGCCGCCGCCAACGACCGCTTCCGCATCGAGGCGGACCCGGCCCGGGGCGGCGTCCTCACCCGTATCACCGACCTGCGCGACGGCCGCGAACTGCTGCGCCCCAACGGCGTCGGGGCCGAACTCACCCTCCAGGACGAGCACACCACCCACCCCGTCTGGGGCGAGGGCCCCTGGCATCTGCTCCCCAAGGGGCCCGCCTCGCACCGCACGGGCGACCGGCCCGCCGCGTCCGTACGCGTCGAGCGCTCTCCCCTCGGCGAGCGCCTCGTCACCGAGACGCCGCTCGACGGGCTGCGGCTCACCCAGACCGCCACGCTGCTGCACGGCTCCGAGCGCGTCGACTTCCACACGCGTGTGGACGGCTCGATCGGGGAGGACCGGCTGCTGCGCGTACGCTTCGATCTCGATCTGCCCGGCACGCTGCCCGTCTCGGAGGTCGGATTCGCCGCCATCGGGCGGCCGTTCGGCTTCCCGGATTCCGACGCGGCCGAACATATGTGGACCCTCGACAACCCCGCCCACACCTGGTCGGGCCTCTCCACCACCGCCCGCGTCGCCCTGCACGGCGCCGACGGCACCACCCTGCACCACGCCTTCGGCATCGCCGAAGTGATCGCCCCCGCCGATCTTCACGTCCGCCCCCTGCTCACCCGTCTCGTCGCCCGCGGCGTGACCGCCACGAGCACCCGTCCGGACAGCCCGCGCTACGGCTCGCTCGACGCCGACTCGAATCTGCCCGACATCAGAGTGACACCCACCACTGACAATCCCGCCGACAACCCGTTCGCCGAGGCCGTCCTCGCCTCCTGCGCACCGGAGTTCCGGCAGGCACTCGCCGCGCACGGGCGGGTCTTCGTCCCGGCCGAACGGTCCCGGCACGCGTCCTGGCGGCCGGGCGCCGACCTGCGCGGCGTACGGGACCTGCCGGTCCTGATCGTGCGGGCCGGGGACACCCTGGCCGACCTCGTCGACGGCGCCGTCGACGTCCCCGTACCGGCCGGGCTCCCGACCACCGCCGAGCCCGCCTGCGACTACTCCGCCGCGCTCCTCAACCACGGCACCCCCAGCTCCGTCGCCACCCCCGACGGAAGCCTCCACCTCACCCTCATGCGCGCGTGCACCGACTGGCCGGCCGGGGTCTGGCTGGACGGCGAGCGGCGCACCGCGCCCGACGGCAGCGGCTTCAACCTCCAGCACTGGAGCCACGACTTCCGCTTCAGCCTCACCGCGGGCCCCGGCGACTGGCGCCAGGCCGGTTTCGTACGGGCGGGCCACGAGGCGAACCACCCGCTGCTGGCCACCGCCACCGCCCCTTCCCCCGGTCAACTGCCGCCGCGCGTCTCGCTCGTCGAGGTCGCCCCGGCCACGGTCGGCCTCAGCGCGCTCAAGCCGCGCGGCAACCCGCTGTCGTCCGGCCTGCCCGGCGACACGGCACCCGCGCGCGACGGCCTGACGGTCCGGCTGTACGAGACGCAGGGCCGCCCCGTCACGGCCGAACTCCGGGTGTACGGCGGCCTCGCCGCGCCCGAGCGCACCGACCTCCTGGAGCACTCCACCGCCCCGGCACCGACCGCCCTGGAGTGCGGTACGGACGGAGCGGTACGGATCCCCCTCGGCGCGGCCGACATCGCGACGATCGCGGCCGTACCCCTGCACCGTCCGGACGGGCGGCAGCAACAGCAGCAAGCGGGCCATGAGGAACAGCGGCCGTCGCCCGCCCACGAGCCCGTCCAGCCCGTCTTCGCGCGCTACTGGCTGCACAACACCGGCCCCGCACCCATCGGCGGCCTCCCCACGAACATCCGCCTGACGCGACTGGAGACGACGGGAACGGCGGGAACGGCAGAGACACCCGACACCGCCGCCTTCCGTATCACCGTCTCCGTCTCCGCGCGGCCCGCCCGTGGCACCGTCACCCTCGACCTCCCGCCCGGCCTCAGCGCGCTCCCCCTGCCGCCGCTCGACTACGACCTCGCGCCCGGCGAGTACGCCGAGTTCGAGATCCGCGTACGCCGGGACTCGGCGGCGGCGCCGGGCACGTACTTCGTGGCCGCGCGCCTACGTGACGAGGAGGGCCAACTGCTGGAGGACGCGCTGCCGTTCACACCCGAGGACCCGGCGGCCCCGCTGGACCTCGGCGCCCGGCTCACCCGCCCCGGGCCCGGCCGGCTCACGCTGCTGCTGGCCAACCCGACCGCGGGCGAGGTGCGCGGGGAGGCCCACCTCATCAGCCCGTACGGCACCTGGGGCGCGCCCGGCGACCCGCTCACCCTCGCGCCCCGGCTGCGCGGCTTCGCGCTCGCGCCCGGCGCCACGACCGCCCTGGACTTCACCGTCACCACCGCGCCGGACCCGGGTCCGGCCGGGGCCTCCGGCGAGTGGTGGGCGCTGGCGAAGGTGGCGTCCTTCGGCCGTGTCCTGTACACGAACACCGTCGCACTGAACGCGGAAGTCCCGCCCAGCCAGTGACCGCAGGGGAGGCGGTCATACCCCGCCTCCCCTGCCGCACTCCCCCGGCAGCCGCTACCGTCCTCGCATGGTCCGACGGTGGAAGCTCCATGTCGTACGCCATCCGGTCCTGGGTGCCGTCGAGTTGACGCTCGCGTGGCATGCCGTCCTGCTGCTCGTGGCCGAGGTGATCCTGCCGCCGCTGGCACCGCGCTGGTTCCCCGACCTGGGCTCGGCGCTCGTCAACGTGGCGTGCGCGGTCGCCGTGTTGGGCCTGCTGTGGCGCTGGGGGTGGCTGCGCTCCTCGGGCGTGGCGACCCTGGGCGCCCCTCGGCGCTGGTGGCTCGCCGTACCGCTGCTGCTCGTCGAGTGCTCGTACGCCGCCGCCGGTGTCTCCGGCGGCCCGGGAACGCTCGTCGGTGGGGTGGTCCTGCTGTTCTGGGGTTCGGTGAACGAGGAGTTCCAGAGCCGCGGTCTGGTGCAGCGGGCCGCCGCCCCGCTCGGGCCCGCGCGGACGTCGGTCCTCGTCGGCGTGCTGTTCGGTGTCGGCCACTTCCAGAACTATCTGTTCTTCGGCTCGCCGCTCGACAACACGCTGTGGCAGGTGCTGTCCACATCGCTCTTCGGGTTCGGCTGCGCGACGCTGCGGTACGCGACCGGTTCCGTCTGGCCGGGTGTCGTCGTCCACTGGTCCGGCAACTTCTTCAGCATCCACTCGCCCGGCGCGGCGCCCGACTGGTGGCAGGCGTGCGTCTATGTCTTCCCGGTCGGCTACGGCGTCTGGCTGCTGCGGTCCCACATCACCCATATCGGCGCCGACGACGGCGTTCACCGGGCGGCCACCTGAGCGACCGGCAGGATCCACCGGATGGGGCGGGCAGGGATGAGTGGATGAGGAACCGATTCTTCCCCACCCGCCGCGCACCCCCACGCCAGCGCGTCCCGCCCGCAGACACGTGGAGTCCGTATGACCACCTCGACCCGCCCCCAGAACGCTCTCGCCCGGCGCCCGGTGACGGCCCTGACCGTGGCCGCGCTGGCCCTCGGCGGCGCCCTGGCAGGCGGCGGTACGGCGACGGCCGCCCCTCAGACAGCCGCCCCTCAGAAGGCCGCCCCGAAGCCGGCCCCGGCCAAGCCCGCCACGCCCGCCAAGCCCGCCGCCCCCCAGGCCGGTGACCTCCTCGACGTCACGCTCGACCAGCTGCGCCCCACCCAGCCGACCGTGGGCTTCGACCAGATCTACTACAAGCTCGGCCGCTACAGCTCCACCAAGGACGAGGCCAACGGCAACTTCAACAAGCGCTTCGACGACTGGTGCGAGACCAACGGCCAGGAGAAGGCCGCAAGTGTGCAGCCGAACGCGAAGATCTCCGACGCGTCGTCCTTCACCTGCACCGTGCCCGTCGGCAAGGAGACCGCCGAGACCCGCGCCGCGATGAAGACCGTCGTGGTCGGCCCCGGGCGCACCCTCTATCTGACTGACGGGCACCACTCGCTGACGTCCTTCCTGGAGACGCCCGGCGGCGGCCCGAAGACCCACATCCGGCTCCGCGTCACGGCCAACCTCAGCAATCTCTCCACCACCGCGTTCTGGAAGACCATGCAGGAGCGCAAGTGGGTCCGGCTGCGCGACGAGAACAACCGCCCCATCACCGTCCAGCAGCTGCCCAGCCGCCTCGGCCTGGCGCGGTTCCACGACGACCGCTACCGCAGCCTCGTCTACTTCACCCGTGACATCGGCTACCAGCCGCCCGCCGACGCGGCGGAGTTCCTGGAGTTCCAGTGGGGCACCTGGCTGCGTGACCGGGTGAACCTCGCCTCGTACGACCTGACCTCCACGGACTCGTACCTCGCCGCGATCCGCGCCGCCTCCGAGGCGATGTCGGCGACACCCGGCGACACCGTCATCGCCGATGGCCGCACGGCCGACGAGCTGGGCCGGATGGCGCAGTGGAACGACGGCAAGAAGGCGACCGGCGGCGAGTTCGGCAAGCTCGGTACGCCGGTCACCGAGGCGAAGCCGGGCAAGCTCGCGTACGCGCTCGACTACCGCGCCCACCTCCCCGTCAAGCCGGGCAAGCCCTGCAAGACCACCAAGCCCAGCACGCCAAAGCCCGGCCAGCGATAAAACCAGTGGGCCGCGCCGGATCGCGCGGCTACGGTGGACGGCATGTTCAAGCACTACTTCTTCCTGTGATCCGGACCCGCACTTCAGGGTCCGGATCAGTCCCAGCGACACCCCAGGAAGAGTCATGCGCGAACGCGCCCAATTGGCGATCAAAGATGTATCGAAGGCATACGGAGACCGATCGGTTCTCGATCAGGTCTCCCTGACCGTACGGCCCGGTGAGCGGGCCGGGGTCATCGGGGAGAACGGCTCCGGCAAGTCGACGCTGCTGCGGCTGCTGGCCGGGGCCGAGCACCCGGACTCCGGCGAGGTGACGGTCTCGTTCCCGGGCGGGGTCGGCCATCTCGCCCAGACCCTCGGCCTCGGCCCGGACCGTACCGTCCAGGACGCCGTGGACGACGCCCTCGCCGAGCTGCGGGATCTCGAACGCCGGATCGCGGCGGCCGAGTCCGCACTCGGCGCGGCGAGCGCCATCACGGACCGTACGGCAAGCGGCGCGGTAGGCGATACGGCAGACAGCGCGGCCCAACTCGCCTCGTACGGCGAGCTGCTGACCGCCTACGAGGAGCGCGACGGCTACCGCGCCGACGCCCGCGTCGAAGCCGCCCTGCACGGCCTCGGCCTCGCCCGGATCACCCGCGACCGCACCCTCGGCTCGCTCTCCGGCGGGGAGCGGTCCCGGCTGGCGCTCGCGTGCGTCCTCGCCGCCTCCCCCGAACTGCTGCTGCTCGACGAACCCACCAACCACCTCGACCACCGGGCCACCGCCTGGCTGGAGGAGCGGCTGCGGGCCCACCGCGGCACGGTACTGGCCGTCACCCACGACCGGGCGTTCCTGGAGCGGATCGCGACGACGGTCCTCGAAGTCGACCGGGACACCCGGACGGTGCGCCGGTACGGCGACGGCTGGGCCGGTTACCGCGCCGCCAAGGCCGCCGAACGGCTGCGCCGGCAGCAGGAGCACCTGGCGTGGCTGGCCGAGGTGGCCGGCGCGCGGGAGCTGTCCAGCGCCGCCGGGCAGCGCCTCGCGGCCACCGGCAAGGACCCGCGCCAGGGCTTCGGCAAGCACCGCCGCGCGCATGACGCGAAGCTGTCCGGGCAGGTACGGGCGGCGCGCCGGCGGCTGGAGCGGCTGGAGCGCGCCCCGGTACCGGCGCCGCCGGAGCCGCTGCGGTTCACGGCGGCGTTCACCGCGCCCACCTCACCCCGTACCCCGGACAGCGCCCGTACGGGTACGGACGACACCACCGTCGCCGAACTGACCGACGTCACGGTCGCCGACCGCCTGCGCGTCCCCGGCCTCCGCGTCCGTGCGGGCGAACGGCTGCTGGTGACCGGCCCCAACGGCGCGGGCAAGACCACCCTCCTCCGGGTCCTGGCCGGTGATCTGGAACCCGGCGGCGGTACGGTCCGCCACCGCGGCCTGATCGGCTATCTCGCCCAGGAGCTGCCCGCCGTCCCGTCCCGCCGCCCGCTGCTGCACGCCTTCGCCGCGGGCCGTCCGGGACCGCCGGAGGAGTACGGGGACGAGCTGCTGGCCCTCGGTCTCTTCCGCCCGGCCGATCTGGCCGTATCCGTGGCCGCGCTCTCGGTCGGCCAGCGCCGCAGGCTGGCACTGGCCCGGCTGGTGACCCGTCCGGCGGACCTGCTGATTCTCGACGAACCGACGAACCATCTGGCGCCTGACCTGGTGGAGGAGGTGGAGGAGGCGCTCGCCGGGTTCCCGGGGGCGGTGGTCGCGGTCTCCCACGACCGGCGCTTCCGCGCGCGGTTCACGGGCGGGCGGCTGGAGCTGCGGGCGGGGCGGGTGGTCTTGCCGTGACCCGGACCCAGGGGTTAGATTTTAAATCCAACCTCTGGACAACCAGTCCAGGAGAGCAGCGGCCAGAGACATAGCAGAACGAAGGTGGTGGCGCCCGGATGACCGTCCCGAAGAAAATTAAGAGCGATAAGACCGGCAAGATCGGGCGGGAGCTGGACCGGGAGCGGGAGCAGGAGCACGAGCAGGACGCGATCATCGCCTCGCTCACCCCCGTCATCGACGGGATCGCCGCCACCTTCGGCTCGTTCTGCGAGGTCGTCATCCATGACTACCGCCGCCCGGAGCGTTCGGTCGTGGCGATCGCCGGGGCCGTGACCGGGCGCCGGGTCGGCGGGGCGATGAGCGAGATCGGGATGCGGTTGCTGGCGCGCGGCGACGAGGCCACCGACGAGGTGAACTACCTCACCCGTACGGAGAGCGGAAAGATCGTCAAGTCCTCCACGATGATCCTGCGCGACTCGGCGGGCACGGTCTTCGGAGCGCTGTGCGTCAACCTCGACGTGACCGCCGTCAACCAGGCACATGCCGTGATCGGCGAAATCGCCGGGGTCGCCCCGCTTACGGCCATGCCCGCCACCACCTTCGGGAACGACATCGACTCCGTCGTGGACGCCATGGTCGACGCCCACCAACTGCGGCAGAACAAGTCCTGGGCGGATCTCGACCGGGCGGAGCGGCTGGCGCTCTTCCGGAGTCTGGACGAGCGCGGGGTCTTCGCCGTACGGCGGGCGGTCGAGCAGGTCGCGGCCCGGTTCGGCATCTCCCGGGCCTCCGCGTACCACTACCTGGGCGACGCCCGCGCGCAGTCCGGCACAGGCAACAACGCCAACTCACCCACGAACCTCCCGGACGGAGCGCCCCGCCCATGACTCCCCCACCCCCGGTCACCCTGGACGACGTACGCGCCGCCGCCGAACAGATCAAGGGCGTCGCCCACCGCACACCCGTACTGCGCTCCCGCACGCTGGACGCGCTTGTCGGCGCGGAGGTCCATCTCAAGTGCGAGAACCTCCAGCGCGTCGGCGCGTTCAAGTTCCGGGGCGCCTACAACGCCGCCTCCCGGCTCTCGCCGGACCAGCTGGCCGCCGGCATCGCCGCGTACTCCTCGGGCAACCACGCCCAGGCCGTCGCACTCGCCGCGCGGGAGCTGGGCACCACCGCCGTGATCCTGATGCCGGAGGACACCCCGGCCTCCAAGCGGGAGGCGGCCGTCGGGTACGGGGCGGAGATCGTCACGTACGACCGCTATACGGGCGACCGTGTCGCCATCGGTGAGGCGCTGGCCGCCGAACGCGGGCTGGCGCTGATCCCGCCGTACGAACACCCGCAGGTCATCGCCGGGCAGGGCACCGCCGCGCTGGAGCTGATCGAGGAGGCCGGCCCGCTCGACGCGCTCGTGGTGCCGGTCGGCGGCGGCGGGCTGATCGCGGGCAGCGCCACCGCCGCGACGGGGCTGCTGCCCGGGATCCGGGTGGTCGGCGTCGAGCCTGCGGCAGGCGACGATACGAAGCGGTCGCTGGCGGCGGGCGAGCGCGTCGCGATCCCGGTCCCCCGTACGATCGCCGACGGCCAGGCCGCCGACATCCCGGGTGAGCTGACGTTCTCCGTCAACCGGCGGCTGGTCGACTCCATCGCGCTGGTCACGGACGACGAGATCCGCGACGCCATGCGGTTCGCCTTCGAACGGCTGAAGACCGTCCTCGAACCGAGCGGCGCCTCCGCCCTCGCCGCCCTGCTCGCGGGCCGGGTCGAGCGGCTCCCCCGCCGGGTCGGGGTGATCCTCTCCGGCGGCAACATCGACACGCGGCGCTTCGCCGAACTCTGCGGGCGCTGACCGGTCCCGCCGTACGTACGGGAGCCGTACTGACGCCCTAGGCTGACACCCGTGTGGACCAGCGACAGTACGGCGGCGGCCGAACGCGACAACACCCCGGCGCAGGCCCCGGACCCGGCCCCCGAGCAGGGGCAGGGGCGCCCCCGGCCGTGGTGGCGGATGCCGCTCCTCGTGACTGCCGGCGCCGTCCCGCTGTACGCCGTGTGGGCCGCGTTCCTCGCGACCGGCGGGGGCGATCTCGCGGCGCAGTTCGCGTGGGCGGGCTTCATGGCGCGGCATCCGGGCTCCGCGTACAACCTGTCCTGGTACGGCGGTATGCACACCGTCAACTACAGCGTGCTCGCGCCGCCGCTGATGGCGCTCCTCGGCGTCCGTACGGTCTCCGTGCTGGCGGGCCTCGCCGGGACCTGGGCGATGGCCGCGCTGTTCGTACGGACCGGCGTGCCCCGGGCGCTGTGGCCGGCGCTCCTCGGCGCGGTGGCCCTCTGGTGCAATGTGGCGTCGGGGCGGACGACATTCGCGCTGGGCGTGGCCATCGGCCTCTTCGCGCTGCTGCTCGTACAGCGCCGCGCCCCCGGGGCGGCCCTCGGGGCGGCCCTCCCTTCTGCCCTCGCGGCGCTCGCCACCCTGGCCAGCCCGGTCGCCGGGCTGTTCCTCGTGGTGGCGGGGGCGGCGTACGCGCTGGACCGGCAGTGGGTCAGGGGCGCTTCGCTGCTGGTGCCGCCCGCGCTGGTCGTCGGGGCGACGACGCTGCTGTTCCCCTTCCAGGGCGAGCAGCCGATGGCGCCCGGCAAGCTGACCACACCGCTGCTGGTCTGCGCGGTCCTGTGCTGCGCGGCGCCGCGCGCGTGGCGGGTGGTGCGGTACGGCGCGGCGGTGTACGCGCTCGGGGTGGTCCTGACGTTCCTCGTGTCCTCGCCGGTCGGCACGAACGTGGAGCGGCTGGTGGGGCTCGCGGGCCCGCCGGTGCTGCTCGCGGCACTGCTGACGCGCGGGGTGGGCCCGCTGCGGGACCTGGCCCGGACCGCCCCGCGCGCGTGGCGCCGGGCCGGGCGCCCGGCCGTCGCGCGCCCGGCCGTGCTCGCCGCCGTGCTCCCGGCGCTGCTCGCGGGCGGGGTGGCCTTCAACTCGTACTGGCTGCTCAGCAAGACGGACGACGACCTCGCGGTGTCCACCGTCGTGCCCGGCTGGGCCACCCGCACCGACGGGGTGGTCGCCGCGCTGGAGCGGCTGGGGGCGGACCGTACCCGGGTCGAGGTGGTGCCCGCCCGCAACCACCGCGAGGCGGATGTCCTCGCCGCGCACGTCAACATGGCGCGCGGCTGGAACCGGCAGCTCGACGTCGAGCGCGGACGCCTCTTCTACGCCAACCACACCGGCACCGACACCCTGGACCCGGCCGCGTACCGCGCCTGGCTGGACCGCTGGGCGGTCGGTCTCGTCGTCGTCCCGCACGGAAAGCCGGACGGCCCGGCCGAGGCCGAGGCGGCGCTCGTCGCGTCGGGGCCCGACTGGCTGGAGCGGGTGTGGGGCGACGCCGACTGGACGGTCTACCGGGTACGGAACGCGGTACCGCTGGTCCCGGCACCGGCCACGGTCGTACGCGGCGACGACGCGGAGCTGACCGTACGCCTGCCGGCGGCGGGCTCGGTGACGGTACGGATCGCGTACTCACCCTGGCTCCACGCCCCCGGCGCCTGCGTCCAACGCGACGGCGACTGGACGAAGTTGACGGTCACGGAGCCGGGCGACTACCGCCTGGGGTCGGCGTACCGCCTGCCGCGCGCGAGTTGCGGAGGGTAGCGACCGGGGCCCCCGGCGGGAGGGGCCGCGACCAGGGCCCGGGCACGGACGGCCACCGCGGCCGGGAGCGCGGCCTGAAGGCTCCCCCCGCTACAGCTTCATCTGGAAGATCCCCGCCGGGCGCTCCCGCCGGTACCCCAGCGACTCGTTCACCGCGAGCATCGCCGTGTTCCCGTCCGCGACCGTCGTACTGATCTCCCGCAGCTCGGGCCGCGCCGCGCACAGGCTCTCCAGCAGGTGGCGCTTGACCGCGCGGCCGAGCCCGTGGCCCCGGCTGCCGGGGACGACGACCGTGTCGTACTGGAGTGCGCGGGTGTCACCGGGGTCCGCGAGGACCACTTCCGTGTAGGCGGTGATCGCGCCGTCCGCGTCCACCACCGCCGCCGTGTGGATGACGCCGCCACGCGCCTCGATGACGCGCGCGGCGGCCCGTACACGCTCCGCGTCCCAGCGGACGGGCGGATCGTCCAGGCGGCCGGCCGGCGCGTCGTCCATCGACGCGTGCGCGCGGGCGAACGAGTCGGCGTACGCGTCGGGTACGGCCCCCGTCCACTCCACGAAGCGCAGGCCGGCCGGGAGCACCGGCGGCGGTATCTCCTCCAGCGTCTGCCGTACGCGCTGTACGTACCAGCCGAGCGGCAGCACATTCGTGAAGCCGAGGCTGTCCACGAACGCCTCGCCCGCGCCGCCGACTTCGAGGACCGCGGCGACCGAGTCGCGGCCCGCCGCCGCGAGCCGGGTCCGTATCTCGGCCCAGAGCGCGGCGCCGACACCGCGCCGCCGGGCGTCGGGCCGTACCACCAGCGCGGTGAGGAACGCCGTGCGGCGCTTCTCCGGCTCGTCGAACAGCCGGAGCGAGGCGACACCCTGGTACGACCCGTCGGACGCGGTCATCGCGAGATGGGTGCTCGGCCCGCCGACGGAGTGCACCCGCAGCCGGCCGGCCGTCTCGGTCCTGCTGGGCTCGGGCACCGCGGCGGGGAGATCACGGTCGTGTGCCGCCACGACCACCGCGTGCCAGGCGTCTGTCTCGGTGTCCGAGGGCGGGCTTCCCAGAGTGATCAGCATGGCTCGAACCTACGCGTACGGAAGTGATGACGCCCCGGGGTTACGGGGACGTCCGGACGTCCGAACGGTCCCGCCCGCGCAGGGAGGGACCGTTCGGCGGCGGTCAGGCCGCGGCGTTCTCGGTGATCGTCACCTTGCCCTTGCGGATCGTGGCGAGCCGGGGTGCGCGGCGGGCGATCGAGCTGTCGTGCGTGACCATGATGAAGGTCAGCCCGTGCTCCTTCCAGAGCCCTTCGAGCAGTTCCATGATGTCGTCACGGGTGGATTCGTCAAGGTTTCCGGTGGGTTCGTCGGCGAGCAGTACCTTCGGCTGCTTGACGAGCGCGCGGGCGATCGCCACCCGCTGCTGCTGGCCGCCGGAGAGTTCGCTCGGCAGATGCCCGGCGCGCTCGCCGAGCCCGACGGACTCCAGTGCCTGCGCGGCCCGTTCGCGCCGGTCGGCGGTCTTGATGCCGAGCGGGACGAGAGCGGTCTCGACGTTCTCCTGGGCGGTCAGGGTGGGGATGAGGTTGAAGCTCTGGAAGACGAAGCCGATGTTCTCGGCACGCACCTTGGTGAGCTTGGCCTCCGACAGTCCGCCCAGGTTCATCCCGTCCAACTCGACGGTGCCCTGGGTCGGCCGGTCGAGCCCGCCGAGCATCTGGAGGAGGGTGGACTTGCCGCCGCCGGTGGGGCCCTGGATGACGAGGCGGCCACCGTCCTCGATGGTCAGGTCGACCCCGGCGAGGGCGTCGACGGTCTTCTTGCCGCGCGTGTAGCGCTTGGTGACGCCGCTGAGCTGGTACACGGTTCAACTCCTGCTGTACGGAATGCGATAGGGGACGACGCGGTACGGAACGGCGAGGCGATACGGAACGGTGACGCGGTACGGCACGACCACGCGCGCCGGATCGGCACCGTACGGAGCGAGCACGCCCGCGCTACTCGACACGGCTCAGCGCGTCCGCCGGGCGCAGCCGCGAGGCCCGCCAGCCGCCGAACGCGCCCGCGACGAGCCCGCCGGTCACGGCGAGGGCGACCGCGATGCCCACGGAGCTGAGCGCGACGGGCGCGCTGAGCGCGATGTCGACCGCCTTGGCCGCGGCCTGGGGGCCCATGCCGCCGGGGCCGCCCATGCCCCCGCCCATACCGCCACCGCGTCCGGCGGAGGCGAGTTCGGCGGTGAGGGTCGGGCTGATGGCCGTGACGAGGTACGCGCCGCCGACGCCGAGCGCGATACCGAGCACACCGCCGAGCAGTCCGTTGACGAGCGCCTCGCCGACGACCTGCCGGGTGACCCGGCCGCTGGTCCAGCCGAGCGCCTTCAGCGTGCCGAACTCCCGTACGCGGCGGCTGACCGCCGACGAGGTGAGCAGACCGGCCACCAGGAACGCGGCGATCAGCACGGCGATGGAGAGCCACTTGCCCACGTTGGAGGCGAGGTTGGACGCGGTGGAGAGGGAGCCGGAGACGGTGTCGGCGAGATCGGCGGAGGTGGTGACCGTCGTGCCGGAGATGTTCTTCTGGATGGCGGCCTTGACGGTGTCGATCTGCTGCGAGTCGGTGACCTTGACGTAGACCGTGGTGACCTTGTTCTTGGCGTCGGCCAGGGTCTGGGCCTTCTTGAGCGGGATGTAGACGTTCGCGGCGGCGTCGCCGCTGTCGGCGGTGGCGATGCCGATGATGGTGAACTTCGTCTTGGCGATGGTCAGCGTCTTGCCGACGGCGAGGCTCTTCTCCTTGGCGTACGCGCTGTCGAGGACCGCGACGGCCGCGTCGGTCTCGGTCGTCTTGAACGTACGGCCCTTGGTGATCTTGGAGGAGGTGAGCGGGCCGAGGCCGGTCACGGTGACGTCCGCGCCGTAGACGGTGTAGGCGTTCACGTCGAACGCCGCGCCACCGCCGCGGACCTCGCCGCCGCCGTTGCCGCCCGTACCGCCGCCGTAACCGCCGGGACCGCCGCCGCCCCCGCCGCCACCGGTGGTGCCCTCCTGCGGGGTGATCTCGCCGCGCGAGAACTGGCCGTCGATCTTCACCACGTTCAGGCTGAGACCGCCGACGGCCTCGGAGACGCCCTTCTGGTCACCGACCTCGGTGACGGTCGAGGAGGCCAGGGTCTGGAAGCCCTGGACCATCACCCGGTCGCTGCTCTGCTCGGAGTCGCCGTCGTTGGCGTCGAACTCGAAGCGCGGGCGCTGCGCCGTACCGCCCTCGCCGGGCGGGGTGGCGGCTTTGGTGACGGTCATGTCGGTGCCGAGACCGTACAGCGACTGGAGGACCTTGTCCTGGGCCTGGCTCATGCCGGTGGAGACAGAGCTGACGACGATGACCAGGGCGATTCCCAGGGCGAGCCCCGAGGCGACGACGAGCGCCGCCTTTCTGCGACGGCGCAGCTCGCGCCTGAGGTAGGTGAAGAACATGGGCGTGAAGTTAGGGGCCCGTTGTGATGAGGAGTTAAGGCCCGGGTGAGAGCCGCATGAGAACGCGAACGGCGGCGGCACCGGAGGGGTGCCGCCGCCGTCGGGGTCAGACGTGCGCGATGGGGCGTACGGGTCAGGCGTGCGCGATGAGGCCGGGTGAGGTCGGACCAGGTGCGGTCAGACCGCGGAGCCGGCCTTCCAGTCGGCCCAGTTCAGGTTCCAGCCGTTGAGGCCGTTGTCCGGGGCGATGGTCTTGTCGTCGGAGTTCTTGACGATGACGACATCGCCGATCATCGAGTTGTCGTAGAACCACGCGGCGGGTGTGCTGGAGTCGTTGGCGCCCTGGGTGTCCGAGAGGCCCACACAGCCGTGGCTGGTGTTGACCGCGCCGAAGATGGACTTGGCGCCCCAGTAGTTGCCGTGGATGAACGTGCCGGACGTGGAGAGCCGCATGGCGTGCGGGACGTCCTTGATGTCGTACTCGCCCTTGCCGTCGGAGTCGGTGAAGCCGACGGTCGCGCCGTTCATCCGGGTCTCCTTGAACTTCTCGGAGATCACCATCTGGCCGTTGTAGGTGGTGGTCTCCGGGGAGCCGGCGGAGATCGGGATGGTCTTGATGACCTTGCCGTCGCGGGTGACGGTCATCGTCTTGGCCTTGGCGTCGACCGTGCTGACCTGGCTGCGGCCGACCTTGAAACTGACCGTCTTCTCCTGGACCCCGAAGACGCCCTTGGCGCCCTCGACGCCGTCCAGCGCGAGCTTCAGGGTGACCGTGGAGCCGGCCTTCCAGTAGTCGTCGGGGCGCAGGTCGAGGCGCTGCGCGTTGAACCAGTGGCCGACGACTTCCTGGCCGCTGCTGGAGGTGACGGTGATGCCCTCCTGGACGGCCTTCTTGTCGGTGATCGCCTTGTTGAAGTTGATCGAGACCGGCATACCGGCGCCGACGGTGGAGCCGTCCTCGGGGGTGAAGTTCCCGATGAAGCTGTTCTCCGGCGAGACGGTGGTGAAGGAGGAGTTGTCGACGGCCTTGAGGCCGTTGGCGTCGGTGGCCGTCGCGGCGATCTTGTACACGGTGGAGCGTTCGAGCTGATCGTCCGGCTGCCAGCTCAGCTTGTCGTCGGCGAGGGTGCCCTTGACGGCGGTGCCATCGGCGGTGGTCATCTTGACGTCGGTGAGGGTGCCCTCGGTGACCGAGACCTTGGCGTCGTTGTTGATACCGACGTTCGTCGCGCCGTTCTTCGGCGCGATGGCTATCTGGGCCTTGGAGGACTCCTTGGCCGCTGCCGCGTCCGCCTGGGCCTGCGACGACGACGAACCCTTGGCGTTGTCGGCGTCAGCCTTGCTGTCGCTGCCGCTGCACGCCGAGAGCACCAGAACGCCACCGAGCACCGCAGACGCCACCGCCAGGCTCCTGCGCCGCTTGCTGTCCGTCATCACACGTTTCTCCATCATCGCCGCTTACCCTGCCGATAACCCTTAAGAACGCCCTCGGCAACCCATCCGGTTCCACCCCGGCCCAAGCTGTGGTGAACACCACTCGTACCGGGGAATGCGTCGCGAGTGAACCGATTCCCCTCGGGGAACGGGCGAGCCCCGGCCCGCCGCGTCCACCGCGGGTCCGGGGCTCACCAGAGTGTCACGCTCCTCGGCTAGGCTCTACCGACTCCCACGCCTCCGTTCGCGCGCACCGCCGTGACCTGCACAGACTCATCGGATTCGTCTACTTCGTCACTCTCGCCGCTCTCGTCGTCCTCGTCGAGGTCGTCGAGGTCCCACTCGACCGCGTCGGGGTCGTAGTCGATCAGCTCGCTGGTCCAGGACGCCTGCGCCAGCTCGATCCCGGGGACGTCCTTGACCAGGTCGAAGGGCTCCACGAGGTACGCGAGGGCCTCCGCCGCGTCCGCCCGGACCGCCGAGCGGGCCTGCGCGCGCTCGGCGTCCGGGAGGGATTCGTCGGCGTCGACGCGGTCGAGGGCCGCGGCGCCCAGTCGCTCGGCGTCCTCCACCTCCAGCACCAATTCGACGCGCAGCCGTACATACCGTGATGTCTCAGAAGTGCTCATACGACGGAGCGTAGGGCCACCGACCCTCACGACTTTCCCGCGACCCGCTGCTTTCACTAGCATCAGCGCACCCAGCCACCTCGGTGTTGTTCAAGGGGGATCCCTTACGTGTCCGTCGCACGCCGCCCACTGCTGACAGCGACCGCCGCCGGAACCCTGCTCGGCGCGCTCTGGTTCGTACCGTCGGCGAACGCCACGGGCGCGCCGGAGGAGCCTCGACAGCGCTCCGCACCGTCGGCACAGAGCCTCGGGCTCCAGAGTTACGAGGTGTCCACGACCGCCGGGGCCTCGGAGAAGCCCATCACCTCGACCGACTCCGACGACCCGCCGGCCGCGCCCGGCGCCGAGGTCCAGGGGCAGCCGGAGGAGCCGGAGCCCGAGCCGTCGGTGCAGCCGGTGCTGGCCGACACGGGCGCCATCGAGACCACGCCGTATGTGGTCGGCGGGACGGTCTGTCTGGCGATCGGCGCGGGCTTCGTCACGTACTCGATACGCCGGGGAGCCCGCGAGTTCTGACCAACTCTGCACTTTTCCTGGCGGGTTGAGCATCGAGAAGTGACCCACATCATGGCCCCGGCCGTACGGAATCGGTGACGGCACCGGGAGCGGGACTGGCATGCTCCCCATGAGCTACCGATCAGTAGCCCCCAGTGGGGGCTCCGTGTGCTCCCTCCCCTCCCGGTGCTTTCTCCCGGGTGGGCACTCCCCCGCCTCTCCGTCCCCCGAGGATTTGCGTGCAGAGTTCAAGAAGCGTGCAGAGATCAAGAAGAGCGACCCGCCTCGCCCTGATATCGACCATGGCGGCGGCCACCCTCCTCGTCACCGGCTGCTCCTCCGGCGGCGACACGTCCATGGTCGGCACCGCGAGCGAGGCCGAGCCGTCCCCCGACGCCTCCGCCGAGGGCGTGGGCTCCAAGGCCAACCCGGCGGGCGAACAGCTCGCGGTCGTCCCGGCGACCACCGGAGACGACGGTACGACCCCCACCGCCGTGGCGACCCCGGCGGCGAACGGCTCCACCGCGCAGGACAAGCCCGGGCTCAAGGTCGCGTCGTACAACGCGGACACCGGCCGGGCCGTGATCGCGGCCGTCACCCGGAAGGGAGACGGGGAGAAGAGCGGCGACAAGGCCGGGACCCCGGCCGAGGGCGCCGAGGACACCGCGCCGACGACGGACGCCACCGAGGCCCCCGCCGGCCCGGACGGGACCGAGCCGGCGGCCACCCCGGACGCGGACGCGGCTGAGGCCCCCGCCACGGAAGCGCCCGCCACCGAGGCCCCCGCCGACGACAGCGACAGCGACCGCGACAGCGGGGACACCGACGCCGGGGACACCGCCGAGGACACCGACACGGTCTCCGTGGGCGACATCATCGCCAGCGCCCCCGCCCCCGGCGCCCCCAACGGTCTGCTCGCCGAGGTGACCGAGGTCATCGGCACCACCTACGCGGGTACGGAGGTCGCGACCGCGCCGTCCACCCTGAACGCCCTGCTCGGCGACGCCACCGCCGAGGGCAGCGTCCCGGTCGACCCCTCCACCGTGGAGGTCAAGCCGCTGGTCGAGGGCGTGAAGGTGTCCTGGGCCAAGAGCGCCGGGCTGACCTTCGGCCCGAAGTCCGCCAAGCTGCCCTTCGGCAGCCTGCGCATCGACGTCGGCGCCGCCGTCGCCACGGCCCAGGGCGCCCCCGCGTCCGCCGCCGCCTCGGTGAACGGCTTCGTCCAGCTCGCGCCCGAGGTCGAGTTCTCGTACAACGGCTCCGGCAGCAAGAGCGCGCCGGGCTCCGCGTCGCTCGCGCTCGCGGGCGACTGGGCCTCGCAGTGGTCGCTCAAGGGCCAGGCCGCCGCCAAGACGCAGGGCGGCAAGCCGCTGCGTATCCCCTTCGCCGAGCTGCACACCAACCCGGTGATCCAGGTCGGTGTGGTGCCGATCGTCGTCAACCTCGATGTGACCGCCTACTTCCAGGTGGACGGTGACGGCCGGATCGAGGTCGACGTACAGCAGGACCTGAAGGGCGACTTCAAGGTCGGCGGCAGCTTCTCCCTGTTCAAGGGCTGGAAGCCGATCAGCGAGTCGAACATGTCCGGTGAGCCGCTGCGCGCCTCCGTCGCCACCGCCGGCAAGGTGAAGGCGTCCCTGGGCGTCGAGGCCGCCGTGGGCCTGTACGGCACGGTCGGCGTGGTCGGCGATGTCGCCCCGTTCCTCCGCGCCGAGGCCGAGGCCGTCGCCACCGGATCGGCCGACTCCACGGGAGCGGCGTCCGGCGCCTGGAAGCTGCACGGCGGCATCGACCTGAACGGCTCGCTCAGGCTCCAGCTGACGATCTTCGGGACCCCGCTCTTCAAGAAGGACATCCCGCTGGTGGCCGTGAACAAGGAGTGGCTGCTGACGGAGGGCCGGGGCAGTGTGAACACCCCGGTCAAGGCCGCGAGCTGAGTTGATCAAGGGGCCCGTGGGTGCGCGAGCGCGCGCATCCACGGGCCTTTTCGCGTAACGACTCCCGTACCGCTCGTGTACGCCTGCGTCCTACGTGGGGGGCTCAGGCGAGCGGCCCGGTGACCCCCTCCACGGCCTCGACCAGCCGTCCTTCCCGTACGAACGCCTCCGCACCGGCGAGATCCGGCGCGAGGAACCGGTCCGGCCCCGGCCCGGCCACACCGGCGGCGCGCAGCGCGTCGATGGCGGCGCACGAGGCGGGCGCGGGCGTCAGCCCCTTGTGGTCCCGGCGCAGCTCGATGGCGCGGGTCGCGGCGTACAGCTCGACGGCGACGACCCGGGTCAGATGCTCCACGGCGGTCCGCAGCTTGCGCGCAGCGGACCAGCCCATGGAGACATGATCCTCCTGCATGGCGGAGGAGGGGATCGAGTCCACCGAGGCCGGTACGGCCAGCCGCTTCAGCTCGCTGACCAGCGCGGCCTGCGTGTACTGGGCGATCATCAGCCCGGAGTCGACACCGGGGTCGTCGGCGAGGAACGGCGGCAGCCCGTGGGAGCGGTTCTTGTCGAGCAGCCGGTCGGTACGCCGCTCCGTGATGGAGGCGAGGTCGGCGACGGCGATCGCCAGGAAGTCCAGTACGTACGCGACGGGCGCGCCGTGGAAGTTGCCGTTGGACTCGACCCGGCCGTCGGCCAGCACCACCGGGTTGTCGACGGACGAGGCCAGCTCCCGGTCCGCGACGGTACGCGCGTACGCGAGGGTGTCGCGCCCGGCGCCCGCGACCTGGGGCGCGCAGCGCACCGAGTAGGCGTCCTGCACCCGGGGGGCCTCGTCCTCCTGGAAGTGCCCGGTGAGCGCGGACCCGGCGAGCACCCGCAGCATGTTGGCGGCGCTGACGCCCTGGCCGGGGTGCGGCCGGATGGCGTGCAGCTCGGGCGCGAGGACCCGGTCCGTACCGAGCAGCGCCTCCAGGCTGAGCGCGGCGGTGATGTCGGCGGAGGTGTAGAGCCGGTGCAGGTCGGCGAGCGCCATGACCAGCATGCCGAGCATGCCGTCCGTGCCGTTGAGCAGCGCGAGCCCTTCCTTCTCCCGCAGCTCCACCGGCTCGATGCCGTGCGCGGCGAGCAGTTCCCCGGCGGGCCGCACGGTGCCGTCCGGCCCCTCCGCGTCGCCCTCGCCCATCAGCGTCAGCGCGCAGTGCGACAGCGGGGCGAGGTCCCCGGAGCAGCCGAGCGAGCCGAACTCGTGGACCACGGGCGTGATCCCGGCGTTCAGCACGTCCGCCATCGTCTGCGCGACCTCGGGCCGCACCCCGGTGTGCCCCGACGCGACGGTCTTCAGCCGCAGGAACATCAGCGCGCGTACGACCTCACGCTCGACCCGGGGCCCCATGCCGGCGGCATGCGACCGCACGATGTTGCGCTGCAACCGCACCCGCAGCTCCGGCCCGATGTGCCGCGTGGCCAGCGCCCCGAACCCGGTCGACACCCCGTACACGGGCTCCGGCTTGGCGGCCAGCGCCTCCACAACCTCCCGAGCCCGAGCGAGCGCGGCAAGCGCCTCCCCCGAAAGCTCAACGCGAGCACGGCCACGGGCAACAGCGACAACACCTTCGGCGGTCGCCCCCGCCGTCCCCACCACGACAGTGTGCATATCCATATTCAGGAGCCTACGGACTGAATCCCCAACTGTCACGAGCCGGAGCCCCATGCCTCGCCGGGCGCCATGGGGTTGCCGGGTGCGGGTCAGAGCGGAACTCTGTCGGGGGTGGGCCGGTGGCGGAGGTTGTCGGGCGTGGGGCCGCCCCTCCAGCCTTTGAGCGTCGCGCCTCCAGGGGAGGAGTAAAGGGCGCTCCTTCGTCGCGTCGGCTGCGCCGATTACGCTGCGCTCCACCCTTGACACCTCCCCTTCCGGCGCAAGTGCGGCTTTCGGGAGGGGCGGCCGGGGGGAAGGGGGGCCCAGGAGGTGGCGCCGTACTGCCACTCGGCTCAGGGGCTGGCGGCCCGGTGGACCCTGCGGGGCTGCGCGGCAGAGGAATGGGGCCGCCCGGCTCATCTCAGCGACTGACGGCCGCCGGTTCCTCAGACACATGCCCCGCTGGTCACCGTGGTGTGGGTTGTGGGGTTGCCGGGACGTGTGTGACAACAAGTGGGCCGCTGAAGGCCGTCCATGCGGCAAGGAGGGCTCCTAACGCACCTGAGGACACATGTGCCGCCCGAGGAGCCCCCCAACGGGTCGCCAAACCTGCCCATATGGGACATGCGGATGGGGGCGGGTGGCCCGAGAGGCCGACCGGGCGGCAGGCCCCGTCCGGCGGCACGGAAAGGCGCCCGCCGGGACGCATGTGGCACCAAGTGGGCCCCCGAGGGCCACCCATGCGCCCTGGAGTGCCGCTAACGCACCCGAGGACACACGTGCCGCCCAAAGAGCCCCCCAACCGCCAGCCAAAACGCCCCATATGGGGCGGATCGACAGGAGGGCGGCCCGCAGACCCGACCAGTCCGCAGAACCCATCCACCTTCCGGGCACCACAGCGCAACGGTGACCAGCGGGGCTTGAGTCTCAGCAAACATCGGACCGCCAGCCGCCGAGCCGGTGTCGGACCGCCCCATTCCTCTGCCGCGCAGCCCCGCAGGGCCCACCGGCCCGCCGGACCCTAAACCGGCCGGCAGCACGGCACCACCCCCCGGGCCCCCCTCCCCCCGGCCGCCCCCCCTCTCCCGTACACGCGCCGGAAGGGGAGGTGTCAAGGGTGGGCGCAGCCCATCGCGCAGCGACGCGACGAAGGAGCGCCCTTTACACCTCCCCTGGAGGCGCGACACTGGCGAAAGGAGGGGCGGCCCAGCGCCCAGCACCTCGCCCCCGTACACCCCGGTCTACCTCTTGGTACTGACCCGCAGACAGCAACACCACAGCGCCCAGCGGCGCATGAGTCTCAACCAACCGGCGGCCGTCAGCCGCCGAGACAACCCCGGCAGCCCCAATCCTCTACCGCGCAGCCCCGCAGGGCCCACCCGCCCGCCAGACCCTGAGCCGAGTGGCAGTGCGGCACCACCTCCTGGGCCCCCAGGCTGGAGGGGCCGCCCCACAGCGCCCAGCCCGGCCCCGCGCCGCCTACGCCCCGCGGAACCGTCTCCGGTCGCCTGCCGCCGGCGACGGCGTGTCGGCCAGGGTGAGTACCTCGTCGTCTCGGCCGGCCACCACCGGGCCCGGGGAGCGGGCCGCCTTTGCGCGGTATTGGGCTGCGTCTGCCAGGCGGAAGAGGCGGCGGGCGGTGCGCAGCTCGCCGATGGGGTCGCCGGTGGAGGCGATTCCGCAGGCCACGCCCTCGCCCAGGTCCAGCGCCGCCGCCCGGCGGCACAGCTCGTCGGCGACGGCGATGACCTCGTCGGCCGACGGCCCCACCGTCAGCAGACAGAACTCGTCGCCGCCGAGCCGCGCGGCCAGCGCGCCCGGGAGGCGGGCGCCGCAGACCGAGAGGAGCGAGCCGAATCGTTCCAGCAGGCGGTCACCGACGGCATGACCGAGCGTGTCGTTGACGGCCTTGAGGCCGTTGAGGTCGCAGACGACGAGGCTGACGACGGCCCCCTCCTCCCGGTACCGCGCGATCGCCTCGTCGAGCCGCGAATCGACCGCGCGCCGGTTCGCCAGGCCCGTCAGCGGGTCGGTGAAGGCGAGCCGGCGTACCTCCTCAAGGCGTTCCGTCTGGGCGATCCCGGCCGCGACGACGGAGGCGACGACGGTGGCGAAGCCCGCGTCGTCCGCGTCGAACAGCGGCGCGCCACGCGGCCGGGCCACGTACAGCTCGCCCCACGCCCGCCCGTGCAGGACGATCGGCGCGACGACACAGCAGCCCCGCCCGCGCCGCCGCAGCGCCGCCGCCCGCGCCCCGGCGGCGGGCCCGTCCACGTCCGACGTGACCACGCCAACGACAGCGGTTCCGGCAGTTCCAGCGGCCCCGGCGGTCCCGGAAGCCGATCCGGAAGCCGGTCCGGAAGCCCCCGCACCCCCCGCCGCACCCCCGCAACCCGCCGGCTCCGCCGGCCACCGCTCCTGCGGGAAGTCCGCGATCTCGGGGAACCGGTGCACCGGATACGACTCGTCCGCCGGGAACTCCTCCTCCCCGGCCACCCGCTCCCCCGCGTTCACCAGCACCTTGAGCCGCCCGAGATCCCGTTCCCACAGCGACAGCGCGGCGAAGTTCCCGCCCAGCGCCTCGTACGCGCCCCGCGCCGCCGCCCGCCAGGCGTCCTGGGCCGTGGGGGCCGCGGCCATCGCCTGGGACAGTGCCACTATGGCGCGCAGTCGCGCGTCCCCATCCACTCCCATCACTCCACCTTAAGTACCTTGAGGTGGTTTAGGGCGATTTGAAGACGCGGAACGGGATGCCGCGCGGTGCCGCGGGAGGCTGCGCGGTGCCGCCCCTACTCCCCCGGCCACCTCGCCGCCCGCTTCTCGTTGAACGCCGCGACCCCCTCCGCCCGGTCCCCCGAGAAGGCGACCGAACGCCACGCCGCGTCCTCGACCTCCAGCCCGGCCCGCAGATCGAGCCCCTGCCCGAGCCGCAGCGCGCGCTTCGCGGCGCGCAGGCCGACCGGCGAGTTCGCGGCGATACGGGCGGCCAGCGCGAGGGCCTCGTCCCGGTCGGTGCCCGCGTCGACCACATGGTCGACCAGCCCGAGCGCGCCCGCCTCCGCCGCCTCGACCCGGCGCGCCGTGAAGATCAGCTCCGCCGCCCGCGCGGCCCCGACCCGGCGCGGCAGCAGCTGCGTACCGCCGCCGCCGGGGATCACCCCGACCGACACCTCGGGGAGTCCGACGACGGCGGTCCGGTCGGCGACGATCAGATCGCAGGCGAGCGCCAGCTCGTAGCCGCCCCCCAGCGCGTAGCCGTGCACGGCGGCGACCGTCGGCATCGGCAGCTCCAGCACACCGGTGTACGCGGCGCGCGCGGCCGGCCGCTGGCGCACCAGCTCGGCGTCGCTGAAGGAGTTGCGCTCCTTGAGGTCCGCGCCGACGCAGAAGGCGCGCGCGTGGGTCGAGGTCAGCACCGTGACCCGTACGCCCCGGTCCCCGGCCAGCGCCGCGCACGCGGCGGCGAGGGAGCGGGCCATCTCCGTCGATACGGCGTTCATGGCCTTGGGCCGGTCGAGGACCAGCTCCGCGACCGGGCCGTGCCGCCGCACCACGACGAACTCCCCGAACCGCTGCTCGACCGGTAGCGGCGCCGGCACCGCTTCCGCGTCCGCCCCTACCAGCTCTGCGTCCTCACCCACGACCCCGACCACCTTCCGGTTAACGACGGTTCACCGGAAGGGATCCTAAGTCGTCCGCCGCCCCAGGAGCCATGGCTCGACCACGCCAAGACCGCGCACCGGCCGCTGCCACATCGGCTGGAGCCCGAAGCGGTACGGGGGCGGCACCGCGCCCTCCTTCTCGGCGCGCGCCGCCGCCTCGGCGGCCTGCGCCTCGGAGGCCGGGACCTCGCCGGTACGGATCAGCTCCTGGGCGAACGCGCCGTCGACCAGCACCGTGTCCTTGGGCGCGATCGACGTCAGCCGGCTCGCGAGGTTCACCGTCGTACCGAAGACATCGCCCATCCGCGTGGTGACCGTGCCGAACGCGATACCGACGCGCAGCGCCGGCATCGTCTCGTCGTGCGTCATGGTCTCTATCAACCGCAGCGCGATCTCCGCCGCCGTACCGGCGTCGTCCGCCGCGTACAGCACCTCGTCGCCGAGGGTCTTGATCAGCCGGCCGCCGTGCGCGGCGACGAGGTCGGCGCAGGTCGTCTCGAACGCCTCGACCAGCTCGCCGAGTTCCTCCTCCTCCAGCCGCCGGGTCAGCCGGGTGAAACCGACGAGGTCGGCGAAGCCGACGGCGAGCCGCCGGTCGACCATCTCGTCGTCGTCGGCCGCCTGAACGACGCGTCCGGTGGCGGCGGCGAGCTGGCGCCGCCACACGTACACCAGGAACTCCTCCAGCTCCGGCAGGAGCAGCTCCACCAGCGGATACGTGACTTCCGTACGGGTCATCCCGGGTTCGGGCGGCTCGATGAGCCCGGCCAGGAAGGAGTCGATCTGCCACTCGGCCAGCCGGGCGGTGGTCTGGCCGGTCGACCGGGCGACCTGGATGGCCATCGGCTCGCTCAGCAGCCCGGCCTCGACCAGTCCGGAGAGCCGGCGCAGCGCCAGTACGTCGGCCTCGGTGAACGCCCTGGCCTGGCCCACGTCCGCGAAGCCCATCGCCCGCCAGAAGCGGGACGCCAGGTCCATCGAGACACCGGCCGTACGGGCGGCCTGGAAGGGGGTGTAGCGGCGCTCGGCGCCGAGGATCAGCTGTTCGAGCCGGATGGCCAGCGGGTCGTCGGAGGGCTCGGCCGTGTGGTCGACGATGTGGTGCGGGTTCGGATGGCCCGGGGAGTCCGACGACGGCGACGGCGGAGGCGGAGGCTGCGCTTCCTCGCCGGAAGTCGAATCATCGACGGTCACCAGCCGCCTCCTGCCCGTTCCCTGCGCACTGCCCTACCGATCTGTCGTGGATCGCCTCAACGATACGGCAGATGTGCCCTGGCTCACGTATCGCCGTCGGTCAAGAACCGCCCTGCCTGCCGATGCCCCCGCCGGTGCCCCCGCCCGCGACCAGCAAAGAAGGCGCAGAACACCCGACCGGACCCCTCGGGCCGCCCCCGCTTCCTCAGGGCCGCCCCGCTTCCTCAGGCCGCCCCCGCCGGCCGCACATGCACCACGTCGCCCGCGCTCACCGCCTGCCGCGTCCCGTCCGCCGTCCGCAGGATCAGCCGCCCGTCGCCGTCGACAGCGACCGCCTCGCCCGTGAGCGCGCGGTCGCCGGGCAGCTCGGCCCGTACCGTACGGCCGAGGGTCGCGCAGCCCGCCGCGTACGCCTCCTGGAGTCCGGACAGCGCCGGGTCGCCGCCCGCCGCGCGCCATCTGCCGTACCACTGCTCCAGCGACCGGAGTACGCCCCTCAGCAGGGTGTCGCGGTCGAGGGAGACCGCGTCGGCGAGGTGGAGCGAACCGGCGGTCGGGACGGGAAGTTCGTCGGCGCGCAGCGAGACGTTCAGGCCGACGCCCACGACGACCGCGTCCGCCCCGGCGCGCTCGGCGAGGATCCCGCCGGCCTTGCGCTCCTCGCCGCCGACGGTGACGAGCAGGTCGTTGGGCCATTTGAGCGCCGTGTCCACCCCGGCCGCGCGCGCCAGCCCGGTCGCGACGGCGACCCCGGTCAGCAGCGGCAGCCAGCCGAGACGCTCGACGGGGACCTCGGGTCCGGGCCGCAGGAGTACGGAGAAGAAGATCCCGGAGCGCGCGGGCGCCGTCCACCGCCGGTCCAGCCGGCCGCGCCCGGCGGTCTGCTCCTCGGCGACGAGTACGGCGCCCTCCACCGCCCCGTCGCGGGCGCGCGCGGCCAGGTCGGAATTGGTGGACCCGGTCGCGGTCACCACGTCGAGCGCGGTCCACAGACCGCCCGGGACGACGAGCCCGCGGCGCAGCGCGCGCAGGTTCAGCGGGGGGCGTTCGAGGTCGGACCAGCGGTTGGCCGGGTCATGGTGCTCCGTCATGCAACCCAGCGTAGGTGTGGGATACACCGCACTGCCGAACCGCACCCCCGCCGATACGCTACGGATCAGTAGCAACCCGCACCGCACAGAACCCCCAACCGCACCAGCACACGCACCCGCACCCGTGACCCCGCAGGGAGCCGCATCCCGATGTCCGAGCCGGAAAGCACCCACGAAACCGCCGCCGCGCCCCACACCACCGCCGGAAAACTCGCGGACCTCCGGCGCCGCGTCGACGAGGCGACCCACGCCGGTTCCGCGCGCGCCGTCGAGAAGCAGCACTCCCGGGGCAAGCTGACGGCCCGTGAGCGGGTCGGTCTGCTGCTCGACGAGGGGTCGTTCGTCGAGCTGGACGAGTTCGCGCGGCACCGCTCCACCAACTTCGGCATCGAGAAGAACCGCCCGTACGGGGACGGGGTCGTCACCGGTTACGGCACGGTCGACGGCCGTCCGGTCTGTGTGTACTCGCAGGACTTCACGGTCTTCGGCGGCTCGCTCGGCGAGGTCTACGGCGAGAAGATCGTGAAGGTCATGGACTTCGCGCTGAAGACCGGCTGCCCGGTGATCGGGATCAACGACGGCGGTGGCGCCCGGATCCAGGAGGGGGTGGCCGCGCTCGGTCTCTTCGCCGAGATCTTCCGCCGCAATGTGCACGCCTCCGGTGTGGTGCCGCAGATCAGCCTGATCGTGGGGCCGTGCGCGGGCGGCGCGGTGTACTCGCCGGCGATCACGGACTTCACGGTGATGGTCGATCAGACCTCGCACATGTTCATCACCGGTCCCGATGTGATCAAGACGGTGACGGGCGAGGACGTCGGCTTCGAGGAGCTGGGCGGCGCCCGTACGCACAACACCGTGTCCGGGGTCGCGCACCACATGGCGGGCGACGAGAAGGACGCCATCGACTACGTCAAGTCCCTGCTCTCGTACCTCCCGTCGAACAACCTCTCCGAGCCGCCCGCCTTCCCCGAGGAGGCCGACCTCGAAGCGACCGACGAGGACCGCGAGCTGGACACGCTGATCCCCGACTCCGCGAACCAGCCGTACGACATGCACACGGCGATCGAACATGTCCTGGACGACGGCGAGTTCCTGGAGACACAGGCGCTCTTCGCGCCGAACATCATCACGGGCTTCGGCCGGGTCGAGGGATTCCCGGTGGGCGTCGTAGCGAACCAGCCGCTCCAGTTCGCGGGCTGTCTGGACATCAACGCCTCGGAGAAGGCCGCGCGGTTCGTGCGGACCTGCGACGCCTTCAACATCCCCGTCCTGACCTTCGTGGACGTGCCGGGCTTCCTGCCGGGCGTCGACCAGGAGTACGGCGGGATCATCCGGCGCGGCGCCAAGCTGATCTACGCGTACGCCGAGGCCACGGTGCCGCTGATCACGGTGATCACCCGGAAGGCGTTCGGCGGCGCGTACGACGTGATGGGCTCCAAGCACCTGGGCGCCGACCTCAACTTCGCCTGGCCGACCGCCCAGATCGCCGTGATGGGCGCGCAGGGCGCCGTCAACATCCTGCACCGGCGCGCGATCGCGGCGGCGGGCGACGACGAGGCGCGCGAGTCGGTGCGCGCCGGGCTGATCCAGGAGTACGAGGACGCGCTGCTCAACCCGTATGTGGCGGCCGAGCGCGGTTATGTCGACGCGGTGATCATGCCGTCGGACACCCGGGCGTATGTGGTGCGCGGGCTGCGGCAGCTGCGGACGAAGCGGGAGAGCCTCCCGCCGAAGAAGCACGGCAACATCCCCCTCTAGTCCTATCCGTTCCTGTCCAGCCCTGGAGCCCACGATGATCAAGGTTGTACGAGGCAACCCCACCCCCGAGGAGCTGGCCGCCGCCCTCGCCGTGGTCCAGGCCCGCGCGGCGGCGACGGCGGCGTCCGGGCAGGCGGCGGGCCCCCCGGCGCCGCCCGCCGAGTGGTCCGCCCCGGCCCGGATCGCCCACCACCGGCTGCCGGCGCCGGGACCGCGCGCGTGGGCACGTACGTACTGGCCCGGCTAGAGCGTGCCGGCTAGCGGTCAGCGCGCGCCCAGATGCGCTGTTCCGGCGGCAGCAGATCCTCCACCGGGGTCGGGTCGAGGTAGAACCACTCCGCCGTCGGGCCGGGCACGTCCGGCGCCGCGGGAGCCGCTTGAACCACCGGCGGGGTCGGGGCGCCCGGCTCGTCCGGGCGGAGCAGCTCCACCCGTATCCCGCCCGAGGCCCGGCGCTGGGCGACGAACTCGTCGACCTGGCTGCGGCAGGCGTGGTCCCAGTGGGTCACACCGGTCAGGTCGAGCCGGATCCGGGGCGTCCCGGCGGCGGCGACCTCCTCCAGCGCGTCGATGAGCTTCGGCAGCCGCAGGAAGGTCACGTTGCCCGTCATGACCAGCTTCGCCGTGTCGTCCCGTACCTCGGTGCGTACGGAGGTACGGGACATCCGCAGCGCGGCCAGCCCGATCCCCGCCGCCAGCCCCACCAGCACGCCTTCGAGCAGGGCGGTGGCGACGATCACTACGGTGGTCAGGGTCATGACGCCGAACTCGCCCCGGTCCTGCCGCCACATCTTCGGGAACTCCTCCGGCGCGAACAGCTTCCAGCCGCTGTGCACCAGCACCCCGGCCAGTACGCAGACCGGGATGAGCGCAAGCACGTTCGGCAGCAGCAGCGCGAAGGCCAGCAGCCACAGCCCGTGCAGGGTGCGGGAGATCCGGGTCTTCGCGCCCGCCTGGACGTTGGCCGAGCTGCGCGCGACGACGGCCGTCATGGGCAGCGCGCCGAGGAGTCCGCAGAGGGTGTTGCCGGCGCCCTGGGCGATCAGCTCGGAGTTGTAGCGGGTGCGGGGGCCGCTGTGCATACGGTCCACGGCGGCGGCGGTGAAGAGGCTCTCCGCCGAGGCGATGACGGTGAAGGTGAGGACGGTGGTGAGCACGGCGCCGTTGGCGAGCGCCGCGAACTGCGTGGGTCCCGGCACCTGTACGGAGGCGAGCAGATTGCCGACCTGGAGCGTGGTGATCTCCACCCCGGGCAGCGCCGCCACCGCCATCCCGCCGGCCACCGCGACCAGCGCGGCCGGCACCTTCTTCAGCGGGCCGGGCAGCGGGATCTTCTTCCATACGAAGCTCAGCGCGACGGTGACCGCGCCGAGCGCCGCCGCGATCGCCTTCTGGGGATCGGCGAAGGTGTCCACGAGGAGCCCGGGGACACCGAGCATGTTCTCGACCGGCTTGCCGACCGCCTTGGCGTCGGCCATCGGATAGAGCTGGCTGAACATGAGCGGCAGCCCGATCCCGGCCAGCATGCCCTGGACGACCGCGATGGAGATCGCCTGGAACATCCGGCCGAGCCGGATCAGCCCCAGTCCGATCTGGAGCACCCCGGACGCCAGCACGATCACCCCGAGGGTGGCGAGGCCGAACTCCAGCACGGCGTCCGCGACGAGCGCGGCGAGCCCGGCGGCCGGGCCGCTGACCTGGAGCGTCGAGCCGCGCGCCATGCCCACGACCAGGCCGCCGACGACACCCGAGATGATGCCCAGCTCCGGCGGGGCACCGGAGGCCACGGCGACGCCGATGCAGAGCGGGAGCGCGACGAGGAAGACGACGAAGGAGGCGACGATCTCGGTGGCGAGGTCCACCTTGGGCGCGGTACCAGGTGCGTTGCCGGGCTTCTTCGCGAGATCGGGTGGCCGTGGCGGCGGCGCGGCCGGCGGGCGGGGCGGCATCGTGGGGCGCGTGGGCGCGCCATAGGTCCCGTGCGCGCCCTGCGCGCCCTGTGCTCCCTGCGCGTAGTGCGCGTCGAAGGCGTCGAAGTCCGCGTAGGAGGTGACCGGTTGGGGGTGCGTACGGCTGGGTCCTGGCGGCGCGGCGTGCCGTGCGCGGTGGCGTCCGCCGCCGCCGACCGGGGCCTGCTGGACGGCGCCGGGACCGTAACCGTACTCATGGCGCCGGCCCTGTCCCGGGCTCAGCACGCGTGCACCAGAAAGCTGTTGTCGCTCTCGTCCAGCTCCCACACCTCGCCGGTGTCCACCTCGTAGTACCAGCCGTGCAGCCGCAGCCGTCCCTCGGCCAGCCGCCGCCGGGCGGCCGGGTACTCGCGCAGGGCGGCCAGCTGCACCCGTACGTTCAGCTGCGCCAGCTCGGTGACCAGCGCGGATCCGGGTTCGCCCGGGGTTTGGCCCGTAGCTCCGCCCATGATCCCGCCGTCGCCGGGCACGGGCCGTTCGAGTACGGAGGCGAGCCCCGGCCGGGCGACCTCCAGCCAGGCGCCGACCCCGGGCAGCCCGGAGAGATCCTTGCCGGAGGCCAGCGCGCCCATCGCACCACAGTGCGAGTGGCCGCAGACGACGATGTCCTGAACATCCAGCACTTCCAGCGCGTACTCGATGGTGGCTGCCTCCCCGGACACCGCGCAGGGCCGGTGGGGCGGCACGATGTTGCCCGCATTGCGCATTTCGAATACCTCGCCGGGTCGCGCACCGGTGATCAGTGCCGGAATCACCCGAGAATCGGAACAGGCGACGAAGAGCGCCTCCGGAAATTGACCTTCGGCCAGTTTCCGGTATGCGTCGCTCTCGAAATCCACCCTGCGCCGGAACGATCGGGCGCGGTCGAGCAGTGCCTTCATGGTGCCTCCTCCAACGGTGTGGCTGCGGCCAGGACCTGCTTCCACACCGTAGGGACGACCGGGCAAGGCGAAGGTTAGAAGAACACTAAACCTCAGGAAGAATTTGGCCCGAGTGGCCTCTATCCTGTGATCCGGATCCCAGTGCCGGTGAATACGGGCACCTTCAGTGAATTCACTGTACGGTGTGCTCCCCGGGTCCGGGACCCGGGGAATTCGCGGTGTCCGGATTCAGGGAGAAACGGAACTCAATGACCCTTCGGGCCTTGCTCATCGAGGACGACGAGACCATCGCCGAACCCCTGGCCGAGGGGCTCGGCCGATACGGTCTGACGGTGGACCGGGCGGCCACCGGCGCGGCCGGGCTGCGTGGCCCGTACGGCGATATCGTGCTGCTCGATCTGGGGCTGCCGGACATGGACGGCATCGACGTCTGCCGGGGCATCCGGCGGGTCTCGGGCGTGCCGATCATCATGCTCACGGCGCGCGGCACGGAGGCCGACCGGGTCCTGGGGCTGGAGCTGGGCGCCGACGACTATCTCGCGAAGCCGTTCAGCGTACGGGAGTTGATCGCCCGGATCCGCGCGGTGACGCGCCGCAGCGGTGTGCCGGCGGGCTTCGGCACACCGGACGGCTTCGGCCCGCCGCCGGGGTTCGGCACCGACCCGGGCCCGCTCCAGGCACCGCTGCCGACACCGATCCCAGCACCGGCGCCGACACCGTTCCAGGCACCGACACCGGCCCCGGCCGCCGGCTTCGGTTTCGGACCGGCGTTCGGCGCACAGGACCCGGTGGGCTTCCCCATACCCGTACCCCTGTCGACCCCCCGGTCCGCACCTCTGCGCGCCCCCGATCCCGCCCCCGAGCCTGCCCCCGATCCCGACCCGACCTCCCCCACCGGAGCGCTGATCGTCGACCGCCGCACCCGCCAGGTCTGGGTCGGGGAGCGGCAGATCCCGCTCACGCCCAAGGAGTTCGACCTGCTGGCGCTGCTGACCGAGGACCCGGGCGCGGTCTACTCGCGCCAGCAGATCCTGGACCGGGTCTGGGATCCGCACTTCCACGGTCCGACCAAGACGCTGGACGTCCATGTCGCCACGCTGCGGCGCAAGTTGGGCGACCCGGCGTGGATCCAGACGCTGCGCGGGGTGGGTCTGCGCCTCGCGGTCCGCACCAGCAGCGACGCGCTCCGGTGACGCGCCGACTGCTCCTCAGCTATCTGACGCTGGCCGCGCTGGTCCTCGTCTGCCTGGAGATCCCGCTCGGGTACGTCTACAGCGGCGCCGAGCGGGACCGCGCCACCAACGCGGCCCACCAGGAGGCCGAGTCGGTCGCCGACTACGCCGCGCTCTCCCTCGCGTACGGGCGGCCGGACGACCTCGCCACGCATGTCACGGCGTGCGCCACCCGGATCGGCGGCCAGATCTTCGTCGTCGGCCCCCGGGGCGCGCTGCTCTACTCCTCCCACGGGCTCACCGCCCAGGAGCGGGAGGGCCTCGCCGAACTGCCGGAGGTCGTCGACGCGCTGCGCGGCGGCGCCGGCGCCGATGTCCGTACGACCACCGTCGGCGGCGTCAGCTGGCTGTCGGTCGCCGTGCCGGTGCGCCACGACGGACAGCTCCAGGGCGCGGTACGGCTGGCGGTGCCCACCGACACGGTCGCCGACGATGTCCACCGGGTGTGGCTGACGCTGGCGCTGGGCGGGCTCGGGGTGCTGGTGGGCGTCGCCGTGGTGGCGCTCGTCCTGACCCGCTGGATAGGCAGGCCCATCCTCGAACTGGAGCGCGCCGCCCGCACGCTGGCGAGCGGCAGCCTCACCAGCCCGGCCTCCGTCACCAAGGGGCCGCCCGAGGTACGGCGGCTGGCCGCGACGTTCAACCGGACGGCCGCGCTGCTGGAACACCTGCTCGCCTCCCAGAGCGCCTTCGCGGGCGAGGCGTCCCACCAGCTGAAGACCCCGCTGGCGGCGCTGCGGCTGCGGCTGGACAACCTGGAGATCGACGTACCGCCCCATCTGCGTCCGAACCTGACTGCGGCGATGACCGAGACCGACCGGCTGGCCCGGATGGTCGAAGGGCTGCTGGCGCTCGCCCGGATGGAGGAGACCGCGCTCACGCCGGAGCCGGTCGATCTGGAAGCGGTGGTACGGGAGCGCCTCACGGCGTGGCACGGCCTGTACGAGCAGCAGGGCGTACGGCTGCTCCTGGCGGGCGAGACGGTCGGCCCGGCGCTGGCCGTCCCCGGCGCGGTCGAACAGATCCTGGACAACCTGCTCTCCAACGCGCTGCGCGTCTCCTTCATCAACGGCTCGGTGACCGTGGTCCTGCGGCCGACCTCCACCGGCGCGGAGCTGAGCGTCGTGGACCAGGGGCCGGGGATGACGGCCGAGCAGCGCCGCCGCGCCTTCGACCGCTTCTGGCGCGCGCCGGACGCCCCCAAGGGCGGTACGGGCCTGGGCCTCTCCCTGGTCCAGCGCCTGACGCTGGCCGGCGGCGGCGAGGCGATCCTGCTGCCCGCCCAGGGCGGCGGCCTCCAGGCGGTCATCCGGCTCCAGGGCGTCCCGTCCACCCCGACGCGCCGCTCGCCCGGCCGGCCCGGCCGCCCGGGGCGCCAGGGCCGCCGGGGCCGCCAAGGCCGTCAGGGCCGCGGCCCGGAACCCCGCCCGCGGCCCGCGATCGGCGCCGGAACGAGTGGCCGCTGAGCGGACGACCGGTGCACTCCTGAACAACTCTTGAGTACGGGTACTCAGGCATCCACGCCGACCGCGCCGGAGGATCAAAGGCATGTTGTGGTCCGACCCTGAGAATCAGCCCCCGCAGGAGCTGCGCGACGCACAGTTCATGATGCGCCGCGCAGGCATCCTGCTCGCCCTCGCCATCGTGGCGGGCATGATCATCCTGGGCTTCATCTGAACGGGCGACCGAGGCTCCGCCGCCCCCGCACGCCCGCCCGGCCGGCCCCGTACCCCCGCGTCCTACGATGACCGGTATGACCGCCGAACCGCTCCGCCGCCGTCTCGTCCTGGCCTCCGCCTCGCCCGCCCGTCTCGGACTGCTCCGGCAGGCCGGGCTCGCCCCCGAGGTGATCGTCAGCGGGGTGGACGAGGACGCGCTGACCGCCGCCACCCCCGCCGCACTCGCGCTCGTACTCGCCGAGGCCAAGGCGACCGCCGTGGCCGCGCTCGAAGAGACCGCCGGCGCCCTCGTCGTCGGCTGCGACTCCGTCCTCGAACTCGACGGCGAGGCGCTCGGCAAGCCGGCCGACGCCGAGGAGGCCACCGCCCGCTGGAAGTCCATGCGCGGCCGCGCGGGTGTGCTCCGTACGGGCCACTGCGTCATCGACAACGCGACCGGCCGCCGCGTCGGCGAGACCGCCTCGACCACCGTCCGCTTCGGCGAGCCGACCGACGCCGAGATCGCCGCGTACGTCGCCTCCGGCGAACCGCTCCATGTCGCGGGCGCCTTCACCCTCGACGGCCGCTCGGCACCGTTCGTGGACTCCGTCGAGGGCAGCCACGGCAATGTCATCGGTCTGTCGCTGCCGCTGCTGCGCCGGCTCCTGGCCGAGCACGGGGTGGGAATCACCGACCTCTGGGCCTGACGCGCCCCCACTCTCCGGCACGGGCTGGGCAGCGGGCCGCACCGCCCGGCACCGGACCGGCACCGGGGCAAAAAATCATTCCGCCATTCGTAGGGACCCCACAAAGAATCGTGATCCGCCGAGGGGCACTCGGACAGAGAGCTGGACCACATTCGAGCGCTACTGTGCGACAAAGGATCCCGGCGTACCGTGGTGTCACAAGGGATTTCGCGCCGCGAGCCAGGTCCTGACCGCGCTCCGCGCAATCTGCGTCAACATGGGGGACAGGCCAGAAGGGCGTGTCGGCAGTCCCTAAACTCAACTTGTTTCGAGGAGGGAGCCATCGTGCGCAAGGTGCTCATCGCCAACCGTGGCGAAATCGCTGTCCGCGTTGCCCGGGCCTGCCGGGACGCCGGGATCGGAAGCGTAGCCGTCTACGCCGACCCGGACCGGGACGCCCTGCATGTCCGCGCGGCAGACGAGGCGTTCGCCCTGGGCGGTGACACCCCGGCGGCCAGCTATCTGGACATCGCGAAGGTGCTCCAGGCTGCCAAGGACTCGGGGGCGGACGCGATCCACCCCGGCTACGGCTTCCTGTCCGAGAACGCCGAGTTCGCCCAGGCCGT
Source organism: Streptomyces paludis (assembly GCF_003344965.1). Taxonomy (NCBI): domain Bacteria; kingdom Bacillati; phylum Actinomycetota; class Actinomycetes; order Kitasatosporales; family Streptomycetaceae; genus Streptomyces; species Streptomyces paludis. Next base: position 5,024,686 of record NZ_CP031194.1, on the reverse strand, counting down.
ACTGGACGCGGACCTGATCTGGATCGGCCCGCCCCCGCAGGCCATCCGCGACCTCGGCGACAAGGTCGCCGCCCGGCACATCGCCCAGCGCGCCGGCGCCCCGCTGGTCGCGGGCACCCCCGACCCGGTCTCCGGCTCCGCCGAGGTCGTCGCGTTCGCCGAGCAGCACGGCCTGCCGATCGCCATCAAGGCCGCCTTCGGCGGTGGCGGACGCGGCCTCAAGGTCGCCCGTACGCTCGAAGAGATCCCCGAGCTGTATGACTCGGCGGTCCGCGAGGCCGTCGCCGCCTTCGGCCGCGGCGAGTGCTTCGTGGAGCGCTACCTCGACCGCCCCCGGCACGTCGAGACCCAGTGCCTGGCCGACTCGCACGGCAACGTCGTCGTCGTCTCCACCCGCGACTGCTCGCTCCAGCGCCGCCACCAGAAGCTGGTCGAGGAGGCCCCCGCGCCGTTCCTCACCGAGGCGCAGAACGCCGAGCTGTACGCCGCCTCGAAGGCGATCCTGCGCGAGGCCGACTATGTCGGCGCCGGCACGGTCGAGTTCCTCGTCGGCCAGGACGGCACGATCTCCTTCCTTGAGGTCAACACCCGCCTCCAGGTGGAGCACCCGGTCACCGAGGAGGTCACCGGCCTCGACCTCGTCCGCGAGATGTTCCGTATCGCCGACGGCGAGGAGCTGGGCTACGGCGACCCCGCCGTACGCGGCCACTCCTTCGAGTTCCGCATCAACGGCGAGGACCCGGGCCGCGGCTTCCTCCCGGCCCCCGGCACGGTGACGGTCTTCGCCCCGCCGTCCGGCCCCGGCGTCCGGCTGGACGCGGGCGTGGAGTCCGGCTCGGTCATCGGCCCCGCCTGGGACTCGCTGCTGGCCAAGCTCATCGTCACCGGCGCCACCCGCGAGCAGGCCCTCCAGCGCGCGGCCCGCGCCCTCGCCGAGTTCAACGTCGAGGGCATGGCCACCGCGATCCCCTTCCACCGCGCCGTGGTCAGCGACCCCGCCTTCACCGCCGACCCGTTCACGGTCCACACCCGCTGGATCGAGACGGAGTTCGTCAACGAGATCCCGGCGTTCACCGTCCCCGGTGAGAGCGACGAGGACGAGTCCGGCCGCGAGACCATCGTGGTCGAGGTCGGCGGCAAGCGCCTGGAGGTCTCCCTCCCGGTCAGCCTCGGCATGTCCCTGGCCCGTACCGGCCTCGCCGCCGGCGCCAAACCGAAGCGGCGCGCCGCCAAGAAGTCCGCCTCCGCGGCCTCCGGCGACACGCTCGCCTCCCCGATGCAGGGCACCATCGTCAAGGTGGCCGTCGAGGAGGGCCAGGAGGTCAAGGAGGGCGACCTCATCGTCGTCCTCGAAGCCATGAAGATGGAGCAGCCCCTCAACGCGCACCGCTCCGGCACGGTCAAGGGCCTGAGCGCCGAGGTCGGCGCCTCCCTCACGTCCGGCGCCACCATCTGCGAGATCAAGAGCTGACGCTCTTCCTTCTACGGCCCTGAGGCCCCGCCCGGTCCACCGGACGGGGCCTCGGTGGCATCCTGGACGCCACGGGGAGAGACAGGAGGCACCGCGATGGCGAGCAACACGGCAACGAGGCCGACCGGCCCGGCCCCGGCACCGGCGACAGCACCGGCCCGGCCGATGCGCGCCGACGCCCGCCGCAACTACGACCGCCTGCTCACCGAGGCCCGCCTCAGCTTCGCCGCGCACGGTACGGACGCCTCCCTGGAGGACATCGCGCGCCGCGCGGGCGTCGGCATCGGCACGCTGTACCGCCACTTCCCGAACCGCCACGCCCTCATGAACGCCGTCTTCGGCGAAGCCCTCACCACACTCCTGGCCCGCTCCCGCGAACTGGCCGCGGCGGACCGCCCCTGCACGGCGCTGGTCGAGTGGCTGGGCGCCATCGTCACCCACGCCGGCGAGTACCGCGGCCTCTCCCGCGCCCTCATGTCCGCGTCCCACGACACGAGTTCAGCCCTCTTCGAGTGCTGCGCCCCCCTCCGCGAGGCCGGCGCCCGCCTCCTCGCCCGCGCGGTGGAGTCCGGCCATGTACGCCCCGAGGTCTCCATCGACGACCTCCTCCAGCTCACCAACGCGATCGCCCTGGCCGCGGAACAGACTCCGTCCGACCCGGACGTGGCGGACCGCCTGCTGAAACTGACGCTGATGGGCCTTGCGACGCGGTAAGAACCTGGGGTTCCGGACGTCTCGGGCTGAGCCCAGGACGTTTGGACACAGGCCGTCCACCGACGGGAGGGGGCCGGGGTCGCAGGAGGTGACGTCCCCGGATGTAGAGCGTGATTTGTGCCGCTGTACGGTCCGCAGTCGAAGAACCCTGCCGCGCGGCGGCGTAAATCATGCATCCGGGGATGCGCCTCCGGAGTGCCCCGGCCTCCGGCACAAAACGAACCAGCCGCACCCCGCACCCGTCCAAACCCCACGACCCCCAGCCGGGAGGCGACCCGGTCGCACCCCGGACTACCGACGCCGCATGTCCGCCACCCGAGCCCGCTCCCCCGGCTCCTGCTGGGCCAGCGGCGGTGCGCTCCGTAACGGCTGCGCGCCCCCCGTCCCGCCGGACGGGCTCCCCGGCCCGGACGGGCCATGCGTACGGCGCTGCCCCGGAAGCGGCACATCGCGGCGCGACCGCGCCCCCGGCGGCCCCCCCGAGTCACCTCCGGCAGAACCACCGGACCCGCCGGCCACCCCGGACGCGACGCCGCCCGCCACCGACACCCGTACGCCCTGATCCGCCAGCGCCTGAAGCTCCGTCGCCGCGCGCTCGTCCTGCGCGGGCGGCTCGTTGGTGACGAGGCGGCTGATCAGATCGGTGGGCACCGTCTGGAACATCGTGTCGGTGCCGAGCTTCGTGTGGTCGGCGAGGACGACGACCTCCGCCGCCGCCTGCACCAGCGCCCGGTCGACGCTCGCCGAGAGCATGTTGGACGTGGAGAGGCCGCGTTCGGCCGTCAGCCCGCTCCCCGAGAGGAACGCGCGGGTGACGCGGAGGCCCTGGAGGGACTGTTCCGCGCCGCTGCCGACGAGCGCGTAGTTGGAGCCGCGCAGCGTTCCGCCGGTCATGACGACCTCGACGCGGTTGGCGTGCGCCAGCGCCTGCGCGACCAGCAGGGAGTTGGTGACGACGGTCAGCCCGGGGATCCGCGCGAGCCGGCGGGCCAGCTCCTGCGTGGTCGTACCGGCGCCGACGACCACGGCTTCGCCCTCTTCGACGAGGCTCGCGGCGAGATCGGCGATGGCCGTCTTCTCCGCCGTTGCGAGATGCGATTTTTGCGGAAAGCCGGATTCTCGCGTGAATCCACCCGGCAGTACCGCACCGCCGTGCCGGCGGTCGAGGAGTCCTTCGGCCTCCAGCGCCCGCACGTCCCGCCGTACGGTCACTTCAGAGGTCTGGACGACACGGGCAAGCTCACGGAGCGACACGGCCCCGTTGGCGCGCACCATTTCGAGAATCAATTGGCGACGTTCTGCAGCGAACACGAAACTGACAGTAACCCCAACGACCGTCTGCTTTCAGCAGTTTGCGCCGAATAACAGAAGTTGTACACAGACGAGCGTCCACGATGGTATAAAGCGATCCCATCCGCTCGAACGTGTACGCCCAGAAAGGGCTTTCAGCGCCGGAACGGACGGACGGCCCGCCCGAACGGGCACCGGCAGGCACACACGAAACGGGCCCCGGCCCCGAGCCGTAAGACTCGAAGACCAAGGCCCGCAACGCCCCAGCGGGCGGCAGCCGCCCGCCCCGTCAGATCTCCTCGCCCGACTTCCGCGTGTGCAACTGCCGTGCCACCTCGGCGATCGAACCCGAAAGCGACGGGTACACCGTGAAGGCGTTCGCGATCTGCTCGACCGTCAGATTGTTGTCGACGGCGAGCGAGATCGGGTGGATCAGTTCACTCGCGCGGGGGGCGACGACAACGCCGCCGACGACGATGCCCGTACCCGGACGAGCGAAGATCTTGACGAAGCCGTCGCGGATGCCCTGCATCTTGGCGCGCGGGTTGCGCAGCAGCGGCAGCTTCACGACGCGGGCGTCGATCCGGCCGTCGTCGATGTCGGACTGGCTGTAGCCGACGGTGGCGATCTCGGGGTCGGTGAAGACGTTCGACGAGACGGTCTTGAGGTTGAGCGGCGCGACCGCGTCGCCCAGGAAGTGGTACATCGCGATCCGGCCCTGCATGGCGGCGACGGAGGCGAGGGCGAAGATCCCGGTGACATCGCCCGCCGCGTACACGCCGGGCGCGGAGGTACGGGAGACCCGGTCGGTCTTGATGTGGCCCGAGTCCTTGACGAGGACGCCGGCCTCCTCCAGGCCCATGCCCGCCGTGTTGGGGATCGCGCCGACGGCCATCAGGCAGTGCGTGCCGGAGATCGTACGGCCGTCGGCGAGGGTGACCTCGACCCGGTCGTCCACGCGCTTCACGGCCTCGGCGCGCGAGCGGGACATCACGTTCATGCCGCGCCGCCGGAAGACGTCCTCCAGGACGGCGGCGGCGTCCGGGTCCTCGCCGGGCAGCACGCGGTCGCGGGACGAGACGAGCGTGACCCGGGAGCCCAGCGCCTGGTACGCGCCGGCGAACTCGGCGCCGGTGACGCCGGAGCCGACCACGATCAGCTCTTCGGGCAGCTCGTCGAGGTCGTACACCTGCGTCCAGTTCAGGATGCGCTCGCCGTCCGGGCGCGCGTCCGCGATCTCGCGCGGGTGGGCGCCGGTGGCGATCAGGACGGCGTCGGCGGTGAGGGACTCCTCGCTGCCGTCGGCGGCGGTCACGATCACCTGGCGCGAGCCGTCCACGGCCTGCCGCCCGTCGAGCCGCCCCCGGCCGCGCATGACCCGGGCGCCGGCCCGGGTGACGGAGGCGGTGATGTCGTGGGACTGGGCGAGCGCGAGGCGCTTGACCCTGCGGTTGACCTTGCCGAGGTCGACGCCGACGACGCGGGCCGCCTTCTCGGCGGGCTCCCGGTCGTCCGCGACGATGATCCCCAGCTCCTCGTAGGAGGAGTCGAAGGTGGTCATCACCTCGGCCGTCGCGATGAGCGTCTTCGACGGTACGCAGTCGGTGAGCACCGAGGCGCCACCGAGCCCGTCGCAGTCGACGACGGTCACCTCCGCACCGAGCTGGGCGCCCACCAGGGCCGCCTCGTAGCCGCCGGGTCCGCCGCCGATGATCACGATCCGGGTCACGAAAAAAATCCGCCTCGCGTGTCAACCCGGCCCGTCTGCCACCCCGGCCGGGGTTCCGGGGGAAGCCCCGGGGGATGCAGTACGTACTCCATTGTCCCGCACCCGCCAAGCTGCTTCTCCCCGGGGCCCGCCATCCGGGCACCGCCCCTCTGACCTGCCCGCCCCCGCCGCACGAGCGCCGCCCGGAGGCGCCGGCCGGGCATGTGACCCTCCGGACACATCGGCGGCCACGCCCGTACCTCCCGTACCCTCGACCCCATGTCGCTCTACGCCGCGTACGCCGGCAACCTCGACGCGCGGCTGATGTCCCGCCGCGCCCCGCACTCACCGCTGCGCGGGACCGGCTGGCTCAACGGCTGGCGGCTCACCTTCGGTGGCGAGCAGATGGGCTGGGAGGGAGCGCTGGTCACGATCGTGGAGGCGCCGCGCTCCCAGGTCTTCGTCGCGCTGTACGACATCGCCCCCATGGACGAGGACTCCATGGACCGCTGGGAGGGTGTCGGGCTCGACATCTACCGCCGGATGCGGGTACGGGTGCACACGCTGGACGGCGAGGAGCCGACCTGGCTGTACGTCCTGAACGGGTACGAGGGCGGGCTGCCCTCGGCCCGGTATCTGGGCGAGCTGGCGGACGCGGCGGAGTCGGCGGGGGCACCGCACGACTACGTGATGGAGCTGCGCAAGCGCCCCTGCTGAGGCGGGCGCGGAAACCCGGCGCGGAAGGGGAGGAACCGCCCGCGCCGGGGACGGCCGGACACTTCCTTCGGAAACGACAACACAACGATGTCCAGACCAATCCCCCTATCATCTACGCGCGTAGGGCTTGACCGGCTACCCTCATCGGCGTGAACGCATCAGTTATCCAGGCCAACGCCGACGGACCCGCCGACCCCCTCGCCGCCGCCGAGGCCGCCGCAGCGCGGCTCCGCGAGCTGACCGGCGCCGAGACCCATGACGTCGCTCTTGTGATGGGCTCGGGCTGGGGACCGGCCGGTGACGCCCTCGGCGAGCCCGAGGCCGACTTCCCGGTGACCGACCTGCCGGGCTTCCCGCCCCCGGCCGTGGCCGGCCACGGCGGCAGAATCCGCTCGTACAAGATCGCCGAGAAGCGCGCGCTGGTCTTCCTCGGCCGTACGCACTTCTACGAGGGCCGGGGCGTCGCGGCCGTCGCGCACGGCGTCCGTACCGCCGTAGCGGCCGGCTGCAAGACCATCGTCCTGACGAACGGCTGCGGCGGCCTGCGCGAGGGCATGCGCCCCGGGCAGCCCGTGCTGATCAGCGACCACATCAACCTGACGGCGGTCTCGCCCATCGTCGGCGCGAACTTCGTGGACCTGACGGACCTCTACTCGCCGAGGCTCCGGGCGCTGTGCAAGGAGATCGACCCGGATCTCGAAGAGGGCGTGTACGTCCAGTTCACCGGCCCGCACTACGAGACGCCCGCCGAGATCAACATGGTCCGCGCGATGGGCGGCGACCTGGTCGGCATGTCCACGGTCCTGGAGGCCATCGCGGCCCGCGAGGCGGGCGCCGAGGTGCTCGGCCTCTCGCTGGTGACGAACCTGGCGGCGGGCATCTCCGGCGAGCCCCTCAACCATGAGGAGGTCCTTCAGGCGGGCCGCGACTCGGCGACCCAGATGGGGTCGCTGCTGGCACGGGTGCTGGAACGTATCTGAGTACGCGTACGGACATGACACCGGCAGCCCAGACGACATGAGCAGCCCAGACGGAGGTACCTCCACCATGCGGCAGAACGAGCGGCAGGAGCAGGACGTGACGACGACGGAGACCGCGGCGACCGCGCGACGGGACCTCCTCGCACGGGCCGCCGCCTGGCAGGCCGAGGACCCGGACGACGGAACCCGCGCCGAACTGGGCGCGCTGATCGAGACGGCGGAGGCCGGCGACCCCGACGCCCTCGCCGACCTCGCGGACCGGTTCTCCGGCACGCTCCAGTTCGGTACGGCGGGCCTGCGCGGCGAGCTGGGCGCCGGGCCGATGCGGATGAACCGCGCCGTCGTCATCCGCGCCGCCGCCGGGCTGGCCGCGTACCTGAAGGCCAAGGGCGAGGGCGCCGGGCTGGTCGTCATCGGCTACGACGCCCGCTACAAGTCGGCGGACTTCGCGCGCGACACCGCCGCCGTGATGACCGGCGCCGGACTGCGCGCCGCCGTACTCCCGCGCCCGCTGCCGACACCCGTGCTGGCCTTCGCCATACGCCACCTCGGCGCGGTGGCCGGCGTGGAGGTCACCGCGAGCCACAACCCGCCCCGGGACAACGGCTACAAGGTCTATCTGGGCGACGGCTCGCAGATCGTGCCGCCGGCGGACGCGGAGATCGCGGCGGAGATCGCGGCGGTGGAGGCACTGTCGGCTGTGCCGCGCCCCGAGTCCGGCTGGGAGACCCTCAACGACGACGTCCTGACGGCCTACCTGGCCCGTACCGACGCGGTACTGGCGCCCGGCTCGGCGCGTACGGCCAGGATCGTGCACACCGCGCTGCACGGCGTCGGTACGGAAACGCTCCTCGCGGCGTTCGCCCGCGCCGGCTTCCCCGCGCCCGTACCCGTACCGGAGCAGTCGGAGCCCGATCCCGCGTTCCCGACCGTGGCCTTCCCCAACCCCGAGGAACCGGGTGCGATGGACCTGGCCTTCGCGACCGCGCGCCGCGTGAACCCCGACCTGATCATCGCCAACGACCCCGACGCGGACCGCTGCGCGGTCGCCGTACCCGCCCCCGGAACGGACACCGGCTGGCGCATGCTGACGGGCGACGAGGTGGGCGCGCTCCTGGCCGCGCACCTGGTCGCGCGCGGCGCGACGGGCGTACTGGCCGAGTCGATCGTCTCCTCCTCCCTCCTCAGCCGCATCGCGGCAACGGCCGGCCTCCCGTACGAGGAGACCCTCACCGGCTTCAAGTGGATCGCCAGGGTCGAGGGCCTGCGCTACGGCTACGAGGAGGCCCTCGGCTACTGCGTAGACCCCGAAGGCGTCCGCGACAAGGACGGCATCACGGCGGCGCTCCTGGTGGCCGAACTGGCCTCAGAGCTGAAGGAATCGGCCCGCACCCTGACCGACCTCCTGGACGACCTGGCCGTAACCCACGGCCTCCACGCCACGTCCCAACTCTCCGTCCGCGTCCAGGACCTCTCCCTGATCGCAGCCGCGATGCACCGCCTACGCGAACACCCGCCGAAGCAACTGGCCGGCGTCCAGGTCACCTCCACCGAGGACCTCACCCAGGGCACGGCCACCCTCCCCCCCACGGACGGCCTCCGCTACCACCTCGACGGCGCTTACCAGGCCCGAGTCATCGTCCGCCCCAGCGGCACGGAACCGAAGTTGAAGTGCTACTTGGAGGCGGTGGTGCCGGTGGCAAACGCGACGGAGCTGGCGTCGGCGCGCGAGCGAGGCGAGGCCGTCCTGACGGCGCTGAAGCGAGACGTGGCGGAGGCGGCGGGCATCTGACGGGGGTCGCCTCCGGCGAGGGCGGCGGGTCGCCTCCGGCGGGGGGCGCGGGCCAGCCGGTCCCATGCCGGGGTACGGGTCGCCTCCGGCGGGGTCCGCCTTTGCGCGGGTGGTACGGCCTGATGCCGGGGCGCGGGGCCTCCGGAGGCACATGCCCGGACTGCATGATTTACGCCGCGTGCGGACCGGAACGTACGCGCGGGTATCGCTCAGCGGCACAAATCACGCTCTACGTCCGGACACGCACCTCCTACGACCCCACCCCCCTCCCGCCGGTGGTGACACCACGTCACAAACCCCTGCCGCCAACGCCCGTTATGGCCGATCCGCCGGATTCAACGAAACCGCCCCAAACCCCCGCACCCCTGCCATAAACTCCCAGGTCACGAAGTCTGCTCCCCGCGCGTGCGGGGGTGTTCCCGGAACGGCCATCAAGGCCCTCCGGCAGGTTCACTGCTCCCCGCGCGTGCGGGGGTGTTCCCCACCAGACGAAGAACGGATTCATCACCGTGAGCTGCTCCCCGCGCGTGCGGGGGTGTTCCCCTGCTTGCCCATCACGCCGCAGCCTTGGCGTGCTGCTCCCCGCGCGTGCGGGGGTGTTCCCCTGCTTGCCCATCACGCCGCAGCCTTGGCGTGCTGCTCCCCGCGCGTGCGGGGGTGTTCCCGTCTCCCATTCCTGGGACGGGCCGCGCGCCCGCTGCTCCCCGCGCGTGCGGGGGTGTTCCCAACAAGGGCGGTGTGGGGAAGACGTCGGTGGCCTGCTCCCGCGCGTGCGGGATTGTTCCCGAAATGCCTGACGGTGTAACAGCCCGCGCATACTGCTCCCCGCGCGTGTGGGGATGTTCCCGCCGGTCTCGGGGCCAAGCGCGCGATCAATCACTGCTCCCCGCACCTGCGGGGACCTCAGAGTTCCGTCCCGTCCGGGATCAGGTGGTCGTACTGGCCCGCCTTGACCGCCAGGATGTGCGCCAGCATCTCCCTGTTCGTGAAGCGCAACGCGCCATCCAAGTCACGGCGCTTGCTGTCACCGAAGGCAACGCCCCCGGCTATCGGCATGATCTGGACGCAGGCATCCCCGGAGCCGTTGCTGAACGAGGACTTCTCCCACTCACCGTCAAGCGGCGCGGCGTAGAGGTCGTCTTTCGGATCACTCATGACCGCTCCTTCTCAATCCCTTTGATGCGTCGAATGTTTTCTTCCCCGCCCAGCGCAAAATCCGCCGGGTCAGTCTCCTGACTAAACGCGGCGATGGCCGTGATGTACTCGCGGGTCTGCAAGAGCCCCGGCACATAGCCACGGGCCGCCTTCGGCGGGGGTGTGGGCCAGCCGGTACCGTGCCGGAGCGCGGGACGCCCCGAGGCACATACCCCTGCCGCCAAAGCCCGTTATGGCCGATCCGCCGGATTCAACGAAACTGCTGCAAAACCCTGCACCCCTGCCATAAACTCCCAGCTCACGAAGTCCGCTCCCCGCGCGTGCGGGGGTGTTCCCACGTGGAGTACGGCGGTCAGGGCAGCGAGGCTCCGCTCCCCGCGCGTGCGGGGGTGTTCCCCGTCCGCCGCATCGAGCTGGCGCAGACGTCCCCCGCTCCCCGCGCGTGCGGGGGTGTTCCCTGCACGCCGAACAGGGCGCCGCGTTCGTCTCCCCGCTCCCCGCGCGTGCGGGGGTGTTCCCGCCAGCGCGATGGCGTGACGGTGGAACGCGAGCTGCTCCCCGCGCGTGCGGGGGTGTTCCCCGTAAATGGCCGGTCTGAGAGCGGCTGCTCGCCTACTCCCCGCGCCTTTGGGGACCCTCAAAGTTCCGTCCCGTCCGGGATCAAGTGGTCGTACTGACCCGCCTTGACCGCCAGGATGTGCGCCAGCATCTCCCCGTCCGTAAAGCGCAACGCACCATCCAGATCCCGGCGCTTGCTGTCACCGAAGGCAACACCCCCGGCTATCGGCATGATCTGGACACAGTTGTCGCCGTTCATGGCGCTGAACGAAGACTTCTCCCACTCGCCGTCCAGCGGCGCGGCGTAGAGGTCGTCTTTCGGGTTGCTCACAGGAGTTCCTTCTCGATCTCTTCGATGCATCGAATGGTTGCCTCCTCATCCAACGCGTAGGACGTTGAGTCAGCGAACCTCCGGCGGGCCCGCCGCACCTCTGCCGGATCGTCCTGGAGGGTCTCGCCGGTTACCCGCTCCTGTAGAAGGACACTGCGATTGTCGGCGCCCGGGAAGTCAACGATGGTGAACATCGCGGCGGCAACACTCGGAGCACCCGCCGAGAACGGGATCACGCGCAATGTGACATTCGGCCGCCCGGCACACGCCACCAAGTGTCGTAGCTGCGCACGCATCACCTCCGGTCCACCCACAACCGCTCTGAGCGCAGACTCCAACATGAGGGCGTCCACCGCAAGAGGATTCCTGCGCGTGAGCACTTCCTGCCGCTTCAGCCGGGCTTTGACGAAGGTCTCACGATGCTCCGTGCTCTCGTGCCGCTGCCCGAACGCCACGATCGCTTCGATGTACTCACGGGTCTGAAACAGCCCCGGCACATACGTCCCCGAATGCATCGACACGCGCTCCGCCGCGTCCTCCAGCGACAGGTACCGATACGAGTCGCCGCTGAACAGCGCCTGCACCTCAGGCTGTTCGTACCACGTCCGCCCGTACGACCGGCCCTGCTCAATCGTCGCGACGATGCCCGCGCGCTCCTCGGGCGTGACCTTCAAGAGCTTGAGCAGCTTCGGGAGCTGCTCATCCGTCGGGAACGCCCGGCCCCGCTCGATCTTGCCCACCGTGTAGCGCGAGACGCCCAACACCTGCCCGACCGCCTCCTGTTGGAGGCCGGCTTGGCTGCGCAGGCGCTGGAGTTCCTCCCCTACCCGACGCATCGCGAAGATCGCGTTCGCGTTGACACTGACAGCCACGGCTCCCCTTTCGGCGGCGTCGTCTCCTGACGCGCCCAGAGTATCGGCCATCCGACCGCACCATGACTCTCCGGAATGAACTCCACACACTGAGTTGCGCAGGGCAAGTCACGTGACACACACTGGGGCGCGCCCTGCGAACGCACACAGCCGCACGGCGTATTGGTTCCGCGCGCACCGAAAGGCAGAGGCACGGACATGGAACTGCCCGCACACGAATACGTCCTGGCCGTAGAGCGCTACCCCTGCACCGCCGTAGCCGTACCCCAGGCCAGAGCCATAGCGGCCCGCGCCTACGCCCCATACCCGTGGGTCGACCACGGCGTCGTGAAGCTGCTGGTCAGCGAGACCGTCACCAACGCCGTGCTGCACGCCGGCGGCGGCGCGTTCGATCTGATCTGTCACGCCCCGCGGCACCGCACCGTACGGATCGAGGTTCACGACCGCGGCGAGACGACGCTGCCCACCAGGCGCCACCGACCGCACAGCGCCTGGGACCAGCACGGGCGCGGCCTGGAGCTGCTCGACGCGCTCGCGCCCGGGTGGTCGGTCGTCAGAACGCTGACCGGCAAGGGCCTGGTGTTCCAGTGGCAGGCGCCCGCGCAGCCAACTCCCCGCCAGAAGGAACGGTGAGCATGTACGACGAAATCGACCGGCCCGGCCCCCCGCCCCGCCGCACCGGCGTCGCCGGGTTCTTCGCGCGGCGTATCGGCGGCGAACTGAACGTCCTGCTCAGCGACCACGGCCGGCACACATGGCAACTGCCGGGCGGCAACGCCCAGGACGACGAATTCCTCCACGAGGCGTACGTGCGGGAGGTCACCGCGAAGGCCGGCTTACCCGCCGCGTCGCCCGAGGAGATCCTCGTCGTGGACCACATCCCCCGAGGGGTCACCGAGGCCGAGGGGCTCGATGTCGTTTTCAAGGGCAGCCGCATCCCGCCGAACAGTGCGCTGGGCGCACCCCACGACACAGAAGACGGCAGCCCGGTCACCTACCGCTGGGCCACTCTCCACGAGACGAACACCCTGTGCCGCGCCGACGAGCGCGACCGTATCCACTCGGCCCACGAGGCATGGACCACCGGTCGTACGGCCTACCTCATCTGCGGCGAACGCTACAGCTCCCGGCCCCTCGCCCCCTCCCCCTGGACCGAGTGACCGACCTGTCCAAGGGCCGGCTCTCCCTCTCTGCTCGCAAGCTTGACGCTGACCGCGTGTTCCGGGTCGAACCAGGCGTTCAGCAGCGTATGCACCGGATGGGCACTGTCAGCGCAGTCGCCACGGCCCCAACCCCACCCCGCGCCCTGGGCCGGCGGAGTCCCGCCGGTCATCGCCGCCAGACGTATGAGCGCGGTCTCCGTCGCACCCGCGCGCGCCTTCTCCATCGGCCACGCCAGCACCTGCGGATCGCGCGCGCCCGCGAGGACCGGCGCCAGCCCGCAACCCGCCGAATACCACAGGCTGTTGCCGCGCCCCCGGGCGTTCCGGAACTGATCGGTCCACAGGCGCTCATTGCTCGTACGCAGGCTGACATTGCCCGACCTGCCGATGTAGAGCACCGGCCGCTCGGGAACACCGGCATCGATCCAGACGTACACACCTGGGCCGTTGACGACCACGTCACTCTCGGGCCCAACCGCGGCCCGCACCATCCCGATATCCATCGTGCCCCCACTACCCCTGCGCTCCGGATGACCGCGTCCATCATGACGACACCGGCCGGTACTTGTCCCCAACGGGAGGGCGCCGGGGTCCGCCCCACCGGCGGGAGGGGGCCGGGGTCGCAGGAGGTGACGTCCCCGGATGTAGAGCGTGATTTGTGCCGCTGTACGCGCATACAGTCGGCCGATATGCCGCACGCGGCGTAAATCATGCATCCGGGGATGCGCCTCCGGAGTGCCCCGGCCCCCGGCACCGAGACGACCGGGCCCAGCCCGAACCGACGCCCGGACCACGGCCCCCAACCGGGAGGCCCCCCACTCAGCCCGTCATCAGCAGCAGCACTACGAGCACGACCAGCCCCGCCGCCGACGGCGCGATCACCTCGTACGCCCAGCGCACCGCCGGCTCACCCTGCGCCGAAGGACGGGTCGCGGCCCCGTCGGCCAGCTCGCGCAGTTCCACGACGGTACGGTCCGCCTGGGCCTGCTGCGGCTGCTCGTTCGCGTCGACCGCGCGGCGGCCGAATCCGCCGCCCACCGTCTGGCGGTTCGCCCGCTTGCGCTGGCGCAGGGAGACCGGCACGGCCCACAGCTGGAACTTCCGGCCGTCCTCGGTCAGCGCCTCGCACGAGAACTCGGCCCGTACGGTCGAGACCGCCCCCCAGGGCAGCGTGATCGTACGGAAAGGGTTACGGATACGGAGCTGATCGGCGCCCGCGAAGACCGCCGGGCGCAGGCTGAACGCGACGATCAGCGGCACGGCGCACAGCATCGCGGCCAGCGACAGCCACGGCGCACGGCCCGTGCCGCGGAAGAGCGCGTCGAAGCCGAGCCACAGAACGATCAGCAGCAGCATGCCGCCGCCCATGATCCCGCCGGCGGACCGGTACACACGATCGGCGAAGCCCGGCTCCCCGCCGGAGCCGCTACCCGAGCCACCAGACGCGCCGCCCCCACCAGACGCACCAGACGGGCCAGACGCCCCCTCGGGGCCGGGGCCAGGGCCAGGGCCATCGCTGCTCGGCGGCGGGTTCGGGCTGGGACTCGTCATGGCTCCGATTCTGCCGTACGCCACTGACAACCCCCACGCCGCACAACCCCACGCACAACCCCACGCACAACCGCCCGGGCAATCCCCGCTCAACCTCACACCCCCTGTACAGGTCGCTACGCGCGTAGATATGCTCATCTAGTGACCATGCCCACCATCACCCCCGCATTCGCTGACGTGACAGCGTCCGACAGCGCACTGCGCCGCTTCCTCCACGGGCTGCCCGGCGTCGACGCCGTCGGCCTGGAGGCACGCGCGGCGTCGCTCGGTACGCGCTCGATCAAGACCACGGCCAAGGCGTACGCCATCGACCTGGCCATCTCGATGATCGACCTGACCACGCTGGAAGGCGCGGACACCCCGGGCAAGGTCCGGGCGCTCTCCGCCAAGGCCCGCCACCCCGATCCGACCGACCGCACCACGCCCGCCACCGCCGCGGTCTGCGTCTATCCGGACATGGCGGCGACGGCCGCCGCCGCGCTCGCCGGCTCCGGGGTGAAGGTCGCCTCCGTCGCGACTGCCTTCCCGGCGGGGCGCGCCGCGCTCGGTGTGAAGCTCGCGGACACCCGGGACGCCGTCGCGGCGGGGGCCGACGAGATCGACATGGTCATCGATCGCGGCGCCTTCCTCGCGGGCCACTACCTGAAGGTGTACGAGGAGATCCGCGCCGTGAAGGAGGCCGCGGGGGCCGCCCGGCTCAAGGTCATCTTCGAGACCGGCGAGCTGTCCACGTACGACAACATCCGCCGCGCCTCCTGGCTGGGCATGATCGCCGGGGCGGACTTCATCAAGACGTCGACCGGCAAGGTCGGCACGAACGCGACTCCGGCGAACACGCTCCTCATGCTGGAGGCCGTACGCGACTTCCGGGCGCAGACCGGCACGCAGATCGGCGTGAAGCCGGCCGGCGGGATCCGCACCACCAAGGACGCGCTCAAGTTCCTGGTGCTGGTCAACGAGACGGTGGGCGAGGACTGGCTGGACAGCCACTGGTTCCGCTTCGGCGCCTCCAGCCTGCTGAACGACCTGCTGATGCAGCGCCAGAAGCTCAGCACCGGCCGGTACTCCGGCCCCGACTACGTAACGGTGGACTGACCCATGGCATTCGAGTACGCGCCGGCCCCGGAGTCCCGCGCGGTCGTCGACATCGCGCCCTCCTACGGCCTGTTCATCGACGGCGAGTTCGCCGAGGCGGCCGCCGGCAAGGTCTTCAAGAGCGTCAGCCCGTCCACCGAGGAGGTGCTGTCCGAGGTCGCGCAGGGCGGCGCCGAGGACGTCGACCGGGCGGTGAAGGCTGCCCGTAAGGCGTTCGAGAAGTGGTCGGTGCTGCCCGGCGCCGAGCGGGCGAAGTATCTGTTCCGGATCGCCCGGATCATCCAGGAGCGCTCGCGCGAGCTGGCCGTTCTGGAGACGCTGGACAACGGCAAGCCCATCAAGGAGACGCGCGACGCGGACCTCCCGCTGGTCGCCGCGCACTTCTTCTACTACGCGGGCTGGGCCGACAAGCTCGACCACGCGGGCTACGGGGCGAACCCGCGCCCCCTCGGCGTGGCCGGCCAGGTCATCCCGTGGAACTTCCCGCTCCTCATGCTCGCCTGGAAGATCGCCCCGGCGCTCGCCACCGGCAATACGGTGGTCCTCAAGCCCGCCGAGACGACCCCGCTCTCCGCGCTCTTCTTCGCCGACATCTGCCGCCAGGCGGGGCTGCCGAGGGGCGTCGTCAACATCGTCACCGGCGACGGCGGTACGGGCGCGGCCCTGGTGGCCCACCCGGATGTGAACAAGGTGGCCTTCACGGGCTCCACGGCCGTGGGCAAGGCCATCGCGCGCGAGATCGCCGGTACGGGGAAGAAGGCGACGCTGGAGCTGGGCGGCAAGGGCGCGAACATCGTCTTCGACGACGCCCCGGTCGACCAGGCCGTCGAGGGCATCGTCACGGGGATCTTCTTCAACCAGGGCCAGGTCTGCTGCGCCGGCTCGCGGCTGCTCGTCCAGGAGTCGGTGCACGACGAGGTGCTGGACGCGCTGAAGCGCCGGCTGGCCACGCTGCGCGTGGGCGACCCGCTGGACAAGAACACGGACCTGGGCGCGATCAACTCGGCCGAGCAGCTGGCCCGGATCAAGGCGCTGGCCGACGCGGGCGAGGCGGAGGGCGCGGAGCGCTGGTCCCCGGCCTGCGAACTGCCCTCCGCCGGTTACTGGTTCGCCCCGACGGTCTTCACGAACGTCACCCAGGCGCACACGATCGCGCGCGACGAGATCTTCGGCCCGGTGCTCTCCGTACTGACGTTCCGTACGCCGGACGAGGCCGTCGCGAAGGCCAACAACACGCAGTACGGCCTCTCGGCGGGCATCTGGACGGAGAAGGGCTCGCGGATCCTCGCGGTCGCGAGCAGGCTCCGGGCGGGCGTCGTCTGGGCCAACACGTTCAACAAGTTCGACCCGACCTCGCCGTTCGGCGGCTACAAGGAATCGGGCTACGGCCGTGAAGGCGGCCGTCACGGCCTGGAGGCATACCTCGATGTCTGACCGTCTGAACGTCCTCAAGACCTACAAGCTGTACGTCGGGGGCAAGTTCCCCCGCAGTGAGAGCGGCCGGGTGTACGAAGTGACGGACTCGAAGGATGCGTGGCTGGCCAACGCTCCGCGCGCGTCCCGCAAGGACGCCCGTGACGCGGTCGTCGCGGCCCGCAAGGCGTTCGGCGGCTGGTCGGGCACGACCGCGTACAACCGGGGCCAGGTGCTCTACCGCGTCGCCGAGATGCTGGAGGGCCGCCGGGGCCAGTTCGTACGGGAGGTCGCGGACGCCGAGGGGCTGTCCAAGCCGAAGGCGACGGCCGTGGTCGACGCGGCGATCGACCGCTGGGTCTGGTACGCGGGCTGGACGGACAAGATCGCCCAGATCGCGGGCGGCGCGAACCCGGTCGCGGGGCCGTTCTTCAACCTGTCCACCCCGGAGCCGTCGGGGGTCGTCGCGGTGCTGGCGCCGCAGGACTCGTCGCTGCTCGGGCTGGTCTCGGTGATCACCCCCGTGATCGCCACGGGCAATACGGCGGTCGTCGTCACCAGCGAGCGGCACCCGCTGCCGGCGCTCTCCCTCGGCGAGGTGCTCGCGACGTCCGACGTGCCGGGCGGCGTGGTCAACATCCTGTCGGGCTCGGCGGCCGAGATCGGCGCCCCGCTCGCGGCGCACCAGGACGTCAACGGGATCGACCTGACGGGCGCGGGCACGGACGAGGCGCTCGCCAAGGAACTGGAAATCGCCGCCGCCGACAACCTCAAGCGCGTCCTCCGCCCCCGCACGGAGGACTGGCTGACCAACCCCGGCACCCACCGCCTGACCGCCTTCCTGGAAACAAAGACGGTCTGGCACCCAACGGGCTCCCTGGGCGCGTCCGGCTCGGCGTACTGATTTCTACCGACAAACACACAGCGTCACGCACGGAGTCCCGCATTCCCTCGTTCGGAGGAATGCGGGACTTCTTCAGTGCACAGCACTTTGCAGCACCGTACGCTTCTGTACATGACTGACACATACGCCATGACGGAAGCCCGCGCCAACTTCGGCACGCTGGTCCGCAGAACCGCCCATTCCCGCGAGCGGATCGCCATCACCGACCACGGGCATGTGGCGGCCATACTGATCAACCCGCAGGAGCTGGAGGATCTGGAAGACGCGGTCGCGGTAGCCCAGTACATGGCCGAAAAGGCCAACGGAACCCTGAGTACCGTCACCCACGAGGAGGCAAAGCGCAGGCTCGGTCTGGAGCCGCGGGCATGACCTACGAAATTCACTGGCGGGAAGCGGCCCTGAAGGGGGCCGACCGTTTCATGGTCGACGATCCGGCCGGCCTCTTACAGGTCTTCGCTTCTGTGGACCTGCTGGCCCATGAGCCACGCCCCAACGGCTCCTTCGCGTACGGCTCCCCGGACCTCCGCCGCATCCAGATCGGACTGTTCCGAGTCATCTACGAGATCGATGACGCCGTGATCACCATCACCGTCATGCATTTGGGGCGCAGCGCCTGAGAGAAACCCTCACCCCGGCAGCAGCGCCACCACTCCCCCCACCAACGGCAGGTCCTTCAACGCGCCGCCGTCCGTCAGTGGGCCCGTGACCGCTGCCGTGGAGATGGGCTTGAAGTCTGCGATCTGGGTGCCGAGGACGTTGTCGAGCGGGTCGGTGCCGGTGCCCGCCAGGGGGTCGAGCTGGAGGTTCTTGACCGGGCCGAGGGCGCCCGCCGCCGAGTGGCCGAGGGCCGAGGCCACGGCCTCGCCCGCGACCGGGACCTCCGTGATGTCGAGGAGCGGCTTGTCCGTGCCCGACAGGGGCAGGGGCGCGGCCGGGGCCGCCGCCTGGGCCGCCGCGCCGCCCAGCCCCAGCGCCGCGCCCGCCGCGGTGAGGGTCAGACCGGCGCGCAGCAGAGTACGGCGCGGGGAGGGGGGAGCTGCGTGACGTGCCATGGAATTTTCCTGCCTGGCCGGACAGGCCCGGCCGGTGGATTGAGTAAGCGGACCGGCACACAGCGTAGTTGACGCAAGGTTGTGCCGTACGGCCAAAAACACCAAACCACCCGAAGGCGTCCACCTGTCCGCCCGAAACGTTCCCCGAGGGTTCGCTTTCCGCTCGCATGCCGCACACTGGTGTCCCGTGACCGCTCCCACCACGCCGGCCCGCGTCGTTCTCCTCGCGGGCCCCTCCGGCTCCGGAAAATCCTCCCTCGCCGCCCGCACCGGCCTGCCCGTGCTGCGACTTGACGACTTCTACAAGGAGGGCGACGACCCGACGCTGCCGCTGGTGCCGGAGAGCACGGACATCGACTGGGACTCGGTCCGTTCGTGGGACGCGGACGCCGCCGTCGCCGCGGTCGTGGAGCTGTGCCGTACGGGACGGACGACCGTCCCCGTCTACGCCATCGCCACCAGCTCCCGCGTGGACACGGAGGCCCTCGACATCGGCCGCACCCCGCTCTTCCTCGCGGAGGGGATCTTCGCCGCCGACATCGTGGCCCGCTGCCAGGAGCTGGGCGTCCTCGCCGACGCGCTCTGTCTGCGCGGCCGGCCGTCCACCACGTTCCGGCGGCGGCTGATGCGCGATCTGCGCGAGGGCCGCAAGTCGGTGCCGTTCCTGCTGCGGCGCGGCTGGCGGCTGATGCGCGCGGAGCGCGCGATCGTCGGCCGGCAGACGGCCCTCGGGGCGCACCCGTGCGACAAGGCGGAGGCGTTCGGCCGTATCGCGACCGCGGCGGCGGGCCCGGCGGTCCGGCAGCGTACGCCGCAGACAGCGAAGACGACCGAAGCAGTGGAAGCGGCGCAGACCGCCGCAGAGGCGGAAGCCGGCGCCACCCACTGAACGCAGAGAAGCGGGACCCTACAGGCCCCCCGGCCCGTACAGTCCCGCTTCCTTCCCGCTTCCCCGCGTTCCCCCTTGCTCCCGCCGCTCCCCCCGAAGCCGACGGGCCCCGCATTCCCCGCTTCCCCCGATTTTCCCCCTGGTCCCCCGGTTTCCCGGTCCCCCCGGTTTCCCCCTACTGCCCTCAGGCGACCAGCTCGCCGAAGGACTCTTCCTCGTCACGGCCGAAGCTGAGGACGTTGTCCTCGCGCATCCGGCGGAGCGACCGCCAGATGCTCGACTTCACCGTGCCGACACTGATGTCGAGGATTTCCGCGATCTCCGGATCCGTGCGGCCCTCGTAGTAGCGCAGCACCAGCATCGTGCGCTGCAACTCGGGCAGGTGCGAGAGCGCCTGCCAGAGCACCGCGCGCAGCTCCGTGCCGCGCATCGCGTCGGTGTCGCCCGCCGTCTCCGGCAGCTCCTCCGTCGGGTACTCGTTGAGCTTGCGCCTGCGCCACGCGCTGATGTGCAGATTGGTCATCGTGCGGCGGAGATAGCCGCCGACCGCCGCCTTGTCGCTGATCCTGTCCCACGCCCGGTACGTCGAGAAGAGGGCGCTCTGAAGCAGGTCCTCGGCCTCGAACCGGTCGCCGGTCAGGTGGTAGGCGGTCGCGTAGAGGGAGGCGCGGCGCTCCTGGACGTAGGCGGTGAAGGCGGCTTCGGCGTCCCCCGACACCTCAGCCACCCCAGCCGCCCCCGGCACACCGGCCGGTCCCGACGCACCGGACACACCGGACGCCCCCGCGTCCGCCGTGTTCGTCCGGAGCGTCCGCTCCTCCGTGGTCGCGTCAACCACCGTCATGTACGACGGCTTGTGCTGACGCCCGGTGCCGCGAACGCACCCCCGCCCGTTCACGGCACCGGACTTCTCGGCGCTCCTCATGACGTCGTGCAGACGCGTGACCAGTACCGGTCCGGTGGTCGTGCCGTGCGGTGCGTTCATCCCGCGCCCCCCGTCGTTTGGAGTTGCTTCGTTCCGTGTGCCAATGAGCTTGCCGGGGCAGTTTCATGGCCCTGTCCGTCGACTGTCACAGCCCTGTCACAGGGGACTTCGGCTTCCGGG
The DNA here is from genome assembly GCF_003344965.1 of Streptomyces paludis. Lineage (NCBI taxonomy): Bacteria > Bacillati > Actinomycetota > Actinomycetes > Kitasatosporales > Streptomycetaceae > Streptomyces > Streptomyces paludis. The sequence goes on along the minus strand of NZ_CP031194.1, from coordinate 5,003,926 downwards.
CGGAAAGTACGGAGTGCGCGGGAACCTCCGTGGGCGGGCTCCGGCAGTCGTACTACGGCCCCCCATGAGACAGAATGCTCCTCGTGCCTTTCCTGTTGCTGATCGAGGACGACGACGCCATCCGCACGGCCCTCGAACTCTCGCTGTCACGCCAGGGCCACCGAGTGGCCACCGCGGCGACGGGAGAGGACGGCCTGAAACTGCTGCGTGAGCAGCGGCCGGATCTGATCGTGCTGGATGTGATGCTGCCCGGGATCGACGGCTTCGAGGTGTGCCGGCGGATCCGGCGTACCGACCAGCTGCCGATCATCCTGCTGACCGCGCGCAACGACGACATCGATGTGGTCGTGGGCCTGGAGTCCGGCGCCGACGACTACGTGGTGAAGCCGGTGCAGGGCCGGGTGCTGGACGCCAGGATCCGCGCGGTGCTGCGGCGCGGCGAGCGGGAGTCCACGGACTCCGCGACGTTCGGCAGCCTGGTGATCGACCGGTCCGCGATGACGGTCACCAAGAACGGCGAGGACATGCAGCTCACACCGACCGAGCTGCGGCTGCTGCTGGAGCTGAGCCGCCGCCCCGGCCAGGCGCTGTCCCGGCAGCAGCTGCTGCGGCTGGTGTGGGAGCACGACTACCTGGGCGACTCGCGGCTGGTGGACGCCTGTGTGCAGCGGCTGCGCGCGAAGGTCGAGGACGTGCCGTCCTCGCCGACCCTGATCCGTACGGTACGGGGAGTGGGCTACCGGCTGGACACGCCTTCGTGAGCGATAAGCCCCTGAACAACGGACCGCACGACGAAGCGCGCGACACGGAGCGTGGCGACCCGGCACATGACACCGCGCGTACGGAGAAGAGCCGCCGGGGCCTGCGCAGGGCCGTCCTGTCGGGGCTGCGCTGGAGCAGTCTGCGGCTGCGTCTCATCGTCGTCTTCGGCGCCGTCGCGCTGACCGCCGCCGTCTCCTCCTCCGGTATCGCGTACTGGCTGAACCGCGAGGCCGTGCTGACCCGTACCCAGGAGTCCGCCCTCAAGGACTTCAAGCAGGAGATGCAGAACCGTGCCGCCGAACTGCCCCTGCGGCCCAGCGAGTCCGACCTCCAGACCACGGCCGAGCAGATGGCGGGCGACAACGCCGGTTACTGCGTGCTGCTGATAGGCGAGCGGGACCGGGGCAAGCCGATCGTCGGCGCCTCCGATCCCGACCGGTTCACGCTCGACGACGTACCGCAGTCGCTCCAGGACGCGGTGAACAGCCGGCAGCAGGTCACCGCGGCCAACAAGCACCCGTACCACGTCTTCTGGCAGCGCACCGAGCGCGGTGACACCCCCTATCTGGTGGGCGGTACGCGGGTGATCGGGGGCGGGCCGACCGGTTATCTCTTCAAGTCGCTCGACCAGGAGCGCGCGGACCTCAACTCGCTCGCCTGGTCGCTGGGGATCGCCGCCGCCCTCGCGCTGATCGGCTCGGCGCTGCTCGCGCAGGCCGCGGCCACGACCGTACTGAAGCCCGTGCAGCGCCTCGGCGAGGCGGCGAGGCAGCTCGGCGAGGGCGAGTTCGACACCCGGCTGCGGGTGTCGGGGACGGATGAACTGGCCGAACTCTCGCGGACGTTCAACAACGCGGCCGAGTCGCTCCAGAAGAAGGTCGAGGACATGAGCGCGCGGGAGGAGTCCAGCCGCCGCTTCGTCGCGGACATGTCGCACGAGCTGCGTACCCCGCTGACGGCGCTCACCGCCGTGACGGAGGTGCTGGAGGACGAGGCGGACAGCCTGGATCCGATGATCGCGCCCGCGGTGACGCTGGTGGTGAGCGAGACCCGGCGGCTCAATGTGCTGGTGGAGAATCTGATGGAGGTCACCCGCTTCGACGCGGGTACGGCCCGGCTCGTCCTGGACGATGTCGATGTGGCCGACCAGCTCACGGCGTGCATCGACGCGCGTGCCTGGCTGGACGCGGTGGATCTGGACGCCGAGCGCGGCATCATGGCGCGGCTCGATCCGCGCCGGCTCGATGTGATCATGGCGAATCTGATCGGGAACGCGCTCAAGCACGGCGGTTCGCCGGTCCGGGTGGCGGTCCGTACGGAGGGCGACGAGCTGATCATCGAGGTACGGGACCACGGCCCCGGTATCCCGGAGGAGGTGCTGCCGCACGTCTTCGACCGCTTCTACAAGGCGAGCGCCTCCCGGCCGCGTTCCGAGGGCAGCGGGCTGGGGCTGTCGATCGCGATGGAGAACGCGCATATCCACGGCGGTGACATCAGCGCGGCCAATGTGCCGGACGGCGGCGCGATGTTCGTCCTGCGGCTGCCGCGCGACGGCCGGCCGGAGGACGCGGAGGAACCGAACGCTCCCGGGGAAGGGGGCGACGCGTCATGACGTACCGAAACCGGAGTCGGGGACAGAACCGCTGCGAGAACCGGGCGGGGCGGACGGCGCCGGGCGTCGTGCTCGCGCTCGCCGTGCTCTCCGTGCTGGCCTCGGGGTGCGGGATCAGGACCACCTCCATACCGGTGGACGCGGGCGCCGCGCCCTCGCGGATGCCGTGCGCCATCGCCGGCAAGAACGTCATCACCCAGACGGAACCCGGCGTTCCGGTGCGGATCTATCTCCTCTGCGCCTCGGGGCTCTCCTCCGTGGAGCGGGCCGCCCGGATCGTCAAGGGCACCTCGCCGGGCAACCGGGTGGAGATCGCCCAGGGGCTGGTGGACGAGCTGCTCGCCGAGCCCTCGTCCGCCGAGCGGGAGGCGGGCTTCACCACCTCCGTACGCGGACCGCTGGTTGTCTCCGGGGCCCGTAAGGGGGACCCCGAGGGGACGCTGCGGATCAGCCGGCAGCCGGAGGACCTGCCGACGGCGGCGCTCGCGCAGATCGTCTGCACACTGGCGGAGAGCGAGTCCAGCGAGTCCACGGACGGCCGGGTGGTCCTGGGCGGGCCGGGCGACTATCCGGCGCGCGGGTACGAGTGCGGTCCCGAGACCAAGCGGACCCCGTACGCGGAGGTGCCGACCGTCGACCCGAACGTCGCCGCGCCGAGCCCGGTCGCCCCGGCCGCCTCTTCCGCCGCGTCGCCGGAGTCCCCGTAGGACCCGTAGGACCCGGAGTCCGCGAAGTCCCGGTAGGACCCGTGGCCCCCGGAGCCTGTACCGCCATCCGGGTGACTCGCGTCTCATGAACGTCTTCTTACGCCGTCGGCGGAACCGATCGCTCACGGCGTGGCGTCTTGGGGAGCGTGCGTCAAGGTCCGGACGGCAGCGCCGTCATCCGCTTCCGTAAGGCGGGGTGCGTTCTCCTCCTCCTGCATCTCCTGCTGGTGGGCTGGCTGACGCTCCGCCCGCTGGACGCTCTGTGGGTGCACGCGGCCAATCTGACGCCGTTCGCGGGCATCGAGGCCAGCCTGGCGCTGGGGCCCCTGGAGGCCACGCGCCGGATCGGCGGAAGCCTGCTGCTGCTGGCGCCGCTCGGGGCGCTGCTCCCGATGGCGGACGGCCGGCTCACCGTCTCCTACTGGGCCTCGCTGGCCCGTACGGCCACGGCCGGCGCGCTGATCTCGCTCGGGATCGAGCTGATCCAGACGGTGGTGCCGGGGCGGGTGGTCGATGTCGACTCGCTCATGCTGAACACGGCCGGTGTGGCGCTGGTCCATGTGGCGCTGGTGCCCGCGGGCCGCTCCTGGCTGCGCCGGGGACAGCCGCGCCGTACCGTACGCGGCCGGGGACGGCGCCTGGAGGGCGGCCCGGGCTCGGCGGGCGGCGGCTCCCGGCGGATGTTCCGGGAGGTGTCCAGGGTCCGCGAGGCGGCCCGGATGCGCGAGGCGTCGCGGGCTCGCGAGGCTTCGCGGGTGCGTGAGGCGTCCCGGGTGCGTGAGCTGTCCAGGGTCCGTGAGGGTTCCCGGGATGACATCCCTCAGGGGGCCACCCCGACGATTCCCAGGGTCGGGATCGCCCCGTAGAGCGATGCTTCGTCCCCGTTGTGGGCGGACCATGGAGACATCGGGAGCGCATACGAAGAAGCGGCTCCCTCGACGGTCTCGCGAAGGAGCCCACCATGTCCGGACTGGTCCGCCCGCGTGAGGGACGCATGATCGGCGGGGTGTGCGCCGCGCTGGCACGGCGCTTCGGCATCTCCGCGAACACGATGCGGCTGATTTTCGTGGTCTCGTGTCTGCTGCCGGGACCGCAGTTCCTGGTCTATCTGGCGCTGTGGGTGCTGCTGCCCGGCGAGAAGAAGTCGTCCGCGACCGCCTGGTAGCCGACGCGCCGCACAGCACAAACCCGCACCACCGGGCGGGGTGGTGCGGGGCGCGTCTGAGCGTGCGGTACGGCGCGTACGGCCGGGGGCGCGTACGGCCGGGTCAGCCCAGCGGGATGCCGTTGAGGCCGTTCCCGGTCAGGCCGCCGATGGGGAGCCCGCCGAGGAGACCGCTGAGCGGGTCGGCGGCCTTGGCGGCCTTGGGCGCGGCCTTCTGGCCGGCCTTCTGGACCTGCTGCGCCTGCTGCGGCGCGGTCTTCTTGACCGTGTCGAGCGCGGCGCGGCCCGTGGTGACGACCTCGGAGGCGGGCGCCGGGAGCTTCTCGGCGACGGCCTCCAGCGGCAGGGTCTCCGTGACGACACCGAGGGTGTCCAGCGCCCCGCCGACATCGGGGAGGGCGGGCGCGGCGGAGGCACTGCCCGCGGCGGCGACGGCGAAGGCGGCGCCGAGGGCGGCGGCACCGATGGTCTTGACGGCGGACTGCTTCATCTGGGTTTTCGTCCTTGCGGAGGTGGGAATGTGGGCGGCTCCGCAAGTTAGCCAGACGCGGGCGGTGCCCGCAAACACCCGGAAGCGGCCGGGATTCCGTGTCCCGAGCCGCTTCCCGATTTATGTGATGAGCCCATTCAGCGGGCGTATGTGCTGGTCAACGCCCTTTACTTGAACAGCCATTCGGACTTCAGCTCCGCATAACCGGGCTTGATCACGTCATTGATCATGGCCAGTCTTTCATCGAAAGGAATGAAAGCTGATTTCATCGCATTGACTGTGAACCACTGCATGTCGTCGAGCGTGTAAGCGAACGCGTCGACCAGCAGCTCGAATTCCCGGCTCATGCTCGTGCCGCTCATCAGCCGGTTGTCCGTGTTGACGGTGGCGCGGAAGTGGAGCTTGCGGAGCAGCCCGATGGGGTGTTCCGCGATCGAGGCGGCGGCGCCGGTCTGGAGGTTGGAGCTGGGGCACAGCTCCAACGGGACCCGCTTGTCCCGTACGTACGCGGCGAGCCGGCCCAGCTCCACCGAACCGTCCTCGGCGACCTCGATGTCGTCGATGATCCGCACACCGTGGCCGAGCCGGTCGGCGCCGCACCACTGGAGCGCCTGCCAGATCGACGGCAGTCCGAACGCCTCGCCGGCGTGGATGGTGAAGTGGTTGTTCTCGCGCTTCAGATACTCGAACGCGTCGAGGTGACGGGTGGGCGGGAAGCCCGCCTCCGCGCCCGCGATGTCGAAGCCGACGACGCCCGAGTCCCGGTAGCTGTTGGCGAGTTCGGCGATCTCCAGCGCGCGGGCCGCGTGCCGCATCGCGGTGAGCAGGGCGCCGACCCTGATCCGGTTGCCGTCGGCGCGGGCGCGCCGCTCGCCCTCGCGGAAGCCCTCGTTGACGGCCTCGACGACCTCCTGGAGGGTGAGCCCCGACTCCAGGTGCTGCTCGGGCGCGTACCGCACCTCCGCGTAGACCACACCGTCGGCCGCGAGGTCCTCGGCGCACTCGGCGGCGACCCGGAAGAGCGCGTCACGGGTCTGCATGACGGCGCAGGTGTGGGCGAAGGTCTCCAGATAGCGCTCCAGCGAGCCGGAGTCGGCCGCCTCCCGGAACCAGAGGCCGAGCTTGTCGGACTCCTGCTCCGGCAGGGCCTCGTAACCGGCCTCGCGGGCGAGTTCGATGATCGTGCCGGGCCGCAGACCGCCGTCGAGGTGGTCGTGGAGAAGGACCTTGGGGGCGCGGCCGATCTGGTCGGCGGTGGGTGGGCGGTATGTCTGGCTCGTCATCCCAGCACTGTAACGCCTCTCCCCCTACGCGCGTAGAGTACGACCGGGCGATACGTAACAGTGACCGCGCGTACGGGTGGAGTACACCTGCCCTTCTGAGACTCTTCTGCTATGGGACAGCTGGGGGAAGCACACGTTCGTGATGCCGCGCCGCGAACGAGGGGCCCGAGGCTGGCCCGCGCGGTCGCCGCGCCGCCGGAGGGCACGGCGGTCGGCGGCGTGGTGCTGGTGCTCCCCGGGGGCGGGCCGGCACCGGGAGACACCGGGCTGCCACTGTCGCCGCTCCCGTATCTGCGGTCGTACGCGCGCTACGCGCGAATGCGGCCCCTGGCACGGTCGCTGGCGGCGGCGGGCGCGGCCGAGGGGCTGGTGGTGCATGTGGTGCGCTACGGGCGGCCAACGGGAGGGACCGGCCCCGATGCCCCGCATGTGACGGACGCCGTCCCGCACGTGGCGGATGCCGAGTGGGCGGTGAACGAGGTCGTACGCCGGTACGGGGACGTTCCCGTCTGTCTGGCCGGCCATGGCACGGGCGGCCGGGCGGCGCTGCGCGCGGCGGGCCATCAGGCGGTCAACTCCGTACTGGCGATGGCGCCTTGTCTGCCGGCCGCCGAGGACCGTCAGGACGCCGAGCCGGTACGGCAGTTGGTGGGGCGGCAGGTGCTCATCATGCACGGCACGAACGACGCGCACACCGACCCCCGGCTCTCCTTCCGGCTGGCCGAGCGCGCCAAGAAGGCGAACCGCGACACCTGCCGCTTCGAGGTCCACTCCGACGGCCACGCGCTGCGCCAGCACCACGCCGAAGTCCTCGCGCTGGCCTCGGACTTCATGCTGGGCGCGCTGCTGTCGCGTACGTACTCCCGGCCGGTCGCCGACGCACTGGCGGCGCCGCCGCCACTGGGGCTGCGGATGCCCCTGGCGGCGGGCTTCGGGCGCTCACTGCGACCGTGACCGGGCTGCGACCGTATCCGGGCTACGGCCGTGAGCGGGGTCTCGCGAAGCCTCCATGACGGCTACCGCTCCTCGGCGGAGGGCCGTCGCACCTCGAAGTGGAAGCATCCGTACTCCAGTGCCCGGACGTGCACGAGCACCACGTCCGGGTCGCTGAACGCCTCGTCGAAGGCGGCGTCGAAGCCGGCCGTCGCGTCGGCCGGAATCTCCAGCAGGCGGCCACCAGTGATATGCCCCCGGGCGTCATAGCGGCGCACGGTACGCAGCGCGCCCGGCCGGTCGAACGGGTACTCCTCGCCCGGAGTGAACCCGCCGCAGTCATCGGCGTGGATGAAGACGGGACCCTGTTCGTCGTAGGCGCCCGGAAGCGCGCCCTCCGCGGCGGCCCAGCGCCGCAACGGGGCGTACGAGACAAGGGCGATACGCTCGCCGAGCCCGATGGGGCGCAGGCAGCAGCGCAGCGGGGAGCCCTCGTCGTCGTGGGTGGCGACGTACGGGACGCGGAGACGGCCCGCGTCGTCGGCGACCCGCAGTTCCTTGAGGGCGGCAGCGTCAACGGGGAGCACGGTGTACTTGGTCATGCGCCCATGCTGGCTCGGCGCACGTGTGTCCGCTGGCAGGAAACCGACGTCACGTTGGCGCGCGTGCCCGCGGATCCCCTCTCCTTGGAACCGGCCATCTAGCCGAGCAGCTGGCCCCTCCGCGAGAGCAGGAAGCGCTTGAAGGCGGCCACCGGTGGGGTGTCCGGGTGGCCGTCCAGCCAGGCCACCCCGATCTCGCGGACCGCGCGCGGCGCCGTCACCGTCAGCTCGACCACGCCGGGCCGCGCCACGGCGGGCGGGGGCAGCAGGGCCACGCCCAGACCCGCCGCGACCAGCCCGCGCAGGGTCTCGGCCTCCTCGCCCTCGAAGGCCACGCGCGGGCGGAAGCCCGCCTCCGCGCAGAGGTCGTCGGTGATACGGCGCAGCCCGTAACCCGGTTCGAGCGTGACGAACGTTTCGTCGGCGGCCTCGGCGAGGCGTACGCGCCGGCGGCCGGCGAGCCGGTGGTCGTCGGGGACGACGAGCCGCAGCCGCTGCTCGTCCAGCCGGCGGGCGACGAGGTCGGGGGCGTCCGGCACCGGTGAGGTGAGGCAGAGGTCGAGATCGCCCGCGCGCAGCCGCTCGATCATCGCCTCGCCGTAGTTCTGCACGAGCTGGAACCGCACACGCGGATGGTCGGCGCGGAACGTCCTGATCAGGCCCGGTACGGTCTCGGAGCCGAGGGTGTGCAGAAACCCGAAGGCGACCTTCCCCGACGCCGGGTCCGCGTCGGCCCGTACCGACTCGGCGGCCCGCTCCACCTCGGCGAGGGCGCGTTCGACGGAGGTGAGGAAGGTGCGTCCGGCGGGGGTCAGCGAGACCGTACGGCCGCGGCGGGCGAACAGGGCGACGCCCAGATCCTGTTCGAGCCGGACCATCGCGCGGGAGAGCGTGGACTGCGGGACGCCCATCTCCTGCGCGGCCCGGGTGACGTGCTCGTGGCGGGCCACCCCGGCGAAGTACGCGAGGCGGGGGGCGAGGACGGCGGCGGCGCCGTGCTCTGTGTGATCCATGTCGTGTTCGTAACTGTTCCATGACACGCGCGGCTGTGACCTCGGCTCATGCACCATGGGAACGATTATCGCCATTCCGTGCATTGGACGCATGAACCGGCGGTGTTTACGTTCGAAGCATGCCTTCAGTCAGTACCGGGGCACCCGTCACCACGGGTGCCTCCGCCGCGCAGTTCCCCGCCACCTCCGAGTCCGTCGTCGACACGCGCCTCGCGCCCGGCCGCCCCGGCTACCGCCGGACGAGCTTCGCGCTCTTCGCCGCCGGGGTCGCGACCTTCGCCCTCCTCTACTCCACGCAGGCGCTGCTGCCCGCGATATCCGCCGGCTTCGGTGTGACGGCGGGCCGCGCCAGTTGGACGGTCTCGGCTGCGACGGGCGCGCTGGCACTGTTCGTACTGCCGCTGAGCGCGCTGTCCGAGCGGTTCGGCCGGCGCACGATGATGACCGCGTCGCTGGCGGTCGCGGTGGCGGTGGGCCTGCTGGTGCCGTTCGCGCCGAGCATCGAGTGGCTGGTGGCGCTGCGCGCGCTCCAGGGCGCGGCGCTCGCCGGGGTTCCGGCGTCGGCGATGGCGTATCTGGCGGAGGAGGTACGGCCGAAGGCGCTGATCGCGGCGATCGGGCTGTTCGTCGCGGGCAACAGCGTCGGCGGGATGAGCGGCCGGGTCGTCGCGGGCTGGGTCGCCCAGCTGTGGGGCTGGCGCGCGGCGCTGGGTGCGGTCGGGCTGCTGGCAGTCGGGTGCGCGGTGGTCTTCCGGCTGCTGCTGCCGAAGGCGCGCCACTTCACACCGCGTTCGCTGAGCCCGCGCGCGCTGGCGCGGACGGTCGGCGGCCATCTCTCCGATCCGCTGCTGCGCCGGCTGTACGCGATCGGCGGGCTGTTCATGGTGGTGTTCGGCGCGGTGTACACGGCGCTCGGCTACCGGCTGGTGGAGGCGCCGTTCAATCTGCCGCAGGGCGTGATCGGTTCGATCTTCCTGGTCTATCTGGTCGGTACGGTCTCCTCGGCGGCGGCCGGCCGGCTGGTCGCGAGGCTGGGCCGGCGCGGCGCGCTGTATCTGGCGGTGAGCACGACGGCCGCCGGGCTGCTGCTGTCGCTGGCGGACACGCTGGTGGCCGTCCTGCTCGGGCTGGTGCTGATCACGGCGGGCTTCTTCGCGGGCCACGCGGTCGCGTCCGCGGCGGTGAGCCGTACGGCCACGACGGGCCGCGCGCAGGCGTCGGCGCTCTACCAGTCGGCGTACTACCTGGGCAGCAGCGCGGGCGGCACGCTGGGCGCGGTCGCGTTCCACGCGGGCGGCTGGAGCGCGACGGTGTCGCTGGGGCTGCTGGCGGGGGCCGGCGTCGTATCGGTCACGCTGTACGGGACGCACGCGGCGCGCGGCGAGAGGCGGCGGCAGGCGCTGTCGGCGAAGGCGGCGTGATCGTTTTCGTACGGGCGCGTGATCGTCTCCGTACGGTCGCGTGATCGTTTTCGCCGGTCGCGTGATCGTCTCCGTACCGCCGGGAAATAAACCGCCCCCAACGCGCAACTACGCACCCGCCCCGGTCGTCTACCACCCAAGACAGGCCACACATATGGCCATATTGGATGTTGCTTGGAGGGGGACGGGGCGGATGGGGACGGGGCGGATGGGACACATATCGCGCGGTGGGACCGTGGCGGCCGGAATCGCGGCGCTGGTGGTGCCCCTGACCGTGGTCGGGCTCGGCGCGACGCCCGCGGCGGCGGCGTCGGCCTGTACGGCGGGGGTCGGCCCGTACCAGAAGCAGGTGGAGAAGTTCCTCGGCCGGCCGGTGGACGGCAAGCAGTCCACGGCGGACTGCACGGCCATCCGCGGCTTCCAGTCGAAGCACGGCATCACACCGACCGCGGGCTACGCGGGCCCGGTGACCTGGGGCGTGATGGACCTCATGAACCAGCAGAAGGCCGCGGGCAAGGACCCGAACAAGGCCGGCAAGTGCCCCACGAACAAGGGGCGTATCGCGTGCGTCGACCTGACCCGGCAGCTGAGCTGGATCCAGGACGGCAAGAAGCTGGCGTACGGCCCGGTGCCGGTGCGGACGGGCCGCAAGGGGTACGCGACGCGGACCGGGCTGAAGAAGGTCTACTGGCGGAACAAGGACCACGTCTCGACGATCTACAACGTCCCGATGCCGTACAGCCAGTTCTTCGACGGCGGGCAGGCGTTCCACTCGGTGAAGCTGAGCATGTGGAACCCGCCGGGCTCGCACGGCTGCGTGAACATGACGACGGCGGACGCGAAGAAGTACTGGTCGATGCTGAAGACGGGCACCGCGGTGTACGTGTACGGGCGGAAGCCCGGCACCTGAGGCGGCCAGGGGCGGTGATTCAGCCGGGCCCCTCGACTCCGCCGGCTCCGCCGACTCCGCCGACTCCGCCGGGCGGAATACTCTGCTGACATGAGCGAAAGAGGAATGCAGGAACTGGCGCTGCTCCTGCTGACGGCGCTGGCGAACGCGCCCCGGCACGGATACGCCATCGCCCAGGAGGTCAAGGCCATCAGCGAGGGCCGGGTGGTGCCGCGTACCGGGGCGCTGTACGGGGCGCTGGACCGGCTGCTGGCCGAGGGGCTGATCCAGGTCGAGCGCGAGGAGATCGTGAACGGCCGGGCGCGCCGGGTCTTCGCCCTCGCGCCCGCCGGCCGGGAGCGGCTGGAGGCCGAGGCGGAGCGGCTGGCGGCGACGGCGCGGGAGGTCAGGCGGCGGCTCGGCGCGGAGGGATCGGCGGCGCCGGCGTGAGCGGGAGGACGGGAGCCGACCGGACCGGCCACCTCGATCCGCTGCTCGATCCACTGCTCGACCCGCCGAGCGACCCGCCGCGCGACCCGCTGTGGAGGCTGTACCCGGCCGCGTACCGGGCCGCCCACGGCCGCGAAATCGTCGATGTGCACCGGGAGTTGACGGCCGACCTGCCGCGTGCCGCCCGGCTGCGCGCGGACGCCGATCTGGCCGCGCACGCCGTCCGGGTCCGGCTGCGCCTCGACTCGGCCTCGCCCGCCGGGCGCTTTCTCGGCCTGGCGGCGCCTTTCGCGCTGGCGGCCGGCGCGGTGGACTGCGGGCTGCGCCTGGCGAGGTGGTACGAGTCGCTCGTCCGCTCGCCCGCGCCCGCGTGGATCCAGCTCTCCGCGGCCACGGAGGGTGTCTGGGCCCTGTACATGCTGCTGTCCGCGCTGGTCTGCGTCGGCGCGGTCGTCGCGCTGACCGGCCGGTGGCCGCTGGGCGCGGGCCTGGCCGTGTGCGGCTCGCTGGGCACGGCCGCCCTGTGGTCCGTCTCCGCCCCCGCGCACAGCGAACAGGTGGCCACTCCGGTCGCGGCGCTGCTGACCGTCGCCGTGGTCCTCGCCTGCCCGCCGGACCTGCGCGGGGACCGGGGGCTGTCGGCGGCGGCCGGGGCGATGGCGGCCGTGGCGTGGTTCCCGGTGGTGGCCGTACACACCGGCGCCTTCGTCGTGACCACGGACTACGGCGCCTGGCCGCTGCTGGTCCTGGCCGTGACGGGCGTGGCGCTCGCCGTGCGCGCGGGTTCGCCGGGTGTACGGGAGGCGGGCGCGATGGCCGTGGCTTCGCCGCCGCTCGTCGCGTACGCCTATGCGGACGCCTGGGGTGAACTCCTGCCGGTTCTCGGCATCGTGGTCCCGCTGCTGGCGGGCGTGGCGGTGCTGGCCGCGTCCGTGCGGGCGGTGCGCGGCAGGCGCTGAGGCGGAAGGGAAGCGGAAGAGGAAGCGGAGGTTGCGATAGTCCGTCAAGATGAATACTCTCTCGAATGGCCTATCGAGCCCTGTCGCATGCCCGTGCCGAATGCCCTGTCGACCCGTTCCACCGGAAGATCACCGAGTTGCCCTTCACCCTGTCCCATCCCGCCGCGGTACTGCCGTTCCTGCGCCCGCCGTTCGTACCGGCCGCGCTGGTCGCGGGCGCCATCGCACCCGACGCCCCGTACTTCCTGGGCGTTCTCGGCGTGTCGTCGACCAGCGCCGAGGACTGGTACGGGCCGCTCCTCAACGCCACGGAGACCCACTCCTTCGTCGTCGGCCCGCTCGTCGGCCTGCCCTTCACCCTCGCGCTGGTCGCGGCGTACCGGATGCTCCGCGCACCGGTCACAGCGCTGCTCCCGGCCGGCCTCCGCCTGCCGACGCCGACGCCGACTCCGAAGCCCGATCCGGTGCCGGGCGGCCGGGCGAGGGCGAGGGCGGGGTATGCGCTGTGGCTGCTGATCTCCGCGGTCATCGGCATCGTCACCCACCTGGTGTGGGACTCCTTCACCCACGGCGACGGCTTCGTGGTCACCCATGTGGCGCTGCTGCGCGCCGAGATGCCGGGCGGGCTGAGAGCCGCCCGCCTGCTCCAGTACGCGAGCACCGCCTTCGGCCTGGCAGCCATCGGCCTCCACCTGTGGCGCCGCACCCGCAACTGCCCAAGCACCCCCACGGCCCCGGGCACCCCCGCCACCCGCCTGAGCCCCGCGGCACGCTGGACCACGGTGGCCCTGCTCGTCGCATCCCCCGCACTGGGCGCCACCATCCACGCCCGCGCCGACTTCGACGCCTACCGCCACATAACGGAAGTCGACTACAGCCGCCCCACCACCATCAATCAAAACGACGGCACCAGCGAAACCACCTACCCCGAAAAACCCACCCTGGCCCCCTGGCCCACCGTCGCCGAAGGCGTCCTGACAGGCGCCACCAAACGAGCGGGCGCCGCCTTCACAGTCGCCCTACTGCTGTACGCCACCACCTGGCAACTGAGCACGCGCCTTCAGCGGGCGCGCCTCAGATCCTGAGCGGATCGCTCTCTCCCGCTTCGGAGCCGAAGGACCGATAACGCGCCGACGGCTTCGGTTCCGGGCGCTGGTCAGGCGGGCTGACGGAGTGCGTGGACCAGTGCGCGCGGGTCGTCGGCGTGGAAGCGGATGGTGTGTGTCTCCTCCGTGGCGCCGAGCGGGCGGGTGAAGGGAAGCGGCCGGTTCAGCTCCAGGGTCACCGAGGTCTGGCTGCCCACGATGAGGTCGAGGACCCCGTCCTCGGACAGGGTGACCAGACGGCCTTCGGGGTAGCGGCGGTCAATCCGGACCGAGGCGACCGCGTCCGGCGGTACGGCGAGGTCGAAGAGGGCTCCGTAGCGGATCCGGAGAGAGCCGTCGGGGCGTACGACGTGCGGCCGGGTGACGCAGGCGGCGTGCAGGGCCAGTACGAGAACGACGCCGTACAGGTCGAGCACCAGGACCACCCGGTGGACCGCCGGCCAGGGGATGAGGAGGGCCAGCCCCACTGTCTCGACGACCAGCACGAAGAGCAGCCCGTACATCATCCCGGTCTGGGGCCCGGTGTACGCGGCGGCCAGGTCCCCGGGGCGCACCCCGTGCGTGCCGCGCCGGACCCACCGCGCCAGGGAGGCGAGGGCGCGCAGCTCGTGGAGGACCAGGCGGCGGACCGACACCGGCACCGCCTCCCGTACGGCTGCCCGCCACGACGCCCGGCGGTCCGCGCCACGGGCGCGCGCGGCAACGTACAGGGAGCGCAGCACCCATGCCTCCAGCAGCAGCACCGCGAGCGCCAGCGCCTCGGCGCCCGCGAGCGCCCACCCTGGTGGCCGGACCCCGGCCACCAGGCAGGCCGCCAGGGCCAGTTCCCCCGGCAGTACGGCGGCCACCGCGACCCGCGCCACGCATACGCCCCGTCCGCCGCTCATCTCCGGCCCCGCCCCATGAACGCGTCCATGAGGCGGCCCACTACTTCCGCCTGCGCGGGCGCGTACTCGGCGAGCAGCGCCTCCTTGAACCCGGCCACGACCACCCCGTCCTCGGGGATCACGGCGAACACCTCGTCGGGGACGGCCGCCATGAGATCGGCCGCCAGGGGTGCGATCCGCGGATCGTCGGCGGGGGCTTCGGCGAGCGCGTCGAGGCGCTCGTACAGTTCGGCGACCGCGGGATCGGCGACCAGCGTGCCGAGCAGCGCGAAAATCTCCTGGGCACCGGGACCGGCGGTGTCGACCAGCGTGAGGTACGCGCGGTCCTTGACCGCGCTCGGCGAGTCCGTCCGGGGGGCCTGCGCCAGCAGGGCGGCAAGGCCGGGTGAGACGGGACCGCACACGCCGGGCGGCTCGGCGAGCAGGACACCGAGCCGACGCCGGCACTCCCGGATGCCCGCTTCCTGACGGGCCAGGTCGGCGTCGAGTTCCTTCAATATCTCGTTCAGTTCGCGCCCGGCATCGTCGGCGAGGGCGTCGCGCACCTCATCGAGGCCGAGGCCGAGTTCGGTGAGCCGGCGCACCCTGGCGAGCAGGACGGCGTCGCGCACGCTGTAGGCGCGGTAGCCGTTGGGGCGCCGCGCCGGTTCCGGGAGCAGTCCGACGTGGTGGTAGTGCCGGATCGCCCGGGTGGTGAGCCCCACGAGCGCGGCAATCTCTCCGATCCGCATCTCACCAGTAGAAACCCTGCCGTTGCGTCAAGGTCAAGGTCCGGCGATGCCGTCGGACGCGGAATGCCTCGGGCCAAGAGGATCACCACCGTAAACAACCACCGCAAACAGTCCCGGCGGCCCGGGATACCTGAGCCAATCCGCTGCGGCCGGACAGCACCTTCCGCGAGACTGGTCACGGACCGGATTCACGCGGGGCGACTGGGGTGACGACGCGATGAGCGATACGACAGCGACGGCAGACGCGGGGCAGAGCGAGCTGGACTCCCGGCTGGAGCAGTACCGGACGGAGCTGACCGGCTACTGCTACCGGATGCTGGGCTCCCCGTTCGAGGCCGAGGACGCCGTTCAGGACACGATGGTCCGGGCGTGGAAGAGCTTCCAGACGTTCGAGGGCCGGTCCTCGCTCAGATCGTGGCTCTACCGCATCGCGACCAACGTCTGTCTGGACATGCTCAGCGCGGGCAACCGCAGGGCGCGTCCGATGGATCTGTCGGGGCCCACCCCCGTGGCACAGGCGCAGCTCACCCCGCTCCCGGAGACCGCCTGGCTGGAGCCGGTGCCGGACGGCCGGGTGCTGCCGTCCGTGACGGACCCGGCGGAGGCGGCGGTGTCGCGGGAGACGATCCGGCTGGCGTTCGTCTCGGCGCTCCAGCATCTCGCGCCCAAGCAGCGGGCGGTGCTGATCCTGCGCGAGGTGCTGTCCTGGAAGGCCAGCGAGGTCGCCGAACTGCTCGACACATCGGTCGCGTCGGTCAACAGCGCGCTCCAGCGGGCGCGCGCGACGATCGCCGAGTCCGAGCCCGCGGCGACCGAGACGGCCAGTGAGCTGGACGAGGAGCACCAGCGGCTGCTGGAGCGCTATGTCGTGGCCTTCGAGGGGTACGACATGAAGGCGCTGACGGAACTGCTCCACGACGACGCCAAGTTCACGATGCCGCCCTTCGACCTGTGGCTCCAGGGCCACGACGACATCACCGGCTTCATGCTCACCATCGGCGCGGGCTGCCGCGGCTCGCGCCTCGTCGCGACGGTCGCGAACGGCACACCGGCCTTCGCGCACTACAAGCCGGCGGAGTCCGGCGACGGGTTCGCGCCGTGGGCGCTCCAGATCATCGAGATCGAGAACGGCAAGATCTCGGCGCTGAACTGCTTCCTGGACACGCCCCGGTGGTTCCCCCTGTTCGACCTGCCGGAGACGCTGGCGGCGTAACGGAGGGCGGGACGACGGTACGAGCGGAGGGGCCCACGCGTACGGGTGGTACGGGTGGGCCCCTCCGCGTATCCGCCGACTCCGTCTGCGCCTGCGCCTGCGCCTGCGCCTCCGGGAGGAGCGCTCCTTACCCGGTGAACCCCGTCAGCCGGCTGCGGGGGTCGTCGCGGCGGCTGACGGCCGTCTGCTGGTTGAGACTCGCGCCCCGCTGGGCACCGTGGGGTTGTCGGGTGCGGGTCAGTACCAAGAGGTAACCGGGGTGTACGGGAGCGAGGCGCTTGGCGCTGGGCCGCCCCTCCTCCTTTCAGTGTCGCGCCTCCGGTGGAGGAGTAAAGGGCGCTCCTTCGTCGCGTCGGCTGCGCCGACTCCGCTGCGCTCCGCCCTTGACACCTCCCCCGGAGTCGCAAGTGCGGATGAGGGGGGGGCGGCCGGGGGGAGGGGGCCCGAAGGGGTGGCGCCGCACTGCCACTCGGCTCAGGGGCTGGCGGCCCGGTGGGCCCTGCGGGGCTGCGCGGCAGAGGAATGGGGCGGTCCCACACCGGCTCAGCGTCCGACCGTCCGCTGTTTGCTGAGACACAAGCCCCGCTGGTCACCGTTGTGTGGGTTGTGGGATTACTGGGACGCGGGTGGCGCCAAGTGGGCCCCTGAAGGCCGTCCATGCGTCCCGGAGTGCCGCTAACGCACCTGAGGACACATGTGCCGCCCGAGGAAACCTCCAACAGGCCGCCAAACCATCCCATGTGGGGCATGCGGGCAGGGTGTCCGGCCCGCGGACCCAGCCGGGCAGCAGAAGCCGTCCGCCTTCCGGGCACCACAGCGCGACAGTGACCAGCGGGGCTTGAGTCTCAGCAAACAGCGGACCGTCAGCCGCTGAGCCGGTGCCGAGTCACCCCATTCCTCTGTCGCGCAGCCCCGCAGGGCCCACCCGCCTGCCAGCCCCTGAGCCGAGTGGCAGAACGGCGCCACCTCCTGGGCCCCCCTTCCCCCCGGCCGCCCCTCCCACACCCGCACTTGCGCTGGAGGGACGGGTGTCAAGGGTGAAGCGCAGCGCAATCGGCGCAGCCGACGCGACGAAGGAGCGCCCTTTACACCCGGCCCGGAAGCGCGACACTCAAAGCTGGAGGGGCGGCCCCACACCCACAACCTCCGCCACCGACCCACCCCACTCAGCGTCGCTCTGACCCGCACCCGACAACCCCTCCCAGCAGGTGTCAAGCGTGGGCGCCGCCCGATCCGCGGCCGTCGGGGCTCGTCGGGGCTCAGTGGTCCGCGCCGTCGTCGGCCTGGGCCGTGTCGCGCGGGTCGCCCAGTTCCGCCAGTCCTACCAACTCCAGCAGCAGCCGCAGCTCCCGCCCCACCCCCCGCAGTTGGAACCCACACCCCTGCCTGCGGGCCGCCAGTCGCAGCCGGGCCAGCACGTCGACCGCCGCCAGGCCCGGTTGGACGAGGCCGCCCACGTCGCAGATCACCTCTCCCCGGCCTCCGGCCGTCGGGAGTGCGGCGCGCAGCGCTGTTTCCAGTTGGCCGGAGAGCGTCGGCACCTCGGCGGGCGTGACGCGGCCGGCGATGGCGAGAAGGATCGGTTCCGTGACATCCACGGGGTAGGAGACCGCTCACACTGCCAAAACTCATCGCAGCCGCGCACGGACCGGCCCGTACGCTGCTGAACATGACCATGACGCATGAGCCTGCCGAACCCGCCGGACCTGCCGACCCTGACGGACCCGCCGAACCTGACGGACCCGCCGGACCCGCTGGACCCGTTGAGCTGGTGATCTTCGACTGCGACGGTGTCCTCGTCGACAGCGAGCGCATCTGCGTGAAGATCGACGTGCGGGTGATGGCCGACCTGGGATGTGACTTCACCGAGGAGGAGGTCATCTCCACCTTCGTCGGCTCGTCCTTCGCCATCCGGGACGCGTTCATCGAGGAACGGCTCGGGCGGCCCCTCGCGCCGGAGTGGTACAAGGCGTACGACCACCTCTACGAGGAGGCCCTCGCCACCGAACTGACCGCGATCGACGGCGTGGCGGACGCGATCGGAACGCTCGAAGCGCTCGGCCTGCCCTTCTGTCTCGCCTCCAACGGCGGCCACGCGAACATCCGGCGCAATCTGGCCACCGCCGGCCTGCGCCACCACTTCGCGGAGGCCCGTATCTTCAGCGCCGCAGACGTCGCCCTGGGCAAGCCCGCGCCCGACCTCTTCCTCCACGCGGCCCGCACGCTGGGCGTGGATCCGGCGCGCTGCGCGGTGGTGGAGGACAGCCCGTACGGCGTGACGGCGGCGCGCGCGGCGGGCATGCGGTCGTTCGGCTACGCGGGCGGCCTGACCGCCGCGCACCGGCTGGCCGGGCCGGGCACGGTGGTCTTCGAGGACATGCGGGAGCTGCCGGGGCTGCTGAGCGCTGCGCGCGCGGTCAGCTGACAGGGAACTCGGCCGTGTCGATCGCCAGGTCGAAGGGGGCGGGGAGGGTGATCTTGCCCCCGTACGCAACCGCTTCGAGCACGCGGTACGTGCCGCCCTCGGGGTCGCCGTAGAGCGTGGCTGTCGGAGCATCCGACGCGCAGGGGTCGAGCAACAGATAGAGCGGTACGCCGGCATGGGCATAGCCATGTGCTTTGGCTACGCGGTCGTGGTGGGCGTACCCCGGTGAGGTTATCTCCGCGATGAACTTCGCCCTGCTCGCGGGGAAGAGGTCTCCCGGCGCCGGTTTGTGCTCCTGCGCCACCACCATCACATCAGGCATGTAGAGGCCCTTGCGGCCCGGTACGACCGCTTCCTGCCACTGAAAGATCGCCCAGTCCTCCGGGATCACGAAGCAGAGCCGGCGCACAAGCCGGGAGGCTGTGACGTTGTTGTCCCAGGAGGGTGGCAGTGACACGGTGATGACCCCGTCAACGATCTCCACCTTGCAGCCCTCGGGCGGATGCGTCTCCTCCCAGGCATGGACAAGCCGGGCCCAGTCCCGGTCGGCGGTGAGTGCGCTCATGGCGGTCTCCTTCGTTGTGTCACCGATCCCAGCATGCCGAACGGGACCGGTGGCCGTCCACCGATCCCGTTCACCCGAATGGGTATCCCCGCAGGTCAGACCCCCGCCGGCCCGCGTCAGGCGATACGTTCCCGCACCACCGGGGTCGCCTCGTACGCCGTGCCCGCCGCGCCGATGTCGTACGTGCCCTCCAGCGCCTCGGTGGCGTAGGCGAACTTCTCCGGGGTGTCCGTGTGCAGGGTCAGCAGGGGCTGGCCCTCGGTGACCCGGTCGCCGGGCTTGGCGTGGATTTCGATGCCGGCGCCGGCCTGGACCGGGTCCTCCTTGCGGGCGCGGCCCGCGCCCAGGCGCCAGGCGGCGACGCCGACTCCGTATGCGTCGAGGCGGGTGAGGACGCCGGAGGCGGGGGCCGTGATGGTCTGGCGTTCGCGGGCGACCGGGAGGGCCGCGTCCGGGTCGCCGCCCTGGGCCGCGATCATGCGGCGCCAGACGTCCATCGCCGAGCCGTCGGCCAGCGCCTTCGCCGGGTCGGCGTCGGGCAGGCCCGCCGCGTCGAGCATCTCGCGGGCGAGGGCCAGGGTGAGTTCGACGACGTCGGCCGGGCCGCCGCCCGCGAGGACCTCGACGGACTCGCGGACCTCAAGGGCGTTGCCGGCGGTCAGGCCGAGCGGGGTGGCCATGTCGGTGAGGAGCGCGACGGTCTTCACGCCGTGGTCGGTGCCGAGGCCGACCATGGTGGCGGCGAGTTCGCGGGCGTCCTCGATGGTCTTCATGAACGCGCCGGTGCCGACCTTGACGTCCAGGACCAGCGAGCCCGTACCCTCGGCGATCTTCTTGGACATGATCGAGGAGGCGATCAGCGGGATCGCCTCGACCGTGCCCGTGACATCGCGCAGCGCGTACAGCTTCTTGTCGGCCGGGGCCAGTCCGTCGCCCGCCGCGCAGATGACCGCGCCGGTGGTGTCGAGGACGTGCAGCATCTCCTCGTTGGAGAGCAGCGCCCGCCAGCCGGGGATGGACTCCAGCTTGTCGAGCGTGCCGCCGGTGTGGCCGAGCCCCCGGCCGCTGAGCTGCGGTACGGCGGCGCCGCACGCGGCGACCAGCGGGGCCAGCGGCAGGGTGATCTTGTCGCCGACGCCACCGGTGGAGTGCTTGTCGGCCGTGGGGCGCGACAGCGCGGAGAAGTCCATGCGCTCGCCGGAGGCGATCATGGCGGCGGTCCAGCGGGCGATCTCGGTGCGGTTCATGCCGTTGAGCAGGATGGCCATCGCGAGCGCCGACATCTGCTCGTCGGCGACCTCGCCGCGCGTGTAGGCGTCGATCACCCAGTCGATCTGCTCCGGGCTCAGCTCGCCCCGGTCGCGCTTCGTGCGGATGACGGAGATGACGTCCATGGTGGTCCTTACGCGTGGATTGGTTCGGTATTGCGGCGGCCCCGGGGGAGCCGGATCATTACAGCGGCCCCGGGGGAGCCGGATCGCGGCTCTCCCCGGGACCGGGCTCAGTGGCGGGCTTCCAGGTGTCCCGGGCCGAATGCCTGCGGGAGCATCTCGTCCAGTGTGCGGAAGCCGTCCGGGGTCTCCAGGATCAGCTCAGGCCCGCCGAACTCGTACAGCAGCTGCCGGCAGCGTCCGCACGGCACCAGCACCTCGCCCGCGCCGTCGACGCAGGTGAAGTGGGTGAGCCGGCCGCCGCCGCCGAGCTGGAGGGCGGAGATCAGGCCGCACTCGGCGCACAGCCCGATGCCGTACGAGGCGTTCTCGACGTTGCAGCCGGTGACCGTACGCCCGTCGTCGACCAGGGCGGCCACGCCGACCGGGTACTTCGAGTACGGGGCGTACGCACGGGACATGGCGTCGCGGGCGGCGGCCCGCAGGGCGTCCCAGTCGGCGGTCCCGGTGTCCACGGCGGTCGCGGTCATTTGCCCTGCCCTCTTCGGTACGGCATCCCGTCCGCCTTCGGCATCCGCAGCCGTTGCGCCGAGAGCGCGAGGACCAGCAGCGTCGTGACGTACGGCGCGGCGTCGACGAACTGGCTCGGCACCTGGTCGGTCAGCCCGTACCAGACGAAGAGCAGCACCGAGACGGCCGCCGAGACGGCGGCGGGGACGTACTTCTTCTTGTAGAGCTGCCAGGCTACGGCGAGGACCAGCAGGATCGCGAGCAGCAGCAGCATGGCGTGGACGTTCTCGGCGCCGCCGCGCAGCTTGAGGCTGTCGGTGAAGCCGAAGAGCCCGGCGCCCAGTGCCATGCCGCCCGGCATCCAGTTGCCGAAGATCATCGCGGCGAGGCCGATATAGCCGCGCCCGCCGGTCTGGCCCTCCTGGTAGATGCCGGTGGAGACGATGGCGAGGAAGGCGCCGCCGAGTCCGGCGAGCCCGCCGGAGACGGCGACGGCGATGTACTTGTACTTGTAGACGTTGACGCCGAGGGATTCGGCGGCGACCGGGTTCTCACCGCAGGAGCGCAGCCGCAGTCCGAACGCGGTGCGCCACAGGATCCACCAGGTGGCGGGGATCAGCAGCAGCGCGAACAGGGTGAGCAGCGACAGGTTGGTGACCAGGCCGCCGATGATGCCCGCGATGTCGGAGATCAGGAACCAGTGTTTCCCCTGGAGGGTGGCCATCCAGTCGGCGAGCCCCGGGACGGTGATCTCGGTGATGGAGCCGATCCGCGGGGACTGCTTGGTGGAGCCGCCCTCGACGCCGTCGAACGCGTACTTGGAGAGGTAGCGGGTGGCGCCGACGGCGAGGATGTTGATGGCCACACCGGAGACGATGTGGTTCACGCCGAAGGTGACGGTGATGACGGCGTGCAGCAGTCCGCCGAGGCAGCCGCCGAGGATACCGACGAGGACGCCGGTCCAGGGGCCCCACTGGAAGCCGGCCCAGGCGCCGAACCAGGTGCCGAGGACCATCATGCCTTCGAGGCCGATGTTGACGACGCCCGCACGCTCGGCCCACAGGCCGCCGAGTCCGGCGAGGCCGATCGGGATGGCGAGTTCGAGGGCGCCGGCGACCTGGCCGACGGAGGTGATGTCCTCGGCGCCGCTGATCAGCCGGACGAGCGAGACGAGGGCCAGTCCGCCCGCGACGATCAGCAGGATGACGGGCAGGGTGAGCGCGGGGCGTCCGCCGCCGGTCTTCTTGGGAGCCGTGCTCGTGGCAGAGACGGTGCTCGTGTTCGTACGCGTACTCACAGCGCGGACCCCTCCTTCTCGGTCTTGTCGGACGGGCCGGAGCCGGAGTCGTCACCGGAGCCGTCGCCGGACGTGGGGTCGGGGTGGGCCTCGGTGGTGAGGGCGCCGCCGGCGGCGAGTTCCTCGCCGACCTTCTGCTGCTGGCGGCGGAGCCCGTAACGGCGGACGAGTTCGTAGCTGACGACGACCGCGATCACGATCAGGCCCTGCATGATCGTGGCGATCTCCTTCTCGTACCCGAACTGGTCGAGGGAGGCGGAGGTCTTGTCCAGGAAGGCGATCAGCAGCGCGCTGAAGAGCATGCCCACCGGGTTGTTCCGGCCGAGCAGCGCGATGGTGATGCCGACGAAGCCGATACCGGCCGGGAAGTCCAGGCTGTACGTGTGGGAGTCGCCGAGCAGGGTCGGCATGCCGACGAGCCCGGCGACGCCGCCGGAGATCAGCATGGCGGTCAGGGTCATCTTCTTGGCGTCGACGCCGGACGCCTGCGCGGCGCTCTCGCTGGCGCCGGTGGCGCGCAGGTCGAAGCCGAAGCGGGTACGGCCGAGGACGAACCAGTAGACGATTCCGCAGGCGACGGCGACGAAGGTGAAGCCGTAGATGTGACCGGCCTCGGCGCCGAGGGAGAGACCGGGGAACCAGCCGGACTCCGGGATCATGCCGGTGGTCAGGTTGTTGGACCCGGCCGGCTGGACGCCGAGGTTCGTCGGCTGGATGAGCCAGGCGATCAGGCTGGTGGCGATGGCGTTGAGCATGATCGTCGCGACGACCTCGCTCACTCCGCGCGTCGTCTTCAGGATGCCCGCGATGCCCGCCCAGAACGCGCCGACCAGCATCGCGACGATGACGATCAGCGCGATGTGGAGCGGTCCGGGGAGGTTGACGTTGGCGCCGACGAGGGCGGCCATCATGGCGGCGAGCCGGTACTGGCCGTCGACGCCGATGTTGAAGAGGTTCATCCGGAAGCCGACGGCGACCGCGAGGGCGGCCAGGTAGTACGTGCCGGCCTGGTTGATGATCAGGACCTGGATGTCGACGTACTGCGCGGAGTCGGACATCAGCTGGTAGAGCCGGAACGGGTCCTTGCCCGAGGCCAGCAGCACCACCGTGGTGAGGGCGAAGGCGACGACCATGGCGAGCGCCGGACCGGCGACCCCCAGGATCAGCCTGTCCTTGTCGAACTTCTTCATCAGGCTTCGTCCTCCGCCGTTTCGGCCGCGTCGGCGGCCTCAAGGTGACCGGTGGCGGCGCCGGTCATGGCCGAGCCCAGCTCCTCCGGGGTGATGGTGGCGGGGTCCGCGTCGGCGACGAGCCGGCCGCGGTACATGACCCGCAGGGTGTCGGAGAGCCCGATCAGCTCGTCCAGGTCGGCGGAGATCAGCAGGACGGCGAGGCCCTCGCGGCGCGCCTCGCGGATCTGGTCCCAGATCTGCGCCTGCGCGCCGACGTCCACACCGCGGGTCGGGTGCGCGGCGATGAGCAGCTTGGGGGCGTGGCTCATCTCGCGGCCGACGATCAGCTTCTGCTGGTTGCCGCCGGACAGCGAGGCCGCGGTGACCTCGATGCCGGGGGTACGGACGTCGTACTCGCGCACGATCCGTACGGTGTCGGCGCGGGCGGCGCGCGGGTCGAGCAGTCCGCGGCGGCTGTTGGGCGCCTCGGTGACATGGCCGAGGATGCGGTTCTCCCAGAGGGAGGACTCCAGCAGCAGGCCGTGCCGGTGCCGGTCCTCGGGGATGTAGCCGATGCCGTCCTCGCGCCGCTTGCGGGTGGGCGCGTGGGAGATGTCGGCGGAGTCGAGGGTGATGGTGCCGCCGTCGGGGTCGCGCATCCCCATCAGCGCCTCGATCAGCTCGGTCTGGCCGTTGCCCTCGACCCCGGCGATACCGAGCACCTCACCGCGGTGGATGGTGAAGGTGATGGAGTCGAGCACCTCGCGTACGGCGCCGTCGGGGTCGGTGGCGGTGAGCCGCAGTCCGTCCACGGTGAGCGTGGGGATGTCGGTGACCGTCGACTCGCGGGTCTCGGGCGAGGGCAGCTCGCTGCCGACCATCAGCTCGGCGAGCTGCTTGGTGGTGGTGTTCGCGGGGTCGGCGGTGCCCACGGTCGTACCGCGGCGGATGACGGTGATGTCGTCGGCGACGGACAGCACCTCGCCCAGCTTGTGGGAGATGAAGATGACCGTGAGGCCCTCGGCCTTCAGCTCGCGGAGGTTGTCGAAGAGCGCCTCGACCTCCTGCGGCACGAGGACGGCGGTGGGCTCGTCGAGGATCAGGATGCGGGCGCCGCGGTAGAGGACCTTGAGGATCTCGACGCGCTGGCGGTCGGCGACCCCGAGGTCCTCGACGAGCGCGTCGGGGCGGACCCCGAGACCGTACGCGTCGGAGATCTCCTGGATCTTCTTGCGGGCCTTGGCGCCGATGCCGTAGAGCTTCTCGCCGCCGAGGACGACGTTCTCCAGCACGGTGAAGTTGTCGGCGAGCATGAAGTGCTGGTGCACCATGCCGATGCCGCGCGCGATGGCGTCGCCGGGGGTGGCGAAGGCGGCCGGGGTGCCGTCGATGGTGATGGTGCCCTCGTCCGGCTTCTGCATGCCGTAGAGGATCTTCATCAGGGTCGACTTGCCGGCGCCGTTCTCGCCCACCAGGGCGTGGACGGTGCCCTTGCGGACGGTGATGTCGATGTCGTGGTTGGCGACGACACCGGGGAAGCGCTTGGTGATGCCGCGCAGCTCGACGGCGGCGGGGCCGGAGTCGGCGGGAGCGGCCGCGGGAGACCCCACGGCTTCGGGAGGACTGCTGGACGCGTTGATGACGCACTCTCCTTGGCGGGGAAAGGAGTGGAGACGGTGAAGGCGGTGTGGGAGAGCACGTCGGTGTGTCGTCACGGTATGCCGGAAATCGCCGGACGGGCGGTGGAGCCCGTCCGGCGATCGGCCGACAGTGGGAGGACCTGGCGCGCGGCCCCTCCGGTTACGGCGTGGTCTTGACGGTGATCTTGCCGTCGATGATTTCCTTCTTGGCCTTCTCCACCGCGGCGACCACGTCGGTCATCTTGGTGTACGCCGGGTTGGAGTCGGCCAGGCCGACGCCGTCCTTGTCCAGGCCGTAGCGGATCTCACCGGACTCGGGCTTGCCGTCCTGGACGGACTTGATCAGGTTGTAGACGGCGTCCGCGACGTCCTTGGTGACCGAGGTGAGGATCGAGTCCTTGTAGTCGGCCAGGCCCTTCTGGTTGTACTGGTCGGAGTCGACGCCGATGTTCCACTTGCCGGCCTTCGACACGGCCTCGATCGAGCCGGAACCGGCCAGACCGGCGGCGGCGTAGATGACGTCGGCCTTCTTGTCGAGCTGGCCCTGCGCGGCGGCCTTGCCCAGGTCGGGCTTGGAGAAGCCGTCGAAGTTCGGCGGCTGGGTCAGGTACTGGGAGAGGACCTTGACCTTGGGGTCGGTGTCCTTGACGCCCTGCTCGAAGCCGGCCTGGAACTTCTTGATCAGCGGGGTCTCGACACCGCCGATGAAGCCGACCGTGGCGGTCTTGGTGGTCTTCGCGGCGGCGACGCCCGCGAGGTAGGAGCCCTGCTCCTCGTTGAAGACCATGTTGGCGATGTTCGCGGCGGTCACCGAGGCGTCGTCGATGATCCCGAAGGTCGTCTTCGGGAACTTCTTGGCGACCTTGTCGATGGCCGGCGCGTAGGCGAAGCCGACACCGATGACCGGGTTGTTGCCTGCGCGGGCCAGCTCGGTCAGCCGCTGCACCTTGTCGGCGTCCGACTCACCGTCGGAGGGCTCCGAGTCGACACCCTTGACCTTGAGGTCCGACTCGGCCTTCGACAGACCCGCGTAGGCGGCGTCGTTGAAGGACTGGTCGCCCCGGCCGCCGACGTCGTACGCGATGGCGGCGGCGGCCTCCTTGGTGCCCGCGGAGCTGCTGTCGCCGGAGGAGGACGAGGACGACGTCTTGCCGCACGCCGTGGCGGTCAGCGCCACCGCCGAGGCGATACAGAGCGTGGCGATCCTGGTGGTACGACGCAAGAGGGGCTCCTTCAACCTGACCGAAGCGCCTCTTCCGGCGCTGGTTTCGCGGCGATCGTAACGCGCGTAGATGTCAGGTAAAGACCCGTACGACAGCCGTTATCGGATCGTCGCGAACGGAAGATGTCATGGCCGATTACAACCGGTTGCCGTCGATCAACGCGGCGGCGGTGAAAAGCTCCACACCGGCCGTGATCGCCAGCTCGTCGACGTCGAAATCTCCGCGATGCAGGTCATACCGATCCTGGCTGCCGGGCCGCCGCACACCGAGGCGCGCCATCGCCCCCGGGACCCGCTCCAGGTACCAGGAGAAGTCCTCCCCGCCGAGGCTCTGCTCGGTGTCCTCGATTGCGTACGATCCGCGGCGGGCGGTCTGCGCGGCGCGCAGCAGCTCCGTGACGACGGGGTCGTTGACGACCGGCGGCACACCCCGGACGTAGTCGATCACGGTCTTCGCCCCGTACAGCGTCGCGATCTCGTCGATGGCGGCGTGCACCAGGTCGGGCGCGTCGCGCCAGGCGGGCAGGTCGAGGCAGCGGACGGTGCCGGACAGCTCGGCGTGCTGCGGGATGACGTTGCAGGCGTGGCCGGCCGCGATCCGGCCCCAGGTGACGGCCAGGCCCGAGCGCGCGTCGACCCGGCGGGCGAGCAGCGCGGGGACCTCGGTGGCGACCTTGGCGGCGGCGGTGACCAGGTCGGTGGTCAGATGCGGCCGGGCGGTGTGGCCGCCGGGGCCGTCGAGGGTGATCTCCAGCCGGTCGCAGGCGGAGGTGATCGGCCCGGGGCGCAGCCCGATGCTCCCGGCGTCGACGCGCGGGTCGCAGTGCACGGCGATGATGGAGCCCACACCGTCCAGCGCACCGGACGCGATGGCGTCGGCGGCGCCGCCGGGCAGGACCTCCTCGGCGGGCTGGAAGAGCAGCCGTACGGGGTGGGGCAGCAGCCCCTGCCGGTCCAGCTCGGCCAGGACGAGCCCGGCGCCGAGGACGGCGGTGGTGTGCACGTCATGCCCGCAGGCGTGCGCCCGGTCGGGCACGGTGGAGCGGTAGGGCACGCCCGTCTTGGTGTCGGGGATGGGCAGGGCGTCGATGTCGGCGCGGAGCGCGAGCATGGGGCGCGCGCCTTCGCGTACGCCGTTGTGTGCGCTGTCGCGTACGCCGTCCCGTCCGGTGTCCCGTACGCCGTCCCGGATGCCGATGTCGCAGATCAGGCCCGTACCGGTGTCCAGCACGCGCGGCGCGAGCCCGGCGCGCTCCAGCCGGCTCTTGATCGCGGCGGTCGTACGGAACTCCTGATTGCCCAGCTCGGGATGCATGTGCAGATCCCGGCGGAAGGCGATCAGCTCGGCGCGCAGCTCGTCCGGCAGGGCGCCGGGAAGCGCGGCGGCGGCGGACGTCTCGGCGGACGCCTCCTCGCTGGAGCGGGCGGTGGTGGACTCACGGGACATCAGCTGGCTCACCTGTTGAAGAGTAGGCCCCTTCAGTGATCAACCAAGCATGGATCAACAAAATTTCAGCCGCTCAGGGGAAGAAATCCGCTGCGGCCGTGCATGGCGATCATTCGCTGTGGGTATACCGGCCGTTTCCTGCCCCGGCGGTCACCTCGTCGATGTCGACCAGGCGGTCGAGATCGACCGCCCGGTCCCAGGTCTGCTCGTAGAGATCCACGAGCGTGGCCACGATCCCGGGCTGGCGGATGACGAACGCGCCGACCCGGTGCGCCCGGGGCACCGTGGGGACGAAGGCGACGGCCCGGTCGATGATGACGAGCTGCTGCGCGGGGCTGTCGGTGACGCGGTGCCGGTCGCCGGCCCGGTGGAGCCGCGCGCAGTAATGGACGCCGGCCGGATCGGCCAGGGAGCCGCGGTCGACGATCGTCCGCCAGTGGGTGTCCCTCTCCCCCAGCATCAGCAGATAGTCGTCCAGGTCCTCCACAGGCACGCGGCGCGGGGATGGGTGCATGGCGAGGATCTCCCGGGCCTCGGCCGCGACGGCCCGGAGCCGCCGGCCGACCAGGACGAAGTCGTCGATCCGTTCCACCTCCTCACCGGCTGCGCCGGCGCTCAGCCGGGCCGTACGGCCGCCTTCCGTACGGTCCGCTTCCGTACGGCCGGATTCCGTACGTCCCGCCTCCGTACGGCCGGATCCCGTTCCCGGCGCCGGGGTGCGCAGGATCCGCCCGCACAGCTCCCGCAACGCGCTGCCCGGTTCCGCGCCCAGCTCGCGCCGGGTCCGGCGGCGTACCGCCTCGTACGTGTCGATCGCCTCGCGGGTACGGCCCGCCCGGTGCAGCGCGAGCATCAGCAGCCCGTGCAGATCCTCCCGGTGCGGATGCTCTCCGGTCACGGTGAGCAGCTCCCCGATCACCTCCGCGTGCCGGCCCATGTCGAGCTTCGCCTCGATGAGCCGCCGGGTGACCGAAAGCCGCTCCTCCAGGAGCGGGGGCCCCTGGACGCGGACGAGCGGTATGTCCCCGAGCCCGGCCAGCGGGGTGGCCGCCGCCCACTCGTCCCCGGCCCGGCGCAGCAGCTCGTCGGCGTCGGCGCCCGCGCGCCCCCGGCTCGCGGCGACGAACGCCCGGAAGCGGTGCAGATCGACCTGGTCCGGCCGTACGTCGATCACATACCCGGGCAGCTGCCCGCGCGGCGGCGCCTCGGGCAGGGCGCGGCGCAGCCGGGACACATAGACCTGGACCGCCTTGCGGGCGGCGTCCGGCGGCGACTCGCCCCACACCTGGTCGATCAGTTCGTCGACCGACACCACTTGGCCGGGCCGCAGCAGAAGAGCGGCCAGCACGGCGCGCTGCTTGGGCGCCCCCAGCTCCACACGGAC
Organism: Streptomyces paludis; assembly: GCF_003344965.1. Taxonomy (NCBI): domain Bacteria; kingdom Bacillati; phylum Actinomycetota; class Actinomycetes; order Kitasatosporales; family Streptomycetaceae; genus Streptomyces; species Streptomyces paludis. The sequence continues at coordinate 4,974,650 of NZ_CP031194.1, read as the reverse complement.
GCCTTGGCGGGTGGCCGAGACGGGGCCAAGCAGGCTGAATTCAACGGGACTTCGGGACAAGGACACGCGTGCTCCCAACGGGTCAGCGCAGTCTACAAATCCGGACGCCCGCGCGCGCCGTTCCGGTTGATCGCCCGGCTCGTCCGGCCGTCAGCCATTCGTTAACCGCGGGCGGCTAGCGTCCGCCACAACCCGTGCGAACGGGTGGCCTTCCCGGACTCCGCCGGTCGGCCCTCACGGGGGTGGGGCCGAGCGGCGGGAAATCACCGCGCCCGGCGGTGCCGGTTCAGCGGCCACCGCCCCGGCCGATGAGCCGCCTCCGCGGGCGCGGAAGTACCGGGCGGTGCCGTCCGGCCCGAGCAAGGTCCCCGTCACGGCGAAGACCCTCTCCTTCGGGCCGAACGAGAAGATCGTCAAGGAGTACCGGAGCGGCCGGCTCTCCGTCGACGACACGGCGCGTTACGGGATGAGGGCGCTCAACTCCCCTGCCACGGTGCCCGCCCGGCTGCGCGCGACCGGCCCGGTCGAGGATCCCGAGCGCTGTCTGACGTTCCTGTCGGCCCTCTCGGTCAAGTGGCCGCCCAGGAGTTCCCGCCGTCTTCGGCTCCGTCGGGCGGCCCGTCGCCGTCTCCCGGATGCTTCACGCGATGGAGTCCGCCGCCTTCCTGTACCGCGCGATGGGGTCTGAACGACATCGCCCAGGACTTCATCGACGCCCTCGGCAGCGACCGGTTCGGCTCGGTCAACTGGTGGATGGAGGCCACCGCCGAGTGGGCGGTCCACCGGACGTAACACTGCGCAAGGACGGCGCGGCGTACCACGACTTCTGGGCGCAGAAGGATCTCGGGGATCCCCGCTGCGGATACTGCTCGACACTGCTGCTGGACACCGACGACGACCCGAACCGTGAGTCGGCGGTGGTGATCTGGCGCCCGGCGGGCAGTTCGGGGGCCGGAAAGGCGTACCCGGACACGGACCGGGTGGTGCTGCCGGACGCTCAATGGATCATCTCCGTAACCGACTTCGCGTACCCCATGGTCGCCACGCTCGTGTCGACGTGGACCGAGACGGAGCCCAACTCCGTCAAGGCGGCGGGCACTTCCAGGACGTTCACCACGTACGCCGAGACCACCCCGAACGGCTGGACGGGCGGGGACTCCACCTACTCGGTGAAGCTGGTGGACGGCCGGACCGTCTGGCTCTTCTCCGACACCTTCCAGAAGTACGAGCGCTTCGGCAGCGGGGCCTGGGACTGGCGCTTCAGCCGCAATGTGATGGCCGACTTCGACCTGGCCAACCTCACGGCGCCGGCCCGCGTCCGTACCCTGCCCTCGGAGTCCGGTGTGGCCTGGGGCTCCGCGCTGCTGCCCGCCTCGGAGAGCGGCGACGGCTACACGTACATCTACGGCGTCAGTGACGCCCCGGTCAACACGGCCCGTCACCGGGAGAGAAGCGGTGACGGGCCGTTTCGGTGTACGCCCCGGAACGGGCCCGCCGGAGATCAGGACCGCGCCCTTGACCGGCTCCGAGCCGCTCCAGGACAATCCATGAGCACCTTTCAGCAGGTTTCGAGAAAGGATCGGCATGCGCGCGCGTTTTCTCGGCAAGGACCCCGCGTCCCAGGTGGGGCAGTCACCCACGCTGTTCGCGACGGACCGGACCGATCGCAAGACCTTCATCGCCCAGGGATGGGTGGTGACCGACCGTCAGGCGCTCATCGACGTCGGCCCCGTCCCCGAGGGCGAAGCGATCATCGAAATCCCCGAAGAGGTACTCAAGTTCTACGCGCGCCGATACCAGGAGGGTGAACACTGAGCCTCATCACCGGCGAGGGATTCAGCCGGCTCTTCCGGACGTTCGAGCACACCGCGTTCCGTCTGGAGGTCCGTGACCGCTACGACGCGCCGTACGAGAACGCGTCGCTGGTCAGATTCCTCTCGACCGAAAAGGACGACCTGCCCTGGATGCGGGATTGGCTGCATATGATCCGTGAGGCAACGGAAAGTGGCCGTCGCTTCTCCCGGGTACGGGTGGTGAGCGTTCCGCTGACCGACTACAGCCGATTCGGCGTGTGGTGTGCGCAGTTCACCAACGGAGCCGGTGAGGATATCCGCTATCTCGAACGTGAACAAGCCGACGTCCACGATCTGCCGAACCACGACTACTGGTTGTTCGATTCCAGCAAGCTGATCAGAATGCACTTCGATGACGCGGACCGCTTCCTCGGCGGTGAGCTGATCGAGGATCCCGCCACAGTCGTGCAGCACGGCTACTGGCGTGACGCGGCCTGGCACCACGCCATAAGGCGGGACGAATTTGCGGCCGAGTAAGTCATCGGGCATCACTACCGTTCACGAGGCACGCAGTGCGCTCGGGCAACGGCTCCGTGAGCTGCGTCAGCAAGCCGGAATGACCGGCAAGCAGCTCGCGGAGTCGTTGTCGTGGCCACCTTCCAAGGTCTCCAAGCTGGAGAACGGCAGGCAGACACCGACTGCCGAAGACATCCGCGACTGGACCGAGGCAACCGGAGGCGAGGCCAGGACCGAGGCGCTGCTCACTTCGTTGCACACCCTGGATCTCCAGTATGCGCAGTGGCAGCGTCAGCTGAAGGCCGGCTTCGCTTCTCATCAAAACTCGATCGCCCGGCTTGACGCGCGGACACGGTTTTTCCGGGCATTCGAGCCGACCGTTGTCCCTGGCCTGCTGCAAACGGCGGGGTACGCGCGGGAGCGGTTCACTCAGGGCATCACCACCCTCAACGTGCCCCATGATGTGGACGAAGCAGTGCGGGTACGGACTCAACGCCAGGAGATTCTTTACCGACCCGACAAGCGCTTCCACTTCGTTCTCACCGAAGCGGCATTGCGTTTTCGGCTCTGTACGCCCGATGTCATGCTCGGGCAACTCGACCGTCTGATCTCTCTGTCGACGCTGCCGAACGTCAAGCTCGGCATCATCGGATTCGAAACCCCATACGCGGTGGCCCCATGGCACGGTTTCTGGATCCTTGATCACGACCGAGTGATGGTGGAGACGTACTCCGCCGAGCTGAATCTTGCCCAGCCGTCGGAAGTGAAGCTGTACGGCACCGCCTTCGAGCGGCTTGCGGCGGTGGCCACCTACGGGCGAGCTGCGCGCGCCCTCATCACGCGGGTCATCGACGACCTCTCCTCAGAGGTCGCTGAAGTGCCCGGAGATGGCGAGTGATTTCTTGGCGTCCCACTCGTTCTGAGGATTTCTAGAAATATCAAGAAATCCGCTGTCCTTGCAAAGAAGACCTCCTCTACTCTCCCAGAACGTCCGGAGAAGAGAGGAACCGCCATGAGCAATCCGCTTCGCACCGACACCCGCCCCGCCGGTACCAGCACCAGCGCCGGCACCGGCACCGGCCGTGAGGACGATCTGCTGCCGGTCACACTCGGCGACATCGCCGAGCTGACCGAGGGCCAGGGCGGCGGTCAGAGCGAGGACAAGCGTCGCGCCTACAACAGCTGACCCTCTTCACAGGGGGTGGTGCGGACATACGAAGTGAACTTGCCGTGTCCTCACCACCCCGCTCCCCGCGCGAACCGGACGGCAAGTGGAGGGCCAGTGACCTTCGGCGGTTTCAGTACCACCGAACACATTCGTCTCCTCCCCGAAGGAGCCGAGCGCTTCGGCGCCGGATCTTCCGCCTGGAGACTCGGCGGCGCACCCGCCCATTTCATCCCTGCCCAGGGCGGACACCGGCGCGTCCTGGTCCTGGGCTGGTGCGGTGCCACCCGCTCCGAGCTGCGGCGCTCGGCCGACGCTCCGCTGCCCACCGACATCTCCTGGCGGTGGGCCGGCGCCTACGCAGTCGTCGAAGAGACTCGTGACGGCGTGATCTGCCACACCGACCCGGCTTCGGCCCTGCCCGTCTACGTGGCGGCCTGGTCGAACGGTTGGGCATGGTCCACTTCGGCCAGAATGCTCGCCGGCCTCACCGCCGCCTCCGTCGACTCCCAGCGGCTCGCCTGCCTTGTCCTCGCACCGTCGGTGCCCGCGCTCATCGGCTCACGCACCTGTTACGCCGGTGTGGAACAGCTGGCCCCAGGCTGCCGGATCGAACTGCCCGCGAACGGAGGAAGCCTGCGATGTACCACACTGTGGCGCCCGGAACCGGTTCCGGGACCGCCGCATCACCGTCTGCGCGACGCCCTCTCGGCAGCCGTGGGCCTCCGGGTGCGAGCCGCCGCCCCGGACCTGTCCTGCGACCTCTCCGGCGAGCTCGACTCGACCTCGGTGGCTGTCCTGGCCGCAGCCGCCCTGCCCGCCCCGTACAGGCTCAGCGCCGTCACAATCCACCCCGAGGGCAACGACGACGGTGCGGATCTCCGCTATGCGAAGCTGGCGTCCGCAGCGCACCCGGACCGCATCGTCCACCACCTTTTCCCGCTGGCAGCGGAGCACCTCCCGTACACGGGCGTCACTTCCGTCCCCGCCACGGACGAACCCGCCCCCTCGACACTCACCCTCGCCCGGCTGACCGCTCAATTGCGCTGGATGCACCACCACCTCGGCAGCAGGACACACCTGACCGGTGACGGCGGTGACAGTGTGCTGTTCCAGCCGCCCGTCCACCTCGCCGACCTCATCCGCCGACGCAGGTGGCCACGAGCGATGCGTGAGGCTCTCGGCTGGGCCCGACTACGGCACTGCGCGATCGCACCGCTTCTGGTGGGTGCCGCGGCCACGGCCCGAACCAGCCGCCGCGACGCCCTCGTCGACCTGGCCCGCTCCCCGGCGGCCCCGGTCCCGTCCCGGGGCGGCCGGCATCACCGTGTCGGATGGTTCCACTCCCTGCCGACACCGTCCTGGGCCCGACCCGCGGCGCTGCGGCTGCTGGCCGACGCGACCACCGAGGCCGTGGACACCGAGGACCCTCTTCCCGGTCCGGACGCCTCGGTACGCACTCTCGTGGACGAGATCCGAGAGGTCGCCCGAACCGCGGCCGCCGACGCCCAACTCGCCGCCACCTGCGGCATCGACCTGCACAACCCGTTCCTCGACGCGCGGGTCATGGACGCGGTCCTGCGCACCCCCCTCGACCGCCGTCCACACGTACACCTCTACAAGCCGGTCCTCTCCCGTGCGATGCGGCACCTGCTGCCGCCGGAGATCGCCGCCCGCACCACCAAGGGCAGCTTCAACAGCGACCACTACGCCGGACTGCGGGCCAATCTGGCCGGCCTCGCGGCCCTGTCTGGACCGACCGAGCAGCGAGGGACCCGCGTGCCTGAGACACCCCGCTTCGCGACCTCCCCCAGCCATGTACACGCGGTCGACTTCGGACATGTCCTGGTTCTCATCGACTACCGCGGCGGCCTCGTGCAGTGCCTTCTGCCCGCAGCCGCGCTCCAGTGGCGGGACACCGCCCTCACCGGCCGCCCGGCTGCCATGGCACCGGGGCTGGCGAATCACCTCCTCGCCGCCGGACTGCTGGCGCCCACATCCTCGCCCCAACCGTGGCCCGCCCCGATCACCGCCCGCCCCGCACCGGCGAGTTGGGGCAGCACGGAGCATCCCGCGGGAGCAAGCCGTCCCCCGGCTGTTCCCTGCCGGTCCGGCCTCGCGGCGGCAAGTGCTCTGGCTTTCATCTCCGCGGTCAAGCGGGCGGGGGATCCGAGGTCCGCCATGCTGCGCATCACGACAACACTGAGAACCGCCGCGTCAACCCGCCGGCGCGCGGCCACCCTTGCCGAGGCCCACGCCGCCGTCCTCGCCGTCCGTTACGCCGGATGGCACTTCCCCGGCCGTACGGCCTGCCTGGAAGAGTCCGCCGCCGTAACCCTCTTCCTGGCCGCACGACGGCTCGCTGTCACCTGGTGTCACGGCGTCGCCCCGAACCCGGTACGTCTGCACGCCTGGATACGGACCGTTGACGGCACGCCCGTCGCGGAACCGCCCTCCACGCTCGCCCATACGCCCGTCCTCACCATCGGAGACCCTCATCAGCACCGGCCCTGACCCGATCCTGTGGATCGGCACCGACACCTGCGCCCTAGGCCCCTACCACACCGACCTGGCCGAGACCTACTGGCGCTGGGAACAGGATCCTGCCCTGCTCGTCGGTTACGGAAGGCAGGCACCCGAGTCCCTCGAAGCCCGTACCGAGGGGATGGCCCATCAACTCCGGGGCGAGAACATCCGGTTCACCGTCTACGACCTGTCCTCGGGCACCCCCGTCCCGGCCGGAGTCACCACGCTCCTGCCGGACCACTCGTACGGACCGCCGAGTACGTCATCATGCTGGCCCCGGAGGCGCGGGGGCACGGACTCGGTGCGGCGGCGACCCGGCTGACGCTCGACTACGCCTTCCACGTCACCAATCTGCGCATGGTCTGGCTCAAGGTCCTCGCCCCGAACACCGCCGGTGTACGCGCCTATGAGAAGGCCGGATTCCGCTCGGCGGGAACCCTCCGGGAGTCCGGCTACTGGCTGGGACAGGTCTGCGACGAGGTCCTCATGGACGCCCTCGCGAAGGAGTTCACCGGTCCCTCCGTCATCACTCCCCGGCTGCCCGGGTGACGGCGGCCGGCCCGTCACCGGAGCGGTGACGGGCCGGATCGGGCGGGGCCGGTGTTACGCCGGGGACGGTAGGCGGGGCAGTCTGTGGACGTCTCGGGCGGTGCCGGTGACGACTGCCAGGAAGCCGGGGGCTCGGGGGGAGGCTGTTTCGCGGAGCCACTCCGGGGCTATGTCGCAGACCGCGACCCGTACGCCCGTGCCCGCCAGGGCCAGGGGGAGGGTGTGGACCACGGTCGACGGGAAGCTCAGGATCGTGCGGCCGATGGGGCCGCGGCGCGCTATCAGTTCCAGCGGGAGGTCCGGGCGGACGATCTCCAGGCCGGTCGCCGCGTGCAGTTTGTGGAGCTTGTCGACGTTCTCGCGGCGGTGGGCGAAGTAGCGCGTCGCGTTGTGGGTGCGGGCCAGGGCGATGACGGCCTCGGTGTACTGGTCGGCGTCGACCACGCCCGTCTCGACCAGCGAGGTGCCGACCATGTCCGCGCTCGCCGAGATCCGCGGCGGGCCGAAGGAGGCGCGGGTCCAGGCGAAGTCGTTGGGGGTCACGGTGATGCCCTCGGGCACCTCCTCGACCGGCATCGACGTGAAGACCTCGACCGTACGGGCGGCCGACGGTGTCAGCCGGCGCCGGGCGACCGCCGTGACGGGCGCCAGGACCAGTTCCCGGGGCGATCGGCTGCCGCGCCGGTGCCAGCGCACCAGCCGTTCGCCGCGTGCGATCTGGCCGATGAACTCCATCGTCGCCGTGCCGTCGTCGACGACCGTCAGGGCCTTGCCGCCGACCAGGGTCAGCAGCAGTTGTACGTAGCGGGAGAACGGGTCGCCGATCACGATCCGGTCGCTCGCGCGCAGCATCGGCGCCAGCTCGCGCACCGTCTTCAGCGGCGCGCCCGCGCCCCCGCGCGCCTCCTGCCAGCGCACGGTGAAACCCGCGTCGCGGGCCAGCTCGGCCATCCGGCGGAGCTGGCCGCGCGACATGGGGTCGGTGGGCGACAGGACGACCAGGGTCAGTTCCTCACCCGTACCGCTCGCGTCCGCCCACTCCAGCACGTTGAGCAGCTGAACCGGGCTCTCCACGAAGGCGATCGCGGGTGCGGGTGCGGGTGCGGAGTTACGAGTACGGGTACGGTCCCCACCTTCGGTGGTCATGGCGCTAGACCGCGACCGGCTCGGCGGACTCGGCGGACTCCGCGACGACGCCCGTGACACGGCGCAGCTTCTTCATCGGGCCCAGCTCCGACTCGTAGACCTTCTTGACACCGTCACCGAGGGACGCCTCGATGGTGCGGATGTCGCGGACGAGGCGGGTGAGGCCGCCCGGCTCGACGGAGGCGGCCTGGTCGGAGCCCCACATGGCGCGGTCGAGGGTGATGTGGCGCTCGATGAACGCGGCGCCGAGGGCGACGGCGGCCAGAGTGGTCTGAAGGCCGGTCTCGTGGCCGCTGTAGCCGATCGGGACGTTCGGGTACTCGGCCTGAAGGGTGTTGATCACCCGCAGGTTCAGCTCCTCGGCCTTGGCCGGGTACGTCGAAGTCGCGTGGCAGAGCAGGATGTTGTCACTGCCGAGAACCTCGACCGCGTGACGGATCTGCTTCGGCGTGGACATGCCGGTGGAGAGGATGATCGTCCGGCCGGTGGCGCGCAGGGCGCGCAGCAGCTCGTCGTCCGTGAGGGAGGCGGAGGCGACCTTGTGGGCGGGGACGTCGAACTTCTCCAGGAAGGCGACGGCCTCGGTGTCCCACGGGGAGGCGAACCAGTCGATGCCGCGCTTGGCGCAGTGCTCGGCGATGGTGCGGTACTCGTCCTCGCCGAACTCGACGCGGTGGCGGTAGTCGATGTACGTCATCCGGCCCCAGGGGGTGTCGCGCTCGATGTCCCACTGGTCGCGCGGGGTGCAGATCTCCGGCGTGCGCTTCTGGAACTTGACCGCGTCGCAGCCCGCCTCGGCGGCCACGTCGATCAGCGCGAGGGCGTTGTCGAGGTCGCCGTTGTGGTTGATGCCGATCTCACCCGTGACATAGACAGGCCGGCCGGGACCCGCGGTCCGCGTGCCGAGGGTGCGCAGGCGGGAGGTGGCGTTGGTGCTCATGGAACTGTCCTTAGATGTTGGGGGTGGGGGTGAGGCTGGGAGTGGAGGTGTAAGGGGAGGTGGTGCCTTCGGTGGTCCGGAGCGTGGGGCCGAGCAGCCAGGCCGCGATCTCGCGGATCGCGCCCTCGCCGCCCGCCGTCGTGGTCACCGCGCGCGCGGCGGACCGTACGGAGCCGTGCGCGTTCGCCACGGCCACCGGCCAGCCGGCCACGTCGAAGCAGGGGAGGTCGTTGACGTCGTTGCCGACGTACAGCACGCGCTCGGGTGCGATGCCCTGCTCGTCGCACCACTGCTTGAGCGCCACGTCCTTGCGGTCGATGCCGTGGAGGACGGGGATGTCGAGCTTGCGGGCGCGGGCGGCGACGACCGGGTTGCGCTCGGTGGAGAGCGTGAGCAGCTTCAGCCCGGAGCGGCGCAGCGCGGCGATGCCGAGCCCGTCGCCGCGGTGCACGGCGACGATCTCGCGGCCGTCCGCGTCGATGAGGACCTTGTCGTCGGTCTGTGTGCCGTCGAAGTCGAGGACGACGGCGTCGATGTCGCCGCGCGCCGGCAGCGTGGGCGGTTCGACCAGTGGGGCGAGCGCGCGGGCGCGGGCCAGGTCGTGCGGGTCGTCGATCTCCAGGACGCGGGCGGCGTCGGTGCGTACGAGCGCGGTACGGCCGAAGAAGCGGTGGCGCGCCGCGCGGAAGCCGTCGGCGCGCATCGCGTAGGCGGCGCCGGTCTCCAGGTACTCCTGCTCGCGGTCCTGGCGGCGCGGGCGGTTCGCCTTGTCGTGGTTGACACCGACACCGTTAGCGCCGACTGACGCATGGCCGCCCGACCCGCGACCGCCCGTCTCCCGACCACCGGTCTCGCGCCAGAGGAAGCCGTGTGTCGGCGCGACCGTCAGCGCGGTGTCGGCGCCGTCCTCGATCACGGCCGTGACCACGCCGTCCAGATCGCCCGAGGTCAGGAACGGGCTGGTCGCCTGTACGAGCAGGACGACCTCGGCGGCCACCCCGCGCATCAGCTCGTACGCGTCCATCGCGTGCAGGACGGCGGCCTCGCTGGTCGCGGTGTCGCCCGCGATGGCGGCGGGCCGCTGGACGACCTCGGCGCCGGCGGTACGGGCCGCGTCCGCGATGGCCGCGTCGTCCGTGGAGACGACGACATCGGTCACGTACCGGGCCGCCAGGGCGGCGCGGACGGCGCGGACGACCAGCGGGACGCCGCCGACGGGCGCGAGGTTCTTGGCGGGGACGCCCTTGGACCCGCCGCGTGCGGGGATCACCGCGAGGACGGTCATGAGTGCTCCGTAGGGGGTTGAGTGGGTACGCCGCCCGCACCGGGCAGGCGGCCGTTACGGGGGCCGGTCACAGCTCGCCCATCCGGCGGATGACGGGGGCCACGCGCTGCACACCGTGCCGGTACGCCCCGCGCGCCGCCCCCCGTACCGCCTCGCGCACCACGCGCCGCAGCCCGCCGGCCGGCTCGTCCCTGGCCGTACGGGACGACGCGAGCGCCGTGCCGTCGGCGGCCAGGTGGTAGCGGGCGAGCAGGCCCGGCAGATAGCCGGGTGCGGTGGTGGCCGTGTAGTACGGGGCGATCGGCGGGAGCCCGGACCCGGCGGACCGGGCTTCGAGCAGCTTCGCCAGATGCGCGCGGGCCTCGTCGAAGGCGGTGGCGTACGTACCGTCGGCGGCGACGCCCTGCCGGTCGGCCCAGACGGCGTCGGCGCGCGGGCGCCCGCCGCCGTCCAGCTGGTCCCAGGAGGCCAGACAGCCGGAGCCGAGGAAGTGGTGGTTGCCGAGCGGCTCGCGGATCCCGAAGTCGGTGAGGATCGCGGTCGGGATGGACCGGTGGAGGGCTTCGAGCGCGGCCGTGGACGAGACGGTGACCAGCAGGTCCGTCCGGTCCAGAACCTCGCCCATGTTGCCGTACACCAGACGGAAGTTGGGCGGCAGCCCGCCGGGGACCTTCTCGGCGAGCCGCTGGTACGGGAACTCCTCGACATGCGTGGTGTGCTCGCCGGGCTTGGACCGCAGCTTCAGCAGCACCTCGCGGCCCGGGTGCAGCCGGGCGTGCTCGACCATGCGGCGCAGCAGGTAGGCGCGGTCGGCGCGGGTGGCCGGTACGGACGGCTGGGCGGCGAGGACGAGTGTGTCGCGGCCCTCCTCGGCGCGGTAGCGCTCGCCGCCGAGGAACGGCAGGGCCGCCTCGGTGACGGCGGAGTCATCGGCGCCGACGCCCGTGTAGACGCCGCGGAACCGCTGTGCGTCGTAACGGGAGTTGGCGAGGACGATGTCCGCGCCGTGCCGCAGCAGCAGCCCGTCGGAGAGCTTCTCGTAGACGACACCGACATAGCCGGTGACGACGACGGGCCGCCGCTCCATGCCCAGCGCGGCGATCCCGTGCAGCATGGCCTGGACGGCGCCGCCGACGAGGGCCAGCACGACGACGTCGTACGCGCCCTCGCGCAGCTCCTTCAGGAACCCGATCCCGGTGACCTCCCGCAGGGCGTCCGCCGCCGCGCCGACCTCGTCGAGCTGCCGGGCGGTGGGGGTGGCCCGGCCGCGCAGCAGAAAGCCGCTCAGCTCGACGGAGCCGCGGGAACTGTCCGTGGCAATGCGGCGCGCGGTCAGCGCACCCCATTTCCATCGGGTGTCGGAATCGGCGAGTACGGCGACCCGGACCGCTCCGCTGGTGGATGAAGGCACGACACGGACGTTAGGAAGCCATTTCGTGCCGCGGCCCAACTCAACCGCAATAAAGGGTTAACAGAACCTCTACGAATGGCGTCACAGGCCGGATTCACGGTCCCGCCACCCGCCGTTCACCTGGCATGCGTGCGGATGTCGGGCAGAAGGACCGGCCGCCGTTTAACGTCGTACGGTGGTCAAGCTCTCTGTTGTCGTGCCGTTCTACAACGTGCAGACATACGCCCTCGAAACCCTGCGGAGCCTGCGCGCGAATACGCGCGAGGACTTCGAATTCCTGCTGGTCGACGATTGTTCGACCGACGCCACCCCGGAAATACTGGAACGGGCTGTGCGTGATCTCCCGGGGGCGGTCCTGCTGAGACACGAACGGAACGGAGGACTGGCCACCGCGCGCAATACGGGCCTGGACGCGGCGCGCGGCGAGTACGTCACCTTCCTCGACGGCGACGACTGGGTGACACCCGGCTACTACGCCCGGCTGGTCGCCGCCGCCGAGGGCCTGGGCTGCGATTTCGTCCGTACGGACCATGTCCAGTTCACCGCCAGGGCGCGTACGGTCCACCGCGTCCCGGTCGGCCGGCGCGACGAGGTGCTGAACCCCCGGGACGCGATCCTCCCCGTCGCCCGGACCACCTCCGTCGACTACGCGTACGCCTGGGCGGGCGTCTACCACCGGCGGCTGCTGGAGCGGGGGCTGCTGCACTTCACGGACGGGCTGCGTACGGCCGAGGACCGGCCGTGGATCTGGCGGCTGCACCGGGAGGCGGAGTCGTTCGCCGTGTCCGGGACGCTGCTCGGGGTGTTCTACCGGCGCGGGGTCGCCTCGTCGCTCACGCAGATCGGCGATGTGCGGCAGCTCGACTTCATCCGGGCGTTCGACCAGGTGATCGCGGAGACATCGGCCGACCCGGAGGCGGACCGCTTCCTGCCGAAGGCCGTACGGACGTACTGCGCGATCATCGCCCACCATCTGGCGGCGAAGGACCGCTTCGAACCGGCCGTGGCGCGGCAGTTGCGCGCGCTGAGCGCGGGCGCGCTGAAGCGGCTGCCGCAGGATCTGCTGAAGGAAGCGCTGGACACGATGGATCTCGACCGCTCGGACCAGCTGCGGAAGCTACGGCGCCGGATGTCGTCCGGTACGGGCGCGACGGCCGCCCCCGCCTCGACCGGAGAGGCAGCGGCCTGATGACGAATCCCTCGACAACACCGCATACCACCACCCAGATCTTCTGCGCCTCCACCCTCTACGGCGCGGCCACGCTGGCCGCCGCGCTCGACGCGGGCCTCTTCCGCCCGGCCGGCCGGCGGGTGCTGGTCGTCTGCAACACCACGGGCACGCCCGAACTGACCCCGGACGTCGACGAGATGCCCGGGTTCGAGCGGCTGCGCGGCCGGTTCGACGACCTGGTGTCGTGGAACGGGACGATCGCGCCGTTCCACCCGGGCGCCTGGTCGCCGAGGCCCGACGACATCCCGCTCTGGGAGAGGTACTTGCGGCTGTCCTGGCAACTCGGCTCCGACGAGGTCGAGTTGATCGTGGAGTCGCTCCAGGTCAACCCGGCGCTGGCGATCGCGCAGATCTTCACCGCCGCGCCCCTGACCGTCTACGCGGACGGGTTGATGAGCTACGGCCCGACGCGCTCGAAGATCGAGCCGCTGGTCGGTGAGCGGGTGCGCCGGCTGCTCCATCTGGACCTGGTGCCGGGTCTGAAGCCGCTGCTGCTGAGGGAGTTCGGCGTGCCGGCCGAGGTGATCCCCACGGACGCCTTCACCCGGGTCCTGGACCAGCTCGCGGACACGGAGAGCGGGCGCGCGGTCGCGCCACCCGCCGAGCCGGTAGCCGGACCACCGGCGCTGCTGCTCGGTCAGTATCTCTCCGCGCTCTCGATCCTCACCGAGGCCGAGGAGGAGGAGCTGCACATCGGGATGGTGCGGGGCGCGGTGGCGCTCGGGCACACCCGGGTGGTGTTCAAGCCGCATCCGGCGGCGCCCGCCGTGTGGTCGACGCGGCTGGCGGTGGAGGCGGCCCGGCTGGGCGCCGAACTGACCGTACTGGAAACGCCGTTGCTCGCCGAGGTGCTCTACCTGCGGCTGAAGCCCGCGCTGGTGGTCGGGTGCTTCTCGACGGCGCTGTTCACGGCGTCGGAGTTCTTCGGGATCCCGGTGGCCCGCTCGGGCACGGAACTGCTGCTGGAGCGGCTCACCCCGTACCAGAACAGCAACCGGGTGCCGGTGACGATCGTCGACGCCCTCCTCCCGCCCCTGGAGGGATACGGCACCGGCGACACCCACCGCCCGGACGCCCGGCTGGAGGAGCTGCTCGTGGCGGTCGGCTTCGTGATGCAGCCCCAACTCCACCCGGATCTGCGGCCGTCGGCGGAGCGCTATCTCGCCGGCCCCCTGGACGACCGCGAACGCCGCTACTTCAAACGCCGCCGTCTGACCACCCTGGGCCTCCCCGGCGGAGTCCCCGGCCCACTCGCCACCCGCCTCCCCCGCAACGCGGCGGCCCGCCGCATGGTCCGCCGCGCACGCAAGCTGCGCCGGGCGGTCCTGCGGGTGGGCGTGGGCTGAGCGGGCCGGGGTTCGGGCGTCAACACGGTGCGGTACGGGCGGAGTTCACGCGCCCGTACCGGCACGGCAGAATGTGCCGTCCGCTGATTCCGCTGGAGGCTGTGTTGACGACCGAACCACGTGTCCCGCCGGAAGCCCTCCCGCCCACTTCGGCCACTTCGGTACCGAGCTGGCTGGACCAGGTCCGCGAGGCACTCACCGACCCGGCGGGCGGCGGCGGCCATGACGGGCTGCTGCCGTACGCCGCCACCACCGAGGTGCCCTTCGCCGCGGTCCACCACTGGCACGCCGGTGCGGTGGCGGAGCTGATCGCCGAGGCGGCGGTCCGGCACGGCGCGGAGCGGGCCCCGCACGACGCCGTACGCGCGGTCCACGTACGCGCGGCGGCCGGTGAGGCGATCACCGAGGACGCCTGGTCTGCGGTGCTGGAACCGGCGCTGCGCGAGGTGTACCGGCTGGCCTATCCCCGCGAGCGGGTGTACTCCCGGGCCTCGTCGGCCGCGGCCTCCTTCGCGCGCTCGCGCGGATGGTCCGAGGACGAGGCGGAACGCTACGGCGAGACCTACGCGCGTACAAACACCGAGGCGAGCGCGCGTGTGCACGCCGAGGCCAACGCGCTCGCGAACAGCGCCGCGTACGCAGCGGCCTTCGCCACCGGAAGCGCGGAGGAGTACGCGCGCGCCTGGCCCTTCGCCACCGTACGGGCCTGGATCGCGGCGTACGCGGGACCGGCGGGCGCCGACGGTCCGGCCGTTCCGGAAGCTCAGGAGGCCCGGGAGCGCCTCCGTAACGGCCTCACCGACGCGGTGGCGACTGCGGCAGTCAACTAGAGCCCCCGGTCCAGCAGTTCGGAGAGGATGATGCGGCCGAAGGCGAGGTTGCCGTGGATCTCGTCGTCGGGCTCGCACAGCGCCGGGCGTTGCAGACCGTCCGGTCCGGCGGTCCGCCGGCGCAGGTCCACGATCTCGGCGCCGAGTTCCGCCACGGCCAGCCTGACGCGCTCCTGCGCGGCCATGAACACCGCCGGATCGGACTGGCCGGGGACCCGCTGCGGCGGCAGCACCGCGAGGACACGCAGGCCGAGGCCCACGGCGCGCCCGTAGAACGCGAGGGCGTCGCGCACAGCGGCGCGCACGATGGCGTCGAACAGGGGGCTGTCGAGGAAGCCCGGTGGGACGGCACCGGCGCGGTCGCGGTAGAGGTCCCAGTTCTCCCGCAGCGCGACGAAGTGCGCGCAGAAGCCGAACGTCGTGACGAGCGGGACACCCAGCCCGGAGAGACCGTCGGCGCCGAGTTCCTTGAGGAAGCGGCGGTAGTGCTCCTCGGCCTCGTCGGACCGGAACACGACGTCAGTGCCGCCGGGTGTCTCGCGGACGCTGAAGAAGCTGTCGGTGAACTCCCGTCCGGCGCCGATGGGGCCGCCCTGGAACGGGATACCGGCATTCCGGGCAGCTCGTCCGATGGGTCCCGCGTGGGAGTCGCCGAGCAGCAGGAACCTAGCGGGGGCTGTAGTAGTCAAGGACGGCGTCCTCACAGGCGGCATCGGTCGAGGAGGCGTCGGTGGCGGTGACGTCATCAGTGACATCGGTGCGCCGCGGCTGCGGCTGCGGCTGCGCGGGGCCGCTGTGGAGCCCGTGGAGTCCCGCCATGAAGTGCCGCATCACGAAGTCGACGCCCTCGGGAGTGACAGTGCGCTGGTTCGGGCCGAAGAACCTGCCGCCGAAGACCGGGCCGGTGATCAGCTCGTACGACGGAAAGTAGTCGACGTCCGGGTCCTCCAGCGCGAGCTGTCCGGCGACCGCGCGCAGCACGGACTTGCTGTAGCCGTTGGCGGGGAGCGCGTGCCCGCCGGTGGCGGTGGCGGTCAGCGGCTGCGGCGACACCGTCAGCAGGATGCGCAGGCCGGGGTTGACCAGCCGCGCCATGGCTATCGCCTCGGTCATGTCCCGGTGCGCCTCGGCGAAGGTGAAGTTGTGCGGGGAGTGGCGCCCGGCGTCGAAGGTGCCGCGGACCGTGCCGGGACAGGTGGGATACACGGTGCCGTCGACGGCGTCGCGCCAGGCTTCCGTGAGCCCCATGGTGAAGACCAGGCACTTCGCCTCGGTGACGGCGGTACGGACGGCCGCCAGCGTGACGTCCCGCGACCGCAGCATCTCGGCGGGCGACGCGAAGCCGCCGGGTTCGATCGCGGGCCGGTAGGGATCGACCCACCGGTCGCCGTCGGCCCACGCCTCCTGCGGCGGCTCGGCCTGGCCGAGGGCCCACGACAGCCACTGGCGCAGGACGGCGGGCGTATAGATGTTGCCCGTACGGAAGGAGAACGCCCCGTACCCGCGCTCCTGCCGTTCCTCCCGCGTCAGACCGGGCGGGGCGGGTTCGGCGTCGAACCAGTTCATCCCCGAGTCCAGCAGCGCCCGCCCGATCCGCGCGGCGAAGCAGGAGCCGGCGGTGACGACGGGATCGTCCTGCCCGAGGGCGAACTTGGGTACCCACACGCCTTCGATGTCCAGCGGATCCGGCTCGGCGACCGCGGGCCGCCAGAACGACCTGACGGGCAGGGACTGGTAGGGATTCAACGGGCACACTCCCATTTCTTGCTCGCGGCGAGGCCGGAAACGGCGACCGGCGCCGTCGGCCCGGAGTGTGCGCGTGGACCCTGGGACGGCATCGGTCTCCCTTCGCGATCTTCCCGATCTTCGCGATCTTCCCGATCCCCACGACGATACCCAACCGCCCCCGAGCCCAAAACGATCTCAAATCAAGGGAGTTGACGCACACGGCGTCGGCCCGCACCGGACACCCGGTGCGGGCCGACAGCAAGCCGTACGGGCTGAGCCGTGCAGGCTGAGCCGTACGGGCTACCGCACCGGCGAGCCCAGGATCACCCTCAGGTCGGCCGCGTTGGCTTCGGTGATCTTCCACAGCTCCTGCTGCCTGCCGTGTACGTCGGCGACCGTCGCCGCGTGGTCGGACAGCAGGTCGGCGGCGCGTTCGGTGAGGATCGCGCCGAGGTTCTTCTCGTGGACGGAGACGCCCCACTCCGGGCGCTCGATGTCCGCCAGGAAGTACGCCATCTTCGGGTGCGAGATCAGGCTGATGATGGGCGTGCCGCAGCCGAACGGGATCATGCCCGCGTGGCCGCGCATGCCGATGACCAGCTTCGTCCGGGCGTAGGTGTCGCGGATCTCGTCGTTCTCGAAGTCGTACATCGGGATGACCGGCAGCGAGATGCCGTGCTCGCGCCGCAGGTCGAAGGCGATCTTCTCGTCGTCCAGGGAGTGTGCGACACACTGCACCTCGGCGTACGCGCCCAGGCCCCGTACCGCCTTCGCCATCTCGGCCAGGAAGTGTGCGTAGTCGTGGCCGAAGCGCAGGCCGGCCCGGTCGTACGCGGCGTTGATGAGGATCGTGTCCTCGCGTGAGGCCGGGTCGGTCCAGCCCTCGACGAGCTGCCGGGTGACGGTGGTGGGGCAGGGCTGGAAGCGGACCCGGTCGTGGAGCGAGTCGGGCAGCAGCGCACGGACCTTCGCGATCGAGCCGTGGTTGCGCAGCCCGAAGAAGGAGGAACGTTCCACGAGTTGGCGCAGGCTGGAGTTGAAGCGCTCGCGCCGGTAGGACTGGCCGTCGAAGGCGTTGAAGCCGACGGCGTAGACCATGATCGGCACATCGATCCGGTTGAGGTGCGCGTCCGGGACGTTCCACTGCCAGGCGCTGTTGCCGTTGGGCGCGGTGTCCGGGATGAAGAGCCCGCCGCCGCCGATGACCAGCCCGCGCCGGGCGTTGACACGCTCCAGCGCGGCCTCGTCGAAGAGGCGGTGCGCGTGGATGGAGTGCCAGCGGCGCGCCCCGGTGTCGGGGCCGAAGGTGAGCCGTACGGACTCGGGCAGCAGCTTGTCGCCCGCGTTGCCCTGCTGCGGCATGTAGAAGGCCACATGGGCGAGTTGCTCGTCGGCGGAGCCCTCGCGGGGGCCGGGCACACTGCCCGCCGTACGCAGCCGCATCAGCCGGGAGGCGCGGTGGCTGGGGTCGACGGTGAGCCCGTCGGTGGCGTACGCGTGGGCCGTGGTGTCGTCGCCGTGGATCCAGGCGATCTGCGCGAGCCGGGAGAAGGCGGTGGCCGCGCGGTTGGGCGCGGCGGTGGCCAGCAGCAGCTGGGCCTCGGCCTCGTCGTAACGGGAGACGCTCATCAGCGCGTTCCCGTACACCTCGTGCGGCCACGCCGAGTCGACGGGGATCCGGACGGCTTCGAGGATGTCGACGGCCTGCTGGAACTCGCCGGCGCCGATGTGCGCGAGCGCGAGCCGGCGGGCGGTGTCGACCTCGCCGGTGCGGTGGACGTGCGGGGTGCCGTAGTGCACGAGCAGGTCGTGGTGTGCGTTGCCCGAGCCGCTGGAGCGCTGGACGTACGCGGCCCGGAAGTCGTTGTCGGACATCTCGAACTCGCGCCAGCGCTCCTCGGCCTGCGCATAGCCGGACTCACCGCCGAGCCAGGGCTTGTGGCGCCCGGTGAAGTGCAGGATCGCGGTGTCGTCGGGGACGGGCTGGTCGCCGGAGAGCCGCCGCTTCACGAAGTTGTAGCGGTTGTCGAGCCGGCGGAAGTCGCCGTCGAGCACGGCGTTCAGGATGCCCTGGTCGTGCTTGTCGAGTTCGTAGTCGCCGCTGCGGCCGGTCGCGTCGATCCGCGCGCAGAACTCGTCGGTCAGATACTCGCGCTGGATGACCAGCAGACCGCTGTTGAGCTTGTGCTGCCCGTAGAAGAACTGCGGTACGGCGGCCAGTCCCTCGCGCAGTGTGAGCAGCTCGCTCAGATCGCCGAGGACGACCATGTCGGTGTCGAGGGTGATGACGGTGTCGTAGTCCCGGATCCGGAACACATCGAGGATGAAGTACGCCTTGCGCACCAGGTAGTTGTCCTGGTCGCCCTTGGCGTACGAGTCGTAGCGGGCCGCGTCGACACGGCGCAGCTCGACGCGCGGGTGCAGGGCGCGGATCCGGGCGACGGAGGAGGGGCGCAGCCCGTCGTGGAGGACGAGGAAGTCCTCGCACACCTTCGGGTTGGTGAGCGCGAGGCTGCGCAGCAGCGCCAGGAAGCCGGGCAGGTAGTTCTCGTCGACGAAGCTCGCGAAGGCGATCCGGCGCTTGCCGGTGAGCGCGCGGGCGGAGGCGTCGGCGGAGGCGGCGCCGGCCGGCCGCAGGGCCTCCGGGGCAGCGGTGTCTACGGTCATCGCAGGGATATCCTCGTGTCGGTCACGCTCTGGGCGCGTTCCATGACCCAGGTCTTCTCGCTGGTGTATTCGTGCACGGAGGTGATGGGCATCTTCATCGCCTCCTGGATGCGGTACGCGCCGCTCTCGTAGAAGTCGAAGCCGATCAGGTCGAGCTTCGGGCTGACGTCCAGGAAGTCCAGCAGCCAGAGCATGTTGAAGCCGCTGGTGGGGATGGCGGGCCAGGCGGACGCGCCGATCCGGCCGATGTTCCGCAGCGGCCAGCGCAGCGACTCGTCACCCAGGTACGTCTGGGCGCCCGGCACCAGCCGGTTGCGCAGCGAGTACTTCCAGTCGCCGGAGATTCCGCCGAACACGAGCCGGATCGGGACGTGTTGGTCCCAGTTGAAGCCGTGCTTGTGGATGGAGACATGGATGTCGGTACGGCGGCCGGTGGCCGGCGCGTCGATACGGTACGAGTTGAAGCGGACGACGAGGTCGTACGCGTCGATCTCCCGCCCCAGCGAACTACGTCCGACGCTCTGGGAGTTGGCGATCAGGCAGATCGACTTGCCGGCGATCTTGTTGCGGAACTCGCCGAGGCTGATCCACTCGACCCCGCCGAAGACCGGGTCGGAGATCGGGCCGCGCATCCGGTTGCGGCGCATCTCGGCGTACAGGCCCACGAGTTCGCGCAGCGTCGAGGCGTCGCCCGAGTGCGCGGCGATCCGCAGGTCCAGGTAGTGGCCGATGGCCTCCTGGAGGTCGGGCAGCGCGACGGCGGTGTCGCGGGCCATCGCGAGCAGCGCGCCGACCAGCCGGGCCTCGGCGCCCGCCGTGTCCCCGAGGTCGTGCAGCGCGAGGCCCTGGGCCCAGACATCGGTGGCGGGCCCGGCGGCGAACGGCGCGGCGCCGGGCGTCTCGCGCTCCAGCAGCGCCAGCAGCTGCCGGCCGCGCTCACGGCCGATCCGCAGCCCGGCGTTCTTGGCGGCGACCCCGAACCCGTCGTCCTCGGTGAGCGCGAGGTAGCGGTCGTACGCGTCGATCGTGCCGGCCTCGTCGCCGAGCGCCTCCAGCGTCCTGGCGCGCAGCCGCCAGCCGGCACGGGAGCCCTTGCGGTGGGTCAGCACGGTGTCGGTGATGAGCAGCGCGAGCTTCAGCTCGTCGTCGTAACCGCAGTCCAGCGCCTTGTTGCCGACCGCGAGCAGCGCGTCGAGCAGATCGCCGTCAACAGTGGACCGGGGGCCGGTGGCGCGCCGCAGCAGGGTGGCGGCGCGCGCGGGCGCCGAGGGCTGCTCGGTGACGGCGTGCACGGCGAGCAGCTGCCGCAGCTTCTCGGCCAGCTCGATCCGCCGGCGGCCGAGGGTCCCGACCAGCTTCCCGCTGTGCGCGGCGCAGGCGCGGACGCACTCGTCGAGCCCGGCGGGGCTGATCCGTACCTCCGGAACGCCAACTTCGGGCGTTTTGACCGGACTGTCACCGTTAAGCGGCATCGGCCATCGATTGCGGCCCATTGTCATGCTTCTCCAAGCGTCTGCCCTACGAACGGTGGGCGGGGAGCAAAACGCTAGTAAAGGGAGACGACTTGGAGGTGAACCGGATTCATCGGGCGGGGAAACGCGCGGGTCAGTCGGTGAAGGACCGGGGAGCGAGGGTGAGTTCGATCCCCGCGACAACGGCGGCGAGCCCGGCCTCGAACCCCGCCCCGCGGTCCCGGAACAGCTCCTCCCCCGCCGCCGCGGCCAGCGGATACGCCGCGAGCCGCTCGGCCCGCGCGCCGAGGTCGTACGGCTCCGGTCCCGTACCCCCGGAGTCCACACCACCGGGATCAGCACCCCCGGGATCGGCGGTGTCCGGCCCCATCGCCTGCTCCTCGGTGACGTAACCGATCGTGTAGCTGTACGCGGTGAACCAGGCCCGGGCGGCGGCGCGCACGGTGAATCCGGCGTCGGTGAAGGTGCGCAGATAGGCGTCCAGGGAAGCCGCGTAGGCGATGTCCGTGAAGTGCGTACCGCTGTATACCTTGGCGCCGTCGCGGTAGCGCAGCAGCTCGGCGCGGAGTCCGCGCATGCTGTGCGCGAGCCCGGCCCGCCAGTCGGGATCGGGCGCGCCGGGCGCCGCGGCGGTCGCGCGCCGGAGCATCTCGGTCGCCATCTCGTCGAGCAGCGCCTGCTTGTCCTTGAAGTGCCAGTAGAGGGCGGGCGCCTTGACGTCCAGCCGCCCCGCGATGGCGCGCAGGGACAGCCCGTCGAGCCCGACCTCGTTCAGTACGTCGAGCGCGGTACGGGCGACCAGCCCGCGGTCCAGTCGTGTCACAGCCACCTTGACAATTTAACAGCGATAAGTGCAGTCTCGAAACCATGGAACTTAACGATGTTAAGGAAACGGTCCGGGACGTTCTCGTCGTGGGCGCGGGCGCGGCCGGCCTGGCACTCGCCTGCGATCTGCGCCGGCGCGGGGTGGACGTACAGGTGGTGGAGCGGGCGGCGGGGCTCTTCCCCGGCTCGCGCGGCAAGGGCGTCCAGCCCCGCACCCAGGAGGTGCTGGACGATCTCGGGGTGATCGCGGAGGTCCGCGCGCTGGGCGGCCCCGCGCCGGTCGGCATGGTCTGGGAGAACGGCGTACGACAGGGCGAGCACCGGCTGTTCGAGGACCAGACGGCGACCGCGGCCGAGCCGTACACCGGCCCCTGGCTGCTGCCGCAGTGGCGGACACAGGAGATCCTGTACGCGCGGCTGCTGGAGCTGGGCGGCAGCGTCACGTTCGGTACGGCGCTGACGGGCCTCACGCAGGACGCGGACGGCGTGACGGCGGAGCTGACGCGGGCGCCGACGGCGGGCGGGGACGGGGGCGCGGGTGCGGGCGGGGGCGGGGGCGCGGGTGCGGGTGCGGGCGCGAGGTCCCTCCGTACGGCCTATGTCGTAGCGGCCGACGGAGGCCGCAGCACGGTGCGCGGGCTGCTCGGCATCGGCATGACGGGCGAGACCGTCGACCCGGCGCCGATGCTGGTCGCGGATGTGCGCGTACCCGCGCTGGACCGGCTGAACTGGCATATCTTCCCGGCCGCCGACGGTCTGTTCACGACCCTGTGCCCGCTGCCGGGCACGCCCGACTTCCAGCTGGTCGCCAAGTGCGCCCCGGACCGGGCGCCGGACACCACCCCCGAGGGGATACGCGCGCTCGTCGCTGCCCGTACGCACCTCACGGCGGACGACGTCACCGAGGTCCGCTGGGCGTCGGACTTCCGGCCGCGCGCGGCGCTCGCGGACCGGTTCCGGGCCGGCCGGGTCTTCCTCGCGGGCGACGCGGCCCATGTCCACTCCCCGGCCGGCGGCCAGGGCCTGAACACCAGCGTCCAGGACGCGTACAACCTCGGCTGGAAGCTCGGCCAGGTGCTGCGGCACGGCGCCGCGCCCGCGCTGCTCGACTCGTACGAGGCGGAACGCCGCCCGGTCGCGGCGGAGATGCTCGGCCTGTCGACCCGTATCCACCGGGGCGAGGCCCGCAGGGGCGCGGCGACGCGCCAGCTGGGCCTCGGCTACCGGGACGGCCCGCTGTCGAGGGGCGCGGCGGGCGCGCTGCGCGCGGGAGACCGGGCCCCCGACGGCCCACTGACGGCGGACCCACTCAACACCGGATCCGACGACACCACGGCTTCCGGCGACACCACGATCTTCGACGCGCTGCGCGGCCCCCACTTCACCCTGCTGGCGGTGGCCACGGACGCCGAACTCCCGCCGCTGGACGAGCGGTTGGTGCACCGGCACCCGGTCGGGCCGTACGAACCGTACGGCAAGGGCCTCTTCCTGATCCGGCCGGACGGTTACGTGGGCTGGGCGGGCGAGGACGCGACGGGCCTGCGGGAGTGGCTGCGGACGGTGGGCGCCGACACCAGCGAGGACGGAAGGTAGCGGAGAGGTCACACTCCGTACACTCTCCCCCACGGATCTGTTGTCCATGGAGGAGAGGAGCAGTCGAGACATGAAGGCGAACAAGGGCGACCGTCTCGTCACCCACGGCCGGGTGGTCGGGGAGCACGACCGGGAGGTGGAGATCGTCGAGGTGCTGGGCCCGGAGGGGACGCCGCCGTTCCGGGTACGGGCGGAGAACGGCCATGAGTCGATCATCTCCCCCGGCCCGGACAGCGAGCTGAGGCCGCACCGGGACGGCGAGTAGCGAGCGTACGAGCTGGGGCCGGGAGCCACCCGGCTCCCGGCCCCAGCAACGCGTTGCGCCCCTTACGGCGTGACGAAGGTGATCCGGCCCGGCGCCGGCACGGGGGCCGGGTGCTCGGGCGAAGTGGTGGACTCCAGGTACGAGACGAGGGCGTCGAGGTCGGTGGTGGTGCCGCCCTCACGGGTGGTGATCTCGGTGAAGACCCCGAAGTTGTTGCCGCCGTTGGCGAGGAAGTCGTTGACCGCGACCTTGTACGTGGCCGCCGGATCCAGCGGCAGCCCGTTCAGCCGGATCGTGTCGACGAGCACCCGGTCGGCCCCGGACCTGCTCATGTCGACCGAGTAGCTCAGCTCCTTCGACAGCTGGAGGAAGACCGTCTTGGCCTCGTTGTCGCCGCTGAGCTGCTGCTTGAGCGCGGTGACGAGCTGCTCCCCGGTGATGGGCAGCACCCACAGGGCGTTGGCGAACGGCTGGACGCGGTAGGCATCCGCGTATGTCACCGCGCCGCCGTCCTTGTAGATGAGGTCGGCCCGCAAGCTGCCCGGGTTGGTCAGCGCGAAGTCGGCGCCGTAACCCCGGCCGGACGCGGCCTGGGCGTCGGTGATGAGGCTGCCGAGCGGCGCCTCGGGGACGGTGGAACCGCGGCCCGGCAGATCGCCCGCGATATAGCCGACGACCCGGTTGGCCTGCGCCTCCGACCGGGCGCGCCAGGTGTCGATGAGCTTCGCCATGGCCGGCTGCTGGGGGGTGGTGACGGGGACGGGCCGGTGCTGGGCCCGTACCGTACTGCGCAGAATCTCGCCCCGGGCGTTCAGATCGAAGCGCAGATCGGTGAAGGACCGCCCGAAGGAGTCCGCCTGCGTGACCATCCGGCGCTTGCCGGCCGGATCGAGGACGGTGCACTCGTACGAGTCGTGCGAGTGGCCGCTGACGACGAGCCCGACGGCGGTCGGCGCCTGCTGCGCGATCTCCTTGACCCGCCCCACGAGCCGGGCCCCCGGCTCGCCCTCGTCGCACTTCCCGTCCGCGACACCGTTGACGGTCTCGCCCTCGTGGATCAGCAGGACCTGGGCCCGTACGCCCTGCCTGGTCAGCTCCTTCGAGTACTTCTCGATGACCGGCAGCTCCTCGTGGAACTCCACGTCACGGATCATGGAGGCGTTGATGACGGTGGGCGCGTTCTTGGTCACCACACCGATGAACCCGATCTTCTGCCCGGTGGGCAGCGTCTTCACGGTGTACGGCTGGAACAGCGGGGTGTCGCCACCGCGCGCGGTGACATTCCCCCCGAGATACGGAAACCCGGCCCCGGCGTACGGCGCGTCCGGCGCACACCCGTCCACCGGATGACACCCACCGTCGATGATCCGCCGCAGCTCCACCGGCCCCTCGTCGAACTCATGGTTGCCGACGGAGGAAGCGGCGAGACCGAGTTCGTCGAGCGCGGCCACGGTCGGCTCGTCATGGAAGATCGCCGACAGCAGCGGACTACCACCGATCATGTCCCCGGCAGCCACCACCAGACTGTTCGTCCGCCCGACCTTGGCCTCGTCCAGCAACGTAGCCATCTGCGCCAGCCCACCGGCCTGAAGGGAATCCCCCCGGTGGGTAATACGCCCCGCGGCACCGTCCACGGGTTCGAGATTGCCGTGCAGATCATTGAGCGCGAGCAGCTGAACGGGCACGCGCTCAGCGGCACGCGCGGGGGTGGGTGCTGCCTGAAGACCGAACAGCGCGGTGGCGACGGCAAGCGCACCAACGGCCACGGTACCGCGCGAACGAAGTCGCGTTAAACGGGTATTTGTCACGCCCGAGATCCTAGGGAGCCCCCGCACCAAGGCGTCTCGCGACACACCACGCCTGAGGAGGTCCGCTGTGCCACCACTCGGCCCAGGGTCCGGCGGGCCGACGACCGGGGAGCCCCTGCGGGGCTGCGCGGCAGAGGAATGGGGCTGCCGGGGTCGTCTCGGCGGCTGACGGCTGTCTGCTGGTGGTGACTCATGCGCCGCTGGGCGCGGTGGGGTTGTCGGGTGCGGGTCAGTGCCGAGAGGTAACCGGGGTGTACGGGAGCGAGGCGCTGAACGCCAGGTGCCTGCCGGGCCGCCCCTCCTCCTGCCAGTGTCGCGCCTCCAGGGGAGGAGTAAAGGGCGCTCCTCCGTCGCGTCGGCTTCGCCGATTACGCTTCGCTTCACCCTTGACACCTCCCCTTCCGGCGCGCGTACGGAAGAGGGGGGGGCGGCCGGGGGGAGGGGGCCCGAGGGGTGGCGCCGCACTGCCACTCGGCTCAGGGGCTGGCGGCCCGGTGGGCCCTGCGGGGCTACGCGACAGAGGAATGGGGCGGCCCCACACCGGCTCAGCGGCCGACCGTCCGCTGTGTGCCGAGACACAAGCCCCGCTGGTCACCGTTGCGTTGTGGTGCCCGGAAGGCGGACGGGGTTCTGCTGCCCGGTTCGGGTCTGCGGGCCGCCCCCTTGCCAATCTGACCCATATGGGGCGGTTTGGTGAGCTGTTGGGGGCCTCCTCGGGCGGCACGTGTGCCCTCGGGTGCATTAGCGGCACTCCGGGGCGCATGGGCGACCCTCGGGGGCCCACTTGGCGCCGCACGCGTCCCGGTGGACACTTTCCCGCGCCGCCGGACGGGGCCTGCCGCCCGGTCGACCCCTCGGGCTACCCACTCCCGCCTACGTGTCCCATATGGGACGGTTTGACTTGCTATTGGGGGGCTCCTCGGGCGGCACATGTGTCCTCAGGTGCGTTAGCGGCCCTCCTAGACGCATGGACGGCCTTCAGAGGCCCACTTGCCGCCACCCGCGTCCCAGTAACCCCACAACCCACACAACGGTGACCAGCGGGGCTTGAGTCGCAACCAACAGCGGACCGTTGGCCGCTGAGACGGGGCCGAGTCACCCCATTCCTCTGCCGCGCGCCCCGCAGGGCCCACCGGCCCGCCAGCCCCTGAGCCGAGTGGCAGGACAGCGGGCCCCCCGGGCAACCCCCTCCCACCCGGCCGCCCCTCCCGCACCTGCACTTGCGGCTCCGGGGCAGGTGTCAAGGGCCAAGGCCGTGAAGTTAAGGGTTTGTGGTGTTGGTTGTGGGTGGTGGGGGTGTGTAGATGCCGTGGGCGATTTTGTGGAGGAAGCCTTTGGTGACCCATTGGGTGAGTTGGGTGACCAGGGTTCCGGAGGAGCCTTGGTAGTTGATGGCGCGGGTGATTTCTTTGGGGGTCCAGGTGTGGTCGGGGTTGTTGTGTATGGCGTTGATGATCTGGTCGAGGCGGGTGGGGCGGCGTGGTGGGGCGGGGGGTGTGGTGGGTGGTGGGGCGGGGTTGCCGGGGTGGTGGATGGTGAGGGTGATCTCGGTGACGGGGGTGCTGCGGGCGGGGCGTCCGGTTTGGGGGGCTGTGTGGTAGCGGGAGATGGGGGATTTGACTTTGCGGGTGCTGGTCCGGGGCCGTCGTGGGGGGAGGGGGTGTGCGAGCAGGGTGCGGTGGATGCTGTCCGGGGGGCTGTGGGTGCCGGGGCCGGTGTCGGGGCCGGGGCTGGTGGTGGTGGGGGTGATTCCGGTGGCGTTGATGACGGAGAGCTGGGCGGCTTCCAGTGCGCGGGTGAAGCTCATCCGGTCGGGGTCGAGTCCGGTGGTGGCCGCGGCGTCGGTCATGGCGGTCCGCAGGAGTTGGTAGACGGTCAGCAGGGCCCACATTTCCTGGCGGATTCCGTCGGGGGTGCCGGAGGACAGGACGCGTCCTTTCATCAGGGTGTGGCGCAGGGCGAGGTAGGTGACTTCGATCTCCCAGCGTTCGTGGTAGAGGGCGAGGAGGCGTTCTGCCGGGTCGGGGCCCTCGTCGAGGAGGTTGGTGGCCAGGCGGTAGTTGCTGGTCCAGTGGGTGCCGTCGGCGCAGGTGGTGGTGATGGACGCTTCGATGACGCGGACTGTGAGGTGTCCCAGGCGGGTGAGGTAGGAGCCGTCGGGCAGGCGTTGTTCGATGGTTGGTCTGCGGGCGGATTTGAGGCGGATGAGGAAGGCCGCGCCGGTGGCGTCGGTCTGGGCGAGGAAGTCGTTTCCGTCGAAGCCGCGGTCGGCGAGCAGCAGCATGCTGGTGTCCAGGAGAGGCAGCAGGCTGTGTGCGTAGTGGCGTTCGCCGTGGCGCAGGGAGCCGAACCCGGCTCCGATGATGCTGCGGGTGCCGGTCTCCACCAGTGTCATCAGCATCAGGCTCGGGTAGCCGGCCCAGCCCACCGCGTGGCGGATTTTCTCCAGCCAGCGGCGGTTGCAGGGCAGGTCCCGTACTTTGATGGACGAGCAGCCGTCGAAGGCCACGACGCGTCGTCCCCGGTAGAAGGAACCCGGGGTGGAGCCCGGGATCGCGAGCGGGCCCGAGACCGCGGTGAACAGTGCTTTGACAGGCTCGGTTCCCACCCGGTGGCGTAAGCCTGCCAGGGCTGTCACCGAGGGCATGGGCACCTCCGCGACATGGGCCAGTCCCGCGGTCAGCCGGTTCCACCCGGCACGGTATCCGCATCCGAACAATGCCAGCGCGAGTACCCAGTACACGCCCACCCGCGTGGGCAGGTCCCGCCGGCGCTGCCCCAGCCGGCCGGCCTCCTCCAACACCTCATCGACAGCCGCGAAGGGCAGGTACGGCGTCAATTCGCCCAGATGTCCGGGTGCGTACTTCCCCGGAGCGACAGTGATAGCACGCGAATACGTCACAGTGGCAGACTGCATGTCCAACAGAGCTCCTGCCGTGAGGAATCGGTCTCGACAACCACCTCAACGACCAGGAGCTCTGTCCGTACCTCCCCCACCCCACCCCGTAACCACCACCACAAACCCTTAACTTCACGGCCTTGTGTCAAGGGCGGAGCGCAGCGGAGTCGGCGCAGCCGACGCGACGAAGGAGCGCCCTTTACTCCTGTTCTGGAGACGCGACACTCACAGCTGGAGGGGCGGCCCCACACCCAACGACCCCCGCCGTCGCAGTACCGGGGCGGGGCCCCGGCGGCGCCCCTTGGCACCGCCCGCCGCCTCTGGACGGCCGAAGCCGTTCGTGATCGGGTGAGGGTGGCTCCATCGCCGATGACGACCTTCCGAAGGATCCGGAGGTCTTGGTCACAACTGCGGCCGGCACCTTGCTGTTCATCAGAGTCGCTGACCGCAAGACGGTGAAGAACCGGGTGCGTCTGGATCTTCAGCCGCAGAACCGCACCCGTGACGAGGAGGTCGAGCGTCTGCTCACACTCGGCGCCACGCTCCAGGGCGACCACCGCCCGAGAACGCGCCCGCACGGGCCGTTTATAGGCTCCGGCGTATGACGATCACCATCCGACCGGCCGCTGAGACCGATCTGCGCGAACTGCTCCCGCTCTACGCGGAGCTGAACCCAGACGACGCGCCGTTGTCGGCAGATTCCGCAAGAAGCATCTGGACGGCCATCCGCCATCAGCAAGGCCGGACCGTACTGGTCGCGGAACTGGACAGCACACTGGCAGGCACCGCGGACTGTACGGTCCTACCGAACCTCACCCGCGGCGGCCGATCGATCCTGGTCGTGGAGAACGTCGTGGTCACCCACACCCATCGTCGACTCGGTGTGGGCAAGCAGTTGATGGACGCCGCCGCGCGGCTCGCTGAGTCCACCGGCTGTTACAAGATCCAACTCTTGGCGGCCGACAGCCATGAAGCGCACACGTTCTACCAAGCCTGCGGCTTCCAACCGCTCGCCCAGGGATTTCGCCGCTACCTCCGCCAGGAGCAAAGCACCTCTCAACCCGGCGAATCATCCCGATCAGAGCAATAGCCTCGCGGCCGGGGCGGCAACCCCGGCACGGAAGGCGCGCCAGGCGGTGGGGGTGAGGCGGAGGATGGGGCCGGCCTGGTGCTTGGAGTCCCGGACGGCGACGGTGCCGGGTACGTTACGGGCGACCTCGACGCAGTCGGTGGTGTCCGGGCTGTAGCTGGACTTGACGAAGTGGAACGACATCACTCGTTCAATCCCTTGCTGACACTGTCGATGAACTGGACCGAGTCGTAGGGCGAGAGACTCGCCCCGGCAACCCGAGCGAAGAGTGCCGCGTAGTCGGCGCCTTCCGCCGGGTCTTCGTACCAGATGGTAGACCGTGCGGTGTCCTGGTAGACCACATCGACAGCTCCTTCCTCAGCGAAGGAAAGAATGCTGAACGGACCGCCGATACACGGATGCGCCCCTGCCCGAAAGGGCAGGACCTGAATCTGAACATTGGGGAGCTTCGTCAACTCGCACAGGTGACTGAGCTGCCCCCGCATCACCTCTGGCCCACCCATCAGTTGCCGTAGAGCAGCCTCCCAGATCACCGCGTGAATCTTGAGCGGCTCGTCACCGTGCAATCGCGCCTGTCGCTTCAGACGCGTCGCGACGACATCCTCGATCCGGTCCAGGTCGTCGCAGGACAGATCAGCCACCCCCATGGCCCGAAGGTATTCGGGCGTCTGAAACAGCCCTGGAATGATGGCCATTTGCCACTGCCGGACACTGAGGGCAGCGTCCTCCGTGGAGATGTACTCAACCTGTTTGGCGGGGGTCAGTTCGTCGTCCCACCACCCCTTCACCTTCCGGCGCTCCCGGTCTCGCCTTGCCAGTTCCCGTAGTTGCCGGACAACCTCGGCGTCCGCCTCGTACAGCTCGCACAGCGCCTTGACGTCCGGGTCCCGCATGGGCACCGAACCGCTCTCCATCTTGACGACCTTCGTCGGAGTCGCGCTCAGCGCGTCGGAAGCTTCCTGTTGCTTCTTGCCGGCCGCAACGCGCAGCTTGTAAAGCTCGCCGCCCAGCTTGCGGCCCAGAACTGTGGAGACTCGACCGCCACCCGTCCAACCCGGGGCACTCCCCATGTCACCCTCCTCATCGACTCACTCACAGTGTGTCAGCAGTAGCCCCCATCGAGACCCCTTGTCACTCTTACGGGGAACGTATTCCCCAACACCTTGAGCTCAGAGCAACTCGACGGCTACGTTCGGTACGTAACCGCTCGCACAGCGGAGCCACCTGGCGGAAGTGCACCGCGCCGCGCTGCGCACAACCAGACGCATGACACGGCGCGGTATCGCCACCGCCGGCCCGGCAGTCCCCCGACCACGCACGGAGGCGCGTGTCCATGACCTCGACCCATGAAGCCCATCTGCCGCTGCCGGAAGGCATGTTGCGGGAGGACCGGCTGAACTACACGCCCGTGCCGGGCAGTGTGACGCTCGCCCGTCACCGCGCGGCGCGGCTGATCACGGAGTGGGGACGTCCCGAACTCGCCTGGGCCACCGGTCTCGTCGTCAGCGAACTCGGTACGAACGCGCTGCTGCACGGATGTCTGCGGGACCGGCTCTTCCAGGTCGCCATCCTGCTGCGGCCGGCCCTCTTCCGTATCGAGGTCAGCGACCCGCGCGGCGAACGCCTCCCCACCCTGCGGGCCGCCGACGACGGTGAATGCTTCGGGCGCGGGCTCCCGCTCGTCGTACAGATCACCGACCGCTGGGGCACCGAGTCCCGCACCGTCGGCAAGACCGTCTACGCGGAGATCGACCTCAAGCCGCCGACGGCACCGTGACCACGGTGGCCACGATGACCGCCGCCGTGGACGAACAGACCTTCTGGGGCGTCACCGCGCTCGCCATCAGCTTCACCGTACTCATCCTCGGCATCCTGTACGCCGCCAACTCCGGCCAGGACGAGGGCGACCGGCCACCGCCCCCACCGGTCGAACCCGAGGAGACGTACTCCTACACCTGCTACTGCCACCGCGACCCCGTACACATCACCATCCGCCTCCACCAAGTCCCGCGCGTCTTCGGACGCGGACGCCGGCTGCCCTGATCAGGTCCGTTCCTCCCGCCGTGCCAAGTACGTCGCCGCCTCGGCTCTGCGTACCTTGCCCGAAGGCGTTTTCGGCAGGGTGCCGGGCGGGATCAGGTGGACGGTGGCCGGGCGGATCTCCATGGCGCGGGACAGCCGGGTGGTCACGCGCTGGGCCAGCTCCCCCGCGGCTTCGGGGTCCCCGGCCAGCGGGGACTCGGCCACCACCGCGAAGCCTTCCCGTCGGCCGTCCGCGTCGATCCGGACGGCGGCGGTGTTGCCGGCCCGGATGCCGTCGACCGAGTCGACGAGCCGTTCGATGTCGGTGGGGTAGACATTGCGGCCGCCCAGGATGATCACGTCCTTGAGCCGGCCGCAGATCACCACCTCCCCGTCCGCGAGATAGCCGATGTCGCCGGTGTGCAGCCAGCCGTTCTCGTCCGTGGCGGGCAGCGGTCCGTCCTCGGTGAGGTAGCCGGGGGTCACGGCCTCGCCCCGGATCAGCAGTTCACCGACACGGCGGTCGCCGAGCGACGTGCCGTCCGTGTCGACAGCCGTCACCTCGAATCCGGGCAGCGGACGGCCGAGCCGGCTGAAGTGCCTGGCGGAGGCGCCGGGTTCGGCGGGCACGGCCCGGTTGTCGGCGTCCAGCACCTTCGGGTCGACGGTGTCCACCGTCAGGCCCCGGGAGAGGGCCTCGGCGGTCACCGCGAGCGTGGCCTCGGCCATGCCGTAGGCGGCGAGCACACAGCCCGCGTCCAGTCCGAAGCGGGCGCCCGCCTCGGTGAAGCCGTGCACGGCGGAGTCGTCTATGGGCTCGGCGCCGTTGAGGGCGATCCGCAGCGGGGAGAGGTCGAAGGCGGCGGGGTCGGTGACCTTGGCCAGCCGCTTGCGGATCACGGCGTAGGCGAAGTTGGGGGCCCCGGTGATCGTTCCCCCGTACTTGCTCAGCAGGGTGGGCCACAGCAAGGGGTCGGTGAGGAAGTCGACCGGGGTGACCTTCACCAGCTCCAGACCGAGCAGCATCGGCAGGGTGAGGAAGGCGACCATGCCCATGTCGTGGAAGAGCGGGAGCCAGGACACCATGACATCGCGGTCGGGCTCCAGCCGCCCGTGTTCCGCGATGGCCGTGATGTTGGCGAAGAGGTTGCCATGAGTGATGCGTACCGCCTTGGGGCCGGCGGTCGTCCCACTGGTCAGCTGGAGCAGCGCGGTGTCGTGTTCCCCGACGGCCACGGGCTCGAACCCGTCCGGAGGGTCCGCCGCTTCGAGAAGTGCGTCCAACGGGTACTGGGCAATACCGTGTTCGGCGAGTACGGGGGCCAGCTGCCGGAAGTCCGCGCCGAGCAGCACGGCCTCGGCGCCGATCATCTTCAGCACCCGTACGGTGTCCTGGACCCACTCGGCCAGGTCGGTGCGCGCGGTGGGCTGGTGCAGCATGGTGACGCTGCCACCGGCCAGCCAGGCGCCCTGTACGGCGGGTGCGATCTCGGCGGGCCGCGCGGCCAGCACCGCGACCGCCCCGCCCCGGCCGAGCCCTCGCGCGGCCAGGGCCGCCGCCACCCGGCGCGCCCGGGTGTGCACCTGGGCCCAGGTGCGGCGGTGCGGCTGCTGAGGCTCACCGGTGACCATGCCCCGGTCGGATCGCCGGGCGGTGGTCAGCAGGGTGTCAGTGAACCTGCTCATGGGACGTAACTCCTCCTGGTGACTTCGGCTGTGGTGCGGTACCGCCCCCGGGAACGGTCGTCATACCCCTGAACGGGCCGTCGTGTCCCGGGCGGCCCGGTCGGGCGTGGGGCAGCGGAACTGGGAGCGGGTGATCGCGTCGACCGCGCGTCCGGGCAGGTACCGGCTGAGCGCGATCAGGCCCCGGGCCATCACGCCCACCGGGTACCGCGCGCGGGGCCGGCGGCGCAGCGCCGCCTTCTCGACGGCGTGTGCCACCCGGTCGGCGGTGAGCGCCATGCTGATCGCCTTGGGCTTGTACGCGGCGCTGACCCTGGTTTCCACGTCCTGGTGGAAGCGGTCGTACGGGCCGCCGTCCGGGGGCGGGAGCGTGCCGTTGATCTTCGTCGGGAAGGGGGTGAGGATGGGGCCCGGCTCCACGATCACCACGGTGACGCCAAGACCGCGCACCTCCAGTCGCAGGGCGTCCGACAGCGCCTCGACGGCGTACTTGGACGCGTGCAGGAAGCCCGCTCCCGGCAGGGAGAAGTGCCCGCCCATCGCGGCGACGTTGACCACCCGGCCGGTGCCGCGCGCCCGCATCGCGGGAAGGACCAGCTGGGTCAGCCGGGCCAGTCCGAAGAAGTTGGCCTCGAACTGGTCGCGGGCGTCCTGGATCCGTACCGCCTCGATCGCCCCCTGGACGCCGTAGGCGGCGTTGTTGACGAGGATGCCGACGGCACCGTGGTCGGCCTCGACGCGGCGGACGGCGGCGACCATGCTGTCCTCGTCGGTGAGGTCCAGCCGCAGCACCACCGCCCCGGCGGCGCCCAGTTCGGTCAGGGTCTCCGGGTTCCTGGCGGTGGCGTAGACCGGGTGCCCCAGGCGCAGGAAGCGCCAGGCGGCGGCCTCTCCCACCCCCGAGGAGCAGCCGGTGATCAGTACCGGCGACGGTGTGCTCACGAGGTGGCCTCCTGTCGGGCGGCGGACCGCGACAGGCTCGGCACGAAGCGGCCGGTCCTGGTCATGTACTCCTGGTACTCCGCGCCGAACTCCGAGGCGCTGAGCTTCTGTTCCTCCCGTACGGCCAGCCGGGTCAGCATGGCCGCCATGTACACCAGCGGTACGAGGGTGAGCCAGTGCGGGTAGGCCAGTACGACGCCGGTGAAGGCGAGCAGGAACGCGGTGTAGAAGGGGTGCCGGATACGGGCATACGCGCCCCAGGTGACGATGTGTACGGGGTCGTCGTTCGTCTGGTGCCACAGTGCGATCGGCACCCGGTGTGTGCCGAGGGTCAGCGCGATCAGTCCGATGGACCCGGCGAACAGGACGGCCGCGATCGGACCCGTCACCGACAGGACACTTTCGTCCAGCAGCGGGGGCAGGTCCAGTACGGTGCGGAGCAGTACGAGGAGCGGGGTGAGTCCGACCGGCAGCGCGGTCGACCACCACCGCAGGTTGAAGGTGCCGGTCCGCTTGAAGAACACCCTCGGC
Source organism: Streptomyces paludis (assembly GCF_003344965.1). Classification (NCBI taxonomy): domain Bacteria; kingdom Bacillati; phylum Actinomycetota; class Actinomycetes; order Kitasatosporales; family Streptomycetaceae; genus Streptomyces; species Streptomyces paludis. Next base: position 4,940,384 of record NZ_CP031194.1, on the reverse strand, counting down.
AGTGCGGTGATGAGGGCGAAGTCGAGCAGCAGCAGCACGAGGACGCTGTTGTCCATCTGGGTCGGTCCTCTAGTTTCTGTCGCGCTGCGGGAGCCGCTGGAAGATCAGCCCCGCCAGGTCGCCGAGGGTGGTCACGTCGTCGAAGTCCTCCCGGGACAGCAGGACGTCGTAGTCCTCCTGGAGGTCGACCACGAGTTCCACGGTGGTCATGCTCTCCAGCCCGAGGTCGGCCACGACGGTGTCCGGGGAGAGCCGGGCGGCGGGTACGCCGATGATCGAGGCGATCTTGCCCGCGAATTCGGTGAACTCGGCATCTCCGTAAGAGCGGTTGGAGAGGTCGTGGTCGGTGAGGTCGTGGTCGGCCAAGGTAGTGCTCCGGTTCTGGGAAGGCGTGTTTCGGCGCGATGGTTTCAGCGACAGTTTTCAGCGGGGGGACAGCTTCAACGCGACGCTGAGTGCCCCGGTGGGCAGTTCGAGGGTCAGATAGCGGAAGGCGGGGATATCGCTTCCGGCCCGCCGGGCGACGCCGTGACGCGCCCCCGGCTCGTCCAGTACGTAGCGCCGCAGGTCGAACACGGCGTCCTCGGCGTCGGCCTTGAAGAGGGCTTCCTTGACCGTCCACATCCGCCGGCACTCCGCCGCCCGCTCCGTGGCGGTCAGTGTGCCGAGCAGGCTCAGCTCGCGCGCGCCCAGGAACAGCCGGGCGGTGTCCGGTGCGGGCGGATCCCCCGTCTCCACGTCCACCCCCAGGCCCCTGACGTCCGCCGTGTCGCCCTCCGCGACAGCGGCGACGGCGTGGTCCCGCGCGTAGGACAGGGAGGCCACCCGGTGCGGGAAGGTGTAGCCGGAGGTGTCCTGGGGCAGTCGGGTGCCGGTCAGCGCCCGGCGTAGTGCCCGGCGTGCGGTCAGCCAACTACGTCGTCGAGCAGGGGAGTTCAACGCCGCCGCCTGTGCGGCCTCGCCCTCGGTGAGGTCCGCTTCGGGGAGGGGGACTCGGCTGCCGGCGAGCCGTAGCCGTACCCCGTCGGCACCTGGCACCCGTACGCCGGACAGCCGCGCTTCGGGTGCCCACGCGCCGGGCCGGCCCGCCCCCGTCGTCATCCCTGCTCCGGACCGCCGAGGAAGGCCACCCGGTCCCCGTACTCGGCCAGGGTCTTGGCGTAGATCTCCTGGTCGGCCTCGGTGAAACGCTTGATCGTGGTCTCGATGTGGTCGGCCCCGTAACGGTCGGCCATGTCCTCAAGTGCCTCGCGCACGTACTGGATGTGCCAGCGCTCGTCGAGCATGATCCGCTCGATGGTCTGCTTGACCCTGGGGTGCAGATCGGGGACGCGCAGCTGGCGGTGGTACTGGCCGATCACCCGTTTCTCCAGCACCTGGGTGATCGCCATGACCTCCATCATGTTGCTCGGTGTGCCGATGGCTTCCAGATACTGGTCCTGGTAGGACTCCCGCATCTTGATCGGGTCCGCGTCCAGGTCGTTGATGCACTCGTTCCAGTACTTCGCGTGGTTGGCCTCGTCCGCGAAGTGGTGGGTGACCTCGGCCTGGAGCTTGCCGGGCCGGACCATGCGGGAGACCCGGCCGAAGAAGAGCGCGGCGTTGATCTCGGAGCTGCGGTAATAGCTCAGCAGCCAGAGGTCGTTCTCGGTCAGGGACATGCGGTGGCCTCCATTCCGGCGGTGTGCGGGGCTTCGGGGGCCCTGCGTCCCCAGCGTCCGCGCACCAGCGACTCGCATACGCTCCGCACCAGTTGGCCGGTGTCGAAGGCCGCGGAGCCGGGCCAGGTGCGCAGCAGCCTGCTGTTGTCGAACCGCTTGGGGCAGAACATCTGCTCGGCGAACGGAAGCACCGAACGCAGCGCCGCCGCCGAAGGGCTGGCGCTGAGCGCCTGTGCGGCGTCGTTGAGATAGCGGAACGACTCGATGTCGCAGAACTCCGGTCGCAGCAGCCGTCTGCGGGCGAACGCCGGGTCCTGCTCGAACACGTCGAACGCCGTGCTGATCGCCTCGTCCAGCCGTACGGCCTGATCGGCGGCGGGTGCGAGGTGATAGACCCCGGTGGGGGTGGCAGGCCGGGTCAGATGCGCGATCGCGCCGCTGGTGGCGTGCGCCGTCGCCAGGTAGAGCCGGGTGTCCGGCAGCCCCGGCATGATGGTGATCAGGCCGTAGAAGAACAGCCTCAGTGTGTTGTGAAAGGCGTTGTACTGGGTGATGTGCCCGTCCACATCGTCGGCGACGATGGTCGAGAGCCGGGCGATCGACAGGGGCAGCGCGGGGTGGTCCCGGGTCAGCAGCCGCTCGGCCTCGCTCTTGGACCACTCGTAGTGGTTGGCGAACCCGGCCTCGTCCGACAGCGCCGCCTCCGGTACGTCCCCGGTTCTGCGGCCCGCGCTGACCAGGGTGGACAGCAGCACGAACCGGTCGAGCCCGGGGCAGCGTCCGGCGTACTCGGCGACACGGAGGGTGCCGTCGACATTGATCCGCCGCGCGTCGTCCCGGGGCTGGTCGAAGGCCGTGCGCGCCGCCGAGTGCACGATGGCGTGGACATCCCGGGTCACCTTCGCCAGCGGGGCGTCCTCGGTCAGATCGGCGGGGTGGACCTCGGCCCGCCCCTCGGCCCGGACCCCCAGCGAGCCCAGCAGCCGCTCGCGCTTGCGCGCCAGCTCCGTGCGGTCGGCGGCCCGTACGGTGAGCACCAACCGGTCGTCGGTGTCGGCGAGCAGCCGCTGAGCGGTACGGCGCCCGATATAGCCGTCGGCGCCGGTGACGAGAACCGTTCTGGCCGGAGTCGCCGGAGTGGCCGGAGTGGCCGGAGTGGTCGGAGTGGTCATCGGAGGGTGTCTCCGTCCACGGCGGCGAGCGGGTCCGGCCAGGCGGCCGGGTCCGTGCCCCAGCGGTCGAGCACCGCGTACAGCCAGCGTTCGATGCCGAACGCCACACAGCCGCTGGTCACCGGCCGGCCGTCGCGGGTGATGGCGTAGGCACCGCCGAAGTGGTCCTGATGCAGATTGACCGAGGCGATGGCGAGGTCGCCGTAGCACGCCTCGTACTTGGTCGGATGCAACTTCTGCATCAGGTACTGGGGGTTGGCGGCGGGGTTGAAGAACGGATCGGTCGCCGGGGCCCACCGTACGGTGAGGTCAAGGGCGGCCAGCAGCCCGTCGACCGCTGTCCTGGCACCGTCGAGGAAGGGGGTGACCTCCTCGGGGGTGCCCAGGCAGACGATCTCCCGCATCCGGAAGCTCCACTGCCTGCGCAGCGGGGTGAAGTGGTCCTCCCGCCGGAAGCAGGTGTTCCGGGTGGTCACCCGCAGCGGGGCGGTCAGCTCGCGGCCGCGGTGGTGCGCGTAGACGTGGTAGCAGGCGGCCGGGGTGAGCACATCGCGCGGTGTGGTCAGCCTGCCCCGGCTCAGCGCGGCGGCGGTGTCCTTCTGGGCGGTGCCCGCGAAGCTCTCCAGGTCGTCGCCTTCGGTGGACAAGGACACGGCGAACGTCGCCAGTTGGGGGAACGAGGAGAGGTACGCCACCGGTTCCAGGTCCTCGGCGGCGAGCAGCGCGGGGTGCTCCTCGGGCACCGCGTCCCAGCGCGCGGCGAGGTGGAGCAGCGCCCGGTCCAGCCGGTCGGCCAACTCCAGCAGCGGGCCGGTCAGCGCGGCGCTGCCGCGCTCGCTCCAGCGCAGTCCGATACGGTCCAGCTCGGCGAGGCGGTCCCGGTCGCGGCCCCGGTCCCGGTCCTGATCCTGATCCGCCGCCGTCGCGGACGGACTCATGTCCCCGCTCCTTCGGTCTCGGTGTCGAGGAACCGCGCGGCGATGGTCGCCACGTCCCGGAAATCGCCCGCGCCGAGCGACTCGACGTCGATCACCCGGCGCCTCAACCGCTCCAGGAGCAGGATCAGTTCGGGGATGTGCAGCGAGGTGAGATGCCGGCCGGACAGCAGCGGCAGGTCATCGGTCAGCCCACCCGGCGGGAGGTCGGCGGCGCGGGAGGTGACCCAGGCGCGGAGCTGATCCAGTTCGGAAGACTCAGAAGACATCGGCGGGGTCCTGTTCGAGAATGCCGTGGGAGAGGAAGAAGCGCAGGCACTTCGCGGAGACCGCCCTGCGGTGCGCCCGCTGGGCGGGGTGCGACCACGCGTCCTCCGCCACCTGCCACGGGTCCTCGAACCCCACGTCGGCGTAGACATCGGGGTTGTAATACTCGCGCCAGGTGGTGACGAAGAACTGGCCGATACGGGCCCGGACATCGACGAGCGTCGCCTCGTCCCAGTCGGGGGCATGGGCCTGCCACAGCACCTGCACGATGGCCCGGTTGAAAGCCAGGTGGCGGCTCTCGTCGGCGTGGTGGGCGTGGTTGATGAACCGGGCGAGTTCGTGCAGCCGGCTGTCCTTGGCCTGGAGGACGTTGTACCGGTCGGCGTGCTCCTCGAACAGCAGGGCCTTGCTGAAGAAGAGGAAGTCCGCCACCGAACGCGCTCCGCCTTCCGCGAAGGGCACGTGCCTGCTGCGGTAGAGCTTCGCGTAACGGCGGCAGAAGCCGCCGAAGTAGACGCTGTGCTTGTTCTCCTCGTCGAGGAAGTGGTGCAGATAGTCGGAGATCTCCACCAGGTCGCTGCGGTACATCCGAGTGGCCAGCCCCGCCATCAGCGACTTCTCCCCGTGGATGTTGAGGCTGAAAAAGTTGGCCGCTTCCTGGAAGGCGAACCGCCTGGCCGCCCGCTCGTCGTGGGTCGGGTCGTACGGGGTGGCATGGAGGGAGGTCAGCTCCGGGGAGAAAAACCACTGTTCCTCGGGCTCGACGCTCTCGGGCCAGGTGAGCGCCTCGTAGGGGTTCTGGTACCGCACCCGCGACTGCTCGGTCAGCCGTCGCACGGTGTCGGAGATTCCCTCGATCCCCTCCCTGAGCCGCAGCCCCGCATCCGATTCAGCCCGCTCTGTCATGGCGCCGTCTCCGTAGCCTCAAGGATCGTGGCCTGCCAGTTGAGACCGTGACCCGCCATGACGAGCAGCAGACGCTGCCCCGGCTCTATCGCGCCGCTGTCCGCCAGCGCCGAGAGGTTGATAACGTTGTCGGCGGAAATCGCGTGCCCGATATCACTCAGCGTGCTCTGGCAGATCCGCTCCTCGGGAAACCCGAGCAAGCGCGCCGCGATTTTCCACGCGTTTCCGTTGGTGTTCTGCGGGATCACCCAGTCGATATCGGCGGTGGTGAGTCCCGCTTTCTCGACGGTCTGCCGCACCAGTCGCGGAACGTACGAGAAGAACAGACCGACCGTCTCGTCGTCGGAAGCGGAGTGCAGCCCGCCGTTGGTTATCTGGTGCGAGGCGACGATGCGGTACCCGAGGGATTTCCCCGAAACTCCCGGATCTCCCGAAGCTCCCGAACTGCCCGAACCTCCCGGATTACCGGGCTCCCCCTGATCCCGCGACACGAGACATGCCGCCGCCCCGTCGGAGATGACGTTGTAGGACTGCTCGTAGAGCGCGCCGTCGGGAAACCGGTCCGAGGTGACGCACAGCACGGTGCCCCAGTCGGGTTCCGCGGCCAGCAGCGCGTTCGCGAGCCGCAGGGCACCGAGCATTCCTGTGCACCCCTGCTGACCCAGGCCGAAGACCACGGCGGAGGAGAGAGCGAAATCGGCCTGCAACCGGCTGGCCGGGAAATCCATCAGATGCTTGACGTCCCGGGTCCGCTCCCACAGGGCGGGGTCCCCGGTGTTGCCGTTGCCCGGCAGACAGGTGTTGTAGACGATCGCGTCCACACCGCCGGAGAGCGGCAGTTCGCGCACCGCGGCGGCGGCCAGTTCGTACGCGGTCTCCTCCGGCCGGCAGATGTAGTGCGAGCCGAATCCGGCCGAGACGAGATCGGCGGCCGGGGAACGTAATCTGCCCGCCTCCGCCGACTCCTCCACACGCAGCCGCGTCGTCCCCAGGGAGTAGGCCATCCCGGAAATGGAGGAATGCCTCATGTGCGGCTCTCCCGATTCCGTCGCCATAAGGACAATTCCATACCGCGTCCTCCAAGTTGCGAGCAGAAATCGCCGGGAAACGGAAAGCGGACTGGCGCTCAACTTCCGGACACGAGAGCAGCCGCGAAGATTCAACCGCACCGAACGTTACACGAACGGACAGTATCGAAGTCAATCAGCGGTGGAAAACGGTACATAAACAGGCATCACGGGGCTGATATTTCACGCACTCCACGACGGGCACCGCATATCACCACAGAAAACACTACGTCCGTAATTGCGCCTGTCCATCGGATGCCGATCGGATGCCGAGCCGCGTCAGACGCTGCTCAGCGACAGCTTGGCCGCGAAGCCCAGGAACAGCGCGCCCGCCGCCGTCGTCATCCCCGCCGAGAGCCGCTTGCGGCGGCGGAAGGCGGCGGCGAGGCGGGTGCCGCCGAAGATGAGGGCGGAGAGGTAGAGGGCGCTGGCGAGGTTGGCGACGAGGCCCAGCAGGATGAAGGACAGCGCGGGGTACGCGTAGTGGGGGTCCACGAACTGGACGAAGAACGAGATGAAGAACAGGATCGCCTTCGGGTTGAACAGGCTGATCACCAGGGCCCGGCGGTACGGACGCTCGACGGCCGGAGCATCCGCCGTGACGTCCGCCGCGACGTCTGCCGTGGCGTCCGCAGTCCGCTCCTGTACGTTCCGCTCCCGCCACAGCGACCACGCCGCGCGCAGCATCCCGATCGCCAGCCAGGTCAGATAACCCGCGCCCGCGTACTTGACGATGCCGAAGAGCAGCGCGTTGCCCTGGAGGAGCGAGGCGACGCCCGCCGCCGACAGCGCCATCAGGACCGTATCGCCGCACCAGACGCCCGCGGCGGCGCCGTAACCGGCGCGTATGCCGCGGCGGGCCGCGACCGAGAGCACATAGAGCGAGTTCGGCCCCGGCAGCAGAATGATCAGTGTGAGGCCGACCAGATATGTCGGCAGATCGGTTACACCCAGCATGCGCCGGAGTGTGGCATACGCCCCTCCCCGGCCGCACGGCGCGTCCACCGGCCGGACGACCGCCGTCACGACGGCCCGCGCGGCAGCCCGCGCGGCACCACGGGTCACGATCTGCGCACCGCTTGCCCGAAACCGCACCTGTCACCCGCGACGGCCCGCGAGAATGCGGCGGGACTTCAAAAAGAGGGCAGAGAAGAAGAAAGAGAAGAGAGACGGGGGACAACATGCTCAGGACACCCGCCCTGCGCGGAGCACTCACCGCCACGGCCGTACTGACAGTGGCGATGAGCGTCGGCTGTACGGTCCAGCCGGGCGCCGGCGGTACGGGAGCGGACGCCAAGCCCGGCGGCGGCAGCCCGCTGGGGGTGAGCATCGGTCCGCCGCCCGACGTACCCACGGCCACACCGCTCACCGCGTCACCGTCGACCTCGTCCCCCGCACCGACGCCGCCCCGGACCTCGGCCCCGCCACCGGCCGCTCCGGCGAGCGCGCCGAGCGCGAGCACCGCGCCGCCCGCGCCCCAGCCCGCCGTACTGCTGGCGAGCGGCGCGGAGAACGGTCAAGTACGCGAACTCCAGGCCCGGTTGCGCCAGATCGGCTACTTCGACCGCGCGCCCACCGGCTTCTACGGCACGGTCACCGCCACCGCCGTCTCGTCCTTCCAGGCCAAGCGCGGGCTCCCCCGTACCGGCGCGACCGACACCGTCACCTGGCAGCGCCTCCTCGGCATGACGAAACAGCCGACCCCCGACGAACTGCGTCCGCCGACCGCGAAGCCGGTCGCCGCCCCCGATCCCCGGTGTCTGAAGGGGCGGGTGATGTGCATCAGCAAGAAGAGCAGCACCCTCGCGTGGATGGTCAACGGCACGGTGGTCTCCGCGATGGACGTGCGCTTCGGCTCGGAGTACACCCCGACCCGCGAGGGCCTGTTCTCGGTCGGCTGGAAGTCCCGGGACCATGTCTCGACGCTGTACGACTCACCCATGCCGTACGCCATGTTCTTCAGCGGCGGACAGGCCGTGCACTACTCCTCGGACTTCGCGGCACGCGGATACGCGGGCGCTTCGCACGGCTGCGTCAACGTCCGGGACGAGCAGAAGATCGCCGCGCTGTTCGATCAGGTCGACGTCGGCGACAAGGTCGTCATCTACTGGTAGCGGCGACGACTTCGGCGGCCCTCGGGCGGAAGATCCTCAACGGACCTGTCCTCAGACGGACTTGAGATACCTCAGGCCCGGGTGGCCCGAGAGCCGCGTCTCGCCGGTGACGGTGAATCCCGCACGGGCCAGCACCGCTCGCGACGCCGCGTTGTCGAGAGTCGTGGCGGCCCGCAGGGAGGTCAGCCCGTATGTGCCGGCGGCGAGGGCGCACACCTCCCGCACGGCCGAGGTGGCCAGCCCCCGGCCCGCGGCCCGCTCCGCGATCCGGTATCCCAACTCGGCACTGCCGTCAGCCACATCCACCAGGTTGACCCGCCCCAGCACCTCGCCCGCGGCGTCGACCAGAACATGGAAGAAACAGGCCCCGGTCGCCTGCTCGGCCAGCAGCTCGCGGTGGCGCTCGTCGAACCGGGCGAAGTAGTCCTCTCCCCGGTCGGGAATGGACGCCGCGAAGTAGGCCCGGTTCGCCCGCTCGAAGGCGAGGAGAGCGGGGGCGTGGTCCGGACGGAGCAGCTGCGGCTGGGGCTGTGGCTGGAGCTGTGGCATGGCGTGGACTGTACGGAAACCGGCTGTCCGCCTGCCACACGATTGGCGGCCGAAGAGTTACGGAGACGGAGAAGGGCGCGGGCGGGACCGGGGGAACGTGTCCCGCCCGCGCCGGGTGCGCTGAGCCGAAGGTACGGGGGGAACCCCGGCTCTCGCGCGGCCGATGACCAGTCGGCTCACTCTGTACTGCGCCAACCCTCGAAGAAACGTCACACCCGCCCTCACACCCATGACATCGGCGGGTCTGTCAGGACTCCACGGACGACGGCGAGGCGGAAGGCACATCGGAAGGCACATCGGCGGGCATGACGTGCTGCTGCGGATCGTCCGGCAGGACCGGGTACGCCGTCCGTTCGATGGACGGTGCCGGGCTGGGCGGCCGGGGCGGGGCCAGGCCGGGCGCGCCCTCCGGGGGGCCGGCCTCGTCGTCGCCACCCGAGCCGCCACCCGAGCCGCCGCCCGTACCGCCACCCGAGCCGCCGCCCGTGCCGTCGCCGTCGCCGTAGCCGGGACCGTTCCGGTCGCCGCCCCGCTTGCCGCCCTGGCTCGGTGGCGTACCGCCGTCGCTCAACAGGTCGGCGCAGAACCGCTCGACGCCCTCGGGGCCGTCGGCCGCCGCCTCCAGCGCCCTCCGGCGCTTGTCGTCGATCTCGCCGCTCGCGTAGTCGCGGCACGCGGCGGCCGTACGCTCGTACCACTTCCAGCTCTCGGCGTCCGCGTCAGGACCGGGCCGGCCGCGGTGCTTGCCGTCGGGGCCGATGGCGAGGTCCGTACGGTCGGCGCCGCCCTCCTCGCCCCGGTCGGCCCGGCCGTCGCCGTCGTGGCCGGAACCGGTGCCGGTGGTTCGGGGGTCGGCCACTCCGCGTCCGCCGGTGAGGGACGAGGAGACGGGCGAGGGCTCTTCCACGCGAGGGGACGCGCCGGGCGCGCTCGGGGTGCCGGCCGGGTCGCCGCCCTCGGTGCCGCGCGTACTCGACCGGTCCGGGCCCGAAGTGGCCGCGGCGGAGACGGAGTCGGCCGGGCCGCCCATGGGTCCGCTGTCGAACATGTCCGGCAGGACACCCGCAGCCGCCGCGACCGCCATACCGCTGAGCGCGCACCCGGCCACCGCCGCGACCAGCCCCCGGCGCACACGTCCACCGGTGCCGGAGGGGCGCCGGCCGCGGGGGGCGCGGGCGATCCGTACCGTACCGGGCAGTTCGTCCGAGGCCATCGATGACGGCCGGGCCCCGGTGGCGCGCGCCTGCCGGAAGGCGGCGAGCGCGCCGGCCTCACCGGGGAGTTCCGTACCGTTTGCGTACGTGACGACGGTCATGTCCCGCAAGGCGTCGTCGAGCAGATTCAGCCGGGCCCTGACATCGTCGTCAAGACCCTCTACGGGCTCCCCCCGCAGGAATTTCTCCGCCTCGTCCTCGCTGAGCCACGGGTCACCCTCATCGGCCATCACATGTCCCTCTGCGTCCGCAGGCGCGAATGCGTCACACCTGCGGAGGCAGAGGATACCGACCGGCCGGACCGCTGCGGAGGGACGCCCCCCGGTACGGCGGACGCGCGGGGCACTTCCGGTCCAACGGACGCGCGGGCCACGCCAGTTCCGTCCCGCGGACCGGCGGCCGTACCGGCACCAGGACCCGTACGTGGAAAGGTGCCTGATCCGGCGCCCGGTCCGGCCGACGAACCCCGCGACGAACCCGACGGCCCCCCTCCCGGAGCGGCACCCGGAGCGGCACCCGCCCCGTCGGGTTCCTCGTCGCCCGCGGCGAGCAGCTCGGCCAGCCGCTTCAGTCCGCGGTGCGCGGCCGTCCGTACCGCGCCCGGCCGTTTGCCCAGCGTCTGGGCGGCGGTCTTCGCGTCGAGGCCGACCACCACCCGCAGCACCACGGCCTCGGCCTGGTCCTGCGGGAGCCGTGCGATCAGCGCCATCGTCCGGCCGGTGTCGAGCGCCTCCATGGCCTCGCCGGCGGTGTCCGACTCGGCGGCCTTCCCGGCCAGCTCCGTCTCGTCGGCGCCGATGGCCGGGCGCCGGCCGCGCATACGGATGTGATCGAGCGCACGGTTACGGGCGATCCGGGCGGTCCAGCCGCGGAACCGGTCGGCGTCGCCGGTGAAGCGGTCGAGGTCGCGGGCGATCTGGAGCCATGCCTCGGAGGCCACGTCCTCGGCGTCCGGCTCACCGACGAGTGTCCGTAGATAGCCCAACAGCCGCGGGTGCACCGTGCGGTACACAGTCCGGAACGCGTTCTCGTCACCGTCCTGTGCCGCGAGCACCGCGGCGGTCAGCTCCGCGTCATCCCCCAGCACTCCCACTACCCGCCTGCCAAGCTGTCCTGAAATCGCGGCCCGTCACCGCCGCGCGCCCCCCGCGCGCTCCCTGAACGCTACGGCTTTACCGGGTCCGCGTCCATGTCTTGTGCACTCTGCAACATCCTCCGTGACCCCTCCCACAACCCTCACCACCTCCCGTGACCATCTCCCGCGCCCCGGGGTGTGACAGAAAACGCGGCGACGGCGCTGTGTTGAGTACGGGGCCGTCACGCGGCTCCGGCGGAAGGCGACCGGGGTCTCTCCTGTGGGGGGTGGCGACCCCGGTCGTCCTCCCTTTTCCCTGCCCTGACCAGGTAATGCGCGGATCACGGGCTACGTGGCCCCAGCCTGACCGGGCGGCCACGGAGGCGTTCGAACCCATTGCCCGGACAACCGAGTTCTGACCCCGTCGCCCGCGCTGGTGGCGGTGAGGTACCGGGGCGAGTCGGGGCGGTGGGGCCGCTCGGAGCGGGACTTCCCGATCAACCGAAAGCGACCCGCCGCGGTTGGCCGCCGACGCGGCCTTTACGGCCCCGCAAGGAATTTACACAGTTCGGAACTTCCCGCAATGACACACGTCTGTTCGGAATTTTGGGATCAGTTTAATTCCTCGCGCACCTGGCTCTCATCTCCGTTTTTTACGCGCCACAGCCCTTCACGCATCGGGACCGACCGCACACCTTCACGCCATTGAACATCATATATCCAGTACCTGGGCGGCGGCCATCCAGATATACGGACAGCCACAACCTCACCCACGTTTCCCACCTCCGAACGATGGCTGACTCTCTCGCCAACCTCAAATTCAGGATCCTTCACGTTACCCCCCACACAGCGGTTGCAAATAGCAACGATGGGACAGCATTAGGCCCTCGATGCATTCGCTGAATAAAATTTCAAAAATCGAGATCAAAATCCGGAACTCAATGAACTAAAATCCCGCCCGACCATGCCAACAATTCCACGCTCAAGGGACCTGAATCCATCGCCCGACTATTTCTTGACACTACGATTTGGCCCACACCAAAGAAAGCCGCATCAGTGATCTCGGTATACGGGAAAAGAATACACCAGGCATCCTGCAAATTACCCTCCGGCGCGCCTCCTCACAGCACGTCCGCAAGGCACGCCCGAGGCAGCCAAGTCCATACGCATCGGACAGCCTCGAAATAAGGCACAGTCACTCGTCCGCAATAATCAATACCTTCTAGATTTACTCAGAAAGGGCGCACGGGAACAATGGCGCGACCTGGCATACGGCCAGGTAAGCACGGTCGCTCTCCCTGGCCGCACTGCCATCCGCTACCGGAAGAGGCGGTACGGGGCCACCGGCTCCCGTACCGCCTTACCGCTTCAACCGACGTCGCCGATCAGGCAGGACGGTCGCCTCGGCACTACTTCGCCGAATTCCTCCGGTTCTTGATTCTGACGCCTACATACGCGCCGCCTCCCGCGGCTGCCAGAGCGAGCACGGCCTGACTCGGAAATCCACCTCCGAGCAGCAGAGCCAGTGCCCCGCCAACGGCCAGCACGCCGATGATGATGATCAAGTCGGATGGCTTCACGTTCTTCTCTCTTTTCAGCTTGAAGGTCTACCGCCGGTGTCTGCCACGCGGGACGGCGTGCCGGGGCTTGTATCTCAGCTTCGACCAATACCTGGCCCCGGCGCTGTACGCTCTACCGCCGCCCGCACCGGCTACATTGAAGGCAGCGCCTGTTCCCACGCTTCCCCAGAAGTCACGGCGTCGGAATGTGGCACGGTTCCCGAAGCGCCGCTTGGCCCAGTAGTCCCCCGCGCCGCCGGCCGCACCGATGGCAGCGGCCCCGGCGAGGCATACAACGACGCCGGTGGCGCCGCAGACAGCCGCCGTGCCGATCGCGGCCGCCGTGTAGACCGCACCACGCAGCAGCCTGCGCTTCCAGCGTTTGGAAATTCCCCATTTACCGTCCAGGTCCAGGCGGTTGACCGGATCCCCGTTGACGTAATCGTAGGCGTTCGCGTTGCCGCCGAGGATGGGATCGACCGACAGGAAGCGTCCGAGCAACGGGTCGTAGAGGCGGACGCCCATAAGGATGACGCCGCTGGGGGTTTCGGTGGAACGCTGCTTGCCGCCGAGCCAGCCGTAGCGGGTGGGGTCGGTGCCGGGGACGAGGCTGCCGTACTCGTCGTAGGCGTTGACCACCGGGGTGGTGTCGTCGGCGAGGGGGAGCTGCGTGCTGATGTCTCCGTGCAGGTTGGCCATCTGGAGGACGACGTCACCGGTCTTGCCCGTGGTGGCGATCAGATTGCCGGAGAGGTCTTCGATGCTGCGGCTGACGGTTCCGTCGGACCCTGCGGTCCAGTCCGGGCTGTCGCCGCCGCCACCGTAGTGGTTGATCTTGGTGACGGACGTGCTCCAGGTGTTGTCCTCCGCCTGCTCCTCGGTGGTCCAGGAGGCGTGACGTCCGGCCGCGTCCAGGTTCCAGGTCGAGCGCTGGGAGTTGGCGGTGATCTGGCGGGCGAGGTCGTTGGCGTAGTAGGCGTTCTGGGCGCCACCGGCCTGCGCGGTGGTGCGGCCGAAGGCGTCGTAGACCGTGCCGGTGGCGATCAGCCGGTCAGCGCTGTCGTACGTAGAGCTGACCGTGGCCGTCGTGGGCGCGCCGCCGTCGATGTCGTCGACGGTGGTGGTCAGCGCGGTGCGGTTGGTGTTGTTGTCGAAGGTGTAGGCGCGGTGGGTGGTGACACCGGATCGGCCGTCGTCCGCCTTGGTGAGGCGGCCAGCGGCGTCGTAGGTGTACTCCTGGTAGGCGCCGCCTCCGGTGTAGGTGGTGCGGCTGACGACCTGGCCGTGGATGGACTCGGTGGCCGACTCGCCCTGGACGGTCCAGCCGGACTCCCAGTGCCAGTAGCGGGAGGTCTCCGTGCCGGTGGGGTCGAGGTTGAACTCGACGTCCATGTTCCACGGCAGCTTCTGCTTGTACAGGCGGCCGTCGGAGTCGTAGAAGCCGGTCACGTCACCGATGGTGCCCATCACCGAGTCGTGAACCCTGGAAGGCAGACCCGCGGGGTTGTCGTAGTCGTAGGTGACCGTGGACGGAGCCGAGTCGGTCACCCGGATGCGGCGGTCGCGGTTGTCGTACTGGGTGCGGGTGACATTGCCGGCGCCGTCGTCGTAGGCGATCGCACGGCCGAGGACGTCGGTGGTGTGGCGGATGGTGGCGGTGCCGTCGGTGACGGTCGCCACGGCTCCGCTGCCCGCGTCGTAGGTGGTGCTCTGCGCCGGTACGGCGGTGCCGACGCCGCCCGTCATCCTGGTCTGCGTCATACGGCCCGCAGCGTCGTAGGTGTTCTCCGTGGTGCGGGTGGTGCCGTTGGCGGTCTCAGTGACCTTTGCGGTGTTGCCCCAGCGGTCGTATTCGGTGGTTTTCAGCGGTAGTTCGGTGGGATTGGAGCCGCCTCCGGTGATCACGCCGGCGGGACCGGTGGAGCAGACCAGGTCGGCCCATTCCGGCCGGCCCTCGCAGGTTCCGGTGCCGGTGGCAGCCCAGTAGCGGGTGACCGTTGCCCCGGCGTCGGTGCCGTTGGACTTGGGCAGCGTGGTCCTGGTGACGCGGCCCTGGGTGTCGTAGCTGGTGGTCTTGGTCAGCTTCAGCCCGCCCGGGTCGGTGACCACGGTGGTGGGCAGGCCCTTGACCCAGTCGTAGGCGGTCGTGGTGGTCCGCACGTCCCCGTCGGCGGGGTACCCGTCGACCGCGGCGCCCACCAGGCTGGTGGTGACCTGGTCGCTCACCGTGGCGGTGCCGTTGGTGGGACGGCCCTCGTCGTAGCGGCTGACCGTGTGGGCCCGCGCGGCGGTCAGGCTCCCGGCCGGCAGGTCGGGGCTGTCGCCCTCGCCCTTGAGCGCCTGGGTGAGCGTGACCAGATGCAGCGGCCCGGACTCCTCCAGCTTGCGCTTGCCGTCGGTGGAGTACACCGAGACGGTGCCGAGCAGCTGAGCGCGTTCGGCCGGGGACTCGGAGAGGATGCCCAGTTCACTCTGGGTGTTGACCTGGTAGTCCTCGCTGCCCAGGGCGAGTTCACGGTTGGTCGCGTTCAGCTCGAAGACGACGTTGCCGAAACGGTCGTACTGCTTGACCGTCAGATGCCGGCCGGGCAGACCGCTGTTCACCTCGCGCCCGGAGGCGTCGGTGTAGGTGAGGGTGGCCTTGTCATAGTCGGCCACGCCGAGGTCGCCTCCGGTGTGGGAGGACGGAACCTGGTCGGCCGGGAAGACTGCGGTGGCGTCCGTGGGCGCGTCCGTCTGACTCCATTTGGCGGTCTCGGCGGGCGAGACCTGGTGGGGCGCCTTGGTGCCCGACAGCGGTACGTCGTAGACGACCGAGGTGGTCGCCCTGCCGCCGTCCTGCTCGTCCTTGGTACCGGCCTTCAACGTCGGCCGGGAGGCGGACAGGAGCATGCCGTCACCGGCGACCGCACCGACGCCCGCCCTGCCGTACGCGAATGTCCACGGCAGCTCGCCCGGCGGGGTCAGGGTGACCACGCGGCCGGCGCTGTCGTAGGTGTAGGCAGTCTTCAGTGCCGGGGAGATACGCGGGTCCCACTGCTCGCGCAGACGGCCCTGAACGTCGTAGGCGTACTGGGAGACGATCGTGGCCGTAGAAGTGGTCGCGCCGGGGGCCGTGCTCCACAGACGAATCCGCGTGACCTGTCCGGCCACGTCACCGAGCGCGGTACCGCTCGCGGTGGTCGTGGCGGCGTACTGGTACTCCAGGATCCGGCAGCCCCTGGTCGACGGCGTGGCCGTGCAGACAGCGGCCGAGGCGGCGGAGGTCGGTGCGATCACGTACGTGGGGCGGGCCAGGATCTTGCCGTCCACGGTGACCTTCTCCGAGATCACGCTCGTGGTCGAGTTCTCCGTGGGCAGGAAGGTCTGCGACAGCTGCCACGTGGTGGCCGCCGTGTCCACCTTGGTGAACACCGAGGTGGTGCCCTCCGTGTCCTTCAGCGTGAAGGAACCCGTCAGCGAGCCGGTCAGCGTCAGATCCTCCGCGCCGGTCTCCGGCTTCCATCCGCCGCCCGTGGTCGCGGTGAAACCGGTCTCCTCACCGTCCACATCGACCACCGCCACCGAGGTGGCCGAGGTCCTGCGCACCGAGGCCCAGTCACTCTCGGAGAGTTCCGCCGTAGTGCCCGCCGTCCATTGCGGGCCGAAGATCGCGGACTGCCCTTCCTGCTGGGACCCGTTGGCCGGGCGGCGGGAGGAGAAGGAGCGGGTGGCGGTCAGGTCGAAGCCCGAGGCGTCCGTGGCAGAGAGGCCGAAGTCGCCGGTGAGCATGTTCACACTGCCCGGCCCCACACCTGAACTGGGTGCCTCGCCAGCGTTGCGGTCCACCGTGATCGTGGCGGCCGGAGAGCCGTCGCTGGTGGTGCCGTCGGTGAACAGAGCGCGGACGTCGACCGGCCCGTCCTCGCTCAAGGTGTCGGTGACATTCCAGATCAGCGCCTCGGCATCGCCGCCCGTGACCTTCGCCGGCCACGAGGTCAGGGCCGAGCCGTCGGCCTTGCGGCGCACGTTCTGAGCGGGAACGTCCTTCCAGGCGTCCGTCTCGCCACGCCGGTACTGGTAGCGCACCCCTGTGTCGCCAGCCTTGCCCTGGCCTGTCAACTCAGCTCGGCGGGCCGTGCGGTCACCACTGCCCGGGGTGAGCAAAGCCGCGCCGGAACCAGCGTAGAAGGTGTGGGACGTCGAGGCCGAGACGTTCCCGGCCGCGTCCTTGGTACGGACGGTCAGGACGTGCTTGCCCGCACGGAAGACGGGCTTGCGGGAGACGGCTGTTCCCGTGGTGGCCGCCGACTGCCAGGCAGCGCCGTCCAGGTTCCACTGGACTTCCTTCACATCGCTGGTCGGCGGAGTGAAGGTGAACGTGCCGGTGAAGTCACCGTTGTCGTCAGGCGATCCTGACCACTGGCCGGCTGGGAAGTCGGTGGAGGACACCCTCGACGTCGCGGGCGCCGTGGTGTCGACGGTGAGGGCCCGGAATCCCGACCATGCGCTGTTCGCGCTGCCGTCCCCGGCACGCGTACGCCACTTGTACGCGCCTTCCGGCAGCGCTGCGGGCTTCCATGACGCCTGCGCACCGGAGGCCACGTATGCGCTGGAACCGGAACGCAGCGCGGCGGCGCCGTTGGAGGCCCAGACCTCGTAGTCGATCCTGACCTGCGAGCCGTCGCCGTCCAGCGCCTTCGCCGCAAGGGTCGGCGTGGTCACGTTCGTCGCGGCCTTGTCGGCCGGGGATATGAGGGTCGGGACATCCGGTATGGAGTTGTACGTCACCGACAGGTACGGCGTGTTGGAGGCCGCGTTGCCCGAGTTGAACCGCTTCCATCCGTACGGGTCGGACTCGTCCGTGGCACGCAGGCCCAGGTGATTGGTGGCGTTGCCGTTGTTGGCCCACGTCTGCACCAGCGAGGCCGCGTCAATGCTCACCCAGCCGTCGTTGCAGGCGCTGGAGTAGCCCTTGGTCTGGGTGCTGGTGGCGTACTTGGTGCCCCAAGTGGGCTGGCTCGTCCAGCGGCTGCTCGTCAAGGCGGCCCCCGTGCTGTACAGATCCCATCCTCTGGCCGTGCACGACCAGGAGTGGAACTCGAACAGGTTCAGCTTGGCGGCTGTTATCTGCTTCCCCGTGATGTTCTTCATCGGGAAGGACAGGAAGGAACGGGCCACCTGGCTGGAGCCGTTGTTGCCGATCTTCAGCTCGGTCGCGGCGGACTGATCGGTGGTGTAACCCTGCTGGACGAAGGTGTCGAAGCTGGCGCCGATGTTGACGGTCGGATCGATAACCACCGGAAACCGGGTCGCTTCGTCGGCGAGGAACTCGGCGTCCGGGGTGAGCGTGATCGCGATCGCGTCGCCTTCCTGGGCGACCTTCACCCCGACCTTCGCGGTGTGCGTGTGCTCCCCGGAGTTCCTGTCGGTACGGGCATCCCACATCACCGGCGACGGCAGGACCCCCGCGCTCTTGCCCTTGGCATCGGTGAAAGTGATCGACCCGTCGCCGTGCGCCTTCGCTGTCAGTCCCGCGGCCTTCAGGCGGTAGGTGACCTGGCCGTTGGCATCAACAGCAGAGCGGTCCTTCAGCTCCAGAAACTGCTCGTAACCGGTCCGGGTGGACTCGATGAGGAGATCGGTCGCCGGCAAGGCGTCCTTGTAGCGGGCGACCGTATCGTCCGCACCCTCGATCGTCGGGGCCGGCAGCGCGCCGTACCAGCCCAGCTCCATCTCCCGTCCCGCGCGATCCTCCACGGTCGCCAGTGGCGCCGGCTCCGAAGCAGTCTTCACTCCGGTGGTCTTCAGCCCCTTGGGCGCCGTGTGCTTGCCCGCGAGAGTGAGGCCGTGCGGATGGCCCTTGGCCTTGACCGATCCGTCGGCGACGCGCTTCAGCGAGACGTCGACGTCCTGCCACGTGCCTTGCTCGTCCTTGAAACGGATCGGGCCGGCGTACGCCTGCTCCGTGACAGTGCCGTCAGGGTTTACGTAAGTCGTAGAGGTTTCGGTGCGAGCGCCCGTGACCTCGATACGACGGTTCTGGATCTTGGCCTTGAGCCGGGCGGCTGAGATGTTGGCCGCAGTGGCGGGGCCCACGCTCCTGGACTCGCTTGATGCGCGTGCGCTCTTGGCCACTTCCGGCGAAAGAGCTACTGCCTGCCCCGAGGACTCAACGAGCACCGCGGCTTCGACGGACATCAGCAGCGTGAGAGCCAGGGCGACCGGACGCATGCGTCGTATGGAGAGGGTCGTCTGTAAGGGGCTTTGGAAGCCAGCGGCCTTGTGCCGCGTGGGTCTGCGCATGAGATATGACACGAGAGCTCCTCACCTGCACAGCAACTCACTGCGCAACGTGATCATCCTTAGGTGGATCTTACAAGTTTTCATGATCCCCAAGCCGCCCGCGTCCAAACGCCCGACTGCCCACCAGTTTTATCAAGTCCCTTGCCCCCAAAGAGACTTGGTCTCGACTGGGCAGTTTTTCCCATGCGGATCAGAGCAGCGGGCGGGGCGACACAGGCCGCCGGCGCCATGCCGCAGGGCAGCCACGCCTCTCCGTCGACGTCGGCCGGCCGACGTCACGCGAAGGATGCCGTTGAACGCCAGAACGGTGAGCCGGCACGTTTTCGCAGGGCACTTGTCACAGGCGGAACGGGAAGTGTCGGGCGGCTGGCCAAGGGGCCGCCATGAGCGACAGCTCACCGACCGCCGCCACCGAGGTGAACGATCCCGCTCGGCGGCTGGACCGCCTCGAGAACGTACGGACCACCGAACAGCTCACGTATCTGTACGCCGAGCACTGTGACAACGGCTACCGGCCCGACGCCACCGCCGGCCTGTTCACCGGGGAGGGAGGGTGGATCGTCGACCGTCTGCTGCCTGTGCACGACCGAGGACGACGGCGAGTCCCCCGATGCCGTGCATTCTCAACGCGGACTACGAGGACCGGTTCGTGAAGCGTGATGGTCACTGGTGCTTCGAGAAACCGCTCGACCGCACCCACCAGGTGTCCGGCTGGGACCAGGGCTGGGGCAGGCAGCCCTTCCACGGCCGATCGCGAGCGCGCGCCCGACCGCGCGCCCACCCCCCGTGTGAACTCAACGGTCTCTCAGCTCCGCGCCCGTGCCCGGCGTGAGACCACCGCGCGCAGTACCCGCTGTCCCTCCGTGGAGACGTCCAGCGCCTGGCGCAGCCCGGCCGGGCCCTCGGTTTCGGTGAGGATCTCCAGGATGCGGATCTGTCTGCGGAGTTCACCGGCGACCAGCGGGCCGACGCCGTCGCCGCCCTCCGAGCCGTCGACCGCGTCGGGGACGGCCGTACGGTCCTCGCGGCAGCGCGCCAGCCGGTCGGCGGCGGCGGGGTCGCCGCTCGTGTCGCCCACCGCGTCCAGCTTCTGGTGGATCTCCAGCGCGACGACGGAGCAGGTGTCCGCCCAGGCGCGCAGCGGTTCGGCCGCCCACTGGGCGGGCGCGGAACCGAGCAGGCTGCGGATGAGTTCGGCGGTGACGTCGGCGGCGGTCACCTCCGCGCCGGCTCCGGCCGCGGCCTCCGCCTCGATGGCCTCGTCGAGGGCGGTCCGGGCCTCCGCCAGCCGGTCCGGCCAGTCCCGTTCGCCGCCCTGTACGCCTGCCCAGAGTGGCCGGAGGACATCGTTCTCCTCGGCGAGCAGGGGCAGACACCGGTCGAGGGAGGCCAGTCCGCTCGCGGCGAGCGCTCTCTCGTCGGCTTGGGCGATCAGCTTCACCAGGCTCATTCACGTCTCCTGTCGCGGACGCGTACTGGCCAGTACTGACCAGTACTGACCTCTACTGCGCCATACGACCGGAAAACGTCACTCGTGCTCCGCGCGTAGACGCGGCACGGATCAGGTCTGGACCAGACAGGGCGGTCATAGCGTTACGCAAAGGGGCGGATCGGCGTGAACCGTATTAATTCCTCAGTCAGTTGGTGTCTCCCGACGCCCCCTTCGGCACGCCCAGCCCGTCCAGCAGCCGGAAGAACAGCTCCGTCGCGTCCGCGCCCGGCTCCGGCCGTGCCAGATGCAGCACATCGAGCAGCGGGCCCGGCTCCACCGTGGCGCCCGCCTCGACCGCCCAGTCGACCGCCCGGCGCGCCGCGTCCTCGGCCGGCAGGAACACCTCCTCGAGGACGAGGCCGCTCGCCGCGAGGTGCTGGACCATCGGCTCGCGCGCGAGGCACGCGTACCAGGATCCACTGACGGGCGCCGCCGCTTCCACCGCCACACACTCGCCGCCCATGATGAAGCCGAAGACGACCGGCGACCCCATGGCGCGGGCCAGCGCCCCCATGCCGCCGATGTCGGGTTCGCCGGTACGACGCCACACCTGCCAGCCGTCCGGCCGCCGTTCGTGGCAGGTCAGCTCGTCCCGTACGGCGGCCAGTGCCGGCAGTTCGGCGAGCGGCCGGTCGCTGCGGCCGGCGAGGAAGTAGCCCCAGAAGCCCGCGCCCGCGTCCGTACCCACGCCGGCGCCCTCGTCCGCTCCCGCGTCCGTACCCGTACCCGTACTCATATCCGCATCCCCCCTGCTCGGGACTCCACCCTCACCCGGCCGGGATCCCCTCGGCCCGTTCGGCATGGATCCATCACGAGGCCATCACACATTGCCCTCAAGAGGAGGAGTTCCCTCCCCTTGAGGGCGGCACGCTCAGCCCGACTGACTCACCTTCGCGTCGAGCGCCTTGAACTGGCTCCAGCTCAGCTTCGGTTTGTCCGGGTTCCAGGTCTTCTCCGCCGTCGCCGCCAGCGGCAGCTTGATCCCGGCCGCCACCTGCGCCTCCGTCTGCGCGTTCGGGAAGTCGCCCCAGATGGCGAAGACACCGCCGCGGATCTGCTTCTCGTGCGCCGCGGGCACCGGCTTCGTGCCGCGCAGCACCAGCGGGGTCCACTGCTCGTAGATCCGCTGGCCGGTCGGGTAGACGAAGGCGTTCGGCTGGCCGAGGACGTAGTAGAGGTACTCGTCGTTGAAGTTCACGACCTGGCGCCCCTCGTCCAGATACTCCTGCGGCTGCCGCGCGCCCAGCTCCTTGCCCGTCCAGTACTGGACCTCGAAGGCCGGGTTCGCCTTGACGATCCCGCCCCGGAAGAGCCCGTCGTTCCAGACCTTGAACTTCTTCTTGTACGACTTGAGCGCCGCCGCCCGGTCGTTCGTCCACGCGGTCGTCAGATCCTGGACTCGCGCGCCCGCGCCGTACTTCTGGACCGCGAGCCGGGCCAGCGCCGGATACGACGCCTCCGGGTCACGGACCACCAGCGCCTGGTACTCGTCCGCGCCGAGGTTCCAGTACGGCCCCTTGAAGAGCGCGGCGAACTCGCGGTCGAGATCGTCGACGATCTTCGCGGAGGCGGGTTTCGAGATGTCGATCGCGCCCTGGGTCGCCTTGCCGCTCGCGTTGCGCAGCTGGAGATCGGGGTGCGCGCGCAGGACCGCGCCGAGGTGTCCCGGTGAGTCGATCTCCGGGACGACGGTGATGTGCAGCTGGTCGGCCAGGGCGAGGATCTTACGGACCTCGGCCTTGGAGAGATGCTGTGCGGAGACGATCTCCGGGTGCGAGCTGGACTCGATACGGAAGCCCTGGTCGTCGGAGAAGTGCAGCCCCAGCGTGTTCATCTTGAGGTCGGCCATCTCGCGCAGCCGGGCCTCGATCCAGCCGGGGCTGTAGTACTTACGTGCGATGTCGAGGTTGAGTCCGCGCTCGGCGCGCGCCGGGCTGTCGTGTACGACGCCCTCGGGCATCACACCGTCGGCGCGCAGGGACTGCTTGAGGGTGCGGGTGCCGTAGAAGACTCCGGCCCGGTCGGGTCCGGTGATCCGGACGCGGCCGTCGCCGGTGGTGAGGGTGTACGACTCGGCCGCGCCGGCTCCGGAGCCACTGCCGCCGAGGGCCAGTTCGACATCGCCGGCGCGGGCGGCGGCGGTCCCCCGGTAGGCGATCTTCAGCTCCTGGGAGAGCAGCTTCCCCTCGCCGGCCAGGGAGTCGCTGCCCTTCGCCAGGACGACACCGCTGTTCTTGCCGGGCCGCCAGCCGGGGCCCCGGGCGGGCTCGTGGGTGCGTACGGAGGGTATGGAGCGCGGGGCGGTGGAGAGGGCGTACGACCGAGTGGGTGAGGGGGTGGCCGAGGGGTCGGCCGCCGTGGCGGCGTCGGAGGCGCGCGCCGAGAGTGCGCCGTCCGAGGATCCGTCGCCCGTCGCCGACCCTCCCCCGCCCCCCGATCCGCAGGCCGCGACCGTCGTGGCAGTGGCCAGCACGACGATCGCGCCGGCTATCCGGGCACCCGGAGATGACCTCATCACGTAGAACCTCCCTGGTACGAATGGAGCCAGCCGCAAACGTACATACGTACGACAGGTACGCGGGACGCGCCCGTGTGCTGCGGGTACGGCGGGTACGACCTGCGGCGGAAGCATGACGCGCTACGGCGAAGGTCCCACGGCGCCGTCCACCCCGCGCGTCGAAACTCTCCCGTCCGGGTGACATGCGAGTGGGTTACGGGAATCCCCGTCCGAGCGTCGATAGCGTTTACGGCGCGACGGCCCCATCCCGCTCACCCACTCGGCCGTCTTCACGCAACCTTCGCGCGCTCACACACGTCTGCCCTTACGTCTGCCGTCTGCCCAACGCCCCCGCATCCGCCGTGTCGCCCCGTCACGCCCGCACCTGACCGGACCCGTCCGGCAGCCCGTCCGCAGCCCGTCGAGGAGCACCCGCTGTACCGCGCATCCCAGGCCGGCCACCCGACCTGCCCTCCGACCACCCCGGCCACCCCGGCCACCACCCCGACCGGCCGCCCGACAGGCACTCCGCACGGCCTCCGCCGCCTCAACGCCGCCCCGTCCGCCGCCGCCGAGGCCGCGCTGCTCGGCTGCCTCGGCAGCCGCCGCTGGGCCCAGCGGCTCGCCGCGCACCGCCCGTACGCGGAGCTGGACGTGCTGCTCGCGGCCTCCGACGAGGCGGGTTACGACCTCTCCTTCGCCGATCTCGCCGAGGCGCTCGCCGCCGAGTCGCCCGCCGGACCGCCCCCCGGTGCCCCGGCCGCCGCCCGGACCGCGCTGCGCGCCGCGCACGCCGCGTACGAGAGCCGGTTCGGCCACGCCTTCGTGATCAGCCTCGACGGCCACCGGCCCGAGGAGTCCCTCGACCATGTCCTGGCCGCCGTACGCGCCCGGCTCGCCCATGACCCCGACCACGAGCGGTCCGTCGCCGCCGACGAGCTGCGCCGGCTCGCCCGGAGCCGGATCACCCGGCTGATCGCGGGCCCGCCGGAGCAGCCGGGCCGGCGCCCGGCCCGCGCGGGGCTGCCCGAGCCCTCTCCGGGGTGTCCGGATAGCCCATCAGTGGCCGTTTGATTGCGTGTTTGATCACACCGGGGTACCCCGCGCGAACGAACCGACAACTCGTCGCTACGATGGCCGGGGCCGGTGGACCGTACCCGGCCGGGCGCGACCGACACCACTGTGCTTGATTGAGTAGAAGATGGCGGCCGGCCCCGATCCCCGCTCCCGGAGGGTTTTTCCGTGCCGGCTGGAACGCTGTACCGCGGCCGGGAAGGAATGTGGTCGTGGGTGGCTCATCGAGTCACCGGCGTGCTCATCTTCTTCTTCCTGTTCGTACATGTACTGGACACCGCTCTCGTGCGGGTCTCGCCCGAGGCGTACGACGATGTCGTCGCGACCTACAAGACACCGCTCGTCGCGCTGCTGGAGTACGGCCTCGTGGCCGCCATCCTCTTCCACGCGCTCAACGGCCTGCGTGTCATCGCCGTGGACTTCTGGTCCAAGGGCCCCCGCTACCAGAAGCAGATGCTCTGGTCCGCCGTGGGCATCTGGGTCGTCCTGATGATCGGCGCCCTCTACCCCGTGCTCGGCCACGCCGTACGCGAAGTCTTCGGGAGCTGAGAGACCGCATGTCCACTGAGACCTCCTCCGCGATCGGCGCCGTCGAGAGCGAGAGCCTGTACGACGCCGATTTCCCGGCCCCGGTCATCGAAGCGCCGAGGAAACGTACCGCCAAAACGCCCAAATCGACCCGCGGCAACTTCGAGATGGCCGCGTGGCTCTTCATGCGCCTCTCGGGTGTCGTGCTGGTCGTGCTGGTCATCGGCCACCTGCTCATCCAGCTCGTCCTCGACGGCGGTGTGTCCAAGATCGGCTTCGCCTTCGTGGCGGGCCGCTGGGCCTCCCCGTTCTGGCAGGTCTGGGATCTGCTGATGCTGTGGCTGGCCATGCTGCACGGCGGCAACGGCCTGCGCACGATCATCAACGACTACGCGGAGCGCGCCAACACGCGCCTGTGGCTGAAGGGCCTGCTGTACACCGCCACGGTGTTCACCATCCTCCTCGGCTCGCTGGTGATCTTCACCTTCGACCCGAACATCCGCTAAAGCCGGGGCTGACGACACCAATGAAGATCCATAAATACGACACCGTCATCGTCGGCGCCGGTGGCGCCGGTATGCGCGCGGCCATCGAGTCGACCAAGCGCAGCCGTACCGCCGTACTGACGAAGCTCTACCCCACCCGCTCCCACACGGGCGCGGCGCAGGGCGGCATGGCCGCCGCGCTCGCCAACGTGGAGGAGGACAACTGGGAGTGGCACACCTTCGACACGATCAAGGGCGGCGACTACCTGGTCGACCAGGACGCCGCCGAGATCCTGGCGAAGGAGGCCATCGACGCGGTCCTCGACCTGGAGAAGATGGGCCTGCCGTTCAACCGCACCCCGGACGGCACCATCGACCAGCGCCGCTTCGGCGGTCACTCCCGCAACCACGGTGAGGCCCCGGTCCGCCGGTCCTGCTACGCCGCGGACCGTACGGGACACATGATCCTCCAGACGCTGTACCAGAACTGCGTCAAGGAGGGTGTGGAGTTCTTCAACGAGTTCTACGTCCTGGACCAGCTGCTGACCGAGGTCGACGGCGTGAAGGTGTCCGCCGGCGTCGTCGCGTACGAGCTGGCCACCGGCGAGATCCATGTCTTCCAGGCGAAGGCCGTGATCTACGCGTCCGGCGGCACCGGCAAGTTCTTCAAGGTGACCTCGAACGCGCACACCCTGACCGGTGACGGACAGGCCGCCTGCTACCGGCGCGGGCTGCCCCTGGAGGACATGGAGTTCTTCCAGTTCCACCCGACGGGCATCTGGCGCATGGGCATCCTGCTGACGGAGGGCGCCCGCGGTGAGGGCGGCATCCTCCGCAACAAGGACGGCGAGCGCTTCATGGAGAAGTACGCGCCCGTCATGAAGGACCTCGCCTCCCGCGATGTCGTCTCGCGCTCCATCTACACGGAGATCCGCGAGGGCCGCGGCTGCGGTCCCGAGGGCGACCACGTCTACCTCGACCTCACGCACCTGCCGCCGGAGCAGCTGGACGCCAAGCTGCCCGACATCACCGAGTTCGCGCGGACATATCTGGGCATCGAGCCGTACACGGACCCGATCCCGATCCAGCCGACCGCGCACTACGCCATGGGCGGCATCCCCACCAACGTCCAGGGTGAGGTCCTCGCGGACAACACCACGGTCGTCCCGGGTCTGTACGCGGCCGGCGAGGTCGCCTGCGTCTCCGTGCACGGCGCCAACCGTCTCGGCACCAACTCGCTGCTGGACATCAACGTCTTCGGCCGCCGGTCCGGTATCGCCGCCGCCGAGTACGCCGCGAAGCACGACTACGTCGAGCTGCCCGACAACCCGGCCGAGCTGGTCCAGGCCCAGGTCGAGCGGCTGCGCGAGTCGACGGGCAAGGAGCGGGTCGCCGAGCTGCGCCTGGAGCTCCAGGAGTGCATGGACGCCAACGTGATGGTGTTCCGTACCGAGCAGACGATCAAAACCGCCGTGGCGAAGATCGGCGAGCTGCGCGAGCGCTATCTGAACGTCTCCGTCCAGGACAAGGGCCGCCGCTTCAACACGGACCTGCTGGAGGCCATCGAGCTGGGCAATCTGCTGGACCTGGCCGAGGTCATGGCCGTGTCCGCGCTCGCCCGCAAGGAGTCGCGCGGCGGTCACTACCGCGAGGACTTCCCGAACCGCGACGACGTCAACTTCATGCGCCACACCATGGCGTACCGCGAGGTGGGCGACGACGGCGCCGAGTCGATCCGGCTCGACTACAAGCCGGTCGTCCAGACCCGCTACCAGCCGATGGAGCGTAAGTACTGATGGCTACCCCGACCATGGACAAGCTGGAGGCGCTGGAGGCGGACTCCACCTCCTCCCACCTCATCGCGGTCACGTTCCGGATCCGCCGGTTCAACCCGGAGGTCTCCGACGAGGTCCAGTGGCAGGACTTCCGGATCGACATCGACCCCAAGGAGCGTGTCCTCGACGCCCTCCACAAGATCAAGTGGGATGTCGACGGCACACTCACCTTCCGGCGCTCCTGCGCGCACGGCATCTGCGGCTCGGACGCGATGCGGATCAACGGCCGCAACCGGCTGGCGTGCAAGACGCTGATCAAGGACCTGATCTCGGTCGACAAGCACGGGACGGTCACCAAGCCCGTCACGATCGAGCCCATCAAGGGGCTGACGGTCCTCAAGGACCTGATCGTCGACATGGACCCGTTCTTCCAGGCGTACCGCGATGTGATGCCCTTCCTCGTCACCACCGGCAACGAGCCGACGCGGGAGCGCCTCCAGTCCGCCGAGGACCGCGAGCGCTTCGACGACACCACCAAGTGCATCCTGTGCGCGGCGTGCACGTCGTCGTGCCCGGTGTTCTGGAACGACGGCCAGTACTTCGGTCCGGCCGCGATCGTCAACGCGCACCGCTTCATCTTCGACTCGCGTGACGAGGCGGGGGAGCAGCGGCTGGAGATCCTCAACGACAAGGACGGCGTGTGGCGTTGCCGCACGACGTTCAACTGCACGGACGCCTGCCCGCGCGGTATCGAGGTCACGAAGGCGATCCAGGAAGTCAAGCGCGCGCTGATCACGCGCCGCTTCTGACGGCTCCGCCGCTTCTGACCGTACGGTCAAAGCTGTTGGCCGGAGGCCCGTTTCCGTACGTACGGAGACGGGCCTCCGGCGTGCCGGGAGCCGGGTGCGCGTCCCCTCAGTCGTCCCTCTCCTGGGGGCCGTCCGCGCCTGACTTCTCCGGAATCCAGTCGTCGGGGCGGCACTTGGGGCCGCCGCACCGGCAGGCGGGCCAGTCGGGCGACGCTCCCGGGGCGGGCGCCGGGTAGCTGTCCTCCTCGATGGGCTCGTCCCAGCCGACGACGAGCGCGCCGTCCGCGCCGAAGGTCTCCATGAGCAGCGAGAGCCTCTCCCGCGCGTCGCTGCGGCCCGCGCCGCCTCGCTCTTCCGGGTCATCGGTCCCCGTATCGGTGGTTCGCTCACCCATGGGAGATGTACCTTCCGTTATCCGTTCTCGCTTTCCGTCTTCAAGCTTCGGTATCCGCGAGCACGTTTACCAGGCATCAGCCCATGACATGGCGTTGGTCATGACGAAGGAACGCGCAGATGACGGCAGAGACCGATGCTCCCGACCCCACTTCCTCGCTTCTCGCCTTTTTCGGCAGCGAGTTGAAGCGTATTCGGCAGGGGGCGGGAGTCTCCCAGGACGAGGCGGCGGCACGCTCGCACACGACCCAGTCGATGATCTCCAAGGTGGAGGCGGCCAAGCGGGTGCCCTCCGAAGAACTGGCCTGCGATCTGGACGGGGCGTTCGGTACGGGTGGGCATTTCGCACGGCTGTACCCGCTCGTCATCACGTACGCGTACCCGTCGTGGTTTCTGCCGTTCGTCGAACTGGAACGCGAAGCCACGGCAATGCGGGTATTCGAAAGCCAGATCGTTCCCGGGCTTCTCCAGACGGAGGAATATGCCCGCGCCATGCTCTACGCGGTACGTCCGGAAAATCTCGACGGACTCATTGCCGCGCGGATGACGCGACAGGAAGTATTCGAACGGGAATCACCTCCCCGTACCTGGTTCGTCATGGACGAGAACGTGTTGCTCCGGCCCATCGGCGGCACCGCCGTCATGCGTCACCAGCTCACGCGCCTGCTCGAACAAGGGCGGAATCCACGCTGTGTGATCCAGGTCGTGCCGCGTACGGTCCCCGCCCATGCCGGGCTCGCCGGCCCCTTCACCGTGCTGAGTTTCGAGGAAGGGGCCGACGTGCTCTATGTCGACGGCTTCTCCCAGGGCCGAACCGCCCTGGACACGCATGAGATCGCCACCGCCACCTACTCCTTCGATCTGCTGCGGGCGGTGGCCCTCTCACCCGACGAGTCCGCCGGCCTGATCAGAGCGCATCTGGAAGGACTCACGTCATGATCCGCACGAACCAGCTCTCCCTCGGGTGGCGGAGCAGCAGTTACAGCACCAACGGCGCCAACTGCATAGAGGTGAGCGATACGTTCGGGCGCTCGGTGCCGGTCAGGGACTCCAAGGACCCGGGCGGTCCGGCGCTCGTCTTCCCGCCGCGGGCCTTCGCGTCGTTCATCCGGGCCTTGCAGCGCGGCGAGTTCATAGTCTCCTGACCGGCCTCTCCCGGTCAGGAGGCCGATCGGCTCGCCGCCTTCGCCGGGGCCTGGCCGGCCTTGTCGACGACGGCGCGTTCCAGGGTCGCGGTGACACCGGAGAGGGTGCCGACCCGGTCGCCCCGCCGCCACGTACCGCTCTTGTCGATGTAGTGGCGGGAGCCGAGGTACGCCAGGCTCTCCCTGTCGAAGATCCACTCCTCGCGGGTGGCGAAGCCCGTGTTCTCCAGGGTGATCCCGACGCCGTGGCGGCCCGCCGCGTCCACCGCGTCCGGCACCTCGGTCACCCCGGGGATCCCGGCGACGACCCGGTAGAAGGCGGCGGCGGTCGCGGGCGGCACGATCGTCTCGCCCACCAGCTCACCGATCCTGCTGAAGACGGCGGCGTCCCTCGTCTCGCCGTCGGCCGGCCGCGTCCGCTCGTACAGCAGGGTGCGCAGCGCCTCGGGGTCGGTGGGGAGGGAGGCCAGCCAGGTGTACGTGGGCCGGTCGATCCCCGCGGGGACGCCGCCCGAGCCGGCGGGCGCGCCGTCCGGAACGCCGACCTCGACCGGGCCGGACCGGTGGACACCGCCGCCGCTCTCGCGGAGCAGCCCGACCTCGGTGAGGGGCGCCGGGTCCTGGGCCGTCCAGACCTCCCGCCGGTGCGGGGCGCCGAGCTGCACCGGGCCCTCGAAGGTGCCCTCGTTCTCCCGGACCACACTTCTGACGTAGACGAACTGGTCGTCCCGTACGGGCGTCGCGTCAGTCGCCATGGACGCGGCGGCGATCCGGTTGAGCAGCACGGCCGCGCCGCCAGCCCGGTCGCTCCCGACTGCCGGGGCCGCGGGGCCCCGGTCGGCGTCTCCGCCCGCCGCGAGGGTGGCGAGCAGGACACCGGACAGCGCGAGGGCGGTGGCGGGCAGCAGCACGGCGGGGCGGAAGAAGCGTGGGCGGCGGAGGCGCGGACGGCGGGCGGGCGGGTCCGTGACCGGCTGCGCGGTGGTGGACTGCTGGTCGTGGTCGATCTGCTGCATCAGGCGGTCCTTGTGACGGAGGTGACGGTCCGGCGGCAGGTCCCATTCGGCCGGGGCGGGCAGCAGCCGGGCGACGGCCTCGGCGTCGGCCTTGGTATCGGCCTCGGCCTCGGTGTCGGCCCGGTCGGAGCCTCGGTCAGCGTTCATCGGGGTTCCTCCCGCAGGGACAGAGCCGCGAACGCGGCTTCACTCTTCACCTCTCCGCGGCGAGGGCGCGGTTCCGTCTTCTCCGCAGCCGGACGAACCGGTTGAAGCCGGCGGGCGAGCTTGGCGCGGGCGCGCGAGAGCCGCGAGCGTACGGTGCCGACCGGGATGCCGAGCGCCTGCGCGGTCTGCCGGTAATCGAGGCCGGACCAGACGCACAGCGCGAGCACCTCCCGCTCCTGACGGCGCAGTTGGCCGAGGGCGCCGTGGATCGCGGCGAGCTTGCGCGCGTCGTCGATCCGGCCGGCCGTCTCCTCCGCGAAGTCCGCCACCGGGGGCGGGGACGGCCGCCGGTCCAGGAAGGCGAGGCGTCTGCGCAGGCCGCGGTTGGCGTTGTGGGCCTTGTGGGTGGCGATGCCGTACAGCCACGGTGTGAGCGACCCCCCGTCCGGCTCCAGCCGCTCCCGGACGCGCCAGGCCGCGAGGAAGGTCTCGGACATCACCTCCTCGGCGGTCGACCAGTCGCCGGTCAGCCGCAGGGCGTGGTGGTACACGGCGCGCGCGTGGGTGTCGTACAGCTCCGCGAACGCCTCCCGGTCACCCGCCCGTACGCGGGCGCGCAACGGGTCGGGGGGCTCGGGGTCCGTCGGCGCGGGCCGCAGAGGTGTGGCGTCTGGTGGTTCGGTGCTCCTCACAGCAGGTACCTCTCCGCACCTCGCACGGGGTTCCCGTGGCCCGCGTCACACCGCCCCGTCACACCATCCGGGTCACACCCGAGCGCTCCGGAAACGACTGCGCGCGCCGGTCGGTGAAGGGGTTCACCAGCCGGCGCGCGCGCAGCCCGTCCGTACGGTCAGAGCTGGCCGGAGGCGGAGATGGTGATCTTGGCGCTGGTCGCGCCCGAGCGCGAGCCGTAGCCCTCGATCTTCTTGACGAGGGCCATGCTCTCGTCGTCCGCGACCTCACCGAACACGACGTGCTTGTTGTCGAGCCAGTCCGTCACGATGGTCGTGATGAAGAACTGCGAGCCGTTGGTGTTCCGGCCCGCGTTGGCCATCGAGAGCTGGCCCGGCTTGGTGTGCTTGAGCGTGAAGTTCTCGTCGGCGAACTTCTCGCCGTAGATGCTCTTGCCGCCCGTGCCGTTGCCCGCGGTGAAGTCGCCGCCCTGGAGCATGAAGTCCGGGATGACCCGGTGGAACGAGGACCCGGCGTAGCCGAAGCCCTTCTCGCCGGTGGCGAGGGCGCGGAAGTTCTCGACCGTCTTGGGCACGACGTCGTCGAACAGGTTGAAGTTGATCCGCCCGGCGGGGGCGTCGTCAATGGTGATGTCGAAGTAGACCTTAATCGTCATGTCACCATCCTGACACTTGCGCCTCCCGGCTCGCGTACACCCCCCTCGTCCCAGCCTGTCGCCCCTCCGCCGCCACGGCGTCGCGGGCGCCGCTCCACGACGCCCACCACCACTTGAACATGTTCAAAAAGGGGTCTAGAGTCAGGGACATCAGCTTTTTGAACACGTTCAAAGGGAGGGTGGGGGATGGACCTCACTGTTGTCGCGTATGTGATCTACCTGCTGATCAGCGTCGCGCTCACCGTGTGGGTGGCCCGGACGCTGAGCAGCAACGGGCGGATCTTTCTCGCCGATGTGCTCAAGGGCGACGAGAAGCTCGCGGAAGCCGTCAACCATCTGCTGGTGGTCGGCTTCTACCTGGTCAACCTCGGCTTCGTCACGCTGTATCTGAAGGCCGCCGACGCCGTGACGAACGCGCGCGGGCTGTTCGAGGCGCTCTCAGTGAAGCTCGGGGTCGTCCTGCTCGTGCTCGGTGTCATGCACCTGGGCAATGTGTACGTGCTCAACAAGATGCGCCGGCGTGGGCTCCTGGAGCGCCACCAGACCCCGCCGGTACCGCCGCAGGCGTGGACCGCGCCGGCCGCCGGGCTGTGAGCCCGATGGCCACCGAACCCCTGCGGAGCCTGCCGCGGGAGCAACTGCCCACGCTACGGACCCGGGCCGCGACACCGCACCACCAGAAGCACCAGCAGCATTGGGGACAGCAGCAGAGGCAGGCGCAGGGGCAGCAACAGCGGCCCGTCCTCCGGCTGACCGTCCTGTACGACGCGAACTGCCCGCTCTGCGCCCACGTCCGGGAGTGGCTCGGCCGGCAGCCCCAGCTCGTACCGCTCGACTTCGTCCCCGCCGCGTCACCGGAGGCGCGGCGGCGCTACCCGGACCTCGACCACGCCGCCACGCTCAAGGAGATCACCGTCATCGGGGACGGCGGCCAGGTCTACCGCGCCACCGCCGCCTGGATCGTCTGCCTCTGGGCGCTGGCCGAACACCGGCCCCGGGCACACTGGCTGGCCACCCCGGCGGGCGCGCCGTTCGCCCGGGTCAGTGTGCTCGCCGCCGCGAAGTACCGCGCGCTGACGGCCGCCCCCTGCGACGACGCGTGCGAGCTGCCCGCGCCGCCGGGCGGCGGCCGGCCGGATTAGGCTCGGGGACCGTGACGGACGCGAAGGACACGAAGGACCCGACCCCCCTCCCGAAGAGCGAGAAGACTCTTCCGAAGAGCGAGCAGACCCGCACCCTCATCCTCGAAACCGCGCTGCGGCTCTTCAAGGAGCGCGGTTACGACAAGACGACGATGCGGGCCATCGCCAAGGAGGCCGGTGTCTCCGTCGGGAACGCGTACTACTACTTCGCGTCGAAGGAACATCTCGTCCAGGGCTTCTACGACCGGATCGCCACCGAACACCGGCTGGCGATCCGGCCCGTACTGGACCGGGAGACCGGTCTGGAGGAACGCTTCGGCGCGGTGCTGACGGGCTGGCTCGACATCGCGGAGCCGTACCACGCCTTCGCCGCGCAGTTCTTCAAGAACGCGGCGGATCCCGACAGCCCGCTCAGCCCCTTCTCCCCCGAATCGGAGCCGGTCCGGGAGGCCGCGATCGCCGTCCACCGCGAGGTGCTGGCCGGCTCCCGGACGAAGATCCCGAAGGAGCTGGCGGACACCCTCCCCGAGGTGCTGTGGCTGGCCCAGATGGGGCTGGTCCTGTACTGGGTCTACGACCGCTCGCCGCACAGCGCGCGCACCCGCCGGCTGGCCCTGCGCGGCGCCCGGCTGACCGCCCGGACGATCGCGCTCTCGCGCTTCCGGGTGCTGCGTCCGGTCGTACGCGAAGTGCACGAGCTGTTCACGGAGTTCCTGCCGGGGATGGCGGAAACGGCGGCGGCACGGGCCGGCCGGACCGACCGAGCTGGCCGGACGGACACGGCTGACCCGGCCGACCGGACCGACAGCTCCGGCAGGGACTCCTGATTCGTCGGCTCGGGCGCGCGGGCTCAAGCCTGGCGCGAGGCCAGTTGTACGAGGGTGATGTCCGACGGCGCGCCGACACGTACGGGCGGCCCCCAGGCACCGGCCCCGCGCGAGACGTAGAGCTGGGTGTCCTCGTACCGCTCCAGACCCGCGACGGTGGGGTTGGCGAGTCCGGCGAGGAGGCTGCCGGGCCAGAGCTGGCCGCCGTGGGTGTGGCCGGAGAGCTGGAGGTCGACGCCGTGGCGTACGGCGTCGTGGATGACGACGGGCTGGTGGGCGAGGAGCACGGACGCCCTGGTTGTGTCGCGGTCGCCGAGGGCCTTGCCGAAGTCGGGCCCGAGGCCCTCGCTCTCGCCCGCGATGTCGTTGACCCCGGCGAGGTCGAAGCCGTCGAGCTCGACGCGTTCGTTCTCCAGGGGCCGCAGCCCCAGTTCGCGGACGTGGTCGACCCATTCGGCCGCGCCGGAGATGTACTCGTGGTTGCCGGTGACGAAGAACGCCCCGTGCTTCGCTTCGAGCCCGGCGAGCGGCTCGGCGGCCGGCCCCAGGTCCTTGACGCTGCCGTCGACCATGTCCCCGACGACCGCGATCAGGTCGGGCTGGGTCGAGTTGATCGCGTCGACGATGCGCTGGGAGTGGGCGCGGCCCAGGACCGGGCCGAGGTGGATGTCGCTGACGACGGCGATACGGAACCCGTGCGCGGCGCGCGCCAGCTTGGCGAGCGGCACCGTGACGCGCTTGACGCGGGGGCCGCGCAGCACGCCGTACGTGCCGTAGCCGACCGTGGCGAGCGCGGCGGTCGCGGCGGCGCCGCCGACGACGCGGGAGACGAAGAGCCGCCGGGAGGGCGCGAGTACGGACGCGGAGGACGGCGCGGACTTCGGTGTGACGGGGGCGGAGGCCGAGGCGGTCGCGGGCGCCGGCTCCGGAGACGTCGCGGGCGCCGGCTCCGAAGACGTCGGCGCGGACGTGGCCGCTGCTCCGGCTTCCGCCTCCGCCTCCGCCGCTGCCGCTGCCTCCGAAGGCCCCTCGGGAGTGGTCACCGGGGCGCGCTCATCGGCCCGTACAGACTCCGTCGCCCCGTCCGGCTCGCCCTTCGGCCGCCGCTGCGGCAACATCCTGAACAGGGGCCGTACGGCCTCCCCGACCAGCAGTGCCAGCAGCAGATACAGCAGCACCGCCAGCCACAGATACCCCGGCCAGGCCACTATCTGCTGCAACCAGAAGGGCGCCCAGCCACGCGCGGTGAGCGCCAGGACGGACAGTAAAGGCAGCACCACCGCGGCGACCGTCCCCGCCTTACGGGCGAGGCCCCCCGGCGCCGTGGTGTCGCGTACGAGGCGCCGCCACAGATACCAGTGCGCCACGGTCAGCAGCGCGACCACCGCGAGTGCCAGCAGAACGACGACGACCACCACGAGCAAGTCCCTCAATCCTGTTGATCTTTATTGTGTTCGCGGAGCGCGCGTACGCCCCGGAACCCGATGACGCCGATGGCCGTCCCCAGAAGAAAGGACACGATGGCGAGGGTCAGATGCACCCAGAAGTACGCCGTCGGATCTCCGGCGTCGTCGAAGGCGAGTCCGCTGCCGTCCTGCCACAAGTTCTTGACGAAGGTGACCCAGATGCCCCAAGACCAGAGGCCAAAGGCCAGCAGGAACCAGGACACGGGGCGGCTGAGCTTCATACCGTCAGTATCGCCGGGGCCTCTCGAACAGCGGCGGCGGGGTCCCGCGGACCGGCCGTCGTCGCCGTCTGGCGCGCCCTGTACCTTCACGGTCGTGCCCGCTCTGAATAAGACCGTCCTGACGGTCCTCGCCGCCGCGCTGCTGCCCGCTCTGACCGCCGTGCCCGCCGCGGCCCTCCCGGCCGCGCCGGCCGCCCCGGCCGCCTCCGTACCGCTGTACGCCAGGGCCGACGGCGCCGACACGAAGCAGCCGAAGCCGCCCGCCTCGATGTCCACACTCGGCGGAGAGAAACTGGGGCTCGCGGGTACGCAGGTGAACATGGCGGCGGGCGTGCCGGTGCTGCCCAAGAAGCTCAGCGGGCGGTCGTGGATCGTCGCGGACGCGGAGCACGGCGATGTGCTGGCCTCCCACAACGCCCACTGGCGGCTGCCCCCCGCGTCCACGCTCAAGATGCTCTTCGCGGACACGCTGCTGCCCCGGATGCCCAAGACCGAGTCGTACAAGGTGGCGCCGGCCGATCTCCAGGGCATGGGCGCGGGCAGCAGCCTCGTGGGCGTCAAGGAGAACCTCACCTACACGGTCAACGATCTGTGGCTGGGCGTGTTCCTCAAGTCCGGGAACGACGCCGTGCATGTGCTCTCCGCGATGAACGGCGGCATCGACAAGACCGTCCGCGACATGCAGAAGCACGCCGAGAACCTCCAGGCGCTGGACACCCATGTGGTCTCGCCGGACGGGTACGACGAGAAGGGCCAGGTCTCCAGCGCGTACGACCTCACCCTCTTCGCCCGCTCGGGGCTCCAGAAGAAGGACTTCCGGGAGTACGCGGCGACGGCGACGGCCAAGTTCCCCGGCGAGAAGAAGAAGGGCAAGAAGCGCGAGACCTTCGAGATCCAGAACACCAACCGGCTGCTGACGGGCGCCAACGGGGTCGCGCAGTACCAGGGCATCGCGGGCGTGAAGAACGGCAGCACCACCCACGCCGGTACGACGTTCACCGGCGTCGCTGAGCGGAACGGCAAGAAGCTGCTGGTCACCGTGATGAATCCGTCCTCCACCGAGCCGCACGCGGTGTACCAGGAGACGGCGCGGCTGCTGGACTGGGGCTTCGCGGCGGTCGGGAAGGTCAAGCCGGTCGGTGAGCTGGTGCCGCCGAAGAACGCCGTGTCGGACGCCGGTTCGCCGAGCCCCACGCCGGTGAGCGACGAGTCGGCGCCGGCCACCGCGCCCGCCGAGGCGGTCGCGACCGCGAACAGCGGCGGATCGAGCGGGGTGGGGATCGCGCTGGCGGTGGCGGGCGGGGTGCTGATCGCGCTGGCGGGTGCGGTGTTCCTGGTCAACCGGCGCTGGCCGCTGCCCGACCTGGTCCGTCGCCGCGCGCGTCCGTGACGTCGTCGGTGGCTTCGGTCTCCTCGGCCGAAGCCGCCGCCTTCCGCGTCGCCGTCCAGGCCGCGCAGAACAGCAGCAGCTTCGCCGTGAAGTTGATCCACAGCAGCAGCGCCACCGGCACCCCGAACGCGCCGTACATGCTCTTGCCCGCCACGCCCTTCATATAGCCGCCGAGCAGCAGCTTCAGCGCCTCGAAGCCGACAGCCCCGATCAGCGCGGCGACCATCAGCCGGCGGCGCGGCGGGTGGACGCGCGGCAGCAGCGTCAGCACGTACAGGAGCAGCAGGAAGTCCGCGCCGACCGCCACCACGAGCGCCGCGATCCGCAGGAGTACGCCGCCCGCGCCGCCCCCCTCGATGCCGAGCCGCTCGGCGGTCCAGCCGACGGCCGTGGAGCCGAGCCCCGAGGCGGCCAGTGAGGCGAGCCCGACGGCACCGAGGCCGATGAGGACCAGGCCGTCCTTGCCCTTGAGGACGATCGGGTTGCCCTGTTCCCCGTCGTCCAGTTCCCAGACGGCCCGCAGACACTCGCGCATCGAGCCGATCCAGCCGATCCCGGTGAAGAGCAGCACCGCCCCGGCGACCACCCCGATGGTGCCGGCGTTGGTGACGAGGGAGTTGAGATCGAGCTGGTCGGAGATACCGGGGACCTGCTTCTCGATGCTGTGCTGCGCCCGGTCGAGCTGGTCCTTGCTGAGCAGCGCGGCCCCGACGGCGGCGGCGACCGTGATGAGCGGGAAGAGCGAGAGAAAGCTGAGGAAGGTGATCGCGGCGGCGAGCCGCGACCAGTGGACCCGGTCGAGCCGCTCGTACGCCTGCCAGGCGTGCGTCCGCATCAGCCTGGCCACGAGCGGGCCGATGACGGGGAGTTTTCTCAGCCAGTCCATGGCGAAGATCTACCCGGCGGCCCCGCCCGGCCACGGCCGAACATGCGTGAGCCGCCTCACCCGTTCCCGCGCGTTCATCCAAGCAGCGCAACAAAGGCGACAAAGATTACAAAGATTGAGGTATGGGGGCGATACGGTCACCTCCATGTCAGTCGACACCGCCGAGCACGGCTATTACGACGAGGACTCCGTCGTCTCCCTCACGGGCCTGGGGCGCACCTCCCCCACGACCGCCCTGCTGCTGCGCCCCCGCTCCCCCGACGAGGCCGCCGCGGCCGTCCGGGCCGGCGGGGAGCGTGGCCTCATCGCCCGCGGGCTCGGCCGGAGCTGCGGCGACGCGGCACAGAACGCCGGTGGCGCGGTCCTCGACATGACGGGGCTCGACCGAATCCGCGCGCTCGACGTCACCACGGGCGTCGTGGTGTGCGAGGCCGGGCTGAGTCTGCGCCGGCTGCTGGAGGTGCTGCTGCCGCTGGGCTGGTGCCTGCCGGTGACCCCGGTGACCGGGGGGTACGGGGTGACGGTCGGCGGCGCGATCGGCGCGGACGTCGAGGGCGCGAACCATCCGGCGGCGGGGTCGTTCTCCGCCCATGTGTCGGCGCTGGAGCTGCTCACGGCGGACGGCGAGCGGCGGACGGCGCTGCCCGGCACCCCGCTCTTCGACGCGACGGCGGGCGGTCTCGGGCTGACCGGGGTGATCCTCTCGGCGACACTGCGGCTGCGGCGCGTGGCGACCTCGCTGATGATCGTCGACACGGAGCGGGCGACGGATCTCGACGACCTGTTCGCGCGACTGGCGGCGGCGGACCCGCGCCCGTACCCGGCGGCGCCCGAGTCCGACCCCGGCCCGGAGCAGCCGCGCGGCTACGCGGTCGCCTGGCTGGATCCGCTGGCGCGCGGGGCGGAGCTGGGGCGCGCGGTCCTCGTACGCGGGGAGCACGCGCCGCTCAGCGCCCTGCCCGCGCGCGCCCGGCGGCGCCCGCTGCTCTTCCGGCCGGGGCCCCGGGACGGCCTCTCCGCGCTCGTACCGCCGCCGGGACTGCCGGGGCGGGCGGCGGCCGGGCTGCTCAACGGCGTCTGGTACCGGACGGCGCCCCGGCTGCGCAGCGGTGAGCTGCGGCGCCTCCCGGTGTTCGGCCGGCCGCCCGGGGACGCGGTGCCCTGGCACCGGCTGCCGGGGCCGGGGCGCGGCGGCTTCGTCCGCTACCGCTTCACCGTCGGATACGGCCGGGAGGAGACCCTGCGCCGGATCGTGGAGCGCCTCGCGCGGCACGGCTGTCCGTCCTTCCCCGCCGCGCTCACCCGCTTCGGCGCGGCCGGGTCGGGGTGGCTGTCCTTCCCGGCGCCCGGCTGGTCGCTGACGGTCGAGCTGCCGGCCGACCCGGGCAGCCTGGGGCCGCTGCTCGACGCGCTGGACGAGGAGGTCGTGGCGGACGGGGGCCGGGTCTGTCTGGCGCAGGACGCCCGGATCAGGCCGGAGCGGCTGGCCGCGATGTATCCGCGGCTGGCGGAGTTCCGGGCGCTGCGGGCCGAGCTGGATCCGCGGTCGGTGTTCACGTCGGACCTGTCGCGGCGGCTGCGCCTGTAGTGCCCGCCTCCGCGTTACCGCTGTACCGCCCTACCGCCTACCTCCCTGCCGCCTTACCGCCACTCCCTTTACCGCCACTCACCCAAGGAGCGATGTACGTGAAGGACGCCTTCGGCACCCCGCAGTCCCTGCTGATCCTCGGCGGGACGTCGGAGATCGGGCTGGCCACCGCGCGCCGGCTGATCGCCCGCCGCACCCGTACGGTCTGGCTGGCCGGACGCCCCTCGCCCGCCCTGGAGACCGCCGCCGAGCGGCTGCGGGCGCTGGGCCCGGCCGGCCAGGACCGCGTGGACGTCCGTACGGTCGCGTTCGACGCCCTGGACCCCGGCACGCACGAGGAGGTGCTCGGGAAGGTCTTCGCGGAGGGCGACATCGACCTCGTGCTCGTCGCCTTCGGCATCCTCGGCGACCAGGCGCACGACGAGGCGGAGCCGCTCGCGGCCGTACGGGTGGCGCAGACGAACTACACCGGCGCGGTCTCGGCGGGCCTGGTGTGCGCGGGCGCGCTCCAGTCGCAGGGGCACGGCTCGCTGGTGGTGCTCTCGTCGGTGGCGGGCGAACGGGCGCGGCGCGCGGACTTCATCTACGGATCGAGCAAGGCGGGCCTCGACGCGTTCACCCAGGGCCTCGGGGACGCGATGCACGGCACGGGGGTGCATGTCATGGTCGTACGGCCGGGTTTCGTACGGACGCGGCGGACGGCGGGCCGCCCGGAGACGGCGCCGGTCGCGGTCTCGGTCACGACGCCGGAGGCCGTGGCGGTCGCCATCGAGCTGGGGCTGCGGCGGCGCTCGGAGACGGTGTGGGTGCCGGGGGCGCTGCGGGTGGTGATGGCGGGGCTGCGGCATCTGCCGCGCCCGCTCTTCCGCAGACTGCCGGTCTGAGGTTCCGTAGCCTCGGACCGGCAGTTGCGGTCTCTCAGGGGTGCACCGAGGGCCGGTCGGCCGGGGTGGACTGGGAGGGCAGCGATGTGGTCTCCCCGCCGCCGCCGAACGCGTACTCGTGCAGCTTGCGCCACACACCGTCCGTGCCCTGCTGGTACAGCGCGAAGGAGGCGCAGCTCCACTCCGCCGCGTACTCCGACAGCTCCTCGTACGCCCGGTCCATCGCCTCCTCGGCGATGCCGTGCGCGACGGTCACATGCGGGTGGTACGGAAACTGCAAGTCCCGTACGAGCGGCCCCGACGCGTCCCGGACCCGCTGCTGGAGCCAGGCGCAGGCCGAGGTGCCCTCCACGACCTGGATGTAGACCACCGGCGAGAGCGGGCGGAACGTACCGGTGCCGGAGAGGCGCATCGGGAACGGCCGGCCCGCCGCGGCGACCGTGGCGAGATGCGCCTCGATCGCGGGCAGGGCCGACGCGTCGACCTCGGTGGGCGGCAGCAGCGTGACATGGGTGGGGATGCTGTGCGCGGCGGGATCGCCGAAGCCCGCACGCCGCTCCTGGATGAGGCTGCCGTACGGCTCCGGGACCGCGATCGAAACGCCAAGCGTTACGGTCCCCACATCTGCTCCTCAGTAGTCCGTGTGTCCGGGTTGTGTCCGGGTCGGGTGGATTGGTTGGCGGGGGGGGTGTGACCGGCCGGCCGGGCCTGGGTGGTGCGGCCGGGCGCGGTCTCAGTGTTTGGCGGGCAGGAAGCCGATCCGGTCGTAGGTCTGGGCGAGCGTCTCGGCGGCGACGGCGCGGGCCTTCTCCGCCCCCGCGGCCAGGAGCGCGTCCAGGGTCTCCGGGTCGTCCAGATACTCCTGCGTACGCGTCCTGAACGGGGTGACGAAGTCGACCATCACCTCGGCCAGGTCCGTCTTCAGGGCACCGTAGCCCTTGCCCTCGTACCCACGTTCCAGATCGGGGATGGAGGTCCCCGAGAGGGTGGAGAGGATGGTAAGGAGGTTGGAGACGCCGGGCTTCTCCGCCGCGTCGAAGCGGATCTCCGTGCCGGTGTCGGTGACCGCGCTCTTGATCTTCTTCGCGGTGACCTTCGGCTCGTCCAGCAGATTGATCAGGCCCTTGGGCGTGGACGCCGACTTGCTCATCTTGCTCGCCGGGTCCTGGAGGTCGTAGATCTTCGCGACCTCCTTGACGATGTACGGCGCCGGGACCGTGAACGTCTCCCCGAAGCGGCCGTTGAAGCGCTCGGCGAGATCGCGGGTCAGCTCGATGTGCTGGCGCTGGTCCTCACCGACCGGGACGGCGTCGGCCTGGTAGAGCAGGATGTCCGCGACCTGGAGGATCGGGTACGTGAACAGCCCGACCGTGGCGCGGTCCGTGCCCTGCTTGGCGGACTTGTCCTTGAACTGCGTCATCCGGGACGCCTCACCGAAGCCCGTGATGCAGTTCATGACCCAGCCGAGCTGGGCGTGCTCGGGCACATGGCTCTGCACGAACAGCGTGCAGCGGTGCGGGTCGAGCCCGGCGGCGAGCAGCTGCGCCACGGCGAGCCGCGTGTTGGCGCGCAGCTCGGCGGGGTCCTGCGGAACGGTGATCGCGTGCAGGTCCACGACCATGTAGAAGGCGTCGTGGGTCTCCTGGAGCGCCACGTACTGGCGCACCGCACCGAGGTAGTTCCCGAGGTGGAACGAGCCTGCGGTGGGCTGGATCCCGGAGAGCGCGCGGGGAAGAGCAGAGGCCATGTTCACCATTCTCTCAGGTGCGACTGACAGGTCCGTGACGTCGCTCCCGTACGGGGACAGGGCGAGGATACGACGCCGGAAAACGGGGGAATCACATAAGGAAGGTAATAAATCAGCGGATAGATCATCACATAGCCCTTATGGGCCCAATCGAACGGAGATCCCGTGGAACCGGTGGCACCCCCGCGAACACCGGCCGCGCCGCCTCCGGCGGCCACCGCACGCGCCATCGCCGCGGTGGAGGCCCACAGCGCGCACAACTACCACCCGCTCCCCGTCGTCGTCGCCTCCGCCGAAGGCGCGTGGATGACCGATATCGAGGGGCGCCGTTTCCTCGATCTGCTCGCCGGGTATTCGGCGCTCAATTTCGGCCATGGCAACCGGCGGCTGATCGACGCGGCGAAGGCCCAGCTGGACCGGGTGACGCTCACCTCCCGCGCGTTCCACCACGACCGGTTCGCCGAGTTCTGCGCGCGGCTGGCCGAGCTGTGCGGCATGGAGATGGTCCTGCCGATGAACACGGGCGCGGAGGCGGTGGAGACGGCCGTCAAGACGGCCAGGAAGTGGGGTTACCGGGTCAAGGGCGTGCCGGACGGCATGGCAAAGATCGTGGTCGCGGCGGACAACTTCCACGGCCGTACGACGACGATCGTCAGCTTCGCGACGGACCCGGAGGCACGGGCGGACTTCGGCCCGTACACCCCCGGCTTCGAGATCGTGCCGTACGGCGACCTCACGGCCCTGGACGCGGCGCTGACGGAGAACGCCGTGGCCGTGCTGCTGGAGCCGGTCCAGGGCGAGGCCGGGGTACGGGTCCCGCCGGCCGGCTATCTGGCCGGGGTACGGCGGCTGACCCGCGAGCGGAACGTGCTCTTCGTGGCGGACGAGATCCAGTCGGGCCTGGGCCGTACGGGGAAGACGTTCGCCTGCGAGCACGAGGACGTCGTCCCGGACATGTACGTCCTCGGGAAGGCGCTGGGCGGCGGGGTGGTGCCGGTCTCGGCGGTGGTCTCCTCGGCGGCCGTCCTCGGCGTGTTCCGCCCG
This sequence comes from Streptomyces paludis, assembly GCF_003344965.1. Classification (NCBI taxonomy): domain Bacteria; kingdom Bacillati; phylum Actinomycetota; class Actinomycetes; order Kitasatosporales; family Streptomycetaceae; genus Streptomyces; species Streptomyces paludis. The sequence goes on along the minus strand of NZ_CP031194.1, from coordinate 4,897,676 downwards.
GGCGAGCACGGCTCGACCTTCGGCGGCAATCCGCTGGCCTGCGCGGTGGCGCTGGAGGTGCTGGCGATGCTGCGGACGGGCGAGTTCCAGCGGCGCGCCGCCGAGCTGGGCGACCATCTCCACCGCGAGCTGGGCCGGCTCCGGGAGACGGGCGCCGTCGAGGAGGTGCGGGGGCGCGGTCTGTGGGCGGGCGTGGACATCGCGCCGTCGCGGGGCACGGGCCGGGAGATCTCGGAGCGGCTGATGGAGCGGGGGGTGCTGGTGAAGGACACCCACGGCGCCACGATCCGGATCGCGCCGCCGCTGGTGATCAGCAAGGGGGACCTGGACTGGGGGCTGGAGCAGCTGCGGGCGGTACTGGCGGACTGAGCGGGTTCCTGGGTCGGGTATGGGGCCCCTGGTCGGTGCGGGGGTCCCGGGGCAGGGGTCCCGGGGCGGCCGGGCAGGGCCTACAGTCCCTTTGTGCTTCTTGGGATGATCTGCGCACTTGGCGCCGCGGTCTGTTTCGGCACCGCCTCCGTCCTCCAGGCCGTCGCCACCCGCACCGCCGAGCCGGGGACGGGGTCCGGGGTGGATCCGGCGCTGTTGCTGCGCGCGCTGCGGCAGTGGCGGTACGGGGCCGGGCTGGCGCTGGACGGGCTGGGGTTCGCCCTCCAGATCGTCGCGCTGCGCTCGCTGCCGATCTACGCGGTGGGCGCGGCGCTGGCGGCGAGTCTGGCGGTGACGGCGGTGGTGGCGGCGCGGCTGCTGGCGGTGCGGCTCAGCGGCGCCGAGTGGGGCGCGGTGGCGGTGGTGTGCGGAGGGCTCGCGCTGCTGGGGCTGGCGTCGGGGCCGGAGGGCCACCGCGCGGGGCCGGCGGCGCTGGGCTGGGTGATGCTGGCGGTGGCGGGCGCGGTGCTGCTGGCCGGTGCGGCGGCGGGCCGGCTCCCCGACCGGCCGCGCGCGCTGGTGCTGGGCCTGGGGTCCGGGTTCGGCTTCGGGGTCGTGGAGGTCTCGGTCCGGCTCATCGACGGGCCGGATCCGGCCAATCCGGCGCTCTACGCGCTGCTGCTGGGCGGGGGCGCGGCGTTCCTGCTGCTGACCTCGGCGCTCCAGCGGGGCTCGGTCACGACGGCGACGGCGGGCATGGTCCTCGGCGAGACGATCGGCCCGGCGCTGGTCGGCGTGGTCTGGCTGGGTGACCGTACGCGCGACGGCCTGGAGTGGCTGGCGGTGGCGGGCTTCGCGGTCGCGGTGGCCGGGGCGCTGGCGCTGGCGCGGTTCGGCGAACCGCCGACAGCCGGGGAGGCGGCCGGGGACACGCCAGGGAAGACGGCCGGGGGCGCGCCGTAACGGAATGCCCCCGGCCCGGGCAGTGCAGGGCAGAACAGAGCGGGCTAGCTCGGGAAGCCGCCGTACGGCCGGGTGATCGCCTCCAGGGCGTGGCCCGCCGGGTCGAGGAAGTAGATTCCCCGGCCGCCGTCGTTGTGGTTGATCTCGCCGGGGTGCTTCTGGTGCGGATCGGCCCAGAAGCCGATCCCGGCGTCCTGGATCCGCTGGAAGATCCCGTCGAACTCCGCCTCGGTGACCAGGAAGGCGTAGTGCTGCATGGTGATCGACTCGGCGGGGATGGTCGCGTAGTCGAGGGTGACCCCGTTGCTCAGCTCGACGGGGATGAACGGACCCGCTTGCTCACCGGCTTCGAGGTCCATGATGTGCGCCAGGAAATCCGCGGATTCCCGGTTGTCCCTGGCGTGGACGATGGTGTGATTCAACTGAACAGACACGGTGGAATGCCTCCGAAAGGCAGACTCACGGGCACCTCCATGCCTCACCCGGACGGTGACCGACACGCGATGCCGTACTGAAGATCCTAAAACGGACCGGCGCGCGCTGTCACGACGACGACGGCAGCGGCGGTGGCAGTGACGGGTGCGATGGCCGCGACGGCAGTACGCGCCGCAGCGCGTCCAGCGCGCCCGTCCACGCGCTGTCGGACGGCGTCCCGTACCCCACCACCAGCGCGTCGTACGGCGGCGACGGGTCGGCCGGGTGCCGGAAGCCGGACAGCCCCTCCAGCCTGAGCCCCCGCCGCCGGGCCACCGCGAGCGTCTCCCGCTCGGTCCCGGGCGGCAGCCGGACGACGGCGTGCAGACCGGCCGCGATACCGGTGACACGGATGTCCGGGGCCAACTCCGCGAGCGCGTCGACCAGTTGGTTGCGGCGGCGCCGGTAGCGGGCGCGCATGGCGCGGATATGGCGGTCGTACGCGCCCGAGGCGATGAACTCCGCCAGCGTCAGCTGCTCCAGCGTGCTCGACGCCCAGTCCACCTGGCCCTTCGCCGCCGCCACCTCCGCCACCAGCCCGCGCGGCAGCACCATCCAGGCGAGCCGCAGCCCGGGGGCCAGGGACTTGCTCGCCGTACCCATGAACACCACCCGCTCGGGGTCGAGCCCCTGGAGCGCGCCGACGGACTGTCCGTCGTAGCGGAACTCGCCGTCGTAGTCGTCCTCCAGGATCAGCCCGCCGGCCGCGCGTGCCCAGTCGACCGCGGCGGCGCGCCGCTCGGGGTGGAGGGCGCCGCCGGTGGGGAACTGGTGGGCGGGCGTGAGCAGGACGGCCCCGACTCCGGCCGGCGCCCCGGCCAGGTCCGCCAGTACCTCCGTGCGGCTGCCGCGCGCGTCGAGCGGCAGCGCGGGGGTGCGCAGCCCCGCGGCGGCCAGCAGGTCGCGGTGCGCGGGCAGCCCGTACGCGTCGACGGCCACCCCGCGCACGCGGCGCGCCCTGAGCACCTTCCCCAGCAGCATCAGCCCGTGGGCCGAGCCGGAGCAGACCACGATCCGCTCCGGCGACGCGTCCACGCCGCGCGTCCGCGCCAGATAGCCGGCCAGCGCGGTACGCAGCTCGATCCGGCCGCGCGTCTCGTCGTAAGCGCAGGCGAAGGCTTCGTACGGCGCGACGCTCAGCGCGCGGCGGGTGGCCTTGACCCAGGCCGCGCGCGGGAACGCGGAGAGGTCCGGGAAGCCGGGCAGCAGGCTGTACGCGGGCCGGTCGGCGGCGGCCGGATGCGGCGCGGCGGCGCTCACCGGCGCCCCTGCCGCCCCTGCCGTGCCCCGCCGGGGCGCGGGCCGCGCCGGCACGGCCCGCGCGGCGACCCGGGTCCCGGAGCCCTGCCGCGCGGTGAGCCAGCCCTCGGCGACGAGCGCGCCGTACGCGTCGGCGACGGTGTTACGGGCCACGCCCAGGTCAGCGGCGAGGGTACGGGACGACGGCAGCCGCGTCCCCGGCGCGAGCCGCCCGCCGCGCACGGCCTCGCGCAACGCGTCCATGAGCCCGGCCCGCAGCCCGGAGACCGCCCCCGGGCCTCGCAGATCCAGGTGGAGATCGACCCCGCCGATGCGCGTATTGGCCCAGGATTCCGTCACGGAAGTGGACCATACCCCTGTGCCACTGGCGGCGTACCGTCGTACGTATGACGAACGAATACGCAGCTCCGCACACCCCCCGCCTGGAGTGGACGAAGTCCTCCCCCGCGGTCTACAAGGCGATGGTCCAGCTCGACCGGGCGGCCCGCGAGGGCGTCGATCCGGTGCTGCTGGAACTGGTCAAGATCCGCGCCTCGCAGCTCAACCACTGCGCGTACTGCCTCGACATGCACACGAAGGACGCCCTGGCGGCGGGCGAGACCGTACAGCGCATCGTGCAGCTCAGCGCCTGGGAGGAGTCCCGGCACTTCTACACGGAGCGGGAGATCGCGGCGATCGAACTGACCGAGGCGGTCACGGTCCTGACGGACGGTTTCGTCCCGGACGAGGTCTACGGGCGGGCCGCCAAGGTCTTCGACGAGACCGAACTGGCCCGGCTGATCGCCGCGATTAACGTGATCAACGCGTGGAACCGCTTCGCGGTGACCACGCGCATGGTCCCGGGCGCCTACGAGGCAGGCACGTTCAACCACTGACGCCGGTAACCGCCCCTGGGCCCGCCGGCGGTCAGCGGCACAACGCGAGGATCTCCTCCTCGAACCGGGGAAACTCCCGCGCCGCCTCCTCCATGACCTCCCTGGCCGACCGCCGCGGCCCCACCGCGAACCGCTCGGCCAGGGCAAGCAGCCGCGGCACGGGCCGGGCGTCCCCGCCGCGCTGCTCCACGGCCTCGCAGGGACCGAGGCCGTCGGCCAGCAACCACAGGAAGCTGTCCAGGTCGCGGGCGACGACACCGACGTCGCCCTCCGACCCCAGAAAAACCACAGGCTGCTCCACCAGCCCCCGCCCCGCCCTGACCAGCCACAACGCCGCGTAACCCCCGGTCCCGTCCTGCCCGAACGGCCGAAAGGCATCACCGCTCAGCAGGGGGTTCCCGGTCCAGGCCCGTATCCAGTCGGTGGTGTCCTCAGCGGTACGGAAAGCGGCGAAGGGCTCGTAGTCGATGCCGTGCCCGTCGTCGTAGTCGAACTCAACCTCGGACATGGCGACAAGCGCGGGCGGAAATCGGCGGTCATCGGGCGATACGTCGATGCTCATGGATCACACCGTAATCGTGGGGTGCTGGGTCGGTTCAGGGTCCGACGGTCCGGTGGGGCCCTGCGGGTCAGTACCAAGGGGTAGACCGGGGTGTACGGGAGCGAGGTGCTGGGCGCCTGGTGCGGGGTGGGCCGCCCCTCCTCCTGCCAGTGTCGCGCCTCCAGGGAAGGAGTAAAGGGCGCTCCTCCGTCGCGTCGCTGCGCGATGGGCTGCGCCCACCCTTGACACCTCCCCTTCCGGCGCGTGTACGGAAGAGGGGGGGCGGCCGGGGGGAGGGGGCCCAAGGGGTGGCGCCGCACTGCGACTCGGCTCAGGGGCTGGCGGCCCGGTGGGCCCTGCGGGGCACGCGGCAGAGGAATGGGGCTGCCCGGCTCGTCTCAGCGGCTGACGGCCGCCCGTTGGCCGGGACACATGCCCGGCTGGTCACCGGGTGTGGGTTGTGGGGTCGCTGGGACGTGAGTGACAACAAGTGGGCCCCCGAAGGCAGTCCATGCGTCCCGGAGTGCCGCTAATACACCTGAGGACACATGTGCCGCCCAAAGAGCCCCCCAACCGCCCGCCAAAACGCCCCATATCGGGCAGATTGCTGGAGGTGTCCGGCCCGCAGACCCGGCCGGGCAGCAGAACCCGCCCACCTTCCGGGCAGCACAACGCGACGGTGACCAGCGGGGCTTGAGTCTCAGCACACAGCGGACCGTCAGCCGCCGAGACGGGGCCGAGTCACCCCACTCCTCTGCCGCGTAGCCCCGCAGGGCCCACCCGCCCGCCGGACCCTGAACCGACCGGCAGGACAGCGGACCCCTTGGGCCCCCTCCCCCCGGCCGCCCCCCCTCTCCCGTACACGCGCCGGAAGGGGAGGTGTCAAGGGTGAAGCGAAGCGCAATCGGCGCAGCCGACGCGACGAAGGAGCGCCCTTTACACCTCCCCTGGAGGCGCGACACTGACAGGAGGAGGGGCGGCCCACCCCGCACCAAGCGTCCAGCACCTCGCCACCGTACATCCCGCTCTACCCCTTGGTACTGACCCGCACCCGACAACCCCACAGGGCACCGGTATCGGCCAGCCGTGCAAACCCCCACGAAGTCACGCACAACCGCCCCCAGAGCTACGGCAGCCAGCGCCCGCGTCCGAGTATGCGGGGGACCTGGCGGCTGGGGATGGTGATGTGGACGGGGTTGCGGTGGCAGTGGCAGGTGTAGGAGTACGTCTCCTCGGGCTCCACCCACAGAGGTGGTGGCGGTGGCGCGCCCTCGTCTCCCCTTGCTCCGGCCGCGTAGAGCACGCCGAGCACCAGCGTGGTGAAGCTGATCGCGAGGGCAACCATGCCCCAGAAGGTCCGCTCGTCCATGGTGACGGTCACCGTTCCGGCAGCTCAAGGCCGATCTCGGCGAACACGGTCTTCCCGACCGTACGTGGCCCAACACCCCACCGGTCGGCCAGCTCCCGGACGATGACCAGCCCCCGGCCGAAGCAGTCCCCGTCACCCGCGACACGCGGAACCGGCAGCCGCTCCTCACGTGCGTCACTGACCTCGATCCGGAGGACGTCCGTACGAAGAGTGACGCGCACCTGAAAAAGCCGCCCACGCAGACAGCCGTGCAGCAGCGCGTTGGTGGCCAGCTCGCTGACCAACAGGGCCGCCGACCAGGCGAGTTCGGGCCGCCCCCACTCGGCGACCACCTGCCCGGCCCGCCGCCGCGCGAGCGTCACGCTGCCGGTGACGGGGGCGTAGCTCAGGCAGTCCTCGAAGAGGACGACCGGCGCCACCGGGACGAACTCCTGCGGTCCGGGGACCTCTTGGTCTGCGGTCATGGACGCGCACCTCCTTGTGCGGTGGGTGTGCCCGTACGGGGGCGGCCGCCGGCTTCCTCCGCCGGGCGGCACCACCGTGTGAGCGGTTCGTCACCGACGGTAGAGCAGCTGGCATGACGCCAGCAACCCCGACTGCGGGAAACATCTACTCGAACGCGCTTGTTCCCGACCCTCCATCGGTTGCAGACTGGGGCCACATCACGGAGGAGAGAGAGCCAGTGCCAGAGAGTCGGACCAGCCGAGGAACCTCGGTCTCCACCGTCCTCGCCCGGAGGTTGGGCAGCGAACTGCTGCGTCTGCGCGAGGCCGTTGGCCTCAAGCAGCCGCACGCGGCCGAGGCACTCGGCGTATCCGTCGCGAAGGTCGCCAAGGTGGAACGGGGCTGGGTGCCGGTGCGCGACCTGGACATCAAGGCACTGTGCGAGCTGTACGAGACCAGGGACCCGAAGACGGTCGCGAGCCTCCTCGCGCTCGCCAAGGCGGACCGGGACCGGCGCAAGGCCAAAGGCTGGTGGAAGCAGTTCCCGGAGTTGGGCACCCAGGTCGAGTACGCGGCGCTGGAAGATGTCGCCGCGCAGGTGCGCACTCAGCAGCTCAACGTCGTCCCCGGACTGCTCCAGACCGCCGACCACGCACGCGCCCTGGCGGTCGGCTGCGAAGCGTGGTCAGGGCCGGACGAGGTGGAGCGCGTCGTGCAAGCACGCCTCGCCCGCCAGCAGCGGCTCGACGGCGCGAACCCGCTCCAGCTGTGGGCCGTGATCGCGGAAGGTGTCCTGCATCAGCAGGTGGGCGGCCCCAGCACAATGCGCGCGCAGCTCACCCACCTGCTCAAGCTCACCGAGCGCCCGAACATCAAGGTCCAGATACTTCCGTTCACCTCCGGCGCACACGCGGGCCTGGGAGGCGCCTTCAACATCCTGTCGTTCGCCGAACCTGGCGCGTTGGACGTGGTCTACCTGGACACCCCTGCGTCTAGCCTGTGGGTGGAGAGCGAACAGGACGCGGCCCGCCACACGACCATCTTCGAGCACGTCGTGCGGAACTCCTTGCCGCCGACCGACTCTCAGTCGCTCATCAGGCGCGCGCTCAAGGAGCTTTAGTTCAGATGTTCCCCTACGAATTCACGAAGTCCAGCCACAGCATCGGCAACGGCGAATGCGTCGAGGTGGCCACCAACGCCCCCGACGCCGTCGCCATACGCGACTCCAAACACCCCACCGGCCCCATACTCCGCCTCACCCCCACCACCTGGACCACCTTCCGCAACGCGGTCAGCGCACCGGCGGACGCACGAGGACACTGAGTTGTCCCCCGAGCAAGGGCGCCCCTTCACCTTCGTGAAGTCCTCCTACAGCGCCGCGGGCGGCGAATGCGTCGAGGTGGCCACCAACGCCCCCGACACCGTCGCCATACGCGACTCCAAACACCCCACCGGCCCCATACTCCGCCTCACCCCCACCACCTGGACCACCTTCCGCAACGCGGTTGGCACACCAACGGACCCACAGGAATCCGAGTCGCCACTCGTGAGGAAGGCCTGCGATGCCGCAGAGCAGCGTGCCAAAGTTCTCTGACCTGATCTCCGATTGTCATCGGTCCGCCGTGCATCTGGAGATGCGTGATGTCTACGGCGTCGCGTCGGAGGCCGAGGACTTCGCGGAGTGGCAGAAGTACGGACGGATCACGCCGGCTTCCGTGGAAGGACGGCGCCCGTGGCTCGACCTCGTACAAGGCGCGGTCCGGCGGGGTGTGGAGATCCGCAGGGCACGTGTGGTGTCCGTACCGGTGAGCGAGTACATACGGTACGAGCATGCCGGTACGTATCTCAATGTGGCGGCGGGCGAGAAAGTCCGGTGGCTGCCCCGTCGGCTCGCGTCGGCTCTTGTCCTTCCCGGAAACGATCTGTGGCTCTTCGACAACCGGCTGATTCGCTTCGGCCACTTCGGCGGCGACGGCTCTTCGGCCGGACACGAACTGTGTGAGGATCCGGCCGTGATCAAGCAATGCTCCGCGGCCTTCGAGTCGGTATGGGAACTGTCCACGCCACACGAGGATTTCGAAGTCTGACGCGTACATCCCCCGCAATCGCCGGCCTGTGTCCGCCTACCCGTCGTCCAACGTCGAGACTGCCCGCAAGGCTGTCGCGGCGAGGCTGCGTGAGCTGCGCTTGGATGCCGGGCTGAAGGGCCATGAGCTGGCTTCTCGCTGCGGCTGGCACAAGTCCAAGACGTCACGTCTGGAGAGCGCGGCCACTCCGCCGTCGGACAGCGACATCCGTACATGGTGCGAGGTTTGCGGCGTCGCCGACCAGGCTGCCGACATCATCGCGGCATCCCGCACCGCCGACTCCATGTATGTGGCGTGGCAGCGACTCCAGCGCACGGGGCTGCGCCGACTGCAAGAGTCCCGAGTGCCGCTGTACGAACGGACCCGGCATTTCCGGGGGTACGCCTCGCATGTGGTACCCGGGCTGCTCCAGACGCCCGCCTACGCTTCCGCCCTGTTGTCGGCCGTCGGACGGTTTCACGGCGCACCGGACGACACCGCCGAGGCGGTCGCCGCGCGTATGAACCGGTCCAGGGTTCTCCACAGGGGCGACCGTCGATTCGTTCTGGTCGTGGAGGAGTCCGTGCTGCGCTACCAAATCGGGGACGTGCGGACCATGGGCGGCCAGCTCGGGCACCTGCTGTCGGTGATGTCGCTGGCATCGGTCTCCCTGGGCGTCATCCCTCTCTCCGCGCGAGAGCGGGGCATCTGGACGCTTGAAGCGTTCAATGTCTTTGACGAGCAGCGGGTTCATGTGGAATTGCTGTCCGCTCAGATCACGGTCACCGCGCCCAGTGAGGTCGCGCTGTACATGAGGGCCTTCGCAGAGCTGCGGGAGATGGCCGTCTACGGTGCCGAGGCCCGTGGCCTGATCACGTCCGCCGCCGACTCGCTGACGTGAGGACCGTGAAGACTCGCGTGCAACTTCGTAGGACTCGCTTGGTGCTGAAGGGCCATCGTTCCTAGCGTGGTCTCGCCGGGAACGTCCGCCGGATCGGTGGCCGTTCCCGTCTCGCGCCGCTGCGCCCGGCCCCTCATCAGCACGCACGACACGAAGGAAGCCCTGTGACCGATGCGACCGTCGACTCAGACGCCGCCACCGCCCTGCGCGACAAGGCTGTTGACGAACTGCGCGCGGCCGGCACGATCGTCTCGCCCCGGATCGAAGCCGTGATGCGTACGGTCCCGCGCCACCTGTTCACTCCGGGGGCCACTCTGGACGAGGCCTACCAGGTCTACTCGGCCTTCGTCACGAAGGTGGACAGGCACGGCGTACAGCTCAGTTCGGTATCCGCGCCGCAGATCCAGGCGATGATGCTGGAGCAGGCCAGGGTCCAGCGCGGAGACCATGTGCTGGAGATCGGCTCCGGCGGGCTCAATGCCGCCTATCTGGCGGAACTCGTGGGACCGGACGGCGCTGTGACCACGGTCGACATCGACCCGGAAGTCACCGCCCGGGCTGCACGCCTCCTGGCCGGCAACGGCTACGGCCACGTGCGTGTGGTCACCGCGGACGCCGCGGAGCCGATTCCCGGGGTGGGAAAGGTCGATGCCGTCCTGGTGACCGCCGGGGCCTGGGACATCCCGCCGGCCTGGACCCAGCAGCTCAAACCGGGCGGGCGCCTCGTGGTGCCACTGCGGGTACGCGGCCTGACCCGGGCCCTCGGTTTCACGCTGGTTGACGGCCACTTGGAGAGTGAGTCCTCGAAGGTGTGCGGCTTCGTGCCCATGCAGGGCGCTTCCGCTCATCAAGAGGAACTGCTGCTCGTCACCGGCACCCCGGAGATTGGCCTCCGGTTCGACGACGGACTGCCCGAAAACCCTGGCCTCCTGGACAACGCGGTCCGTACGCCCAGGGTCGAGCTCTGGACGGGCATCACGCTCGGTATCAGCGAGCTCCTGGACACGCTCCAGATGCACCTGGCGATCGCACTGCCCGGGTTCTGCATCATGGCCGTCGACCCCGACCTGGACACCGGCATCGTTGCCCCGGCCAACAGAAGTTTCGCCCTCGCTGCCGTGGAGGGCGGCAGCTTCGCGTACCTCACCACCCGCCGCACCGAGGATGACAAGCACGTCGAGTTCGCTGTGCATGCCCTTGGTTCCGATGCCGGATCCCTTGCCGGCAAGGTCGCCGGACACCTGCGCGACTGGAACCGCGAGCACCGCGGCGGCCCCGGCCCCGTCGTCCGGGTCTATCCGGCAGGCACTCCCGACGACCTGATTGCGGGTGGCCGGGTCGTCGGTGGCCGGGTCATCGACAAGGTCCACAGCCGGATCTCGCTCTCCTGGCCCCCGGCATAGCCGTCGGAGTCAGGTCGTCATGCACCGCTCCACCAGACCGGGAAGAGAGTGAACGCCATGATCGACGGTCCTACCGCACTGGCCGCGCGGCCGGACGGCGCCGCTCAGGACGACGACTTCGCACCGCTCGACATCAAGATCGTCGTTGCCGTCCACCCGATCGGGAAGCTCATGTGCGCCACGAATGACGGCTGCGGCCAGACGTGCGCGAACGGTGCCTCCGCATGCAGCTCGTTCATCGAGGATCCGGCCTGACGGCTCCTTCGCCGTGGGCCGGGTGTGATCCGCCCGGCCCACCGGCAGCGGCCTAGGGCCTGTCCGGCAAATAGCGCCGTCCGCCCGTAGGGCGGGGCTCGCGGTGTCTGGTGCGTGCGATCGCAAGGCGGAGGGTCGCCCCAGTACTGGACGTACTGGGGTGATCCCGACAACGCGGCGAGCGTGCGTGCCAGGCGTCGCGAGCCAGGCGGGATTTGTCGGACAGGCCCTAGGTCCTGTCCGGCGGATCACTGGCGGAGCCAGAGTCGGATCGCGGCGGCGGTGACGGTGCCGTGGAAGACGTAGGCCCGCTTGTCGTAACGAGTGGCGACCGCGCGGGAGTTCTTGAGCCGGTTGATGGTCCGCTCGACCTCGTTGCGGCGCCGGTAGCGGTCGCGGTCGAAGCCGGCGGGTCTGCCACCGCTGCTGCCTCTGCGTTGGCGGTTGGCCCGCTGGTCCTTCGGTTCCGGGATCGTGTGCCGGATGTGGCGTCTTCGCAGGTAGCGGCGGTTTCGGCGGGAGCTGTATGCCTTGTCGCCGCTGACGTGGTCGGGCCTGGTTCGGGGGCGTCCGCCCCGTGGCCGGGGGACCCGGATTCGGTCCAGGACCTCGACCATCTGCGGGGCGTCGCCCCACTGACCCGGCGTGAGCAGGAGGGCCATGGGGCGGCAACCGCCTTCGCCGGCGAGGTGGATCTTGCAGGTCAGGCCGCCCCGGGACCGTCCGAGTCCCTCGTCGGGGCGGTGGTGCCGGGGCGTCGTCCTTTTTTCGGGATCCGCGGACGGGCCTTGCGGGCGCCGGCCGCGTGCTGATGGGCCCGGCAGGACGTCGAGTCGATGCCGATCATCGACCAGTCGATCCGCCCGGCCAGGTCGGCGTCGGCCTGGACCGCGTGCAGGATCCGGTCCCAGGTACCGTCCGCCGACCAGCGGCGATGCCGTTCATAGACGGTCTTCCACGAGCCATAGCGTTCCGGCAGGTCACGCCACGGGACACCGGTCCGGACCCGGAAGAGGATCCCGTTGACCACGGTGCGGTGGTCGTTCCACCGGCCGCCCCGGCCACCCAGAGATGGCAGATGCGGCTCCAGCAACGACCACTCGCGGTTCATCAAATCCCCCCGACCCATACCCGAACCAACGAGCGACCGGTCAGAAGGTCACATGATCCGCCGGACAGGACCTAGCCCCCTCAAACGCCGCCGCCTCCTGCATCCGTAGGCAGATGGAAGGAAGTGCTGCCCGTGGCCTCCAGAGCAGTCGTCAACTACCGGTGGCAGGGTGCGGCGATGCTGCGCGCCACGACGCGCCCCGGACCGGCCGACCTACCGCGCACGCTCGATCTCGATGATCCGGCCGCCACCCGGTCGTGGCTGGGCAGGGTGTGGCAGCACGAGGACACCCGCGACGCTGTGCGCACTGCCAGCCCCGTCCTGTACCGGGCTGCGGGCGATGTCGTACGCGGGGTGCGGACCCAGCCGCAGCAGATCCGGCGCGCGGCGCTGTCCGTCGCCTCCTACCTGTTGCGCTGGCAGCACCGGCCCACCCCCTTCGGCCGCTTCGCGGGCACAGCCCCGGTATCGGTCGGAGCGACAGTCCGTGTGCGGTGGGATGACACACACCGGGAGGTGGTCCGCGCCGACGCCGACTGGATCGCTGACATCGTCCAGCGCTTGCAAGACAGCCCGGACCTGCTGGAACGCCTGCCCGTGGTGGCCAACAACACCGCACAGGTACGCGGCGACCGCCTCGTCGCTCCGGGCGCTCCGGCAGACGGCCGCGACCGTCTGATGGCGCCGGTCGAGGTGTCCGTGCCGTACCGCCGGACCGTACAGGCCGCGATGCGAGCGGCCCGGATCCCCACTCCGTACGGAGAGCTGCGTGCCGAGCTCACCGCCATGTTCCCGGCCGGTGCCGGAGGGAGGATCGACGCGCTTCTGGCCGATCTCCTCGCGCAGGACCTGCTCATCACCAGCCTGCGGGCGCCGTCAACCACCCTGGACGCCCTCGGCCACGTATGCGGCGAGCTGGAGAAGGCGGATGCCCACACCCTGCCGGACGTGGCAGACCTGGTGCGCGTCCTGTACGCGATCCGCGACGACCTCAACGGCCGCGCCCCAGCGCTGCCGACCGGCACCTTGAGTGCGGTCATCGACCGGATGACGAAGGAGTCCTCCGCCGCCCCGGTACCTCTCCTCATCGACACCGCGCTGGACTGCGACGTGCAAATCCCGGCGCACGTCGTCGCGGAAGCCGAGGCCGCCGTATCGGCGCTGTACCGGCTCTCCCCTCAGCCGTACGGTTATCAGCAGTGGCGCGACTACCACCGGCGCTTCCGGGCCCGGTACGGCGTCGGCTCTGCTGTGCCGGTGCTGGAACTGGTGGCCGACAGCGGGCTCGGGTGGCCGGCCGAGTACGTCGGATCGGAGCGCGGCAGAGCCGCGAAGCAGGTGACCGACCGCGATGACGCGGTGCTCGCCCTGGTGCAGCAGGCGCTTATGGAGAACCGTGGTGAGCTGGTCCTGACCGACGCGGTGGTTGCCGGCCTCGCCGACGCCGCGGGCAGTGAGAGGCCGACGCTCGTTCCCCGCGCGGAGGTCGCCTTCGAGATCCGTGCGTCCTCGTCCGCCGATCTGGCGCGCGGCGCGTTCCAGCTCATGCTCACCGGCGTTCCCCGACCCGGCAGCAGCATGCTGGGACGGTTCGCCCACCTCCTGCCGCCCGCGCACCAGGACGTTCTGGCCGGCACCTACCTCTCCTCCCGGCCTGACGCGGTCACCGCGCAGCTCTCCTTCGGCCCCCGACGCCGGCGCAACGAGAACGTCACTCGCACCGCGCGACTGCTCCCCGACGTCATCGCGTTGGGCGAGCACCGTGCCGCGGACGAGCACGTGATCGGGCCGGCGGACATCGCGGTCACAGCGGACGCCCGCCGCTTCCATCTCGTCCAGCTCTCCACCGGCCGGCCGATCGACGTACGGGTGCTGCACGCGCTCGAAGCCGGGATCCAGACACCACCACTGGCCCGGCTGCTGACGGAGCTCGGCAACGCCCGGTGTGCGATCTACAAGCCGTTCGATTTCGGCACGGCAAGACGGCTCCCGTACCTGCCCCGCGTGCGCTATCGCCGGACCATCCTGACCCCGGCCCGCTGGCTGCTGAGGGCCGAGGACCTTCCCGGACGAGTGGCGTCGGTCGTGGCCTGGGACGAAGCGTTGACCGCCTGGCGGACGCGCCTGCGCGTCCCGGACCGGATCGCCCTGGTCGAGTTCGATCAACGACTCGCCCTCGACCTGACCCATCCCGTACACCGGCGGCTGTTGCGCTCCCGCCTCAACGACGTCCGCCGTCTGGAACTGCGCGAAGTGGCCGATCCCGACCTGTACGGCTGGATCGGACGCGCTCACGAAATTCTGCTCCCCCTCACTCATACCCAACCCGACGCCGTCACGCTGCCCACACCCCGGCGGGCCATCGCGACGGCCGAGGAGGATATCCAACTGCCCGGCGCCGGAACGGTGCTGCGTGCGCATCTGCACGCACACCCCGATCGCTACAGCGAGATCCTGGACCGTCACCTGCCCACCTTCCTCGGAGCTCTCGGCGACGCCCCGCTGTGGTGGTTCGTCCGGCATCGCGAGATGGCCCGGCCCGAGGCCGGACAGCACCTCGCGCTGTTCCTGCGCATCGACAGCGGCACGTACGGGACAGTCGCCGAGCAGGTCAACGCCTGGGCCGCAGGGCTGCGCCGGAGCCGGCTGGTCTCCCGCCTCACGCTGGAGACGTACGTACCGCAGACGGGCCGGTACGGACGTGCGGCTGCCCTGGAAGCCGCTCACCGCGTCTTCGCCGCCGACTCCGCCGCGGCCCTTGCGCAGATCCGGCTCGTGGAGACGGGTGCCGTCGCTCCGCAGGCCCTCGCGGCCGCGAGTGTCGTCGGTCTGACAGCGGCCCTGGCCGGCTCGGCGGACCAGGGCGGGAAGTGGCTCATCGAGAACGTGCCCCGAGGCGGTGGGCACCTGGACCGTGAGCTGTGCGACCAGGCTCGCGGGCTCGCGGCCCCCGGGGGATGGTCGCTACTGGCCTCGCTCCCCGCTGGGGGAACCGTCTCGCAAGCCTGGCAAGCACGCGATGTCGCTGTGCGTTCCTACCGGGAGGCCCTGGCCGGACAGCAGGGTGAACCGCTCACGGTCGTACGGTCGCTGCTCCATCAGCACCACGTACGGGCTCTCGGTGTCGGTCCGCGTGCCGAGGCCGTGACCCTCCGCCTCGCACGTGCCGCGGCCCTGTGCCGTTTTCCGGCCAAGAAGGAGGTACGGACATGACGGTCACTCACGCGTCCTGCCTGATCGATGAGTTCGCCGAGCACTTGGCCCGGCCCGCCGACAAGCAGCCGAGCGACCAGTCCTTGGCCGACGGGGCGGCCGGCATCGCGCTGCTGCATGTGGAACGGGCCCGTACGCTTCCCGTGCCGTGGCATACGGCTCACCGCTGGATCCGACAGGCGGCCTCCGGCGGGGTGAGCGGCGCAGACCACACGGGCCTCTACTTCGGCGCCCCTGCCCTCGCGTTTCTCCTGTATTCCGCGCCTGCCGCCTTCCACGCCGTCTACCACCCGGCGTGGACAACGCTGCACACCCATGTCACGGCGCTCGCCAACCGGCGCGTCGACGCCGCGTCGGCCCGGATGTTACGCGGCGAGTTGCCGGGCTTCGCCGAGTACGACATCTTCTACGGCCTCACCGGAATAGGGGCCTACTTCCTGCGCAGCGATCCCGGCGCCGGAGCCTTGGAGCGGATCCTGAGCTACCTGGTCTCCCTGACGCACCCGTCCGCGGGCAAGGGTCACCGCATGCCTGGCTGGTGGGTCGGTCACGACCCGCACCGTACGTACTCCTCCCGCTTCCCCGGCGGACACGGCAACTTCGGCGCGGCCCATGGCATGACCGGCCCGCTGATGCTCCTCGCCCAGTCCCTGCGGCGCGGCATCAGCGTGGACGGGCAGACGGAGGCCATTCTCTCCCTCTGCGCCCATCTGGACAGGTGGCGTCAGGAAGGCGCCGCCGGACCATGGTGGCCCGAGCATCTCACCGTCTCGGACGTCACCACAGGGCGGATCCACGCACCTGGCCCGGCCCGGCCGAGCTGGTGTTACGGCACACCCGGCATCGCCCGCGCCGGGCAGCTCGCCGGTATCGCCCTCGGCGACCGGGGCCTGCGGCACTTCTACGAGGATGCCCTGTACCGGTGCCTGTCCGACCCCGTACAACTGGCTCGGGTCACCGACACCAGCCTGTGCCACGGCTGGGCGGGCATCTACCAGACCGCGTTCCGGGCATCCTGTGACGCTCCCGGCTCACAACTGAGCCACCTGCTCGGTCCGTTGGGGGAGGCGTTGACCGCCAACGCCCGAGCGGGCTCGCCCCAGGGCCGGGGACTCCTGGAGGGAGACGCCGGCTGCGCCCTCGCCCTGACCACCCTCGCCGCCGGCCACTCACCGACCACCGGATGGGACGCATGTCTGCTGATCGACTGACTGAGGCTGCGCGGCCACCGGCGCTCGGGCCCATCGACCGGGCCGTACTCGATGTCCTGGCAGGCCGGGACGTCGTCGGCACCGCACACCGGTCAGGGGTGGAACCGACAAACCTGGCGGACGCCGTGGAGGTGTTCCGGCAAGCCGGGCACGCGGCGCTCGCCGAGCAGGCCGCCGTCACCGATTGGTGGCAGGTCCGCATTGAGTTCACCGAGTGGGCGAACGCCGAGCAGACGGCCGTCAACCACCTGGAACCGCTGCTGCGCGGTGCCGAAGGGAGCGGCGCCATCAGCGCGTGGTGGTTCACCCGAAAGCATCCCTGCTGGCGCCTGCGGCTGCGCATCAAGCCCGGAATCGGCGTCAGGACCGACCTCGGGGTTGCGCTGGATCACCTTGTCGAAGGGGGCCACCTGCGCCGATGGTGGCCCGGCATCTACGAACCGGAGTCCGCTGCCTTCGGGGGCCGTGCCGGTATGTCGGCCGCGCACCGCCTTTTCGTCGCCGACAGCCGCGAAATCGTCGCCTTGGCAAGGCGCGACGATGTCGCCCTCGGCCGCCGCGAGTTGTCCGTCATGCTCTGCGTGATCATGATGCGCGCCGCAGGTCTTGAGTGGTACGAGCAGGGCGATGTGTGGGACCGCGTCATCGGCGAGGAACAGCGGTCAGCCGTCGGGGACATCCCCAAGGAACGCCTTCGCGAAATGGCTGAACACCTGCGTGTGCTGCTCCTCGCCGACACCTCGGCGGACGGCCCCGCCTTGGCCTACGGAGGACCGCTGGCACCTGTCGCCGCGTGGGCCGAAGCCTTCCGTGGCACCGGCCTCGCGCTTGCCGAAGCGGTCCACTCCGGATCCCTCGACCGTGGGCTTCGCCGCGTCTTGGCTCTCCACATCATCTTCCACTGGAACCGCCTCGGCCTGTCCATAGGACAGCAGAGCGCCCTGGCGTGGGCGGCACGTACGGCCATCCTTGATCCTCGATGGCCGGTGACGACTACGGCGTAACGCTCGGCGCCGGGATGGAGATGCCCACGCCGCCTTGCGTGTCCGCTCCGTAGCGGCGCTTCTCTTGGGCGAGGTCGAGGGGGCCTATGCGGGTGCGGGCGGCGCGGGCTTCGTCGTCTAGGAGGTTGGCGGGGATGATCCAGGCGATCTCGAACTCCAGGCCGTCCGGGTCGTGTGCGTACAGGCTCTTCGTGGTGCCGTGGTCGCTGGCGCCCACCAGGGCGCCGGCGTCCGCGAGTCGCGCTTGGTATTCCTCCAGGTCGGAGAGGGTGTCGACCTCCCAGGCCAGGTGGTAGAGCCCGACCGTGGTGCGGCCGGCGGTGCTGTCGCCGGCCTGGGCGCCCAGGGCGAAGAGGCCGAGGTCGTGGTCGTTGGTGGAGCCGGGGGCCTGGAGGAAGACCGCCCGGCCCGCCATGGACATCACTTCGCGGAAGTCCAGCACATCGCGGTAGAAGGCGGCGCTGCGCTCGACATCGCGTACGTACAGGACTGCGTGGTTCATGCGGTTGATGGCCATGGCTACACCCTCGATCCGGACCGGCAAAATGATTACTTGAACCTTAAAATTTTACCAGCTCTCCGGATGTGAAGACAGAGGTGGGCGGGAAGCGGGAAGCGGGGGTACGGGAGACCCCCGTACCCCCGTACCCCCGCTCCCCTCACGTCTCGTCCAGTTCCCTCAGCAGCCCGCCCACCACCCGCCCCGCCAGCGCCCCCAACGATCCCGCCAGCCTGCGCGCGAAGCCGTCCGCCCACGCCAGGAACGAGACCTCGCCCGCCCGGCGGATCTCGGCCAGGTCGCGGGCCCGCTCCACCAGCATCTCGGTCAGCAGGGACGCGACCCGGATGATCTCCCGCAGCGCGGCGTCCACCTCCGTCGCCTCGAAGCGGCGGCCGCACGCGCAGAAGAAGCGGGTGCTGCCCACGCCCCATGCGCTGCGGCAACTCGCGCAGCGCACCTCCGCCGCGTCCGGGTCGATCTCCAGGAGGCGTTCGCCCCCGGCCGGGCAGTCCCGGTGGCGGCTGCTGCTCCAGGAACGGAAGCAGGCCGGGCACTCGGGGAAGGGGAATTCAACCCATGCCATGATCCCTTCTCCTTTCCCGCTATCCCGTGCGCTTGATTTTCCGCGATCTGTTGTACGCGTCCCGGTACGAGGCCCGGAAGGAATCCTTCATGTTTCCCCCGATGGACCGCATATCGTCGAAGAGCGCGTGGAGCTTGGCGAGGGGGATTCCCAGCGCCGCCGCGATCCTGCGTCCCACGCTCTCGACCCAGTGCAGGAACGAGACATCCGACATCTGCGTGATCTCGCTCATGTTCAGCTCATGCTCCCGCATGGCCTCCCTGATGCGTTCCCGCATTTCCTCCATGCCCGGTGAACCCACGGGCTCCGCGTTCATCATCCGCTCTTCTCCTGCTCTTCCACGTTCCGGAGGAACGCGCGGAACAGGTCCCGGTCGGAACTCAGCTTCCGCCACTGCGTCTCCGACAACCCCGCGATCGCCGAATCCACGGCACTCGGGAGGGAATTGGGTACGGCGGGATCTTCAGCGTCCGGCGCGGGAGGCGGAGGCGGCGCGGGGGTGGGGGTGGGACGGGGCCGTTCCGTCACTTCCGCGAGTGTCCTTCCCTCTGCCGCGCGAAGCAGCTTTCGGTCCACCAGCGTGGTGAAGTCCGCCAGATCCATCCGCTTCTCCAGCACCCACCGCCGCTCCTCCGGTACGGCGTACATCATCGCCTTGAACAGCGCCGACAGGTTGTAATAGCGCAGCGCCGAATACGAGACCGCCCGGCCCCGCCATGTCGGCAGCGCCCTGTGGACTTTCGCGGTGAAGTCCTGCTCCCGTTCACCCAGCGCCGCCAGTTGCCCCGCCGAGGGGAGGTTGGCGCTCGGGTTCCAGTCGCGCGGGTTCATCTCGTCGGCCTTGTTGAGGCCGAAGACCAGCCGGCCGATCAGCTCCGGGCGGCTGTTGCTGAAGATGTCGAACAGCGCCTGCTGTACGAGGTGGACCATCCGGTCCTCCGCCGCGTGCACCCACAAGATGGCGTCCGCCGTCGGGAGAACGCGCAGGTAGAGATCGAGATACCGGTCGTAGTTGGCCACGTCGTCGCCGAGGCCCGGCATGTCGACCACCTCCAGGCTGCCCTTCCCCCCGTTGATCTCCTCGACGGTGACGGCCTCGGCGCGGTCCGTGGTGGCCCGTGTGTGGCCGACCTTCTGGCCCGCGTTGAAGAGCGCGTTGATGGTGGTCGACTTGCCGACGCCCGCCTCCCCGATGAGTACGAGCCGGGGCGGCTTCTCCCGGTCGAGCGCCGCGTCGTACTCCTGGATCACGGCCGCGCGCTCGGCCCGGGACAGGCCGTCGGTCCGGTCCATCGACGCCTTGAGCTGACGTTTGAAGTTCTGCTTGAAGTTCATCACTTGTCCCCCTCTGCGAGACAGTTGTCCTTTGTCGCTTGTTTCTCGGTCTTTCAGTCTCGGTCGAATCTTCCGTCGCCTATTAGTTCGACCAACTGCGGCTCGAACGTATCCAGCTGCTGAACCAGACCCTTGAACATCTCGACCCCGGCCGCGCCGAAATACGTCAGCCCGTAGAAGTACATCTCGAAACCGAAGTCCGGCCGGGCCCGGAGCGCCATCCGCATTCCGGCCACCTGGGCGGACTCATAGGAGTCCATCCGGCCGCTCAGTACGCGGTCGATCGCGGCCAGTACCTGTTCCAGATCCGCCCGGCCCAGCCGGCCCGCCCGGCAAATGGCCTCAATGGCGTACGCGATGACATCCGGCGGGTCGGCGACAGTCCCGAGCTGTTTCTCCACGGGCCCGACGGACCAGTTCCGGATGGGATGATGACGGGAATTCCGATGACGTCCCAAAAGCTCTCCCCGAGTCGGTGAACCAGGTGCCGGAGATGAGATATCGAGCGATCCGGCACTTCGTTCATCGTCCCTGGCGCGGGGCGTAAGCGCTGTACCCAGCAATGGGGACATCCCCCGCTCAGGCACTCAGGAACTCAGCCACTCCCCCGCTCAGAGCGTGGGGCCGTCCACCTCCACCAGCGTGAATTCATCGGCCCCCCGGACCGCCGCCGCCCTTCCCGCGAGCGCCTCCCGCAGCGCGTCCGTACGCCGCCGGTCGCCCGGGAGGACGACCAGGCCCGCGCGGACCCCGGCCGGGCCGGCGCCCACGCTGAGGGTGAGTTCCCGGGGTGTCGGCCCCTCGCGCAGCGCGGTGGTCAGGAGGAGGCGGAGCAGCGCCGGCGGGTGGGGGTCGTCGGCGTCCGACTGGATGGTGATGTCGCAGCCCGCCGTACGGGCCGCGTTCAGCAGCTCCCGGGTCGGCCGGTCGAGGACTCCGGGGAGATGGATCTCGTCCCGTACAGCGGCGGCCAACAGCCTTGCGGTGGAACGTACTTCGGGGTCGTCCAAGGTCGTCACGGGCGAGGCGGCGGCGCGCAGGAACGGCAGGATCTCCTCGTCCAGATCGGCCAGCCTGCGCCGGTGCAGGGTCTCCCGGGCGGTACGGGCCGACTCCGCGGCGAGCGCGGCCGACCGGGCGGTGTTGGCCCGCATCGTGACCCCGCCGAGCCGCGACACGTTCGACCCGATGGCCAGCCCGGTCAGCACCCCGAGCGCGGGCGAGAACAGCGCGGGCAGTGTCATCGCCAGCGACTCCGCGAAGGACGGCGCGATCGGCGGGCCGAGCGCCACCAGCAGGAGCAGGCCCGCCTGTTCCGCCCCCAGCGCGACCAGCGCCTCCCAGGACGGCCGTACGATCACGAGCAGGGTCAGCAGCGGGGTCACCGCGCCGATCGGCCACGACGTGTAGTCGGCCAGGCCCGCCAGCGGCAGGGTGAGAAAGCTGCTGAGCGCCCCCGCCACCGCGAACGCCGCCGCCGCGCCCGCCGCCGGCCCGGGGATCCCGGTGTGGGCGCGCAGCAGCAGGGCCACGGTGATCGCCGACAGCAGTACGTACCAGCCCATCAGCCAGCCGGCACCGGGCGTCGCCGCCGTGTGGATGCCCGCGATCACCCCCATGACCAGCACAAAGGGCAGACAGACAGCGGCCAGTGGGCGTCGTACGTCCCCGACCGCCGCCCGCATGCGCACGGTCTTCCCGGTCTTCCCGGTCTCCCCGGTCTTCCCGGCCCGGGACGCGGAATGGGACGCGGCAGAGGGCTCCGCCGTCCCGGGACCATCGCCCGGACGTTCCCAGGACAGCCGTACGGTCGTCCCGCCGCCGGGTGCGCTGAGCACCTCGGCGGTGCCGCCGACCCCCGCCATCCGCCGGATCATCGACCGCCGTACGCCCACCGACGACGATCGGAGCCCGGCCGGGGCGAAGCCGATCCCGTCATCGGTGATCGCGAGGTCGAACCCCTGCCCGTCGCCGCGCCCGCGCAGCCTCACCCGTACGTTGCGGGCCTTCGCGTGCCGCGCCACATTGCGCAGTGCCTCACCGGCCGCGCCCATGACGGCAGCGGCCACCTCGGCGCCGACCAGCACCGTGCCGGTCGTACCGACTGCCCCAGCAGCCTCGACCGTCAGCTCCGTACCCGCCGGTGCGGCCAAAGCCCGTACCAGCGCGCCCAGTTCGACCGGCCCGGCCTCCTCCGGTGGCGCCGGGGTCCGGCCGATCGCCGTCACCGCACCCCGCGCCGCCTCCCGTACGCGCGCCGGCTCGATCCCCGCGACGCCGAGCGCGCGCAGGGCCGAACTGATGTCGTCGTGCAGCATCCCCTGGAAGTCGCGGTGCGCCTCGCGCCGGCCCCGGGCGCGGGCCGCCGCCGCCTTGGCGGCCCGTACCCGCCGCTCCGAGCGGTCGGCCCCGGTGCCCGCCGCGCGCATCAGCGGCGCCAGCACCACGCCCGCGATCGCCGTCGCCACGACCGGCCAGACGCCCTCGATCGCGCCGGCCGCGCCGTCCACCGGCCAACTCGCGGCCACCTGGGCGCAGATGGCGAGCAGCGACACCCAGCGGGCCCCCCGGGGCGGCAGACATCCGACCGCGAGGAGAACCGCCGGCACGGCCAGCATGCAGCGCTGCCCGATCACCACCTGTTCCGGTTCGTCGAGCGCGATCACCAGATTCCCGGCGACCGCCACCACGACGGCGGCGACGACGTCCGCCCGCCCCAGCCGGATCCGGAACCCGCGCACGGCCACCGCCCCGACCAGCGCCGTGAAGACCACGGACACACCGAGGACACCGGGGGTCAGGCCGCCCACGTGGCTGAGCAGGAACGCCCCCCAGACGACCGTGAACAGCGTCGCCACGGAGGCCACCGCCCGCGAGAGGCCGCACTCGACGCCGTACCGGTAGGAGCCCGCACTCACCCCGTGGATTCCGGCCGCTCGGGGACGATGTCGATGTGCCCGTCCGCCACCGCCTGCCAGACGATCTGGCTGTTCCGGTCCAGCAGGCTCTTCCCCTCGTGGGTGTACGCCTCGATGGCCCGTTTGCGGTGGGTACGGACGGTGTCCTCGGTGATGTGCAGCAAGAGCGCGATCTGCGGGTGCGGCAGCCCTCTGGCGAGGAGTTCCAGCACCCGGTGCTGCTGTTTGCTGAGCCGGGTGGCACCGCGCGGGTCGCTCACGATCTGCTGGGCGAGCCTGCTGGAGACATACGTCTCGCCCGCGTGCGCGGCCCGGATCGCCTCGACGAGCTTGCTCTGCGCGTCCTCCTTGAGCACCAGCCCGACGGCCCCGGCGTCCAGCGCCTTGCGGACGAGGGCGGGCCGGTGTTCGGTCGTGTAGGCGAGGACATGAGCGCCGGTCTCGCGGAGCCGCCGTACGTTCTCGCCGGTCTCGCTGCGGTCCTGGAGCCGCAGATCGAGCAGCACGACCGACGGGGGCGGGGCCGGCAGGTCCTGGGCGAGCAGAGCGTCCACATCCTCCGCCACCGCCACGAGCTGGATGTCGGGGGCGGTCTCGGCGAAGGTCGCCTTGAGCGCGTACAGAATGATCGGATGGTCGTCGACGGCCGCTACCCGGATGGGTAAGGGCCCCTTGTCCACGGCGGGTGTCCCCATGGCTCTCCCCGGGTCGCGTTCCGTGCCGGAATGGTACGGGGACGGTGACCGGCGGTACACCCGTTTCGGGAGAATCGGGAGAAACCCCCGGGGAGGAACCATCAAAAGGAACCCGGTACTGGGCCGGGGTGGGACCTCAACAGCCGCCACCCCAGACCCGGTTCACGACCTCACACCGTCACTCCCCCAGCCACTTCTTCCACGTCGCCCCGTGCGCCTTCACCCACTTCTCCGCCGCCTTCTCCGGCGAGAGCTTCTGGTCCGCGATCATCATCGCCACCTCGTTCTGCTCTTCCGTCGTCCAGTGGAAGTTCTTCAGCAACTCCGCCGCGCGGCCACCGCCCTTCGCGAAGTCCGCGTTCAGATACTTCTGGAGCGGCGTGTGCGGATACGCGCAGGCGACCTTCTCCGGGTCGGCGTCGCAGCCCTCCTTGTACGCGGGCAGCTTCACCTCCGTCATCGGGACCTTCTCGAACAGCCACTGCGGGGTGTACCAGTACGTGAGGAACGGCTTGCGCTCCTTCGCGAACTGCTTGATCTGGGTGATCTGCGCCGCCTCGGAACCCGAGAAGACGACCTGGTAGTCGAGGTCCAGATTGGCCACGAGCGCCTTGTCGTTCGTGACGTACGACGGTGAGCCGTCCAGCAGTTGGCCCTTTCCGCCGCTCTCCGGTGTGCGCATCTGACCGGCGTACTTGTTGAGGTTGCGCCAGTCGGTGATGTCCGGGTGCTTCTCGGCGAAGTACGTGGGGACGTACCAGCCGATGTGGCCCGTCACCCCGAGGTCGCCGCCGGGCGCGATCGTCTTCTTGTCCTTGACGTAGCGCTGCTCCTGGTCCGGGTGGCCCCAGTCCTCCAGGATGGCGTCGACCCGGCCCTGGCTGAGCGCGTCCCACGCGGGGACCTCGTCGACCTGGACGGTGTCGACGCGGTAGCCGAGTTCGTGTTCCAGCAGATACGCCGCGACCGCGACGTTGGCCTGGGCACCGACCCACGACTGTACGGAGAGGGTGACGGTCTTCGCGCCGCCCGCGTTGGCGTACGGGGACGCCTGCTTGGTCATGTCGGCCGCGCCGCAGCCCGTGACGGCGAGCAGCGCGCCCGCCGAGACGAGGGCGGCGGTCAGTGTGCGGTACGTACGCATGTCAGGCGCCCTTCCGTCGTACGCGTTCGGCCGGCTGGGTCACCCGGTCGAGCATCAGCCCCAGGCAGACGATGGCCGCGCCCGCGACCAGCCCGGTCGCCAGGTCGCCCTGCGCCAGCCCGTACACCACGTCGTAGCCCAGCGCGCCCCCGCCGACCAGTCCGCCGATGATCACAACGGCCAGTACGAGGACAACGCCCTGGTTGAGCGCGAGCCGCAACGCCGGTCCGGCGAGGGGCAGTTGGACCTGCCGGAGCTGCTGTACGCCGGTCGCCCCGAGGGAGCGCGCCGACTCCAGCGCGGCCGGGTCGACCTGCCGCAGCCCCTGTGTGGTGATCCGTACGACGGCGGGCAGCGCGTAGACCACGGCGGCGGCGACCGCCGGGGCGCGGCCCACGCCGAAGAGCGCGACGACGGGGATCAGATAGACGAACTGCGGGAGCGTCTGGAAGACGTCCAGCACCGGCCTGAGCAGCGCCTCCACCCGCGCGCTGCGCGCCGCCGCGATGCCCGCCGCGAAGCCGATGACGAGTGTGACGGCGACGGCGGCCAGGACCTGCGAGAGCGTGTCGAGCGAGGGCTTCCACACGCCGAGGACACCGATCGCGGCCAGGGCGAGCACAGCGGTCAGCGCGGTCCGCCACGTACCGATGAGCAGCGCGAGCGCCGCGACCGCCAGCAGCAGGACCCACCAGGGCAGCGCCTGGAGGCCGCCGCGCAGCGGGTCGAGGACCCAGGTGGTGAAGTGGCCGGCCCAGTCGGCGGTGCCGCCGACGACCGGGACGCCGGAGTAGAGGTGGTCGGTCATCCAGTCGACGACACGGTTCACCGGCTCGGCGATCGGCACCGTACCCCCGGCGGGCCAGTCGAGCCGGCCCGCCAGCCGCCCGGCGACGGCGACGGCGCCGATCCCCAGGACCACGACGGCCCAGCCGCGCCAACCGCCCCGGAGGTCACCGCCGTTGGTGTCGGAAGTACCCGCGCCCGCCGCCGCTGTCGTACGGTCCAGTACCACCGCCAGCAGTACGATCGGCAGCCCGGCCGCGAGCGCCGCGCCGACGTCGACCGAGGCCAGCGCCTGGTAGACGCGGTCCCCGAGCCCGGCGGCGCCGATCACGGACGCGATGACGGCCATGGAGAGCGCCATCATGATCGTCTGGTTGAGGCCGAGGAGCAGCCGCGGCCGGGCGAGCGGCAGCCGGGCCGTCAGCAACCGCTGCTTCGCCGTCGCGCCGAGCGAGGACACTGCCTCCATCACCCCGCCGTCGGCCTCGCGCAGCCCGAGCGCGGTGAGGCGCGCCATCGGCGGCGCCGCGTACACGACGGTCGCGAGGACCGCCGCCGGGACACCGATGCCGAAGATCAGCACGACGGGCAGCAGATACGCGAACGCGGGCAGCACCTGCATGGTGTCGAGCAGCGGGCGCGTCATGCGGTACAGCCGGTCGGAGAGCCCGGCGGCGAGGCCGAGCAGCGCGCCGAGCACCACGGACGCGGTGACGGCCACGACCATCAGCGCGAGCGTCTGCATGGTCGGCACCCACATGCCGAGCCCGCCGCACACGGCGAACGCGACGGCCGCGGTGACCGCGAGCCGCCCGCCCGCGACCCGCCACGCGATCAGCGCGGCGCCCGCCGTCACACCGGCCCAGCCGAGGGCGAGGAGCAGCAGGTAGACGGCGCGTACGGAGAGCACGACGGCGTTGCTGACGTGCCCGAAGAAGTAGAGGAAGAGGGGGTGGTGGTCGCGGTTGTCGATGATCCAGTCGCTGGTGCGGCCGAGCGGACCGGAGAGATCGACGGTGAGCGCGTCGGGCCAGGCGGTCGATCCCGACCAGCGGGTGAGCGCGAGGGGTACGAGGACGGCGGCGAACACGGCGAAGGGCAGCAGCTTGCCGACGACGACCGTACGGTTCGCCAGCAGGCCCGCCGGGTACGGGGCGGCCTTGGTCGCGGCCGGGGAGGCGGAGGTCATCGCAGCGCCGTTCCCGTCTCCGACATCCGAGCCGTCTCCGGCATCCGCGCCGTCCCCGCCACCACACCGAGCAGCCGCTCCCGGTCGACGACGCCGAGGAGGCCGCCCCGCCCGTCGACCACGCGGGCCGCCGCCTCACCGGAGCGCGCGACCGCCTCGATCGCCTCGGAGACGGTCGCGGTCGGCGCCAGCTCCGGGCCCGCGTCGCCGTCACCGGGACCGGCGGCGCGCATGGCGGCGCCCACCGTGATGACCTGCTCGCGCGGCACATCGCGGACGAAGTCCCGTACGTACGCGTCGGCGGGCCGGCCGACGATCTCCTCCGGGGTGCCGAGCTGTACGACGCGGCCGTCGCGCATCAGCGCGATACGGTCGCCGAGGCGCAGCGCCTCGGTCAGGTCGTGCGTGATGAAGACCATCGTGCGCCGCTCCTCGCGGTGCAGCCGGATGACCTCCTCCTGCATGTCGCGGCGGATCAGCGGGTCGAGCGCGCTGAACGGCTCGTCGAACAGCAGGACTTGAGGATCCACGGCAAGCGCCCGCGCCAGCCCCACCCGCTGCTGCTGGCCGCCGGAGAGCTGGCCGGGGCGCCGGTCCTCCAGCCCTTCGAGGCCGACCTTGCCGACGACCTCGGCGGCCTTGGCGCGGCGTTCGGCGCGGGCCATGCCCTGGATCTCCAGGCCGTACGCGACGTTGTCGAGCACCGAGCGGTGCGGCAGCAGCCCGAAGTGCTGGAAGACCATGGCGGCGCGGTGGCGGCGCAGTTCGCGCAGGCGTGTCCGGTCCATCGCCAGGACGTCCTCGCCATCCATGGTGAGGGCGCCGGAGGTCGGCTCGATGAGCCGGGTGAGACATCGTACGAGCGTGGACTTGCCGGAGCCGGACAGCCCCATGACGACGAAGACCTCGCCCTTGCGGACGTCGAAGGAGACATCACGGACGGCGGCGGTACAGCCGGTACGGGCCCGCAGTTCGGCGGGGTCGAGGGCGGCGAGCGCGGGGTCGTGGGGGACGGCGTCGGCCTGGGGGCCGAAGACTTTCCAGAGGCCGCGGAGGGCGAACACCGGTGGTCGTTCGGAGACTTCGGGCGCTTCGGCTGCTGCGGGTGTTACAAGTGCCTCGGGAACTTCCACGGGTTCGGGGCGCGGGCTCGCCCCCGTATCCGTACCCGGAACGCCGTCGCTCGCGCTGCTTTCGCTGTTTCCGTTGCCTTCGCTCATCGGTTCAGCCCCTCGTCGTCGCCGGTCCCACCGGTCAGCAGTTCCGCGCACTTCTCACCGACCATGAGGACCCCGATCATGGGGTTGACCGCGGGCATCGTCGGGAAGACCGAGGCGTCCGCGATACGGATCGAGTCGAGCCCCCGGATCCGCAGATCGGGCCCCACGACGGCCTGTTCGTCGGTCACCGCGCCCATCCGGCAGGTGCCCGCAGGGTGGTAGACGGTGTGCGCGCACTTACGGGCGTACTCGCTCAGTTCCTCGTCGGAGGTGACCTCGGGCCCGGGGGCGACCTCCCGTTTCAGCCAGTGTGCCAGCGGCTCGGCCGCCGCGACCCGCCGTGCGATACGGATGCCGTCCACGAGGGTACGGCCGTCGTAGTCGTCCTCGTCGGTGAAGTAGCGGAAGTCGAGGGCTGGTTTGACCTCGGGGTCCGCGCTCGTCAGATAAAGCCGGCCGCGGCTGCGCGGCTTGGGGATGTTCGGGGTCATGGACACACCGTGCGCGGGGCGTTCGTACCCCAGCCGCTCCGGATTGTCGGTGAACGGGATCTGGTAGAAGTGGAACATCAGGTCGGGCCCGTCGGCGGCCGGGTCGCGCCGTACGAAGAGACCCGCGTCGGAGTCCATCGCGGAGTTCTCCGGTATCGGCCCGTCCGTCTCCCAGACGATCACCGACTCGGGGTGGTCGAGCAGGTTCTCGCCGACGCCCGGCAGATCGTGGACGACCGGGATGCCGAGCTTCTCCAGATCGGCGCGGGGGCCGATGCCCGAGTGCAGCAGCAGCCGCGGTGTGTCGACGGCGCCCGCGCAGACGATCACCTCGCGGCGGGCGCGGACCAGCGTCTCGGCGCCATCGGCCGACCGTATGCGCACACCGGTTGCGCGGCTGCCCGTCAGCTCCAGCCGGTACGCCCAAGTCTCCAGCAGCAGATGGAGGTTGGGCCGGTCGAGGAAGGGGTGGAGATAGGCGACGGAGGCGGAGGAGCGCTTGTTGTTCTCGGGGTGGTAGGCGAGATCGAAGAAGCCGACGCCCTCGTGGAACGGCTCCCGGTTGAAGCCCTCGACACGCGGGACGTCGAGCGCGCGCCGCGCCGCGTCGACGAAGTCGCGGGCGATGGCGTTGCGGTCGCGCTCGTCGACCGGCACGACGTTGTTGCGCAGCCGGTCGAAGTACGGGTCCATCGCGCCCGCGTCCCAGCCCTCGGCGCCGGCCGCCGCCCACTCGTCCCAGTCGGAGGGGAGCGGCTTGAACGCGATGAGGGTGTTGTGCGAGGAGCAGCCGCCGAGGACGCGGGCGCGGCTGTGCCGGATGTGCGAATTGCCGCGCGGCTGCTCGGTGGTCGGATAGTCGTAGTCCAGCTCACCGCCGAGCAGTCCCATCCAGCGGCGCAGCGTCAGCACGTCGTCGCGGCCGACGTCGGAGGGGCCGCCCTCGATGACGGCGACGTCGAGGTCCGGGTTCTCGGTGAGCCGGGAGGCGATCACCGAGCCCGCCGTGCCGCCCCCGACGACGACGTAGTCGTACTCGACCGTGGATCCCATGGCTGTCTCCTGCTCCTTCGCTGAAGGTGTGCGGTGGATACGTGGGTGTGCGGTGGATACCTGGGGGTGCGGACGTGCGGGGGCGTGGGACGAGCGCGTATGGCGTCCGGCGGTGGATCAGCCCGCGAACCAGCGCACCGGGCGCGGTTCGAGGTTCTGGTAGATGTGCTTCGCCTCGCGGTACTCCGCGAGCCCGGCCGGCCCCAGCTCCCGGCCGACGCCGGACTTGCCGAAGCCGCCCCACTCGGCCTGCGGGAGGTACGGGTGGAAGTCGTTGATCCATACGGTGCCGTGCCGCAGCCGTCCGGCCACCCGCCGCGCCCGCCCGGGATCCGCGCTCCAGACCGCGCCGGCGAGGCCGTACTCGGTGTCGTTGGCGAGGGCGACGGCCTCGTCCTCCGTACGGAACGTCTCGACGGTCAGGACCGGGCCGAAGATCTCCTCGCGTACGACGCGCATCTCGCGGTGGCACTGGTCGAGGACGGTCGGCCGGTAGAAGTAGCCCGCCGCCGGGCGGATGTCGGACGGGTCGGGCCGGAGGCCGCCCGCGCGCAGCACGGCGCCCTCCGCGAGGGCGGACGCCACGTACTCCTCGGTCCTGGCGAGCTGCCGGTCCGAGACAAGCGGTCCGCACTCCACGCCCGGTTCGGTGCCGCGGCCGAGGCGGATACGGCCGGCGCGGCGGGCGAGTTCCGCGACGAAGCGCTCGCGTACGGACTCCTCGACGATGAGGCGCGAGCCGGCGGAGCAGACCTGGCCGCTGTGGATGAACGCGGCGTTCAGGGCCTGGTCGACGGCGGTGTCAAAGCTCTCGTCGGTGGCGCAGGCGTCCGCGAAGACGACGTTGGGGTTCTTGCCGCCGAGTTCGAGCGCGACCTTCTTCACGCCGGGCGCGGCGGCCTGCATCACCTTCGTACCGCTGCTCAGGCCGCCGGTGAACGAGACGAGGTCGACGTCCGGGTGGGCGGACAGCCGGGCACCGACCGGGTCGCCGGCGCCGGTCACGAGGTTGGCGACGCCGGGCGGCAGACCGGCCTCGGCGAGCAGGTCGATGAGGTCGACGGTGGAGAGCGGGGTGATCTCGCTCGGCTTGATCACAAAGGTGTTGCCCGCGGCGAGGGCCGGGGCGATCTTCCAACTGGCCTGGAGCAGCGGGTAGTTCCACGGGGTGATGAGCGCGCAGACCCCGACGGGTTCATGCACGACCACGCTGTGGACGGTGGCGGAACCGGCGTCGACGACCCGGCCGCCGCTCTCGTTCATCACGAGGTCCGCGAAGTACCGGAAGGCGTCGGCGACACAGTCGACGTCGACCCGGCCCTCCTCCAGGGTCTTGCCGGCGTCCCGGCTCTCCAGCAGCGCGATCTTCTCGCGGTTGCGGACGAGCAGCTCGGCGGTCCGGCGCAGCAGCGCCGCCCGTTCGGCCACGGGGGTACGGGGCCAGGGGCCCTCGTCGAACGCCCTGCGCGCGGCGGCGACGGCCGCGTCGGCGTCCTCGGCCCCGCCCTCGGACACGACGGCGAGGACCGTCGCGTCGGCGGGGTCGAGGATGTCACGCGTGGCTCCGGACGCGGCTTCACGCCACTTTCCGTCCACATGAATCGTCTGTTGTGCCGACACGTCGCGCAATGCCTTCCCTTACCGGAATCCCGGTCGGAATGCCGACCGGAACGTTCTCCACCAGCGAGGACTGGGGATTCCGGTGCCTGCCCCGGGGAGCGGAAACCATGCGCATGGCGTGACGGAAAGTGCTCCGGCTCACGTGCCGGAACGACGGGTGCAGGCCGAATGCACGACGCATGCACGACGAGTGCCCCTGGCGGCCTCTCGGCTACCAGGGGCACTAGTCGTACATCCGTACGGTCAGATCAGGCCCAGCTCGCGCACCGCGTCGCGCTCCTCGGCCAGCTCCTTGACGGAGGCGTCGATCCGGGCGCGCGAGAAGTCGTTGATCTCCAGGCCCTGGACGATCTCGTACGCGCCGTCCTTGGTGGTGACGGGGAAGGAGGAGATCAGGCCCTCCGGCACCCCGTACGAACCGTCCGACGGGATACCCATCGAGGTCCAGTCGCCCGCGGCGGTGCCGTTGACCCACGTGTGGACGTGGTCGATGGCCGCGTTGGCGGCGGAGGCGGCCGAGGAGGCGCCACGGGCCTCGATGATCGCCGCGCCGCGCTTGGCGACGGTCGGGATGAAGGTGTCGGCGAGCCACACCTCGTCGTTGACGGTCTCGGCGGCGTTCTTGCCGGCGATCTCCGCGTGGAAGATGTCCGGGTACTGGGTGGCGGAGTGGTTGCCCCAGATCGTCAGCCGCTTGATGTCGGAGACGGCGGAGCCGGTCTTGGCGGCGAGCTGCGAGATGGCGCGGTTGTGGTCGAGGCGCGTCATCGCGGTGAAGCGCTCGGCCGGTACGTCGGGGGCAGCGGACCGGGCGATCAGCGCGTTGGTGTTGGCCGGGTTGCCCACGACGAGGACCTTGATGTCGTCGGCGGCGTGGTCGTTGATGGCCTTGCCCTGCGGCTTGAAGATGCCGCCGTTGGCGGCGAGCAGGTCGCCGCGCTCCATGCCCTTCGTACGGGGGCGGGCGCCGACCAGGAGGGCGACGTTCGCGCCGTCGAAGGCGACGTTCGGGTCATCGGTGATCTCGATGCCGCTGAGCAGCGGGAACGCGCAGTCGTCCAGTTCCATCGCGGTGCCCGCGGCGGCCTTGAGGCCCTGCGGGATCTCAAGGAGACGCAGCTTGACCGGCACATCCGCGCCGAGCAGGTGGCCCGAGGCGATGCGGAAGAGCAGCGCGTAGCCGATCTGGCCGGCCGCGCCGGTGACGGTGACATTCACGGGAGTGCGGGTCATGGCGATCTCCGTAAGACAGCTGGCGGTGGCGGGGGTCCCTGCCCCTGGGTGCGGGACATCTCCCCCGACTCCGACAACCGGCCCATCGCTGGACTGAATCTTGACGTGAAGAGATATCCAGCGGTCAGGCTATCGGACCCGGGCGAGCCGTCACCCACGCCCCCGTTGTGGCACGGCTCACGCACGGCTCACGCACGGGCCTCCGGCGGTTCGTACGGCTCGGCTCGTACGGCTCGCGCGCGAGGTACGGGCCGTCCCCCGGTCACTCCGCCGTCGTGCACCCCTTCGTACCGCTCACGAGCGTCGCGCACGCCTTCGCGCTGTCGGCGTCCGGAACGGCGGCCATGGGCGTGTACGCGTCCGTGGTCGTCTCCACCACGCCGGTCTGCTCCTCGCCGGTGGCCCGGAGCGAGCTGATCCGTACCTCGTCGCCGATCGCCGCCTGCGTGATCCTCGCCCAGGCGGCGCCGCAGGTCTTGCTGTAGCGGACCTCGACCAGCGTCGTACCGACCGTGGCGCTGGAGACGGTCTCGGCGTACTGGCCGCCGCAGCCCATCTCCTCCGGGTCCTCGCCCGTGCAGTCGTCGCCGGAGCACTTCACCCCGTCGGGCAGGACGGGCTTGCTGGTGACCGGGGAGGGGGACGGGGACTGGGCGACGGGCTTGCCGGTGTCGCCGTCACCGCCGAGGTTCAGCGTCAGCAGCGCGCCGCCCGCGACCACCAGCGCGCCGACGACCGCCGCGCCGAAGATCAGCGCGCGACGCCGGCCACGCCCGGGTGCGGCCGGTCCGCCGGGGCCACCGGAGCCACCAGGACCGCCCGGGCCACCCGGGCCGCCTGCCGGGCCTCCCGGCCGGGCCGGGCCGGGGTACGCGCCGGGGGCACCGGCGGCCGGTCCGTACCCGCCGTAACTCTGACCGGGGTACAGCCCCGGCCCCTGCGCCTGGCCGGGCGCGGACGGTCTGGGGCCCCCGGGCCCCCGCTGCTGCGGTACGGCGCCCGAGCCGGGTCCCGCGCCGGGCCTGCCGCCGCGCGCGCCGGCGCCGAAGTCGATGGTCGCGCCTGCCGCCGCCGGCGGGCGTCCACCACGGCCACCGGCACCGGGCTTGGGCCCACCGGGACCGCCGGGACCGCCGACGCCGCCCGGACCCCCGCGCCCCCCGGGACCGCCGCCGGGGCCGCTCACGCTGCCGGCCGCTCCCGGGCTGAACTCGCCGAGCGCCTGCCGCGCCTGGGAGATCCGTATCGCTTCCATCGTCATGTCGTGCCGCATCTCGGAGCGGCTCCAGGCCCGCTCCGCCAGCTCCCACATCGTGATCAGATGCTGCTGATGCGTGCCGGTGACCTCGGCCAGCGCGACGATCGCGCCCTTGGGCGCGAGCAGCCGGCCGTTGAGATACCGCTCCCACGACGTCTTGCTGTAACCGGTCCGGTCGCCCACCGCGGCGATGCTCAGACCACTGCGGTCGACCAGCGCGCGCAACTGAAGCGTGAATTCGCTGACTTCCGGGTCCAGCTCCTCCGGAAGCGCCTTCCAACGAGGCATTCTGCCTCCCCCTTGTCCCCCCGCACGTGCCTGATGTGCCCCGCGCCGTTCATCCCCCTGCCGCCTCCGCGCTCACCGCCCCCGGCTCTCCCCGGCGGAGCCCCACGGCGCTCCGGTCCCCGAGCCGGCCGCGTCAGGGCCGACTCACGTCGGTCCGTACGGTCCACCTCACGGACTACCCACAGGGATGTTCCGAGCCAGGATGCCAGTTCCCTCACCGGCAGCGCATGGAAGCAACCGGAGCCTTCTTCGCGCGCCGTCGCGCGCCCCCGGTCTCGGTCACCGCCTCAGTCTCCCATCCGTTGCCCACTGATCACACCATGGCGGAATGGTCACTTCCGTGCCACAGGCCACATCTGGACCTTGAACTGTCGCTCGCG
The DNA here is from genome assembly GCF_003344965.1 of Streptomyces paludis. Taxonomy (NCBI): domain Bacteria; kingdom Bacillati; phylum Actinomycetota; class Actinomycetes; order Kitasatosporales; family Streptomycetaceae; genus Streptomyces; species Streptomyces paludis. The sequence goes on along the minus strand of NZ_CP031194.1, from coordinate 4,863,522 downwards.
GTCCGTGACGCTGCTCTCACCGCCATGCAGGACGGCGTCCGTCCTCATCCCGGGGGAGAGGACGGACGCCGTCGCGCACCTGCCGAAGTCACACGCTGAAGTCACGCACCCAAGTCACGCGCCGCTAAGGCACGGTCGAGTGGACGATGTCCTCCAGGAACGGGATCTCCAGCCACGGCTTCGGCTGGGTCATCAGGGACAGCAGCACGATCGTGACGCCGAGCAGGCCGTACGTCAGCATGTCGGTGAAGCGGGACCGGACCGCGAGCATCCCGACGGACGGCAGGACGCGGCGCAGGACCGCGCCGCCGATCAGGGCGACGCCGATGAGGATCGTGCCGATCCGGACGGCCTCGGCGAAGGGGTGCAGACCGACGATCAGCAGCCCGAGCCCGGTCGTGCCGAGCACGGCGAGCAGCGGCCACTGCCGGACCGGCGCGGCGGCGTCGCGGGGGGCGGCCCGGCCGCCGCCCTCGGGGCGCGCCGTGTCCTGGGTGAGCGAGAACCGGCTGCCGGGGTCGTCGCCCGAGCCGGCGCCCGATCCCGCGCCCTGGCCCTGGCCCGTATCGGCGCGCGCGGGCACGGATACGGGTACGGGCTCGGATACGGGTACGGGCGTCGCCCCCGCGCCCTCGTTGGCCTCAGTGGCCCCGGCCGCCTCATCGGTCCCAGCAGCCTCGGCCGCCTCGGCCGTCTTGTCGGTCTCCGCGGGAGCCCCCGCGGAGCCACCGCTCCCGTCGTTCCGCACCGGGTCCTCGGCGGGCTCACGCGGCTGCTCGGCGGGCCCGGCCGCGCCGCCCTCACTCGTACCAGCACCCATGGTGTGGCGCCCCTTTCCGCTTCGGCCCGCGCTCAGCCCGCGTCCGCGTCCGCGTCGACGGTGCGTTCGGCCGCCTCGACGACATTGACCAGCAGCTGGGCGCGGGTCATCGGGCCGACACCGCCCGGGTTCGGCGAGATCCAGGAGGCCACCTCCGCCACGCCCGGGTGGACATCGCCGACGATCTTGCCGTCCGCGTCACGGCTGACCCCGACGTCGAGCACGACGGCGCCCTCCTTGACGTCCTCGGGGTTGATGATGTGCGGCACACCCGCCGCCGCCACGATGATGTCGGCCTGCTTGAGCAGCGCCGGCAGATCACGGGTGCCGGTGTGGCACTGCGTCACCGTCGCGTTCTCGGTCCGCCGGGTCAGCAGCAGCGGGATGGACCGGCCGACGGTGATCCCGCGGCCCACGACCACCACATGCGCGCCCTTGATCTCGACACCGTGGTGACGCAGCAGCTGGATGATGCCGAACGGGGTGCAGGGCAGCGGGCCCTCCACGCCCAGCACCAGCCGGCCGAGGCTCATCGGGTGCAGTCCGTCGGCGTCCTTGGCCGGGTCCATCAGCTCCAGCACCCGGTTGGTGTCGATGCCCTTGGGCAGCGGGAGCTGCACGATGTAGCCCGTGCACTCGGGGTTGGCGTTCAGCTCCGCCACGACCGCCTCGATCTCCTCCTGGGAGGCCGTGTCCGGCAGCTCCCGCTGGATCGAGGCGATGCCGACCTGGGCGCAGTCGCGGTGCTTGCCGTTCACGTACCAGCGGCTGCCCGGGTCGTCGCCGACCAGCAGGGTCCCCAGGCCCGGCGTTATCCCCCGCTCCTTGAGGGCCGCCACGCGGACGGTGAGATCGGACTTGATCGCGGCTGCGGTGGCCTTGCCATCGAGAATCTGGGCGCTCATACCCCCATCCTCGCGGATTACCCCTCCGCTGTTCCAATCAGGCCGGGATCGGACCGCGACCGGGCCGGATCCCGACGGGCCCCGGTCCGGATCCCGGCCGCGTCCGTCGCCGTACCGCACAACAGGTTGCACTTGCACAACAGCTGTCGAAAGCCACTGGACAAGAATGGGCAGTTAATACCACGATTACCGCGCAGCGCGCGGCCGGCAGTGTATCGGGGGGCAGACCGCTCAGTAGCACCTGAGAAGTTCCTCCGTGCGGGTCGCGTCGTCCCCAGCACCACCAACGGAGGAATTACCCCATGAGTTTCGGCGACCCCAACAACCCGTACGGCCAGCAGGGCCAGCCGGGCCAGCCGCAGCCGGGACAGCCCCAGCCCGGTTACGGCTACCCGCAGCAGGCCCCCCAGGGTGTACCGCCGCAGGGTTACGGCTATCCCCAGCAGCCCGGCCAGCCGTACGGCGCCTACCCGCAGGGCCAGCCCGGCTACGGCGGCGGCATGCCGGAACTCGCCCACTGGGGCCTGCGGTTCGGCGGCAAGCTCATCGACGGCCTGCTGTACGTCGTGCCGTACTTCATCCTCGTCGCCGGCGCAAGCTCCGACGGCGGCATCGGCCCGGTCCTCGCCCTGGTCGGCGGGCTCGCCATGCTCGGCATCTTCATCTGGCAGGTGATCCAGGAGGGCTCGACCGGTCAGACGGTCGGCAAGAAGGTCGTGGGCATCCGGCTGCTGCGCGAGAACGACGGCCAGCCGATCGGCGCCGGTATGGCGTTCGTCCGCGGGCTCGCCCACTTCCTGGACAACATCGCCTGCTACATCGGCTGGCTGTGGCCGCTGTGGGACCAGAAGAAGCAGACGTTCGCGGACAAGGTCTGCTCGACGGTGGTCGTCAAGTCCAAGTGACCACCCGGTGACCGAAGCCCGGTCGACGGCACGAAGGCCGCGTTCCCCGGAGGGAACGCGGCCTTCGCCGTAACGAGGCCCGCTCAGTGGAAGAAGTGGCGCGTCCCCGTGAAGTACATCGTCGCGCCCGCCTTCTTCGCCGCCTCGACGACCAGCTCGTCCCGGACCGAACCGCCCGGCTGCACCACGGCCTTGACGCCCGCGGCCAGCAGGATCTCCAGGCCGTCGGGGAACGGGAAGAACGCGTCCGACGCCGCGTACGAGCCCCGCGCCCGCTCCTCCCCCGCCCGCTCGACCGCGAGCTTCGCGGAGTCGACGCGGTTGACCTGGCCCATGCCGACGCCCACCGAGGCACCGCCCTTGGCCAGCAGGATCGCGTTGGACTTGACCGCGCGCGACGCCTTCCACGCGAAGGCCAGTTCGCGCAGCTCGTCCTCGGTGAGCGCCTCGCCGGTCGCGAGGGTCCAGTTGGCCGGGTCGTCGCCGTCGGCCTGGAGCCGGTCGGTGACCTGGAGCAGCGCCCCGCCGTCGATCGGCTTGACCTCGACCCGCGCCGAGGGGGCGTCGGGGCAGCGCAGCACGCGGATGTTCTTCTTGCGCGCCAGCACCTCGACGGCGCCGTCCTCGTAGCCGGGCGCGACGATGACCTCGGTGAAGATCTCGGCGACCTGCTCGGCCATCGCGACGGAGACCGGCCGGTTGACGGCGATCACACCGCCGAACGCGGACAGCGGGTCACACTCGTGCGCCTTGCGGTGCGCCTCGGCGACATCGTCACCGATGGCGATCCCGCACGGGTTGGCGTGCTTGATGATCGCGACGCACGGCTCGGCGTGGTCGTACGCGGCACGGTGCGCGGCGTCCGTGTCCGTGTAGTTGTTGTACGACATCTCCTTGCCGTGCAGCTGCTCGGCCTCCGCGAGACCGCCCTCGGCGCTGGTGTAGAGCGCGGCGGGCTGGTGCGGGTTCTCGCCGTAACGGAGCACGTTCTTACGGGTGTACGTGGCGCCCAGGAAGTCCGGGAAGCCCGAGTCATCCGCTGCCGCGTAGTCGTCGGCGAACCAGGAGGCGACGGCCACGTCGTACGCGGCGGTGTGCTGGAACGCCTCCGCCGCGAGGCGCTTGCGGGTCGTGAGGTCGAAACCGCCGTCCTGGACGGCGCCGAGGACGTCCGCGTACCGCTCGGGGCTGGTGACGACGGCGACCGAGGGGTGGTTCTTGGCGGCGGCGCGGACCATGGAGGGGCCGCCGATGTCGATCTGCTCGACGCACTCGTCGGCGGAGGCGCCGGAGGCGACCGTCTCGCGGAACGGGTAGAGGTTCACGACGACGAGGTCGAACGGCTCGACGTCCAGCTCGGCGAGCTGCTCGCGGTGGGACTCCAGCCGGAGGTCCGCGAGGATGCCCGCGTGGACGCGCGGGTGCAGCGTCTTGACCCGGCCGTCCAGGCACTCCGGGAAGCCGGTCAGCTCCTCGACCTTGGTGACCGGGACACCCGCGGCGGCGATCCGCGACGCGGTGGAGCCGGTCGAGACCAGGGTGACGCCCGCCTCGTGCAGTCCACGGGCCAGCTCTTCGAGGCCGGTCTTGTCGTAGACGCTGACCAGAGCCCTGCGGATAGGGCGCTTCGTACCTTCGGCGGTCACTGGATCGTTACCTTTCGTCCCTCAATGCGATAGCCGTGCCGGGCCAGACGCCCCACGACCTCGACGAGCAGGCGTCGCTCGACTTCCTTGATGCGCTCGTGGAGAGCGTCTTCATCGTCCTCGTCCCGCACCTCGACCACGCCCTGCGCGATGATCGGGCCGGTGTCGACGCCGTCGTCGACGAAGTGGACGGTGCAGCCGGTGACCTTCGCTCCGTAGGCGAGCGCGTCGCGCACACCATGGGCACCGGGAAAGCTGGGGAGCAGGGCGGGATGCGTGTTGACGGTCCGGCCGCCGAAGCGGGCCAGGAACTCCTTGCCCACGATCTTCATGAAGCCGGCCGAGATCACCAGGTCCGGCGCGTACGCCGCGGTCGCGTCGGTGAGCGCGGCGTCCCACTCGGCGCGCGTTCCGTAGTCCTTCACCCGCCGGACGAAGGTCGGCAGCCCGGCGCGCTCGGCGCGCTCCAGACCGGCGATCGCGTCGCGGTCGGCGCCGACGGCGACGACCGTCGCCCCGTAACCGGCGGGGTTGTCACCGATGGCGTCCAGCAGGGCTTGGAGGTTCGTACCGGAGCCGGAGACGAGCACCACGAGCCGGGCGGGCGCGGGGGCGGAGGCCGGGGCGGTAGCCGGGGCAGGGGCCGTCCGGCCGGGGGGAGGGGAGGCCACAGCGGGCGCCTTTCTTGGAGCTTTGTGCGGTCGTACGAACGAGTCGTGCCCCCCGATACGGGGAACTCTACGAAGAAGCCGACCGGCAGCAACGATACCGGCAGCCGGCCGCACCCCCTCGGGACGGGGGCCGCGCCCGGTGCCGGGCGAGGCCCGCGCCCGCGTCGGGCCCGGTGCCCGGCAAGGGGCCCGGCAAGGGGCCTGGACGACAAGTCCTGGGCCGGGAGGTAGCGTCTGGGGACGGGTCCGTCTCCGAGACGGGCCATGAAGTGACGAGACAAGACCCCCGCGCGCAGGGTCTGACGCGCAGGGTCTGAGGGGAAGACGTTCACCAGATGCCGGACCGACGCCGCCGCACAGCTCTCCACCTCCCGCCGCCCGCTGGACCGGTGCTGCTGCCACGGGAACGCCAGTCCTCCTCCACCGGTTCGCCGGGGACCCCGGGCTCCTCGGACTCCTCGGATGCCCCGGAGACCCAGGGTTCGGGGTCCTCCACGGGATCCACAGGGCCTTCGGGATCCTCGCCCGCAGCGCCTTCCGAGCCTTCCGGAAGTACCCGCGAGCCGTCGGGCGCCGGTGAGGACAATCCGTTCGCGCCGCCGCCCGAGGGCACGCCCGACCGGCCGTGGCAGCCGCGCCTCCCGGAGAACGGCGGCTCCGCCGACGACGGCTCCGGCTCCGGCCGGGGCGGCTGGGGCAGCCAGTGGAGCAGCCGCCAGCCGGGCCGCTCGTCGGGCGGTTTCGGCAGCCGCCCCGGCGCCCAGCAGGGCCAGGGCGGCCAGTCCGGCCAGGACGGCGGTCAGGACGGCCCCGACGGCGGTCGCGGCGGGCTGCGCTGGGATCCGACGGACGTGTCCCAGCGCCGGGCGCGGTACGCGCTGCTCGGCGGGATGTGGGCGCTCTTCTTCGTGCTCTTCGACCTGCCCGAGGTCGCCCTGCTCCTCGGCTCGCTCGCCGTCTACTGGGGCGCCAGCTCGCTCCGCAACAAGAACAAACCGAAGGCGGCGGACGCCAAGGACGGCGCGAAGAGCGCGGTCACCGACGGCTCCGCCGGCGCCTCCGGCTCCTCCCCCGCCGCCGTACGCCTGACGAAGACCGCGCCGGACCAGGGCGCCTCCTCATCCACCCGGCCGCAGCGGACGGCGGCGGTGAGCGGTCTGGTCGCCGCCGCGCTCGCGCTGCTCTTCGTCGCGACGACCTTCGGTGTGCGCCTCGCCTACCCGGACTACTACTCCTGCGTCAACGACGCGCTCACCAAGACCGGCCAGCTCTCCTGCAACGAGCTGCTGCCGCACTCGCTGGAGCGGGTCTTCGGCGTCAAGGAGTAACCGCGGGACCTACCACCGGGCTCTCACCTCGCTCTCCCTCCTCCGGCTCCACCGCGGCGGGAGCGGGGGTGGGGGCAGGGGTGGGGGCGGGTGCGGGGGCAGCGGGAGCGGTCGGGGCTTCCGGGGCGGCCGGGAAGTCGGCCATCAGCCCGCCCGACGCCTCCTTGAACGCCGCCCACCGCACCTGACGCGCCCCGCGCTCGTGCCACGCGTCGACGGGCAGGACGTCGTACGGCACCGGCTCCGGACCGCCCGCCACGGCCTGCACGACCGGCCCGGGCCCGGATCCGAACCCCGACCCTGTTACGGGTACGGGTACGACGGCCGGAGCAGCGCCCGGGGGCACGCGGCGCCACCAGGGCGCCCACCACCGGCCGCCGCCCGCCGGACCCGGCTCCCCGGCCTCCGCGACCGCCCGCGCCTCGCTCTCGGCCCCGGGCCCCGTCTCTGGCTCCGCCAGGGCGTCCGCCCGGCGCTCCCGCAGCCGCCAGGTCCGCAGCAGGAGGGCCATCGGCACACCGAGCGCCACCGTCCAGCCCAGCGCCGCCGCGCCCGTCAGCCACCACACCGGGCCGAAGGCCGCCAGCTCGCTGTTGCCCAGCGGCCCGCCCGACAGCGCCGCCAGACTCGCCGTCAGCACGGCGCACACCCCGCCGGCGAGCCCCGCCGTCAGCGCCGTCTCGCGCGCGCTCCACGCCTCGTCCCGTACGGAGTACGGAGGCGCCGCCGTACGGACCGTGAACCAGGCGACCGCCAGCCCCGCCGCCACCGGCACCAGCCCGGCCGCCCAGTTCGCCGCCGTCCCCGGGCCGACGCCCGGCACCGCCGCGAGGAGCGGGAAGGACGGCAGGGCCGGGGTGCCGACGACGCCGAGCGGGGTGGCCGTCGCCGCCGTACCGAGCGCGAAGCCGGGGCCCAGCCCGTACGCCGCGCCCCAGACCGCCGCGTTCGGCACGAGGGCCAGCCCGAGGAGCAGCACGGCGAACCGCCCGGACCAGTCCCCCGCCAGGCTCACGAACGAGGCGTGCGCCGGGTCCATGTGCCGGCCGAGCGACACCCCGACGAGCAGCGCGCCACCGCCCAGCAGCAGCAGGACGGCCGCGGCCCCGGCCCGCCCCGCCACCGCCGTCCGTCTTCGGGCGCCGGGCGACCGCACCGTACGGACCAGCGCCGCCCGGACGGCGCCCGGCAGCCGGCGGGGCAGCGCGCCGCGCCGCCGGCCGCCCGCCCGCCATGCCCCGGCCGCCGAGGACGCCAGCACGAGGAGCGGCAGCGCGACGGCCGCGCGCGACGGCCGCCCGATCAGCGGACCGCTCGCCGCGAAGACCACGGCGGCGGCCCCGACCAGCAGATATCCGCCGCACACCGTGGACACCGCGCCGAACGCGGTGAGCCGCGGCCGCCCCTCGTCCGGTTCGAGTGTGTCCCGCACCGTCCGGTACACCAGCCAGACCGGCAGGGCGAGGAGGAGTATCGGCACGACACCGAGCGGCGCCGGGGTCCCTGACAGGGTGTCGGGGCGGATCAGCTCGACCCCGTGCGCCAGCAGCCAGAGCCCGGCCGTCACCCGCAGGGCCCCACCGGCGCCGCTGTCCGGATACGGCGAGATGATCCACGCCGCCATGACCAGCACGGCGAGCGCGCCGAGCCCGAGGCCGGCGGCGATGGCTCCACGGAGGAAGGCGGCGGTCAGCGCGGCGGCCCGGCCCCGCTCCACCGCGGAGGCCGAAGACAACGGCGTGCTGCACTCGGTCAATTGGGTCACAAGGTCATGCTGCCCACGACACGCGCCGTATCCACGTAACAGGCGAATACTCGCCGTGTCGACCAATATACGTTTATGTGCTTTTTTACCCAGTATCGCGCTGTGGGGAGCCCTACATGACGCAGAACACCACGCGGAGCGCCACGCTGCCGCCTCCCGAGGAGCGCCGCAGGCTGCGTGAGGCCAAGCCGCTGACGGAGAAGCAGATCGCGACGGCGGTGGGCGTCACGCGGTCGACGATCAGGTCCTGGGAGACCGGCCGTACGAATCCCCGGGGCCGTAAGCGGGAGTCGTACGCGAAGCTGCTCGCCGGGATCGAGCTGGAGCTGCTGGAGCGGGCGGCGCTGGCCCGCAGAACGGAACGGGCGGCGGTGAAGGCGGCTCAGGAACGGACGGCGGCCCGTCTCCTGAACACCCACGGCGCACCGCTCCAGGACCACCCCGAGCAGCACCCGGACCAGCACCCGGGGTCGCACCCGGAGCCGCGCGCCGAGCCGGCCGCGGAACCGGCGGCGCGACCGGTGACCGCCGCGGCCGTGCTCGTGGCGCCTGCCGACAGCGGAGCTGAGGCGGTGTCAGCGTCATCGGCGGAGTCGGTCATCGCCGCCGAAGCGGAGGCGGAGGCAGCGGCAGCAGTGGCGGCGGCGGTGGAAGCGGCGGCGGTGGCCGAAGCCGAGGCCGCCGCGCGGGCCGCCGAAGCCAAGGCCGCCGCCCTGGCCGCCCTCGCCGCCGCGACCACCCCCGAGCAGGCGTTCGACGTGCTGTACACGTACACCGGGCCCGCCCTTGCCCGCCAGACATTCCTGCTCACCGGACGGCGCGCCCTGTCCAAGGAGTCCGTCGAGCAGGCGTTCCATCTGGCCTGGCAGCGCTGGCCGGAGGTCGCCGTGGACCGCGATCCGCCGGGCTGGGTACGGGTCGCCGCGTACGAGTACGCGATGTCGCCCTGGCACTCGATGCGCCGCGCCCACCGGCACCCCGATCCGGCGACCCCCGGCGAACTCCAGGGCCCCGGCGCCCGGGCACTGCACGAGGCGCTGCTCGCGCTGCCGCCCTCGTACCGCCGGACGCTGCTGCTCTACGACGGTCTGCGGCTCGATCTGCCGGAGACCGCCGCCGAGACCGAGGCGAGCACCCCGGCCACCGTCAACCGGCTGATGCACGCCCGCGCCGCGCTCGCCGCGCACCTGCCGGAGCTGGCGGATCCGGCGCTGCTGCACGCGCGCCTCGACGCGCTGGCGGGCGCGGTCACCCCGCCGTCGCTCGCGCCGCCGGGGACCGTACGGACGCGCAGCGAGCGGCGGATCCGGCTCTGGACGCGGGCCGCCATCTCGTTCACCACGCTGATCGTCGGCGCCACGGCCTTCACCGTGACCACCGCCCCGACCCAGTACCACGCGCCGGTGGCCGCGGGTGAGCGGGTCGGCGGAGTCCCCGCCGCGGCCGGTCCGCAGCGGCTGACCCGGCAGGACGTGAAGCTCCGCGCCCATCTCCGCGCCCAGCCGGCGAACGGCCCGTACCGCCTCTTGCCGCGCCCGGAGTGACGGAATAACCGGAGCAAGCCGTCCGGCGCGGCGCACGGCGAAACGCGCGTGGGCCCGTACCCCCCGAAAGGAGTACGGGCCCACGCGCGAGTGCCGTGACCCGGGCCCTGGCCCGGGCCGCTGCCGTGCCCGGTGTCAGCCGGCGAGGATGGCGCGGGCGAGCCCGGCCGTCTCGGTCGGCGTCTTGCCGACCTTCACACCGGCGGCCTCCAGGGCCTCCTTCTTCGCCTGGGCCGTGCCGGAGGAGCCGGAGACGATGGCGCCGGCGTGGCCCATGGTCTTGCCCTCGGGCGCGGTGAAGCCCGCGACGTAGCCGACGACCGGCTTGGTGACGTTCTTCGCGATGAAGTCGGCCGCGCGCTCCTCGGCGTCGCCGCCGATCTCGCCGATCATCACGATGAGGTCGGTCTCGGGGTCGGCCTCGAACGCGGCGAGCGCGTCGATGTGCGTCGTACCGATGACCGGGTCGCCACCGATGCCGACGGCCGAGGAGAAGCCGATGTCGCGCAGCTCGTACATCATCTGGTAGGTCAGCGTGCCGGACTTGGACACGAGACCGATCCGGCCGGGCTTGGTGATGTCGCCCGGGATGATGCCGGCGTTGGACTGACCGGGGGTGATCAGACCGGGGCAGTTCGGACCGATGATGCGGGTCTTGTTGCCCTTGCTGCTCGCGTACGCCCAGAAGGCGGCGGAGTCGTGGACCGCGATGCCCTCGGTGATGACGACGACCAGCCCGATCTCGGCGTCGATCGCCTCGACGACGGCGGCCTTGGCGAAGGCCGGCGGCACGAAGACGACGGAGACGTCGGCGCCGGTCTTCTCGATGGCCTCGGCCACCGAGCCGAAGACGGGTACGGAGGTCTCGCCGAACTCGACCGACGTACCGGCCTTACGGGGGTTCACGCCGCCGACGATGTTGGTGCCGTCGGCGAGCATGAGCTTGGTGTGCTTCATGCCGGTGGCGCCGGTCATCCCCTGGACGATGACCTTGCTTTCCTTGGTCAGGAAAATAGCCATGGTGTTGGAGTCCCTGTCCTTTTACTTGGCCGCGGCCAGCTCGGCGGCCTTGTCGGCCGCGCCGTCCATGGTGTCCACGCGCTGCACGAGCGGGTGGTTGGCGTCGGACAGGATCTTGCGACCCAGCTCCGCGTTGTTGCCGTCGAGCCGCACGACCAGCGGCTTCTCGACCTTCTCGCCCTTGCTGGCGAGCAGCTCCAGCGCCTGGACGATGCCGTTGGCGACCTCGTCGCACGCGGTGATGCCACCGAAGACGTTGACGAACACGGACTTGACGTCCGGGTCGCCGAGGATGATCTCCAGGCCGTTCGCCATGACCTCGGCGGAGGCGCCGCCACCGATGTCGAGGAAGTTGGCGGGCTTCACGCCGCCGTGCGCCTCACCGGCGTACGCGACGACGTCGAGGGTCGACATGACCAGACCCGCGCCGTTGCCGATGATGCCGACCTCGCCGTCGAGCTTGACGTAGTTGAGGTTCTTCACCTTGGCGGCGGCCTCCAGCGGGTTCGCCGCGGCCTTGTCCTCCAGCGCCTCGTGCTCCGGCTGGCGGAACTCGGCGTTCTCGTCCAGCGAGACCTTGCCGTCGAGCGCGATGATCTTGCCGTCGCCGGACTTGATCAGCGGGTTGACCTCGACAAGGAGGGCGTCCTCCTTGATGAAGACCGTCCACAGCTTCTGGAGCACGTCCGCGACCTGGTCCGCGATCTCGGCCGGGAACTTCGCGGCGGCGACGATCTCGGCGGCCTTCTCGGGCGTGCAGCCCTCGTTGGCATCGACCGGGATCTTGGCCAGCGCGTCGGGGTTCTCCTCCGCGACGACCTCGATCTCCACGCCGCCCTCGACGGAGGCCATGGCGAGGAAGGTGCGGTTGGTGCGGTCCAGCAGGAAGGAGACGTAGTACTCCTCCGCGATGTCCGCGGTCTGGGCGAGCATGACCTTGTGGACCGTGTGGCCCTTGATGTCCATGCCCAGGATCTGACCGGCCTTCTCGACCGCGTCCGCCGCGTCGGAGGCCAGCTTCACGCCGCCGGCCTTTCCGCGGCCACCGACCTTGACCTGCGCCTTGACGACGGCCTTGCCGCCGAGACGCTCGGTCACCTCGCGGGCGGCCTCAGGCGTTTCGATGACTTCACCGGCCAGCACCGGTACACCGTGCTTGGCGAAGAGGTCCCTCGCCTGATACTCGAACAGGTCCACGCGCGTCCGTCCCTTGTCTTCTTAAAACCGCAGCCTGGTGATCGCGGGTTCGTTGTCTGCGTGGGCGTGCCGCGAAGGGCAACGTGACTGCACTGTCACTGAGGGAGGCGTACACGCTGTCCGGTACGCGGCATGTCCGCCTCGCAGGTTATCCCCGTGCGCCGTGGGTCCCTAAATCGCGGATCACACATGAGCGGTGATACCTGTCACAGAGCGGTGATACCCGTCACATCGCGCCTTCACAGATCGGTGTCCGGTACAGGAATCGGGCGTTTCTCCAGCGCCGCCGCCATCACCTCCGGGAAGCGGTCCGGCGTGCACGCGAAGGCGGGCACCCCCAGCGCGGCGAGGGCCGCCGCGTGCGCGCGGTCGTAGGCGGGCGTCCCCTCGTCCGAGAGCGCGAGCAGCGCCACGACCTCCACGCCGGACGCCTTCATCTCCGCGACCCGCGCGGTCATCCCGTCGCGTATCCCCCCTTCGTAGAGATCGCTGATGAGTACGACGACGGTGTCCGCCGGACGGGTGATCCTGGAGCGGCAGTACGTAAGCGCCCGGTTGATGTCGGTGCCACCGCCGAGCCGGGTGCCGAAGAGCACGTCGACGGGGTCGGCGAGCTGATCGGTGAGGTCGGCGACGGCGGTGTCGAAGACGACGAGCCGAGTGGCCAGGGACCCCATGGAGGCCAGGACCGCGCCGAAGACGGCGGCGTGGACGACGGAGGCGGCCATCGACCCGGACTGGTCGACGCAGAGGATGATCTCCTTGCGCACCGCCCGGGAGGACCGGCCGTGTCCGACGAGCCGTTCGGGGACGATCGTGCCGCGCTCCGGCAGCCGGTTCTTGAGGTTGGCGCGGATCGTCCGGTCCCAGTCGATGTCCCGGTGGCGCGGTCGGCTGATCCGCGCGGAGCGGTCGAGCGCGCCGCCGAGCGTGGTGCGGGTACGGGCGGCGAGCCGCCGTTCGAGGTCCTGGACGACCTGGCGGACGACGGCGCGGGCGGTCTCCCGGGTGGTCTCGGGCATGGCCCTGCCGAGCGAGAGCAGGGTGGCGACGAGATGGACGTCGGGCTCGACCGCCGCCAGGGTCTCGGGCTCCAGCAGCAGCGAGGCGAGACCGAGCCGGTCGATCGCGTCGCGCTGCATGACCTGGACGACGGTGCTCGGGAAGTACGTACGGATGTCGCCGAGCCAGCGCGCCACGGACGGCGCCGATCCGCCGAGACCGCCGGCCCGGCCGCCCCCGGCCGCCCGGCCTCCCCCGGCGGTGGGGCCGGGACCGGAGCCCGGGCCGGGGCTCCCTGTCCCGTTTCCCGCTCCGTACAGGGCGGTCAGCGCGCCGTCCATCGCCGCGTCCGTGCCGGTGAGGGCGTGTCCCGTCCCGTCGGCGCCGTCCCCGCCGAGCACCATCCGCCAGCGGCGCAGCCGCTCTTCCCGCACGTCCGGGTCCGTGGTCATCCCGTCACCTCCGCGAGATCGTGGGTCCTGTCGAGGATGAGCGTGAGGAGCGGCATTACGGCGTCGGCGCGGCCCTCGTCCAGGCCGGGGCCGAAGCCCGGCGCGCCGGGCCCGTGCCCGGCCGGGCCCCCGGCGCCGCCCGGCCCGCGCCGTACGCGCTCGCCCAGCGCGCGGCGTACGCCCGGTTCGTACGCGGAGAACGTGCGTCGCAGCAGCGGCAGTACGTCCGTGAAGGCGCCGGGCGCCACCCCGGTCAGCCAGGCGTCGACGAGGCCGAGAAGGCGTTCGTCGTGGACCAGGATCAGGCCGCCGCCCGGCGCGCCGCCCAGGAAGCCCTCCATCCAGGCGGCGGCCTCCGGGGGCGGGACGCCGGGCGACAGGGCGAGCCCCATCAGAACGGCGGCCCGGTCCCGGTCGAGTCGCCCGTCGTCCAGCAGCAGGCGGACGGCCCGGCCCCGGATCCCGCCGGACACGGTGTCCCGTTCCGCGAGTCTGTGGAGGACGCCCTCCCAGCGCCCTCGCAGCCCGGCGGCCTCCCCGGCCCGGTCCTGGCCGCCGGTCAGCAGGCCGATGGCGGTGTGTGCGCGGTCGAGATGGCCGCGCATCTCGGCGGCGCCGTCCGCGTCGAGCCCGGCGCAGGCGGGCGGCAGCCCCACACAGACGCGTTCCGCGAGCCCGGCCGCGACCTCCGCGAGAGCCGCGGTGCCGGTACCGCTGCCGGTCTTGGCGCCGGTCCCGGTCCGTACGTCTCCGTACCGCGCCGCGCGGGCCAGTGCCGGCAGCGCCCGTGCGAGGCGGCCGACATCGGTGTCCAGGGCGGCCCGGTCCGCGAGGGCCCGCATGACGACGGGGAGGGCGTCCGGCAGCGCGGCCGGGAGGCAGCTCTCGGCCAGCGCCGTGACCTCCGCGAGCGTGACCGCCGAGCGGGCCAGGGACTCCGCCCTGGCGGTCGCGGCGGCGAGCACGGTCGTGCCCCAGACGCCGGCTTCCGCGACCCGTACGGCGAGTTCGGGCTCCCAGCGCAGCCGCCAGCCCTCCCGGAAGGTGCCGGTGCCCGTCCTGCCTTCGGCGGGCTCGCCCCAGCCGACGCCGAGCAGCCGCAGCCGGTGCAGCAGCGCGCTCTTCGCCGCGTCGCCCTCCTTACGGAGGTCGAGGTCAAGCTCGCGCTCCCCGGCCTGCGGCTTGAGGCGCAGGGAGCGCTGGAGCCGGGTGAGATCGCGCTGAAGCGGCACGGCGGGCGCCGTGTCGGGGACCTCACCGAGCACATCACCGACGACGAGCCGCTCCTTGATGAGCCCGACCGGCACGTCGGAGCCCTCGCACAGGACGGCCCGGACCGCGTCCATGGTCTCGGCCAACCCGGCGAGCGGCCGGCCGCGCAGGGCGGCGAGGGCCTCGGCGAGCCGTACGGCCTCGATGACATGGGCGGGCGACACGGGGTGGTCCTCCTCGCGCAGCAGCCCCGCGACCTTCGTGAGCCAGCGCTCCACGGGCCGGTCGGGCGCGTCGAAGAGATGCCCGTACCAGCCGGGGGCGTCGATGCCCGCGCCGTAACCGCTGCGGCGGGCCAGCCTGCGGTGGGTCCAGGGCACCCAGGTGATGTCGGTCCTGACCTTCGGCAGCCCCTTCAACAGGGCGCGGTCGGCGGCGAGGGTGGTCCGCTCGCGCAGCGCGGGCACATGCCAGGCGCCGCAGACGACGGCGACCGCCGCGTCGCCGTGCTCCGCGAACTCCTTGCGCGCCGAACGCAACTGAAGCCGCATATGGGCCTCGCGGACCCGATCGCGCGCGGATCCGCCGTCGCCGTACTCCTCGCGCAGCGCGGACATCGCCTCGGCGACGGCGTCGAACGGCGCGAAGGGGCCGCCGGACCCGGTCCCCGGCCCCCGGTGCTCGACGGCGTCCTCCCACCAGGTCTCCGGGCTGTCGTGACCGGCGGCAGCCGCGAGCGCGGCGAGCGGATCGGGCCCGCCGTCGTCACCCGGGCCGTCCGGCGCGGGCCCGGCCGCCAGGGAGTGCGCGGCCGGCAGATCGATGAACCGGGCCGGTACGCCGTGGTCCAGCGCCCAGCGCAGGGCGACCCACTCCGGGGAGAACGCGGCCAGCGGCCAGAACACGGCGCGCCCCGGATCGTCCACGGCGTGCGCCAGGAGCGCCACCGGGGGCCGCATGGCCCGGTCGGCGGCGAGCGCGAGCAGCGGATCCGCCTCGGGCGGCCCCTCGATCAGGACGACCCGGGGCGCGCCCGCGTCGAGCGCGGCCCGGACCGCCCGCGCGGAGCCGGGGCCGTGGTGCCTGACCCCGAGTAGCAGCGGCCCGCGCGCGGTGGTCACGCGCCGGCCTCGCGGCAGGCTCGGTAGAAGTCCTGCCAGCCGTCGCGCTCGCGGACGACCGTCTCCACGTACTCCCGCCAGATCACCCGGTCCGCCGCCGGATCGCGGACGACCGCGCCGAGGATGCCCGCCGCCAGGTCGCCGGGGCGCAGCACACCGTCACCGAAGTGGGCGGCGAGGGCGAGGCCGTTGGTGACGACGGAGATCGCCTCGGCGGTGGAGAGCGTCCCCGAAGGGGACTTGAGCCTCGTGCGGCCGTCGGCCGTGACGCCGGCGCGCAGTTCGCGGAAGACCGTGACGACCCGGCGGATCTCGTCGATGCCCTCGGGCCCGCCCGGCAGACCGAGCGAGCGCCCCAGCTGGTCGACACGGCGCGCGACGATGCCGACCTCCGCCTCCGGGTCGGCGGGGAGCGGCAGGACGACGGTGTTGAACCGGCGGCGGAGCGCGCTGGACAGCTCGTTGACCCCGCGGTCCCGGTCGTTGGCCGTCGCGATCAGGTTGAAGCCGCGGACGGCCCGCACCTCCTGCCCCAGCTCGGGCACCGGCAGGGTCTTCTCGGAGAGGATCGTGATGAGCGAGTCCTGCACATCGGCGGGGATACGCGTCAGCTCCTCGACGCGCGCGGTCATCCCCTCCGCCATGGCCCGCAGCACCGGGCTGGGGACGAGCGCGGCGCGGCTGGGGCCTTCGGCGAGGAGCCGCGCGTAGTTCCAGCCGTACCGGATCGCCTCCTCGGGTGTGCCCGCGGTGCCCTGGACGAGCAGCGTCGAGTCACCGCTGACGGCCGCCGCGAGATGTTCGGAGACCCAGGTCTTGGCCGTGCCCGGCACGCCGAGGAGCAGCAGCGCCCGGTCGGTGGCGAGGGTGGTGACGGCGACTTCGACGATCCGGCGCGGTCCCACGTACTTCGGTGTGATCAGCGTCCCGCCGGGCAGGGTGCCGCCGAGCAGATAGGTGGCCACGGCCCAGGGCGACAGCCGCCAGCCGGCGGGCCGCGGCCGGTCGTCGGCGGCGGCCAGGGCCGTCAGCTCATCGGCGAACGCGTCCTCGGCGTGCGGGCGCAGGATCTCGGCGCCGGTCTGGGGCTCGGTTCGGGTGTCGGTCTGGGTGTCGGTTTGGGCGTCGGACTGGGTCTGGGTCACGGTCATGGTTCCCCCTCCGGATCGTTCGACCCGATGTGGGTTTCCACGGTGCACCACGCCACTGACAATCGGCCGTATCCGCAGGTCAGAGCGATTGTCAGTGGGGGGCTCTAACGTCGTGGACATGAATCTGACGGGGGAACGGCGGGCCGCGCGGATCACGGCGGGCGCGACGGAGTTGGAGCGGCGGCTGACGGATCTGCTGCGCGGCGGGCTGGCCGCGGGGCAGCAGTCGGGGGACGGGATGTGGGAGGAGACGGCGGCCCGGATGGTCGACGCGCAGGCGCCCGGGCTGGCGGGCCGGGTGCGGGAGTTGGGGGCGATCCCCGGCTCGGGGCCCGGGTGGCCGGCGCGGCTGCTGGAGGAGTCCGCGCTGCTGCATCTGCTGAGCACGGCATGGCAGGGCCGCGACCGGCTGCCGGAGCCGCTGGCGGCCACGGTCCGCACCCGGGTCGGCCTCCCCTCGTCCGCCGGGGGCCCGCCGGTCCGGGACCACTGGCTGGTGCTCGCGCGGTACGACACGTCGGACGGCAGGCTCGTCACGCGCCGGATCCGGCTGTACGGACGGGATTCGGGGCGCTCGGCGCTGGTGCTCTCGTTCGGCGCGGGGGGCCGGGCCCCGGCGCTGGAGCTGCCGGTGGGCCTGATGATCGACGCCGAGATCGTGCCGCACCCGGGCGCCGGGCAGCTCCGGGCCGACTGGGGTGAGCGGTTCGGCGCGCCGGCCCCCATCGTGGAGCCGCCGCCCGGCGGTTCCACGGAGGCGGCGATCGAGGCGTACGGCGCGGCGCTGCTGACCGATCCCTGGCTGGACGCACTGCCGGTGACGCTGTGCCAGGTCGTGCCGGTGCCGGGGGCCGGGGGCGGCTGGCAGCTGGCGGACGCGGTGGGCGGCGCCGCGCTGCCCCTCGCGTCGGCGGGGCTGTCCCGCTCCGGGCTGTGGAAGCTCGCGGCGCTCTCCGGCGGCGGACCGGTCACCGTCTTCGGCGAGTTCGGCCACCGCGGCTTCCTTCCGCTGACGGCCTGGGCCGAGGACATACCGGGACCGGTGCCGCTCACCTGACCTAGACGAGTAAGTCCGAAGTAGCGTCGTCCGCCCCTGGGGCGGGCCCGGCGGTGTCCGGTGCGTGCGATCGCAAGGCGCCGGGGTGCCCTCGTAGCGGAGCTACTAGGGCATTTCGGGAACGCGGCGAGCGTGCGTGCTGGGCGCCGCCGGGCAGACGGGACTTCGGACTTACTCGTCCAGGCCCTGTCTGCTCCCGGCACGGGCCGGGATCCGATACGGAGGAGTCCGCATGACCACCACGTCCCACGCCACCACTACGTCCCACGCCACCACCACGACCAACCCGTCCGGCACGGCCGGGGCCCTCACCGCCTCCTGGGAGCAGCTCGTCGTCTCGGCGCTGCTCGGTACGGACCGGCGTCCCCCGCCGACGGATCCGCCGGCCGGCGGCCCGGACGCGCCCCTGGCGCTGCTGGACGCCGCCGCGCTCCACACCGTGCGGCGCAGGGCCGGTCTGCGTCCCGCGCGTGCCGCGCCGCGTCCCGAGCCCGCGCCGTACGACGGCCGGCGGCCGGTGCCGGAGGCGGCCGGGACACGGCTCGCGCAGTTGCTGGCCGACCGGTCGGCGGGGGCCGGCGGGGGCCGCCGGGGCACGGCGCCCGACCTCGGTGAGCTGCTGCCGCAGTGGCTGGCCGCCGCCAACGCGCGCGGCTACCGCGCGCCCGCCGCCGTACTGCCCGCGCTGCTCGACGCCGCTCGCGCCCGTACCGATCTGCGGCCGGGGGCACTGCTGTTCGCAGGGGCGCGCGGGCGGTGGCTCGCCCGGCTCAATCCGGAGTGGCGGTTCGCGCTGCGCGACGCGTCGGGGAGCGGCGCCCTGCCACCGGTCCGGGACACCGAGGCGGTCCGGCGGCTCTGGGCGGAAGGGCTGTTCGCCGAGCGGATCGCGCTGCTGTCCGCCGTACGGGCCGAGGACCCGGCGGCGGCGCGGGAGCTGCTGGGCTCGCTCTGGTCCACCGAGCGCGCCGAGGACCGGCTGCTGTTCCTCGACTCGCTGCGCACCGGGCTCTCTCCGGCGGACGAACCCTTCCTGGAGGAGGCGCTGTCGGACCGAAGCCGCAATATCCGCGCCACGGCGGCCGAGTTGCTGTCCGCGCTGCCCGGGTCCGCGTTCGCGCGCCGGATGGCGGCCCGCGCGGCGACCTGCGTGAGCATGGACCGTACGGGCGGCGGCCAAGTCATCGTGGTCGAGGCGCCGCACGAGTGCGACGCGGACATGCGGCGTGACGGTGTGGTTCCAACGGCGCCCGCCGGCCGGGGTGAACGGTCGTGGTGGCTGGGGCAGTTGGTGGAGGCCGCGCCGCTGGCCACCTGGCCGGCCAGGCTGGGCGGCCGGACACCGGAGGAGATCGTCGCGCTGCCCGTCCTGGACGACTGGGCGGACGAGCTGCACGCCGCCTGGTGCCGGGCGGCCGTCCGGCAGCGGGACGCGCTCTGGTCCGCCGCGCTGCTGGGGCGTGTTTCAGAAGTAGCGCCGTCCGCCTCCGGGCAGGCGGGACTTCTGAAACACGCCCCAGGGCCGCCCTCGGCCGCGCCGGCCACCGGACCGGGCACCTCGTCGCTGGCCGAACGGGCGCGGCTGCTCGCCACGCTGCCGCCTGCCGAACGGTCCGGATGGATCGCCGCGTTCATCGCGGCGCACGGTCTGTCGGAGGCGTTCCAGCTGCTGGGGGTCTGCGCGGTGCCCTGGGCGGAGCCGGTCGGCCGCGCGGTCGTGGACGCCCTGGGCACCGCGCGGGACGAGGGCGGCTATCCATGGAGCTTCAGCGGGGTCATGGGCCTGGCCGAACGCTGTCTGGACCCGGCGGAGGCGGACCGGCTCGCCCTTCTCACGGCCGCGCCCGACGGGCCGGAGACGGAGGACACCCGGCACGGCGCGGACGGCTACTGGTCGGAGGCGTTCCAGCGGCTGGTCGCCACGCTGCGGCTGCGCGCGGCCCTGCTGGCGGAGCTGGACGGCCCGGCGCCTCCCTGACCGGCGGGGGCCGCGCCGGCCGGCCCCCGGCGGCGGCCATCGCGGCCACGGCCACCACGCCCGCCCTCACCGCCGACCGCCCTCACGGGCGCCGCCCTCACCGTCCGCGGATTCCGTCGTCCCGTCACATTCCCGCGGGCTGACGGAGGTTGGCGTTCACCCAGGCGACGATGGCCGTCGTCGTCGCGCCCGGGGTGAAGATCTCCGCGACGCCCAGCTCCTTCAGCGGCGCGATGTCGGCCTCCGGGATGATGCCGCCGCCGAAGACCTTGATGTCCGCCGCGTCCTTCTCCTTCAGCAGCTCGATCACCTTCGCGAAGAGCGTGTTGTGGGCGCCGGAGAGGATGGAAAGGCCGATCGCGTCGGCGTCCTCCTGGATCGCGGTGTCCACGATCTGTTCGGGCGTCTGATGCAGGCCCGTATAGATGACCTCCATGCCCGCGTCGCGCAGTGCCCGCGCGATCACCTTCGCCCCGCGATCGTGGCCGTCGAGGCCCGGCTTGGCCACCACCACACGAATCGGACCAGCCACACCCATCACTGCCTCCACGTCGACGGCGCCGTAGTGAACGAACGTTATCCTCAGCATCCCGCACCCCGCCGTTTCGCGGAGGCCCCCGAGGGGGAAATCACACCTGCGACATGTTCGCTTTGCGGCGTTCCGTCACCACTCGATCCCGCCGCCGACCGGGTCGGCCGACCGGCGGGGCCGGGGGGCCGAGGGAAGCCGCAGCGAAAGTCGCCGCACGGGCGGCCGTTCCACCGTGCCGCCGGCCGCGCGGCACGGCGGAACGGCTCCGTGACGGAGCGGCTCGGCGCGGGGCGGAGCCCCCCGTACGGACGCGGCGTGCGACGCGGCGCATATCGAACATCTGGACGCCGGAGGCGGCAAATTCGACGGATCCGCGCCCGTCTTCCGACCCTGACAACCGTTCATCCCGGGCCAGTTGATCGAACATTTATCGAACGTAGGGCCAAGGCTGCGTCCGCAGACTGCCGAAACACGGCCGAATGCCCGTTTCCTCAACGCGCAAAACTCTCGGAAGATTGTCGCCGTCGCATACCGCCGGGTACAGTCGCGGCCACTGCTTTCCTCCGGGACCCTTCCGATCAGGACGAGTTCCGGACAACCCTGGTTCTGCTTCTGCTGCCGAGGCGAGAGAGAAGTTGGTGAACGACCAGCACGCCCACGCCGGGTACGCCGCACATGACGGTTACCAGAACGGCAGCTACACACCGGATCCCCTCTTCGGTACCCTTCCGGACGGCTCGGCCGCTCCGGTCGACCAGACCGGATACGGGACCGCGGGATACGGAACCGCCGGTTACGAGAACGGCGCCACGGGCTACGAGACCGGTGGTTACCAGACCGTCGCGGCGCCCTCCACGGCATACGGCACCGGCCCGTACGACTCGGGGCAGTGGGACACCGGCGGCCACCAGGTCGCCGCCCCGGTGGCCGGATACGACGCGTACGCCACACCGCAGTACGACACGAGCGGCCAGTGGGCCACCGTCACCGCCGACTCCTCCGGGCAGTGGAACACGGACGGCTGGACACCGGCGGACCAGCCGAACGGCTCCGGCGGTACCGGGCAGTTCGACGGCAGCCAGGTCGACAGCGGCCAGTTCGCCAGCACGCACTTCGACACCGTGATGGTGGACAGCGCGCAGTTCGAAAACACACCGTTCGAAAACACACCGTTCGAGAGCACGCAGTTCGAGAACGGTCAGTTCCAGAACAGCCAGTTCGACAGCGGCCAGTTCCAGAACGTGTCCGTCGACAGCGCCGACAGCACCCAGTTCGGGTACGACCTCCCGGCCCAGTTCGAGATGGCCCAGTTCGACGCCGATCAGTTCCGGTCCGCGGACGCGCCCCTCGACTACGAGGCCACCGCCGTATGGACGGCCCCCGCGTACGACGCCTCGTACGAGGCGGAACCGTCCTCGCAGTACAGCCCCGACGCCGACTACGGCGCCCCGGGGCCCGAGCCTGAACGGGCGTACGGCACCGAGGACGGCGTCGAGCACGCCGCCGCCCCGGGCACACCGGGCGACCAGGACGACCGGACGGACCTGACCGGAGCGGCCGACGCCCCGGACCCCACCGCCGAGAACGCCCCCGAGGCCGAGTCGCTGCACATGGCGGCGACCATGGCCGTCCCCACCGTCAATGTCACCCCCCGCCCGGTGAGCCGGGCCGCGGGCGGCGGTGGCAGCGGTGGCCGGGGCCGCCGCCGTACCCCCGCCAAACGCTCCGCACTCCTCACCATCGCCGTTCCCTCCGCCTGTGTGATGGGCGTCGCCGGAATCGCGGCGGCCTCCGTCAGCGGACTCGGCGGCGGCGAGGACGTCAAGGACGACAAGGCGACCACCGCGTCGGCGGCCGACACCGCCGCCGAGAAACCGGCCGCCGCGGCGGCGGCGGCCAACAAGAAGCTCGACACCCAGATCACCACCCTCAGCGAGGGCGCCCGCGACTTCGGCGACCGGGCCAGCCGTACGCAGGAGCGCATCGACCTCCAGGCCCGGCAGGAAGCGGACCGCAAGAAGCGGATCGCGGAGGAGGCGCGCAAGGAGGCCGAGCGCCCCAAGTTCGTGCTCCCCGTCTCGCAGCACGGCCTCAGCGCGTACTACGGCCAGGCCGGCGTCAACTGGATGTCCGTACACACCGGGATCGACTTCCCCGTCTCGTACGGGACGCCCGTGATGGCCGCGACGGACGGCACCGTACGGACGCAGTACAACAGCGCCTACGGCAACATGGCCATCGTCACCTCCCCCGACGGCACCGAGACCTGGTACTGCCACCTCAGCAGCACCAAGATCCGCACGGGCTCGGTCAAGGCCGGTGATGTGATCGCCTACTCGGGCAGCTCCGGCAACTCCACCGGACCGCACCTGCACTTCGAGGTACGGCCCGGCGCGGGCTCCGCGGTCGACCCGCTCCAGTGGCTGCGCAGCCACGGCGTCGACCCGACCTGAGAGCGCCCGGGCGCTCCGGCGCCCGCGACACCGCACCGTACGCACGACCGGATCGGGGTCTCCCCCCAGGGGAGGCCCCGATCGGCGTACCACCCACAAGCTCCGGCGCCCGGCCTACAGCTTCTCGACCGGCGCGTAACGCAGCAGCAGCCGCTTGGGCTTGGCATCCCCGAAGTCGACGGTCACCTGGGCGTCCGCGCCCGTGCCCGTCACGGCCATGACCGTGCCGAGGCCGAACTGGTCGTGGGTGACGCGGTCCCCGGTGGCCAGTGCGATCACCGGCTTGTCCGCCGTACGCCGGGTGGCGAAGCCCGAGGGGCCGCCGGTCCGCGACCGCGCGGCGGCCGAGGACGACAGCGAGGACGCGATGCCCTGCGTCGGACCCGCCGGGATCTGCGCGCCCGTCCGCTTCCACTCCAGATGCTGTCCCGGGATCTCCTCCAGGAACCGCGACGGCGGGTTGTACGAGGGCTGCCCCCAGGCGCTGCGCATCGACGACCGCGTCAGATAGAGCCGTTCCCGCGCGCGCGTGATGCCGACGTACGCGAGGCGCCGCTCCTCCTCCAGCTCCTTCGTCTGGCCGAGGGACCGCATGTGCGGGAAGACGCCGTCCTCCAGGCCGGTCAGGAACACCACCGGGAATTCGAGGCCCTTGGCGGTGTGCAGCGTCATCAGGGTGATGACCCCGGAGCCGTCCTCGTCCTCGTCGGGGATCTGGTCGGAGTCCGCGACGAGCGCGACCTTCTCCAGGAACTCGGCGAGGGTCGGCGTCGGGGCGACAACGGCCGTGTCGGCAGTGTCCGCCGCGTCGGCCGGCTCCCCCTCCGCCTCGCCCGCCGCCTGGCCGCGCTCCTGCTCGAACTCCAGCGCCACGGCGGCCAGTTCCTGAAGGTTCTCGATCCGGGTCTCGTCCTGCGGGTCGGTCGACGCCTGCAACTCGGCCAGATAGCCGGTCCGCTCCAGCACGGCTTCAAGGACCGTCGCGGGCCCGGCGCCCGACTCGACGATCGTGCGCAGGTCCTCCATCAGCGTGTTGAAGCGCTTGACGGCGTTGGCGGAGCGCGCCGCCATCCCGTACGCCTCGTCCACGCGCCGCAGCGCCTGCGGGAAGGTGATCCGCTCCCGGAGGGCGAGGGCGTCGATCATCGCCTCCGCGCGGTCCCCGATGCCGCGCTTGGGCACATTGAGGATCCTGCGCAGCGGTACGTTGTCCTCCGGATTGGCCAGCACCCGGAGGTAGGCCAGCACATCGCGGACCTCCTTGCGCTCGTAGAAGCGCACCCCGCCGACGACCTTGTACGGCAGGCCGACCCGGATGAAGATCTCCTCGAAGACACGCGACTGCGCGTTCGTCCGGTAGAAGACGGCGACATCGCCCGCCTTGGCGTCACCCGCGTCCGTCAGCCGGTCGATCTCCTCGGCGACGAACTGCGCCTCGTCGTGCTCCGTGTCCGCGACGTACCCGGTGATCTGCGCGCCCGCGCCCGCGTTCGTCCACAGGTTCTTCGGACGGCGGCTCTCGTTGCGCTCGATGACCGCGTTGGCGGCGCTGAGGATGGTCTGTGTGGAGCGGTAGTTCTGCTCCAGCAGGATCGTCGTCGCGTCCGGGTAGTCCTCCTCGAACTGGAGGATGTTGCGGATCGTGGCGCCCCGGAACGCGTAGATCGACTGGTCGGCGTCGCCGACGACGCACAACTCGGCCGGGTCGTTCCCCTCGCCCGAGGGGCCCACCAGCTCGCGTACAAGCGTGTACTGCGCGTGGTTGGTGTCCTGGTACTCGTCCACCAGCACATGGCGGAAGCGGAGCCGGTAGTGCTCGGCGACGTCGGGGAACGCCTGGAGCAGATGCACGGTGGTCATGATGATGTCGTCAAAGTCCAGGGCGTTGGCCTCGCGCAGCCGGCTCTGGTACATCCGGTACGCCTCGGCGAGCGTCTTCTCGAAGCCGTCGGCGGCCTGGCCGGCGAAGGTCTCCTCGTCGATCAGCTCGTTCTTCAGATTCGAGATCTTGGCGCTGAACGCCTTCGGCGGATAGCGCTTCGGATCGAGGTCGAGATCCCGGCAGACCAGCGCCATCAGCCGCTTGGAGTCGGCCGCGTCGTAGATCGAGAACGACGAGGTGAAGCCGAGACGCTTGGACTCCCGGCGCAGGATCCGCACACAGGCGCTGTGGAACGTCAGCACCCACATGGCGTTGGCGCGCGCGCCGACCAGGTCGCCGACCCGCTCCTTCATCTCGCCCGCGGCCTTGTTGGTGAAGGTGATCGCCAGTATCTGGCCGGGGTGGACCCCGCGGCTGCCCAGCAGATGCGCGATCCGGTGCGTGAGGACCCGCGTCTTGCCGGATCCGGCGCCGGCCACGATGAGCAGCGGCGTGCCCGTGTGCACGACGGCCGCGCGCTGCTCGGCGTTCAGCCCCTCCAGCAGGGCGGCCGGGTCCACGACCGAGCGCGGGCTGCCGCCGCGGTGGTACGCGTCGCGCGGCGGCGGCGCGTCGAAGACGCCTCCGAACAGGTCGTCGGGCACCTGCTCCGGGGCGTGGTCGTCCCGCTCCTCGGGCGGCGGCGGGTGTTCGTCGCCGGAGGGCTGGAGGTCCGCCAGGAAACTGTCATCAAAAAGGCTGCTCATCGCTTTCCGAGTCTAGGCGGCCCCACTGACACTCCGCGCCCGTCTTCCCGTACAGCCCGCACCCGTCTTCACATCCGGCCCGCGTACAGCTCCCGTCCGTCCTCACCTTCGCCGCCACGCGGTCAGTGGGCTACCGAGCGTGACGCTATACCCTCGATTGACGCTCCTCGCACCTCACTCCAGCAAATGGTCACGAAAATGTTCCGGGCATATCGACCATCCACCTTCACATCAGCAGCACAACTTGGCTAGCGTGCTCGATCAGGCAGTCCGTTTCCCCCTGGCGATCCACGCCGAGCGGGCGGCCCACGCCGAATTCGGCCTCCCCCCAAGGAGGCCCGGAACCGGGGACCCACTCTGCACCACCGGGGTGAATCGGGCCGTACGTCCGCCGTACGCCAGGCCCGTAGGGCAGCCTTCCGTTCCGCCCGAACCCGACAGCTAACCCGGTAGGCGGTCTACGGAAGGAGATGCCGACCTTGGCGTCGCATCGCAAGTCGCGCAACCGTGGCGGCGCAGGCACCAACTCCCCCGCCGTCGGGGTCACTACGGCCGCCATCGCCTCGGTCACGCTGCTGTCGACGCAGAGCGCGGACGCCGCGCCCGCCGAGCCGAACCCCTCGGTGGAAGAGGTACAGAAAAAGGTCGACGACCTGTACCGCCAAGCCGGGGGCGCCAACCAGCAGTTCAGCAAGCCCAAGCCCGGTACGACGAAGCAGAAGCGCACCGTCGACCGGGTGCGTGACAACGTCGCCAAGAGCGCGGACAAGCTGAACGAGGCCCGCCGTACGCTCAGTTCCTACGCGCCCACGCAGTACCGGGAGGGCAGCCCCGCCCCGGCCGCCGCCCTGACGTTCGTGGACCGGACCGCGGACCGGACCGCCGAGCGCCCCCAGCAGAGCGCGCCGCCGCGGCCGACCCAGCCGCCGGTGCCGCAGACCGCACCGGCCATGCCCGCTGTGCCCGCTCTCGCTGTGCCCGCGATGCCGGTCATGCCCGCCACGCCCGCCGTACCGGCCGAGGCACAGGACGCGCCGCCGTCGTCCCTGCGGAGCAACAAGGAGACCGTCCAGAAGAAGCTGGCCGACGCGCGCGCCCTGCTGTCGAAGGCGACAGCGGGCGAGCAGGCACGGCTGGCCGCGCTGGAGCGCCGGCAGCAGGAGCGCGAGCAGGAAGAGGAAGAGGCCCGCCGCCTGGCGGAGACGCAGGCCCAGGCACAAGCCCAGGCACAGGCGCAGGCCCAGATCGAGGCCCAGGTGCAGGCCCGCGCCCAGGCCCAGGCGGAAGCCGAGGCACGCGCCGCGGCGGAGGCCGCCGAGTGGGAGCGCCAGGAGCTGCTGGTCCGGCCGGACACCACCGCCGTCGCGGGCCCGGGCGCGGTCACGGGCCGGGTCACGGCCGTCGGCACGGACGCGGACCAGGGCATGGACATGGACCCGGGGGCGCTCACCGCCGCCGGTCCGGTTCCGGGCGCGAACGCGGCTGCGGCCACTGCTCCAGCAGCAGGTACGGGTACGGCCGCCGCGCCCGCCGTCAGCTACGCCACCAAGGCCGCGAAGGTTCTCGCCTTCGCCCGCGCCCAGATAGGCAAGCCGTACGTGTGGGGCGCCTCGGGCCCCAGTTCGTACGACAGCTCGGGCCTGACCCAGGCCGCCTGGCGGGTGGCCGGCGTCGAGCTGCCGCGCACGACCTGGGACCAGGTCGCGACCGGCACCCGGGTCGCGACGGACGATCTCCTCCCCGGTGACATCGTCTTCTTCTACGACGATGTCAGCCACGCGGGCATCTACATCGGCGACGGCATGATGATCCACGCGCCCAAGATGGGCGCGAACGTCCGCGAGGAATCGATCTACTACCTGCCGATCTTCGGCAGCGTCCGCCCGGCCTGACCGGCGGTCCCTGTACGGAGCTGACCGGCGGCGCCCGCCGCGCCGGTCAGCTCCGGAGCGCGGCGACGACCTGACGGGTCCGGTCGGTCGCGGCCATCCGGCGCCACCATCCGGAAGCGTTTCGATCGCAAATCGTCCCGGAGCCATCACCTCCGGTCAATACCGCTCCGTCGATGCCGGACCGTGATCTTTGCGCTTAGCGTCCTTCTCCGGGCGGCCCGATTCCGTACCGCCCACCCGCACGTACAGCCGTGCGGACAGCCGTATGGGACAGAAGGACGAGGACGCCCCCGTGGCAGCGCACCGCAAACCCAGAAAGCGCCCGCTCTCCGGCCAAGGCGGCGCGAGCGGCACAAGCGGCGCGGGCCGCACCGCTCGCACCGTCCGTACGGCCGCCACGCTCCGTACGGCCGCCACGCTCCGTACGGCCGCCACGCTCGCGCTCGCCGGGGCCGCCACCGCGACCGCCGCCGGCGCCCCCGCGACCGCCGCGCCCCGGCCCACGGCCGCGCAGGTGAAGGCCGAGGTGGACCGGCTGTACCAGCAGGCCGAGGCCGCCACGGAGCGGTACAACGGCGCGAAGGTGAAGGCGGCCGAGGCCCGTACCTCCCTGACGCGATTACGCGACGAGGCCGCCCGCCGGACGGAGCGGCTCAACACCTCGCGGGACGCGCTCGGTTCCGTCGCCGCCGCGCAGTACCGCTCCGGCGGTCTCGACCCCGCCGTACAGCTCGGTCTCAGCTCGAATCCCGAGACCTTCCTCGAAGGGGCGTCGCTGGCCGAGCTGGCGGGCACCCGGCAGGCGGCCATGGTCGCCGGGATCCGCGGGGAGCTGGGGCAGCTCGCCGGGCTGCGCGCGCGGGCCGGCGACCGGATCAGGGACCTCGGCGCGCGGCAGGCGGAACTGGCCCGGCACAAGGCGACCGTCCAGAAGAAGATCGGCGCCGCCCAGCGACTGCTGGACCGCCTCTCCGCCGCCCAGCGCGCCGAGTACGACGGCCAGGGCCGGGGCGCCGCCGCCGACAGCGGTACGCCGGGCTCGGGCCCGGGTGCCGGTCCGGGGCAGCCGGCCGGGACCGCCCCGGCGCCGGGCTCCCGGGCCGCGGCGGCGGTCGCCTTCGCGTACGGCGCGATCGGCAAGCCGTACGTCTGGGGCTCGACCGGGCCGGGTTCCTTCGACTGCTCGGGGCTGACACAGGCCGCGTGGCGCGCGGCCGGGGTCTCCCTCCCCCGGACCACCTACACCCAGATCAACGCGGGGCAGCGGGTGAGCCGCGACCGGCTCGCCCCGGGTGACCTGGTGTTCTTCTTCTCCGGCATCAGCCATGTGGGGATCTATGTCGGGGGCGGGCAGATGATCCACGCCCCGCGCCCCGGCTCGGCGGTCAAGCTCGCGCCGATCGACCAGATGCCGTTCGCGGGCGCCACCCGTCCCGCGTAACAGCCGCTGGTCGCCCCGCAAGCGCCAGCCCGTCCCACAGCCCCTCCGCTTGGCCCGTACGGACCACTCATGGGCCCGTCGGGGTGCCCCTTCCCCCGCCGCGCGCCACCATGAGCGGCAGGGGAAGCCGGAGAGAGGTGCCGCCGATGAGCAGCTCCGTGAGAACCGTGCGACGCGCCACCGCCGTACGTGCCACAGGTCTCGTCGTGGGGTCGCTCTTCGTGCTGGCCCCCGTCGGCGTCACCCCCGAGGGCTGCGGCGAGCTGTCCGGCGGCCGGCTCTGCGTCGAGGGCCCGATCGGCGGCGCGGGCACCTTCACCACCCGTTACGACCAGCACCCGGGCCGCCCCGAGATCGCCGTACGCCTGGGATATCAGCGCAAGGACGCCCGGATCACCGCGTTCCCCGGCTGGTTCGGAACGCGGACGACCCGGCAGGGGCACGCCGAGCTGACCGGCACGCTCGACACCGAGCCCGGGGAGTGCGTCCGGGGCGTCATGGAGGACGAGCGGGAGCGGCTCTACGTCACCGGCTGGCGCTGCTCGTAGAGCCGCCGCCCTCACTCAGTCGTCAACCGGCCGCCCCACCAGCGCCGTCCAGGAGCGCGTCCGGTACGTGGAGCAGTGTGACCCGCTGCGCGCCGTTCGCCGCGCCCGGGTGCGCGCTGGTCATCTCCAGCCGGATCCGGGTGCCGGTGACCCGGTCGAAGGTGATGAGCGTCGGCGCGCCGGAGCCGGTGGCCCATACGACGCTCTGGTGGCGTACGGGGGCGTACCGGTCGCCGTCCCAGTAGGAGACGGCGACCGAGGCGGGCAGGGTGTGCCGCGCGCCGAGGGTGAAGGTGACCTCGGCCGAGTCGAAGGTACGGGCGGCGGGCCAGGTCACGGATATCCAGTCGGCCGGGCGGGCGCCGCTGAAGGCGGGCAGCAGGGCGGTGGCCGCCTTGGTGAAGGCGTTCGACCAGCCGGTGTCCGGGGAGCCGTCGAGCAGGGCGGCGGGCAGGGTGTCGGGCGCGCCGGAGTAGCTGGCGTCGGCCACCGGGCCGCTCGGCGTGTCCGGCCCGGGGTCGGGCGCGAAGGTCCGGGGCGGGGTCGTCGACGCGTCGCGCGCGGCCGTGGCGCGTACGGTCACCGCGGCGGTGCGCAGCCCGTCGGCGCGGGCGGTGAGGGTGACCGTACCGGCGGTGGTGCCGGCGCGGACGATGGCGAGGGCCTTGCCGTGGAAGGCGGTCCGGGTGGCGGCCTGGTAGGGCTCGGCGCTCTCCTGGCGTCCGTTGTCGAGGCCGGCCAGGGAGCCGCCGGTGACCGTGAAGTCGATGCGGTGGGCGGCGTCCGGCACCACGACGCCGTGGTCGTCGATGACTTCGGCGGTGACGAAGCAGAGCGCGCGGCCGTCGGCGTCGAACCGGGTGCGGTCCGGGGTGAGGCGTACGGTGTAGGGCCGTCCGGCGGTGCGCAGCACGTCCGTGGCCACCGTACGGCCGTCGCGGCGGGCGACGGCCTTCAGCACGCCGGGTGCGAAGGGGACGCGCCAGGTGAGGTGCAGTTTGCCCGCGCTGCCGTTGGGGCTGGTGTAACTGCCGGGGTACGGGCCCGAGGTGACCGTCCGGTCGTCGCCGGTGGCCTCCGTCGTCTCCAGGTAGGTCCGGCCGTCGGTGGTCCGCTTGGTGTCGAAGTTCCGTACGCCCAGGGACGTGCCGTTGAGGAACAGCTCGACGGTGTCGACGTTGGCGTAGGCCCAGACCTCGACGGTCTCGCCGCGCCGGTGGCCGGTCCAGTCCATGGGCAGGAGATGGACCATGGGGCGGTCGCTCCACTGGCTCCGGAAGAGGTGGTACATGTCCTTGGGGAAGCCGGCGGTGTCCATCGCGCCGAAGAACGACGCCTTGACCGGGAACACGTTGTACGGGGTGGGTTCGCCGATGTAGTCGATACCGGTCCAGAGGAACTGCCCGGTGAAGAAGCGCCGGTCGCGGTCCTTCTTCAGCCCGTACTCGCCGCTCATCGTCCAGGAGGCGAGGTTGTTGTCGTAGCTGGAGGTGGCGCGCCGGCCGGGGGTGTGGTTCTCGCCGGTGTTGAGGTGTTCGGGCTCCTGGTAGGTGCCCCGGGTGGAGGTCTGGGAGGAGGATTCGGACTCGAAGAGGAAGAGGTGCGGGTAGCGCGCGTGCAGGGCGTCGACCGACGCGGCGGTGTTGTAGTTCAGGCCGAGGCCGTCGAGGTCGGCGAGCATCAGGTCGGCCGCCGAGCCGACGGCGGGCAGGGAGCGGTAGCGGTCCGAGCCGATCACCACCGGCCGGGTGTCGTCGAGCGCGCGGACGCCGTCGATGAGGCGCCGGGCGATGGCGAGGCCGGCGGTGCTGGTGGTGTCGGGGATCTCGTTGCCGATGGACCACATCACGACGGCGGGCGAGTTGCGGGCGGCACGGACCATCTCGGCGAGGTCGGCGTCGCTGTGGGTGTCGAAGAAGCGGGCGTAGTCGTAGGTGGTCTTACGGGTCCGCCAGCAGTCGAACGCCTCGACCATCATGATGATGCCGAGCCGCTCGCAGGCGCGGATCAGCTCGGGCGAGGGCGGGTTGTGCGAGGAGCGGAAGGCGTTGACGCCCATGGACTTCATCAGGGTGAGCTGACGGACGATCGCGTCCTCGTGGGTGGCGGCGCCGAGCGCGCCCAGGTCGTGGTGGAGGTTGACGCCGCGGATCTTGGTGTACGCGCCGTTGAGGGAGAACCCGGTGGCGGGGTCGACGGTGATGTACCGGAATCCGAAGGTGGTGCGGTACGTGTCGAGGGTGGCGCCGCCGGAGCGCAGTTCGGTGTCGAGGGTGTAGAGGCGCGGGGTGTCGAAGGACCACAGCTGGGGCCGGACGACGGTCATCTCCAGCTCGGCGGTGTACGGGGAGTGCGGCTCGGTGGCGAGTGGGGCGGTGCCCCGGGCGACGGCGCGGCCGGCCGGGTCGCGGACGGTGGTGACGACGGTGACCGGGCGGGCGGCGGCGGACTCGTTGACGATCTCGATACGGGCGCGGACGGTGGCGCGGCCCTGGCCGATCGTCGCGGCGAGGCCGGGCGTCGTCACATACGTACCCCAGCGCCTTACGTGGACGGGGTCGGTGACGACCAGCCGGGCGTGGCGGTGGATGCCGCTGCCGGAGTACCAGCGGCTGCTGGGGAGCCGGTTGCGGACTCCGACGGCGATGACGTTGGCGGTGGTGCCGTCGGTGTGCAGCAGATCGGTGAGGTCGAGGGCGAACCCGGTGTAGCCGTAGGGGTGGTTGCCGACGAGTGTGCCGTTGCAGTGGACGTTGGCGTCCATGTAGACGCCGTCGAACTCGACGGAGATCCGGCGGCCGGTGAGCGCGGGCGGCAGGGTGAAGGTGTTGCGGTACCAGCCGAGGCCGCCGGGGAAGAAGCCGGTGCCGGAGGTGGTGCCGGAGCCGGTGGTGGGGGTGAGTTCGATGC